>NZ_JBHJHP010000029.1:0-2143 GCF_042219855.1 Quyinboa sediminis | reverse complement strand
ATAAAACAGAACAAATAATAGTATGTATAGAAAACCTCTCATAATTAAGATTTCTATTATGGCTTACAACGTTCCCGTTGTATGGTGTCGTGCGGTTGACTGTCCCACGGAGTGGTGACTGTCAAGCCGAAAACGCCGGCATACGGAATGTGGTTTTGCAAATTAAAACAAAACCGCATGCACTATGACCGCGTGTTAGCCTTAGTTGTTTTTTAAATATGCTTCAATAGTCTGGATGAATAATTTTGCTTTAGGAAATAATCTTTCAACGGTTTCTTGGTCATAATCAAAGAAGTCATTATAATCTCCTTTATGACGTTTTTCAAATAGATCGGAATATATTTTAGATAAGTCTTTGCCAATCAATCCATTTTTTACAAAAAGTTGTCCAAATTTTAATCTCGTACCTGAATGACTTGAAGTCTCAATCCCATTTTTTATCAAGAGAGCACCTACTGCATAAAAACAAGCATAATACATTCTGTTTATAGCAGTATTCCAGAATCCATTTTTAATGTGAATCTCTACTTCAGTTATTGTTTCATTTGCTCTTTTAATCCTATAATTAGAATAATCACTAGAGTTATATTCTGTCATAATGATTTACCCTCTGTCATTACATTTTTAAAAAAAGGAGTCACAGAGTATTTATTATTCCAATCTTTCTTTGAATAAACCATTGGACTAATTACTTCGCCAAATTCAATCTCCAGGTCATATAATGGATCAGTGATTGTTTCTTCTATTTCATTGGTTATTTTCTCTTGATTTAGGAGTATTACTAAGTCCCAATCAGAATCATTTCTGAAGTCTCCTCTTGCTCTTGATCCGTATAAAATAATCTTAGCATCTGGATACTTTCCATACACTGTGTTTTTTATTTCAGATAATATTTTATTTGAATCCATCATTGATACAAAGATACAAAGTTTTTTTACCAAATAATTACGATTAATACGATCTAGTATAATAGGCAATTAAGGCTAACGTTCCCGCGGTATGGTGTCGTGGCAGTTTCTGTCCGATAGGATAGGAACTGTCAGGACGAAACGAGCTGGCAGCGAACGTAGAATTATATTGTTTAAAAGTACTGCCATGCACTATACCGTGTGTTAGGCACTGGCATTTTTAAATTTCAATTCTCGTGATTCTTCAAGTAAAGTGGGTGATACAATGAATATTTTTTCAAATTTAGATTGAATCATTTGAAATTCAGATAATTGTTCAAAATCAAATGAGTCAATTCCATAAGCTATATGGTCAACAACAATCAGCCACCATTTTTTATATTCATTATAAAACTTTTCTATCTTCTTTTCTTTCTCATTTACAACAAGTTTCAGATTGTTATAAATATTTGAAACAACATAACCTCCAGAGTCAGAATCTAATTCAGTCCCAAATATTATGGATTTGCTTAATCGTAAGTCAGATCTAAAGAACCTTAGGTCAAGATTTTTATTAATTGAAATTTTTAAATCTTTTCTTGTTGTTTCGATATTTTCCTGAATTACTAATTTTATTCTTTTAAATACATTCTTGTTCACTTTTAATGGTCTTTTAAAACCAACGGATACGATAAGTGTTCTAGTGTATTCAGGTGTTGTCAAGTCACTAATTATTTCTTTTATTTTTGGAACTATTTTATACTGTAATTCTTCTAGTGGCTTAGCATTATTATTAATGATAACATGTTGATTCAATCTTCTTACTTCGACAGCAATTTCTTCATCTAGAAGGAAATCTGGAGGAATATTACCCTTTGGTTCAAATTCAATCTTCGTAAAATTTTTTGTCTGAAGATATTTATAAGCTATTTCTTCATCATAATTCATGAATTTATTTCATTTTATGCTTGTGCCTAACGTTCCCGCGGTATGGTGTCGTGGCAGTTTCTTTCAGATGGGAAAGGAACTGTCAGGACGAAAAGAGTTGGCAGCGAACGTTGAATTATTTTGTTTAAAAGTACTGCCATGCACTATGACCGCGTGTTGTAAACCGTTTTTCTTCTCTTTTCTCAATTTTTGGGATGCAAAATTTTTTTCAAAGTACATAATCAAGAATCTGTAATTACAGATTTGATATTTTATATCTTTCTAAATACCATTTACCTTTCTTTCGTATAAACTCTCTTTCTAGATAA
>NZ_JBHJHP010000028.1:0-3049 GCF_042219855.1 Quyinboa sediminis | reverse complement strand
TTTTCATCTTCCATCAACATCGTTACAATCGGATCTGCATCCGGCTGTGCAGCTGTCTCTGCCATCGTTTTGGACTCCGTTACATAAGCAACTTTCTTAGGTCCGTACTCAGACATAGCTTCTTCTGCTCTTGCAGCTACCATTGAAGGATACATAATACCGTTATAGATATTAAACTCTGTAAGAGAAGCATTATAGTTAGGATCAGCCCAACCATTGGCACCTTTGAACAGGTGTGCAATTTCTGTATCAAGCGTGCTGATATAGTCACCATTTAATACAGCTGAACTTACTAATACACCATCGATGTAATAAAGCAATGAATCAGGAGACAATACCGCTACTACATGATGGAATTCACCATCGTCCAATTCTGTTCCCGGTAATGCAGCTGTAACTGTCGCGCTTCCGTTATTGGTTTCAATACGTGTTTCAGTACTACCTCCACGTGTTGGCTGAACCCAGAAACACTTACTTCCACCTACATTATTACCGAAATAAGCAAGCATAGTGTAACCTGTATTCATACCACTCTGTGTTTCAATGTATGCTTCCAGGGTAATGGCATCGTAAGTATGTAAAGCCAGTGCTTCAGCATCAAAATCGATGTAACCATCAGTATTTGCAGTTGCTCCGGAAACTGTAACTTTTCCATCGGCAACAGTAATTTTATCTCCGATTAAAGTACCATTCAGACCACCTACTGCATCAATTACAGTATCAGGTTCTTCGAATGTATATGAATGGGCAAGAACAGCAGGAATAACTGCAGCCGGGGCCTCAATCATCATGAAACTATCCACTGCAGCACCAGTTTTGTCAGCATAATACCATGAATCTGCTGCTATTCCATCAGCACCACAGTATTTGTCATTTACCATGTTCATAAAGGTATAGTAATCGGTAACACCTTTTACTACTTTCCATACGCCATCTTCCAGGGTACCAAATTTAGTACTCCATCCGCTGCTTGACTTTTTACTGAAGAAACTGTAATTCACATCCTGAATAATGTAATACAGGCTGTCGTCAACACCTTCATTTACCGGACGTAAAATAAAGTGCTGCGCTGCGACATTAATGCTATCAGTCAAGGCTGGCTGAGCATCGCTTGATGATGCACTACCAAGTAATAATCCGCTTTCTGCTTCTTTAAGGAAATAACGCTGGTAAGGCTCAACAGCTTCAACACCAATTGAATCAATTCCTTCACCTTCAAAGGTAATTACGATAGAACCTGAGTCACCGGCAGCTGCTGTTGTAACATTTACCATCAATTTAGCCTGTCCGTTATCATAGTTGGCAGCAGTTAATGAAGAAGGTGTAACAGAAAATCCTTCCGGTACCTTAATTCCAAGAGCTGCATCTGTATTGTTGGTTGTTACGTAAACAGGATATCCTTTCATACCAATTTCAACCATCACAGGAACTGTTTCTGACAAGGAAACAACAGGAGCAGCTACACTCAAATCCATATAATCTGATTCGACATATGAACCTCCGTTAATTGTTCCGTTATTTGCATTGACAGTAAGATCTGTGGCCATTTCAGCAGTATCATTAAAATTATAATAGGCTACAAGACCATCTTCGTCACCTTTTAACAACTGAAATTTACCAGCTGTTAAATCTTCTGATGTTTTTGCCACATTCCAGACACGTACTTCATCAACCAGACCATTAAAGGCTCTGTCTGCGGCATCACTGTCCCATCCGATATAAGTATTACCGGCTGAAAAGTCGTTAGGTGTGAATGTTGCCGTTTCTTCGGCAGCAATACCATCAAAATAAACTGTTCGTGTTGTTTCCGTCATAACCACAGCTAAATGATGCCAGGTTCCCTGGCTAACATCCGGGGTTAAGGAATTTGAGCCGTACTGATCGCCACCGGCAGCCATATACCTGACACTTTGGGAAGTACTTTGCCAGCCCGAAGTATACTGGAATCCGAAATTACCCGGACGGTTAAAAATTAGTCCGGCATTGGCAACCTGATCTGCCCCTGAATTAACCCACATTTCGATGGTATAAGGCAAGGTTGTCAGACCAAGACCTGAAATATCAACATTGCTCAGTGATCCATCAGCACCACCCGGTAAACTCATAGCATAATTTCCGGTAATGCCTACAGCTTCTACCTGGGCAACCTTTAATACCTTAACGGTATCAGGCTCAGCATCAGGATTATGAAGTGCAGACCATCTTAAAATACTTTCAATATTCGTATTTCTGAAGGCGGCATCTGTGAAAATTTTCACCGGTTCAGCCATACCTGCAGTCTGTACCCATGTTGTATAGGTCTTAGCTGTTACGTCAAGATCGAACCAGAAATGGTAAACCTGATTCGGAACAGGAACTACAAGATTTTCCACTGTACCTGCATCTACCCATGCTCCACCGTTTCTCACGGTCAGACGATCTGAATATACAGCAACAGCGGCTGAATAATCACCCCATGCTGCGATTGCAGGTTCAGACAAAACGATTGAACAATCAAAAACACCATCGTTATCACCGTCAACAAATGTTATGCCGGCATAAACAATTCCGGTATCCCTTACCGGATTAAAGGTACCCGTTGCATCTACTGATTGCGCTTTAATGTTTCCCGAAACAAAGATTCCGGCAAACAAAATAAAACTCATCAAATACCTTAGTAAAGAATTTGTTTTCATAAATAAACTTTTAGTTAGTACTATAAATAATAATTCACAATTTGTTTTTCATAAACAAGCGTTAAAATTATTGAATGTCTGTTGCATTTGGACTAAAAATACAATTAATTACTATAATTTTTTTGACAAAATAGTATAAATTATTTTCTTCAACATTCAATAATTCACTGTTAATTACCTTATAAACTGAAACATAAGAGCATTCAAGACTTCTGCAACGTAGAAAGAGGCACGATATTGCTAAAATAAAAAGAGGCTGCCCGGAAACCGGACAGCCTCAAATTATTTAAAACTACTTTCTAGTTTGTTTTTACAACTTTGAACAGTTTGCTTGCACCTGCACTTTCAGCTTTAATGATATATAATCCTGTGCC
>NZ_JBHJHP010000027.1:0-3529 GCF_042219855.1 Quyinboa sediminis | reverse complement strand
TGGCCTAACGTTCCCGCGGTATGGTGTCGTGCGGTTGACTGTCCCACGAAGTGGAGACTGTCAAGCCGAAAACGACGGCATACGGAATGTGGATTTGCAAGTTAAAATAAAACCGCATGCACTATGACCGCGTGTTGTGTGCAGTATTTTTTATTCTTTAATGTCTTGATTTACTATTAATTTCCTTTAATAAGTTTTGATGTTTCTTCATTAATTTTATCAATCAGCTCATTTTGAAATTTGTCATATTCAAATTCTAAATCTGTCTTTGATAGTGTTATTGTGTAAAGAGTATTGCCATTTACTTCCGATTTTTCCACCTTCATTTCTCCACCGCCACCAACTCCACCTACTTTAATAATTTTTATTGGCTTACGAATTTCATAATATTTTTCTACCAAAATCATTGTTCTGTTTTCAATCGCATTTATTTCCGAACTGCTTAAATTTCTTTTGAAACCATAAATCATAATATTACTTAGTAAACTTGAAAAGTCTACATTATAACGTATTCCTAATTTATTAAGAATACTGTCTGTTGGAATACTATTAAAGTGATAATTCATTATGTCGTTAGCATTATCCCAATTTCTTGTGTCAACTTGACTTTTTACTTGTAAAGAAAAAAGCATTAAAAAAATTATAATAAATGTTTGTTTCATTACACCGACTGTTCTTAATATTGCACACAACGTTCCCGCGGTATGGTGTCGTGCGGTTGACTGTCACACGAAGTGGAGACTGTCAAGCCGAAAACGACGGCATACGGATTGTTGATTTGCAATTTAAAATAAACCGCATGCACTATGACCGTGTGTTAGGCTTTGTAGTTATTCAACATTAATTATTTTAGTATTTGTCAATTTGCCAAGCCAAATTCTACCGCTATCTTGTTGCAACTCTTCTTTTTCAATTTGTGAAGTTAATCCCGGATAATTAAACCAACAAGTATATTCTCCAGGAGTTAAAGTATCAAAATCGTTATATGTCACTGTTATAATTTTAGTCTCGTTACTTTTTAATACAGATAACCAATTAATATCCCATAAATCCCAAGGGTCAGGTTTTTCAATTGTCAATTTGTGAGTGTAATATTTATTTTGTGAATCTCTAATTGTTAATCCATTTGTGAAATAATGAAAAAGTTCAAGACCCATTCTATCTGGGTCCAGGTATAATATGTTACCTGTATCAAGATTGGTCAATTGAATAGTAATTTGTACTTTATTTTCTGATAGTTTCTGAATTGAATGAATCTCACTTGATAATCCATTTTTATATTGATTATTTTTCTTTAAAGCTTCAATAATTCTGGCATCATTTCTTGGGTCCTCTTTTAATCGTCCGGTAGAATCGACAGATGGAAAAAATCCAATAGGTATAATATATTCACCATAAAAAGTAGGAGCACACTGTATTATTGGTCCTGATGGCCAATATGATGAATATCCTGGGATTATTTGACCTGTATAAATCAGTTCACTATCAACTTGAACAGAAAATGATCCATGAGTTGAAAAAATAAAATTATTGTCCGCCTTTAAATAAACTAAGTGAGAAGAGATGTCATAGAAATCAATGGAATTATGATTGTATAAAATCGAATCATTGATTGTTATATTGAAACCCCCTTTAATTTCATTGTCAATATCAATCTCATTTTCCTCACAGCCATTCGCAAGAGTCAAAAAGGCAATTGCATAAAACAAGACGGTTGATTTTCGCATAATCATTTATATTATAGTGTATTTTCTTTCCGTTTAGTTGCATCAGACTATAAAGCCTAACGTTCCCGCGGTATGCTGTCGTGGCAGTTTCTGTCCGATAGGATAGGAACTGTCATGACGAAAGTGACAGACTGCGAACGTTAATATATTTTGTTTAAAATAACTGCCATGCAGTATTACCGTGTGTTAGCGGTATGTGCTTTTATTTCATAATAATATTGATTGACTTTTCTTTGTAACCACCATACTCCGATTGGGAAATACATAATTAGAAACATATCAGCAATTATGTCGGGAGCTCTCAACTGATTTTTGAACTGCATGTATTTAAGCGTCTTTGCAGTACAAAATATCACATAAAAAAAAGCATAAACTGAAGCAATTAAAAAAATCCAATATAATATTCGTATAATTTTGAAATGAAGTACTCCAATATAGTCTAGAGAAATATTAAAAAGTACGAAAATTGTCAGAATTGTCAGGAGAATATCTAAAAGGTTTAACTGTCTTTGTGTTAATGCTTTTTCATATTTGTTAAATGTCTTTATAACTCTATAGTTCCATAAAAATAGAACTATATAATAGACAAAATACATTGGAATTGCGAAGTCATTTAAATCTTTGGTTTCGTAACTTTCTAAGTCTGCTGTAGCTAGTTTTAATATTATTATAATAGTTGGTAGTAAAAACGAAATAAAAAATAATTGCCAGTTTTTCAGTTTCAATAGTATGTCCATATTTTTCTTTTTAGCATTACCGCTAACGTTCCCGCGGTATGGTGTCGTGCGGTTGACTGTCCCACGGAGTGGAGACTGTCAAGCCGAAAACGACGGCATAAGGAAAAAGGTTTTGCAGATTAAAACAAAACCGCATGCACTATGACCGCGTGTTGTGGCGTCGTTATTTATTTTTCTTTTGTTTTCTATCTTGTTTTACTTTATTCTTAATCGCTCGTTTATCGGCCAAATCATTCAATACAGAGTCAGAGTCATTGGTCATATCCTCTAATTCTGATTTTGTTAATCCTTTTAAATCTTTATAGGTTGTATGAATACTCCGTGACATAATTTATTAGTTTATTAAAATCCGAATTCATGAAAATATATATCCCAAATCTTTTTCTCATATTTTACTGCGTAATCCTCAGCGTATTTCTCTCCACGCGCTGTTCTATTTTTATTCTTGGTATTAATCCTGTCATGATGATGTCCGATTTCGTGTAACAGAATATGAAGCAACTGATAAGCTTTAATCTGTGATTCGGTGAAATGACATATTACACCTTCTCTTTTTATTTCATATTCTAATCCAAGTTTTTTGAATAAATCGAGATGTGCATTAAAATATTCCTTATCAAGTGAACAGGTTTTATTATTGTCCCAAGCACAAATACCAATTACTCCATTATTGTACCAACCATCTGGTCCTCCACCTTGTGCAAGAAGAATGGCATCTAATTCAACATCAATCTCTTTCCAGTTCGGAAGTATCTCAAGAAATCTAATAATATCACGTTTCTTTAGAAAATGTTTGTATCCTTTTCCTGGACTTTCAATATCAATTTGTAGTGAATCTTGTCGAAAATCCCAATAGTTAGGTGTTATTTCGTGTCTGTTCTTTTTTTGAACTCTACCATCTTTTACTTTCGGTGTTGTCTTTCTATTCATCAGATACTGAGAATCATTTTACTGTATGTTTCAATTTTGCAGGTCTGCTATAATGCGCCACAACGTTCCCGCGGTATGGTGTCGTGGCAGTTTCTGTCCGATAGGATAGGAACTGTCAGGACGAAAGGTGCTTGC
>NZ_JBHJHP010000026.1:0-3568 GCF_042219855.1 Quyinboa sediminis | reverse complement strand
TCTTCTTCATAATTACAGTTTAAAATTAATACTATTTTGTCTACTTTTAAACTGTCCAGTTTTTGGGGAAGCTTACATACATAAGCGTCAGGTGTCATTATTTCTGTAATAAGGAGAAATAAAAATGGTATTGATAAAACAGAAATTAAAATTTTCAGAAATCTTCTCTCCGTTTTTCGACTCATGCTTTAGCTTTTCTAATAGTTTAGTTCAAGACTGTTTGTTATTTTAAAATTGGCGCTAACGTTTAGTATAAGAAACGTAAGTGATTTCGAAGCTCTTACCTGTCAAGTTGCACTGAGCCAAATTTGCGATTTGACACAAATTTAAAAGATTTAACAAACCCGTCAAATCGCAGATTTGGCGGAGCTGATTAAATGCTCTAAAGCTTCGTAAACCACTGAGCCACTTATGTTTTTTATACATTGTTTTATGCTGGCTTTTATTCATTAAAGTTCTTACAGTTAAATACTTTCGTCGTAATCGACTTGTTTGACAACCAATCTAAATCGAAAATATTTGCTTGTGTGTCAAAGGTCAATTCTTTTAGATATTTCATTTCATTAAGAATCATCAAGTGTTCTTTTGTCAATTGTCTAACTCTTGTAAATGACATCTTTTCTATCACACCAATTTCTGGTAGTTTTCCGTAATCAGTCGCACTACCTAACATAAAATTAAGCTCAATCAATTGATTTAATGTAGTCAAAAAGTCAAGGTCTTTGAGCGTCAATTTTGAAACAGTCAGTTTTCTTAAATTAGTCAGCTCTCCAATCGTTTCAATATCTTTCAATTTGTCAAAAACAAACAAACTAATCAATTCACTTTGCTCCGAAATTGGTTTAATAGACAATCCTTGTCCTCCAATTCCAAGATGCTCAAGTCGTAAGTATTTATTTATATTTTCAATCTGCTTATTCTTAAACATATCTACCGTAAGTGATTTTGTATTAGTCAAGAATTTCAAGCAATCCAAATTATCAACAAATCCGAATCCGTTCAGTACTAACCTTAAAGTTGGTTTGTAACTATCTGTCAATAATCTATGGTTGATTAAATCATAAGTCTTTTCGGTTACTTTGAATTTATCAGCAAACTGAATTTGTTTAATCTTCTTAGTATTTAGAATTAAGTCACAGTCAGAGTCAATCAGATTTTCATAAATATTTACAACTCCACCAGTTGTCATTATGAAATTATCAGAATGAGCAATCGTAGTCGATTTAATTGCTGGACTTCCTTCTATTATATCTTTAGTTTTCATATTGCACTGTCGTTTCCTAAGCTTGCATACAACGTTCCCGCGGTATGGTATCGTGCGGTTGACTGTCCCACGAAGTGGAGACTGTCAAGCCGAAAACGACGGCATACGGAATGTGGATTTGCAAGTTAAAATAAAACCGCATGCACTATGACCGCGTGTTAGGTGTAGTTTTTATTCTTTTAATCTATTTTTCAGGTCCATTTGCTCATGTAAAATTCTTATAACTTCAATCTCATTGTCTGAGATTGCGTGATAAAAAATAACATGTCTTCCAGTTTTATAACCTAATAATTCACGACTTATTTCAAGATATTTTTTCCCAAGATTAGGATTTGTTCCAATTTCTTTACAAGCTGATTTTATTGCTTCATAGTATTTGTCAGCTTGATTTTCAGACCATCTAAATGTAGTGTAATTCCAAATGTCGGATAAATCATTAATGGCTTTTTCTCTAAAAATTACTTTAGCCATTTTTCTTACTTTCAGCTTTTAACTTTTCTAAATGACTGTCAAAGTCAAAGTTCTCAATTCGTGGGCTATTTAATCCTTCCTGAATTGCATTTTTTAAAGCGATTACTTTACTTTCTTCTTCTTCAAGTAAACGCAAGCCAGCTCTGACAACTTCACTAACATTTTTATATCTTCCTCCTGAAATACTGCTTTGAACAAAAGAATCAAAATGCTGTCCTAGTGTTATAGATGTATTCTTATTCATAACTGTCAATTTTTACAAAAGTACCAATATTTGGTATTATTATCAAGTCCTTTTAGCTTGATTTGTATTTTGTGAAATTACACCTAACGTTCTCGCGGTATGGTGTCGTGCGGTTGACTGTCCCACGAAGTGGAGACTTTCAAGCCGAAAACGACGGCATACGGAAAGTGGATTTGCAGGTTTAAAAAAAAACGCATGCACTATGACCGTGTGTTGCCAATAGTACTTTTTAATTTAATTAATAGTCTTAAAATAAAAGGATTAAAGAATATTTTTTAAATCCTGCATCCCAACAATTGCCATGATCTCAACAATATTATCATTTACTCTGAAATATATACTATCAGAACCACAAGCACATCTTCGATATCCTTTTTTTATATAATCTACAGATTCAAATGCAAAAGGTCTTTGGGCAATAATTTCAAAATACTCAAAGAATGATTCAAAGTATAAATCCGCTTGTGTAATGCCAAATTTTCTTACTCCGTACTGATGAATACGTATCAAGTCTTCTTTAGCTACGTTACTTAGTCTATATTTAGCCATTAAGTAACGACTTTGACTGTTTTAATATTTGTTCTTTCGTATCATCCGTAAAACCACTTCTTTCAGATCTTTCAAGTTTTGCTCTAATCCAATCTATATGAGCTTGCTGTTTCCTGGCTTGTCTGATCAAGTCGTTAACAAGTTCACTTTTACTCGAATATTCTTCGCTTTCTATTTGTGTTTTTAACCACTCATCGTTGGGCTTGGAAAATGATATACTTTGTCTTGGCATAATTTATTATTTTGTGATGTAAATTTACACCAAATATGAATCATTCACAACTTTTTTTAGTATTATTGGCAACGTTCCCGCGGTATGGTGTCGTGGCAGTTTCTGTCCGATAGGATAGGAACTGTCAGGACGAAAAGAGCTTTGCGCGAACGTTTGTGTTTTTGGTTTAAAAGTACTGCCATGCACTATGACCGCGTGTTAGCAATAGTGTTTATTTCATTATTTTAAAATCGTGAAGACCTATTTGATAAATCATATATGGCCACATTTCGGTTCCCTTCGCTCCTGAAAAAGTACCGACATTTGAAGTTTCCTCGAATTCTGCGTCTTCTTCTCTTTGAATATCAGATTTATATGACAAGGAATATTTAGTTCTGTTTTTCATTAAAAGAAGTGTTTTCATATTTTCGGCTTTCTCTTTGTCTGTATCTCCAGATGTTGATAAACAAAAATAAAATTCAATAGTTCCATTTTTTTCTCCTTCTATAAATAAGGAATCATTTTCCCAAGTATCTATGATTTCTTGAAATGGTTCAAACTCAATAATTGAATATTCAAAACTATTTTTATCAGTTGGGTAAAGCTTTATTGTAAATTTACTTCCTATTAGGAAAGCAAATCCATTTTCCGGTTCAGTTGGCAAGTCTTGCGAAAACGCAATAAAACTTGTAAATATTAAAAATGAAATCAAAATCGTTTTTTTCATATATGGTTTGTTTTTAACATTATTGCTAACGTTCCCGCAGTATGCTGTCGTGGCAGTTTCTTTCCGACGGGAAAGGAACTGTCAGGACAAAAGAGACAGCCT
>NZ_JBHJHP010000025.1:0-3965 GCF_042219855.1 Quyinboa sediminis | reverse complement strand
ATAAAACAGAACAAATAATAGTATGTATAGAAAACCTCTCATAATTAAGATTTCTATTATGGCTTACAACGTTCCCGCGGTATGGTGTCGTGCGGTTGACTGTCACACGAAGTGTAGATAGTCAAGCCGTAAAGACGGCATACGGAATAAGGTTTTGCAAGTTATAATAAAACCGCATGCACTATGACCGCGTGTTGTATGCCGTTTTTTATTCATTTAAGTTGATCAACTCATCTTTAAATTTCCAATCATAAAATTCTCTTACATCGGATTTTGGAATTAATTCAAGTTCTTCCTTGCATCCGTAATAAAATTCTGTGTCTTGGTTAATTACATCAAATAGTAGATTAATTATTCGATTGATGTTTTCACTGTTAGTCTGCAACTTGCTAAAATCTTTCCAAGTCGATGAGCGTTTAATAACTATTCCAAAGTCAGGATTCCAAAACTGTGTGACACAACCGTCTATCACAGAAGGATTCTTTACATACTTGTATACACAGAATAATTCTCCTTCAATTAGATATTCTCGGCTTGATACAAACTCAAAATCAACTTTTTTTCTATTGTAAAAGTATTCTGGTTGAAAATACTTAGATTCTTTCACAATGATTTTAACCGTATCGTTTTTATCAATTAGTTTGGGGATATAGGTCAATGAATAAATACTATCATTTAATACCTGGTGATATTCAATTCGTGTTGTATCCAAGTATAATTCTGTATTGCTCTCCAAGTTATATTGCACATAATAATACTCAACAGGAACTTTGCTACTTTGGGAATTATTTCTTTGACAACTTAAAGTCGTTAGAATTAAAATCAATATGAAGATTATTTTTCTCATTCAAAATGGCATACAACGTTCCCGCGGTATGGTGTCGTGCGGTTGACTGTCCCACGAAGTGGAGACTGTCAAGCCGAAAACGACGGCATACGGAATGTGGTTTTGCAAGTTAAAATAAAACCGCATGCACTATTACCGTGTGTTGTGGGCTGGCTTTACTTAATTTTTAGAATCAATTTTTTCTCAATCATCTCAGATGAAGATTCGATTCGTATTAAGTACATAATTTCATCTTCAGGATTGTATATGCTTTCATTTAGTCTGAGCTGAATAGTATTAATCTTTCTTTGAACTCCATTTTCTTCATAATAACCAGTCAATTTAGCATCTCCAGGAAGATCTGTAATATCAATGAATTCTTTGTTATTAATTTTCTTTAAGATAAATAACTCAAATCGTGGTTGAATTTGAGTATATATTCCAAGAGAGAATTCATCGTTTACAGATGCAATTAGTGTATCCGTTTCTACTGTTTTTCCTTCACTATCTTGGCTATTTGTAAAATACTTTACTTTGATCCAATTACCGTTCAAATCAGGTTTATTTGACTCACAAGAATTAAAAATAATTATAAAGATTATTGAAATAATTAAGGCAAATTTGTCTTTCATGGTTTTAAATATTTAAGGTGCAAATAAGCTTAACTTTTAACTAGATTGAGAACTCCACCATAGCTTGCCCACAACGTTCCCGCGGTATGGTGTCGTGGCAGTTTCTGTCCGATAGGATAGGAACTGTCAGGACGAAAAGCGCTTGCAGCGAACGTTGAATTATTTGGTTTAAAAGTACTGCCATGCACTATGACCGCGTGTTGGCTGTAGTTTTTTATTTTCTTAGTATTCCATGTTCTTTAAGGATTAGTCTTATATGGGCATGCATAATTAAAATTCCGAAAGGGAAAGCTCCCAGTAAAAAATACGTAATGATATAATCAAATATTTTTGGTTCTTCCTTTTTGTCATAAAATTTAAAATCTTGACTAAATTTTATTGTAATATAACCAGTGCAGTAAAGTACGGCAATAGCATAAACGATATTCAAAATTATTGGTGATTCTTGCTCAAGTTTAAAAAGAAAGTAGAGATGTGTCGTAAGAGTACTAATAATTATAAAAAATGAAATAGTCAATATGCTTTTTAGCTTCCTAAGGGTACTTTTAGTTCCTAATTTCTCATTTATTTTATGGAAACCATATCCAATGATATATAACCAAAAAAAATAATATCCGATAAAGGCCATAAAAACAATTGAAACTGTCAAAAATATAAAACTATTTCTGATAATTTTATCAAATACTTGTAAAGCAAAAAAGGCTAAAATCATTGCTAGGATAAAGCCAATCAGGAAATATATTGGTTTTAGTTTATAGATTCTTTCCATATCAATTTACGATATTCATCAAAATTACAGCCAACGTTCCCGCGGTATGGTGTCGTGGCAGTTTCTGTCCCATGGGATAGGAACTGTCAGGACGAAAAGAGCAGGTTGCCGACGTTGAATTATTTTGTTTAAAATTACTGCCATGCACTATGACCGCGTGTTGTGGGCAGTTTTTTATATCAATTTTATTAATCTGTTTCATTCTTCTTCTCTTGAAATTTCTTGTCAATAAAATTTTTAGTTACTATTAAAAATATTTGAGCTGCAATCATAATTAAGAAAAATCGAGCATTTGCTCTGCTTTTTGACCGACGATATTCAATGGCAATCATATGTACTTGTTTTACAAAATCAGTCCGATATTCTTGTATATCAAATTTATCAACTTGAGATTTGCAATCTTTGAAATTGAATTCAAAATCAAGTTTAATTGGATTGTTATTTAAAAATTGAGATACGGTATCACAATATGATAAGAATAGTCCATAATCTCCTTCATTCTGATTTGGTATAGATTTGTAAATAGAAAACTCAATATCATTGAATTTATAATGAATCTTATTTTTACTACGCAAGTCAATATAAGGCAAAGTAATAACAATGATAAATACTAAACCTAAGATAGTTTTTAGTATTCGCTTTTTATTTTTTAAATTCATCATATAATTTGAATAGTTTCTATTTTCTATACTAATAATCAACAAATCTATCTTATCTAAATCTCATTTGTGTCGAATAGCTGGAGTTCTAGCAAAATTGCCCACAACGTTCCCGCGGTATGGTGTCGTGCGGTTGACTGTCCCACGAAGTGGAGACTGTCAAGCCGAAAACGACGGCATACGGTAATAGGATTTGCAAGTTAAAATAAAACCGCATGCACTATGACCGCGTGTTGTACGCCGTACTTATTCTACTGTTCCATGAATAAATTCATATACAACCTTCTTGTTTACAATCCATTTTGAGTAGATTGTTCCCATATATTGAGGATTCCAGTATATATATTCAATGTAATTTACTGGTTTATTATTTTTCTCAAGATAAAAGTTTCCTTCTCTTACTAAATGATCCATTACGAAATTGATATCATATGATAATGGGAATTTAGTCTTTATGTTATTAATATATAGATCATTTTCTTCTCTCTTTATTTTTAAGTTTTCATTATTCAGGAAGTTTGTTGTGAAGTCCTTTAAATACGTATATGCTTCAAAATCAATGTCGTAATTTTGAATTATTACATCTCTGAAGTTTTCAGTCTTGAAGTGAAATGTTAAATCACCCATATTAAAAGTCACTTTGCCATTAAAGATTGTAGAGTCTGAATAAACTAATAGTCTAACCTCAGATCCATATTCTAATATGGACCTTTTTTGAATGCTACAAGACGTTAGAAGAACTGCAGCAAAAACTATCAATATATTTTTAAATCTATCCAATAGTATCTTTTCTCGTATGGCGTACAACGTTCCCGCGGTATGGTGTCGTGGCAGTTTCTGTCCGATAGGATAGGAACTGTCAAGACGAAAAGAGCTGGCTGAGAACGTTTGTACATTTTGTTTAAAAATACTGCCATGCACTATGACCGCGTGTTAGCCACCGTAATTTATTTTCCGATATAAGTGATTATTCTGCTGTTGTTTTTATTAAATACAAATCTGACGACATGAAATTCATTTGGTTTATATTCAATCATACTCAATAAAGTGATGTAGTTGTTTTCTAAATAACCAAAACT
>NZ_JBHJHP010000024.1:0-4091 GCF_042219855.1 Quyinboa sediminis | reverse complement strand
TTTTCATCTTCCATCAACATCGTTACAATCGGATCTGCATCCGGCTGTGCAGCTGTCTCTGCCATCGTTTTGGACTCAGTTACATAAGCAACTTTTTTAGGTCCGTTTTCTTGTAATGCAGCCTCTGCTTTAGACGCAATCGTTTCTGCATCAAGTTCACCTTCGTAGATATTGAATTCATATACTGAACCAATCCACTGAGGATCCGGATAACCACCGGCACATAACAAGGCAGTATCAAGAGAGATACCGGATACCAGATAAGCAGCAGGTGTTGCAACCGCCCCTATCTTAACCCCATCGATGTACCACTTGATTGAATCATCAGTTAATACACTTACATAATGATGTAATTCATCAGCGCCTGGTTCTGCCCCGGTCACACCTACTTCTGAACTTGAAGGCAACATATCGACAGATGTTTTACTTACATTATCTGCACGGGCAATTGACATCCAATAACTGTTATCACCTCCTGCCGAACCAAAGTAAGCCAACATCGTCCAGCCCGGATTTGAGCCTGTTTTAACTGTTGCTTCAAGGGTAACTTCATTGTAACTGTTCAATGCAATATCCTTTGCAGGAAGTTTTACATAACTTCCGCCCATTGCATTAAATGCACCGTTTTCAATATTACCTGATCCACCGTCATTGATGACGACCTCTCCATCTGCACCGCCAACAACATCCGCAGCGGTTCCATCTTCAAATGTATATGAATGCATAAGTCCCTTGACCACACCGAACATTTCAAGTTCTGAAATATTACAGTAACCATCAGCAGAATAATAATAGATATACCTGTAGCTTTCGGTCATTTCCAGACCAACCAACGTAGTTTCAAAGCCTGGGGCATCAGTAATGGTGTAAAGCGTTACAGCATCAGATAAATCAGGACTGTTGGCGCCACGTAATTCGCCACCTACCATACGTCCTTCGTGACCTGAACGCGGAGCATATTTAAATGCTGTTAATGTGGCAGCTCTTCCAGCACCAAAATCATATCCTACATAACCTGTAGCCGTAGGTGCATCCACATACGTGTTGATATCACCATCGAAGGCTGCATCAATATATGTTGCAGGATCATCACCCCATGAACTTGCATGACCAATAATAGTACCGGTTATCGGACTCAAGGAAGAGAATATAACCAGGTAAGTTGTTGAATCATTACCATCCTCAGCAACAACAACGACTTCCGCTGTATCAATAACCTGGGTAATACTGAAATCACCGGTTCCTTTAACTACAGCACCTGAATACTTAGCTGTTGCATCAATAGCCACAGTTTCAGTTCCTCCTGGAATATTTACAGTATATGTTCTTGTAAAGCTCTCAAACGGGGGCTTAAGTTCACCAATGCCAACACTCAAACTTCCAAGGTCAGAATTACTTGAACCGATGAATGCTTCAGCATGATCCAGAATAGCCTGTTTACCTAAAGCTCCGTTATAAATATTAAATTCATCAATGGTACCATTATAATTCACATCTGCCCATCCATTCGGACCTTTAAACAACTGTGCAATAACCGTATCAATTGTCGAGATGTAATCACCACCTGTAGCTACTGAAGCTGCAAGAGATCCATCCAGATAATACTCCAGTGCGTCAGGTGTTAATATTGCTACAACATGATGAAGTTTACCATCGTCCATTTCAATACCATTCAGCTGTGCAACAGGATTTGTATTATCCACAGCAGCTCTTGAGGCATTACCGTCTATAGTCGGCTGGAACCAGAAGCTTTTTTGTCCACCATTATTATTACCGAAATAACATAACATGGTATAGGCACCATTGGCTCCATCGGCTGTTTCCAGGTACAATTCCAGTGTAATTGCATCATAGTCTTTTAATGCCAGTGCGGCAGCATCAAATGCAATGTAACCGTCTGTTGAAGCAGCAGCTCCTGATACAGTGGCTTTTCCGTCTGCAACAGTAATTTTATCGCCAAATAATTCACCATCCAAATCACCTACAACGTCAATAGCAGTATCAGCTACTTCAAATGTATAGGAATGTCTTAATTCAGCTTCAGGAAGCGCGATGAAATTAAGTTGAAGGTCATCAAAGAAATAACGGCCGTTAGATGCAGAACCAGCATTTACAGCTTTTACACCAACCTGGATCATACCTGTGGTATTATACTCAAGTGTAAAAGTTATTTCATCCGGAGTCCATACATTCTGTGCCATATTGGCAAGTGAAGACAGTACAGCAGCACCACCATCGGGGATCCACCCTACAAGACTTGATCCGGCAGCAGCAGGACCCGAGTTGTATACATTATATTTCAGTACATACGTACCAGCAGGTAAAGTAACTTCCTGTGTATAATAAGAATTCCCTCCCCAGGCAGCACATACACCAAGCGCTCCATGACCTGCACCTGTTGTAGAACCATCAGAAGCGGTTGCAGGGATTGGACCCGGGCTATTTAAAGTTCCGGCATAACCATACTCAAAAGCAGCACCTGCAGCCCAGCTTGTGGAATTTGGCGTCCATCCGGTCACCGCCAGATTAGCTGAACCGTTATCAGCTGTACCAAGATTAGCAGCCGCGTCAGCAGCAAGATAATTACAGTCAATATCAAATCCCGGATTGGTCATGAATTCATTGGTTCTGTCTTCATGCGCCATATACCATCTTGGATCACCAGCTGAAAATTTCCCCATAAAGGATAAATCTGTAATGCTAAAATCTTTAGTGGCCACATCTGCAAACAAATCTGCATCACTTCCTGCATATGTCATCGGCGCAACCATAAAATCTTCCGGTTTCAGCGTACAGTCTGCTGTCATATAACAGTTTGTTGCTGTTACAGCTACTCTTGAACCGGAATTAGCCGTGCTTTTCAGCTTATTATTTGATTTTCCGAATACAGAATTAGATATAACAACACCATTCAGTACAGAATCGGTATCCAGTCTTATGATATATCCATCATTCGGGGTATCATAAAAGGTGCAGCCAGAAATAACAACCGAGTTAACATCATCCGTGCTTCTCCACCTCAATAATTGACCGACACTGGAGAAAGTGCTGTTACTGATCTCAACGTCAGAACAATAGGCTTCGGCGTTATCCATGATCATCACACCATAACCACCAATGCTGTCCACTACAGCATTATTAATCTTAAACATACTGATGGTTTTAACACCTCCGTTTTTGCAACGGAATACACCGCGTAGATTATGAAGGTAGACATTGTCAAGAATAAATTCATTAATGCTACCATCTGTAGAAAAGTTCATTAGATATGCAGCAGTAATATCCCCTTTCACCTCTACATCCATAAAAACAAGTGATTCCAGGGCACTTCCTGATGCAATATCAAGAGATGATGCTCCCATGTCGAGAACTGCAGGACTTCCTGCTCCCTCAACACTCATAATCATAACAGACTTACTGATTGATGTAGCTGAAAGGTCATAAGCCATACCTCTTTTCAGAACAATGGTATCACCATCGCCAATACCACCCAACGTGCTTTTTAATATAGCAGGATCATCGCTTCCGGTTAAATCCACAATGGTAGCATTAACTCCAAAGGAACTAAACAGAAATACGATTAAAACTACTACATAACTCAAGAATAGATTTTTTTTCATACCATCAAATTTTAGTTAGAAATTGGTTTAATCAATATATTTCATACACAAATTAAAACTCAACGTTTCCTGCGAAATACTGAAACAATAACTAAACTGTACCGTTATTCTATCCCGGTTCAGATCAAAACAGAATAAACAACTAAAGAGATACCGAAAACAACGATCAAAGAAAGCAGAGGTTCTTTCATGACGTATATTTTAGTTATTTCAAGTTTAGTATTCCTTAATACTGTTAAAAAATAATAATAAAAATAAATAAACCTTTTTAAAATTACAATAGCTAAGCCTGAATAAAAGCTTTATCAAAGCAATTTTAAGAAAAGATTTAAGCTATATGTAAAAAAAAGAGGCTGCCCGGAAACCGGACAGCCTCAAATTATTTAAAACTACTTTCTAGTTTGTTTTTACAACTTTGAACAGTTTGCTTGCACCTGCACTTTCAGCTTTAATGATATATAATCCTGTGCC
>NZ_JBHJHP010000023.1:0-4096 GCF_042219855.1 Quyinboa sediminis | reverse complement strand
TTCCCGCGGTATGGTGTCGTGCGGTTGACTGTCCCACGAAGTGGAGACTGTCAAGCCGAAAACGACGGCATACGGAATGTGGATTTGCAAATTAAAACAAAACCGCATGCACTATACCGTGTGTTAGGCCTCGTTTTTCATTATTTTATATTCATTGATCCAGTTATCATTTGTAAATATTAAATCGGGCTGATCTTCAATCCATTCAAAATTATCAATTGAATAAAATTTTCCACCACATTCGCAGTTTGAATTATTGTCAAAGTTTTTAGTATTGAAACACTTATCACAGATAACTGTATTAGTCATAGAATGTGTATCTAATTTATGCCTAAAGAAAAAATAATAAATCATTACGCCAAGAGATAAAATGATTGACTTTATTAGAATCTCATTGTAATACTTAGGTAAATCAGATAATTTAACAACATAGGGCTCAGTAGAAAAAAATGGAAACCCTTTACCAAATGTAATTGGTACAATGATACTATAACAAACTACTATAAAGAATGTCCATATTCCAGCTCTAAGGGTATATTTAAGCCTGTTATTTTGCTTTTTTAAAGTCTTCTTATTATCCTCAGATTTAAGTTGAAAATAAGTCTTTTTTCTCCACATGAAGTAATGCGTTATCAATAGTTTTAATAATGTCAATGTTGTCGGAATCCGCTAAACAGGCTTTATCAAATGTCAGGTACATTTTATTTTCCCTTGCTTTAATTAACCCCTCGCTTATATTCACTAAATCTAAACCTCTATTATAGCATTCAATCAATAGGTTATATTCAATGTCGAAGTAATTAGCCGCTAATTTTTCATTTAAGTTCATGAGGTATCTCAATGGAATATTCTTAAACTTATATTTAACCAATTTGAAAAATGAAATATCAATATCATTTAATCTGGCAGCAATAAATATTCCTATTGGAAAGATTCTAAAAAGTATAAGTATTGATGCTATTATAATTAAAGTAATCATCATTTTTATTGGTCAAATTGAAATGAGGCCTAACGTTCCCGCGGTATGGTGTCGTGGCAGTTTCTTTCACTTGTGAAAGGAACTGTCAGGACGAAAGGAGCCGGCTGCGAACGTTGAAATATTTGGTTTAAAAGTACTGCCATGCACTATACCGTGTGTTGTAGGTAGTTTTATTTTTCAACAATGATATTTCTTGTAATAATTAAATTTGAGGTGGTTATGATTTTAACTATATAAAATCCATTTTCTATATTTGAAATGTCAATCTTATTCTCATTAAATGAATTTAATAATCTCCCATTTAAATCATAAACCTCAATAGTCTTAATATTATTTATGTTGACATTGATTGTTTTCGTAGCCGGTATCGGATATAAACTGATGGGGTAATCAATGTTTGTTTCATTTGAAAGGATAACAGATTTATTTAGTTTAACAATCCAAAAGATATTGTGTCCATAGTAACCAGTATATTCCTCCTCTGATATGGCTGAAAAAATTAAACTAGAATCTCTCTCAACGATAGAAATTCCACGATCAGATTCAGTATTTCCAAAAACTTTTGAAGTTATTAACTTGCCATCAGGCGTTAGCATTATAATTAATACATCAAATTTTCCATTATTTAATTGCACATCTTTATCGTTTGAATTACTTTCCCCGATAATTACTAAGTTTTTATCCTCTAGTTCTATTGCCTGAGTTGCTAAGTCAAATGCGCTACCACCGAATTGTTTCGACCAATAGATTACACCTTCTTTAGATATTTTCGTTATCCAAAGATCAAAACCACCATTGTTAACTGTATTCGGAATGTCATCCGAATCTGAACATCCATTTATAATTAAATCACTAGAGTTTAATTGAACAATGGAATATGCAAAATCACTTTTGCTAGCTCCTAATGTTTTTGTCCATAATGTATCACAGGATGTATTTATTTTAACTAATAGCGCATCAAATGGGAACTTTTGATTATTCCCAACATACATTAAACTACTATCGTCAACAGTGATAATGTCATTGAAATACTCAAAATTATAGAAAGGTTGGATTACAGTTGTTAGAGAATCTCCAAATTCATTTAACTTAGTTATCCAAATTCTTGTACTATCAGTAGTTCCAATATCATAAATATTCATATAATCGGTTTTCCCTAAAACATAAAAATCGTTATTCATATCTTGTGTAATAGAGGTCACCTCATTTTCAACGGAATCTCCAAATACTGTTGACCATTGTATTTCACCTTTATTATTAATCTTAAATACCCATGTATCTAAATTACTTATTTTACGTACTACATCACCATCGTTTGAGTTAGTGTTTGCAGCTAAAATAAATTGATTATCATTTGACTCAATTACTGATTTTAGCTCATCTTTTTTTGAACCTCCATAGCATTTACTCCAAAGTATTGTTCCACTTTCATTTAAAAATGCAACCCAAATATCTTTATAACCATGGTTGTCGTTAAATATTCCATCTGAAGAATTTGCAGTTCCAAATAACATGTAACCATTTGGTTGTTTTTTTATTATGATATTGTCCTGCTCATAGGAGGATGTTGGAATGTATTTTTGCCACTGAATTAGTTGAGCACTACTCATAAAAGAACTAATGCAACTCACTAAAAAATATATTGAAAGTCTTTTCATAATCGAGTTGTTTATTTTTTAAAAAATTACCTACAACGTTTCGCGTATATGTGACGCAGCTACCTACGAATAAGCGTTGTAAACTCAAGATACATAAATTTTCAGAATATTTTTTTTCGGAGCGACAAAGGTAGCTGTGACATATATACGCTGTTGTGCTTCGTGCTTGTTTATAAAAATATTAATCATGTATTTGGTTAATTAATTCAATTCCAATAATTATCCCTTCTTTACTCAAATCAAGGATAATATCTCCTTCAATTTCATGTTCTAATTCAAGACAATCACAATATTCTAATTTTGATCTATTTCTATCTGAACTACTAGGTTTGTACAGTGAAATATATGGTCGCCTAATCCATCCTACTACTTCGAGTTGGGTTAATTGTTCTATGAGATCAGTTCTCTCGGGAGCTTGATCTTTAATTAAGTCTATAAGAATTTCCTTTCTGAAGTATGGATCTTTCATAGCATGAAGCACAACGGCGGCAATATGCAAAGTTGGGGATTACGGAGCGATTCACTATCAAGCTATACAGAACTTGCTACGAGCCAACCCCCTTGAATAACCTATTAAACCCCAATTTTGTATATTGCATGTTGTGCGTTCGTGCATTTTTTATTCAATTCTGTCCATTAAATAGTTCGGTTTTATATCATCAGGCAATTTATCCCAAATATGTTTTGGAATCCCAGGTTTATCCTTTTGTCCAATCTCCATATCATTATCAAATGACTGAACAAATTCCCAATATGTTATGAAAAAATCACCTTCATGAATAAACTCCATCCAACCATCAGCAACAAGTTTTTCGTCTTTATCATAGATTGCTATACTTGAATAATTTTCAACGTAGCTTTCCAAATAATACGTATCATGTCCTTCTATACAACTCTCTGACCAATCAAATTTTAAATCCGATTTATCAATCCCATAAAATCTTAAGTCCAGCAATAATTGCGACTCAACTAATCTCCTAAGGTTAATACTCATCGGACTTGATAATCCTAAATCGTTATAGTTTGGTTTATTATTCATAGTTTATCTTATCAATCTACCGATGAGCTGTCTTTTTTTGCATGACGCACAACGTTCCCGCGGTATGGTGTCGTGCGGTTGACTGTCCCACGAAGTGGAGACTGTCAAGCCGAAAACGACGGCATACGGAAGATAGATTTGCAGGTTAAAAGAAACCGCATGCACTATGACCGCGTGTTGTGTGTTGCCCTATTTTAATTATTAAAATATTTCTTAGTCCGGTAACCAACCTGTTTTAATTTTCAGAATTATGTCAATTAATCTGTTTCTTTCTCCGAGATTCGTTAAGTCAAGGCAAACTATTTTATTTATTTCCTTGTAATCAACAAATGCATTTGTAATTGCGAACCAAACTCCTTCGTTAAAGTCATTATGCCAGGTAGTCATTGGTTCTGTTTCAAAATCGTCAGGATTATCAAT
>NZ_JBHJHP010000022.1:0-4239 GCF_042219855.1 Quyinboa sediminis | reverse complement strand
AATTAACGTCTAACCAGCTAAGAGCAGCAACTAAATTAAAATTGACAGTCAATTTAATGACGGTTGCACCTAACGTTTCGCGGTATGCTGTCGTGGCAGTTTCTTTCCTAAGGGAAAGGAACTGTCAGGACAAAAGCGATAACCCGCGAATGTTGTAATATTTTATTTAAAAGTACTGCCATGCAGTATGACCGTGTGTTAGGTGCTGCTGTTTCTTTGTCCGCCCGCATTGAGATTGTAAGATCTGGTCATCTTTCCCGCTCAATTTCCCTGTCGTTAATCTGAAAACCCAAAACACGAAACTTTCCTGGTACTAAGGACAGTTGCTGCGACAACTTTGAGTTTAAAGATCACACCCTAACTACTCAAACGTGAAGACCAGCATAGGGGAGACGTTAATGCGGTGTCCGCCAACTCTAAGCACCATTTAAATAAAGCGTTGGCAAATTAACGGCTACCCAGCTAAGAGCAGCAACTAAATTAAAATTGACAGTCAATTTAATGACGGTTGCACCTAACGTTCCCGCGGTATGCTGTCGTGGCAGTTTCTTTCCGACGGGAATGGAACTGTCAGGATGAAAGAGCCCGACCGCGAATGTTGATATATTTGATTAAAAAGTACTGCCATGCAGTATGACCGCATGTTAGCAGCTGGGCTTATTTTATTTTATCGGCTAGAAACTCCATCTCCGCATATGGAGTACTGTCTATTTCTGCTCCTAAGGTTTTAAGGATAAGAATCTTTCCTCTTAATTCATTTTCTGTTTTAATAGTCCAAATTTGATAAGGTTTAACATCTAATGCCATAACTTCAAATGTTGAATCATTTGAGTAATCATATGTACTGTAGAATAGTTTGGCACTATCCAAATTTGAAAATTCTTTAGTCAAAACGAAAGTATTTTTCATGTCTGGATTAGATAAATATGGGCCAATTATCAAACCTGCACTTTTAACTTGTGCCAGAACCGTAAAGTCAGGTTTTACCCCATTTGAATTGGGATAATCTATGATTTGTTTACTTTCAAATCTAAAGCCTTTTACTTTACCATCTACACTCTTTGAGTCAAGTATAAATTTTACATTCTCAGTTTCTACAGTTTCATTTTTATCACAGGAAAAAAATATTATCAAAAGAGTTGGAATTAATAAAATAAATAAGTTTTTCATTTCGGTTAGTTTAAATGCCTTGCTGCTAACGTTCCCGCGGTATGGTGTTGTGGCAGTTTCTTTCACCCGTGAAAGGAACTGTCAGGACGAAAAGAGCTGGCAGCGAACGTTTATACATTTTGTTTAAAAATACTGCCATGCACTATACCGTGTGTTAGCAATAGGAGTTATTAAAAGTTGAAAACGGAATATTCAATATACATCTCGTTATATTTTTTCTTTGGATTACTTTCAATGTAAGATTTCATCTGATTAATATAATTAGATTTACTTTCTGCTAAGTAGATCTTGGCTTTAGAATAAACGCCATGGTGGTAAATTAGGTTTGTTGTTAGGGCATTTACATAACCCTTACATTGAGTATTATCGTCTTTGTTTCTTACTAACTGAGCAATATCTTTAAAGACATCTTCAGGATTACTATTGTCTATAATATTGAATGGGATGGTATATGCTGCGTAATACCCTAATGTGATGGCTGAGATATATTTATTACCGTATTTTTTCTTAAATTCTACTGGACTTTCTTTTAATAGTTCTTGTGCTTCTTCCGTTAATTCAATTGGACTTGTTACCTGTTGTTTTGCATAACGATAAACAACCCTAACATCATACATAATGTCTGCATCTTTAAAAGGAGGTAGGATGTCATAAAATGCTGAATCTAATTCGTAATTCGATTCATTATAATTAAACATTATATCCGCCATTTGTTGCCAGTTATAATTATTCAATAATAATAAGCTATCTTGGTATTCTTTGCGTTCCTTTTCTGATTCCAACACCCTAACATAAAATTCATATTCATCAAGAATCGTTTCTTGCACTAGTACCTTCTGTCTGTCAATAGCCGTTAGTGGTGTCAATTTACCTTCTGACTCAAAGAAAAAATCAGCAGCTCCCATTAAACAAGTTTCCTGGTCATAATTGAAAATCCTATTTTTTATTTTAGTTCCAGAATCTTTTACTGTCAAGTTAACCGAAATGGGTGAAGTAGGCATAATGTATGGTTTATGTTTTGTATACAGGTATCCTTGCAAATGATATTTTCCTTCAAGGACCGGATTAAAAAAACCATTCCATTCAATAGGGACAGTATCTGAACTTCCATTATCTAGTGAAATAATTACTTGAAGTGGGAGATTTGGTGCTTCTCCTAAGTCTAATAATCTATCCTCAATTTTCTCGATCTTAGTAATCTTTACAGAATGATCTGGGAGTATTTGCTCCTCTGTAAAAGGTTTTTCTGCCTCTAAATTATTATTTTCACAGCCGGTATTGAATATTATGTTTAACAATATAATAAACATAAAAAATGAAGTTTCTTTTTTCATAAGCATTAATTGTTTAATGGTTGGTTTTATCTCTTATTGCTAACGTTCCCGCGGTATGGTGTCGTGGCAGTTTCTGTCCGATAGGATAGGAACTGTCAGGACAAAAGGTGTTTGTAGCGAACGTAGAATTATTTGGTTTAAAAATACTGCCATGCACTATGACCGCGTGTTGTATGGCGTTTTTTATTTATTCATAATTCTTTTGCCAGTCAAATATTGACACTCTGTTATTAAATAATATGGTGTCAAGCAAAGAATTTTCTTTTAACTCTAAGTCTTTTAAAAAAGATTTTCTATACTCAATAAGGACTTTCTTGATTGTATATATAATCTGTTGCAAATTTTTGGGGTTACTATTTTTATCATATACTATCAAAAAGCGTCCATGAGAAATTATAATTGGTGTATTATCTACTTTGTAAATTTCTTTTTCTGGGCCCTCAGAATCGTCGGATTTATTTATCAAATATTCCAATGCAATGTGGTAAAGATTTGATTTCGTTATTGGCTTATCTAGTTTTTCTCCGATCCAAAATATACTGTCGTTTCTTAGTACAATTCTTGCAATATTCCTCCCGTAATATGCAGGATATAATGGGATTTTATTTATTGAATCCTCTTTGTTTTTTAGCTTTTTTATATGAAAAATTGCTTCATTAAAATGGGAAGAATTTGGATTAGATAAAATATAGTTCTCAAGTTTTTTATAGTCATCGGTTTTGACAACTTTACTCCAGCCGTTATTATCATTTTCAGTACAGGAAATAACAAGAGCTATTAAAATATATGTAAAGTATTTAGCTTTCATAGTTGATTAGACAAATGCCATACAACGTTCCCGCGGTATGGTGTCGTGGCAGTTTCTTTCCTACGTGAAAGGAACTGTCAGGACGAAAAGTGCTGTGCGCGAACGTTGAATTATTTGGTTTAAAAGTACTGCCATGAACTATACCGTGTGTTAGGCCCAGTTTTTCTTTTTTCAGAATTAAGTCACTCCTAGATTTTTTGACTGATAAAGATTACAGTCATTCCGCATAAGATTAAAATGCAACTGATTAAATAGCTGATTAATACTTGTGCATTTCCTGCAGTATTCGAAAGTAACTCAATATAGTTGTAATTTATATAAATTATGGGCGCGATTATTGTTATAAATCCAAAAATAAAAGTCGGAATTATTGTTATCATTTTGATAAGTGAATTTTCCTGTCTTCGTATTAAATCAAGTCCTAGAATATATGAAGGAGGTAAGGTTAATCTAAAAATTTCTGAATCAAATTCTTTCTTTCGATGTTTCGCTAGTAACCATTCTATAGTTTCTTTTTGGTAAACTCTCAAATATCCTATAAATGAAGTTATACAAATCAAAAGTGATGGAATTAAAAGAAACCATGTTTTTATAAAATCTAAATTTATAAGTTTTTGTCCTAGAATGTTTATTTCAGAAAGATTTCCAGTAATTATAAGGTGATAAGCAACAATTGATAATAAAATCAAAGATGAATTAGTTACAAAAAGTTTATTGGTTGTTTTTAAGGATTCATTTATTTTTTCTATGTAATAATCTACTCTGTCTAAAGATTCTTCATCAAATAGACTCGGAATAATATATTTTAAACTTTTCATTATCTATGTGTATTTTATTTCTGAAATTGGGCCTAACGTTCCCGCAGTATGCTGTCGTGGCAGTTTCTTTCCGACGGGAAAGGAACTGTCAGGACAAAAGAGACAGCCT
>NZ_JBHJHP010000021.1:0-4564 GCF_042219855.1 Quyinboa sediminis | reverse complement strand
TTATGTTTCCCTAGTCTTTCCAGTGTACACTTGTTTTTTCAGGGTTACACACAACGTTCCCGCGGTATGGTGTCGTGCGGTTGACTGTCCCACGGAGTGGAGACTGTCAAGCCGAAAACGACGGCATACGGAATGTGAGTTTGCAAATTAAAACCAAACCGCATGCACTATGACCGCGTGTTAGGCCTTGTATTTTATTCAAGGTCTAGTACAATTTGTATGTTTTCCTTAACACTTTCTACCAATTCAGCAGGTAAAACTCCAACTCTTTTCACAAGTCTTTTGTTGTCAATGGCTCTAATTTGGTCAATCATAACATCGCAGTCCTGATGTAGGTTTGCCATTCCTTTTTGTAAATGAACTCTCAATATTTCGGAGTCCTTTTTTGTATTAGTCGTTATTGGGCAAATAACTGTCGAAGGGTGAGGGATTTTGTTGAGTAAATTGGTCTGAACAGTTAAAACTGGTCTTGTTTTACCAGGTTCAGTTCCAATTTGAGGATTCAAGTCCGCTATCCAAATTTCAAACTGTCTAATCTGCATAGTCGATCTCCTCAAAGTCTTTAAGAGTATTCATAGAATCTTTCTTTACAAGGGCAGATTCTTTATTTAGTCTTTTCTCAATCATTATACGTTTCTGCATTTGATTGTAATACTCCAATGCCTCATTTATATACCTGTTCCTCGGTTTTTTCATTCGAGAAAGAATCTTTTCAGTTTCTCCGAAGATTGAATCGTCAATTTTTAAAGATATTGTTTTCATTTTCTTTATTGTTTGTGTTCTTCAAAGGTATATATTAAAAGTATATCTAACAAGTAAATATTGTTAAATTCAATATGAGGCCTAACGTTCCCGCAGTATGCTGTCGTGGCAGTTTCTTTCCGACGGGAAAGGAACTGTCAGGACAAAAGTGATTTACCGCGAACGTTGATATGTTTTGTTTAAAATAACTGCCATGCAGTATGACCGTGTGTTAGGTGCTGCTGTTTCTTTGTCTGCCCGCATTGAGATTGTAAGATCTGGTCATCTTTCCCGTTCAATTTCCCTGTCGTTAACCTGAAAACCCAAAATAAGAAACTTTCCTGGTACTAAGGACAGTTGCTGCGAAAACTTTGAGTTTAAAGATCACACCCTAACTTCTCAAACGTGAAGACCAGCATAGGGGAGACGTTAATCCGGTGTCCGCCAACTCTAATCACCATTTAAATAAAGCGTTGGCAAATTAACGGCTAACCAGCTAAGAGCAGCAACTAAATTAAAATAGACAGTCAATTTAATGACGGTTGCACCTAACGTTCCCGCGGTATGGTGTCGTGCGGTTGACTGTCCCACGGAGTGGAGACTGTCAAGCCGAAAACGACGGCATACGGAATGTGGGTTTGCAAATTATAATAAAACCGCATGAACTATACCGTGTGTTAGCGGTACGTTGCTTTTTTAAGTCGTTATCATTCCACTAAAAAGATATTTATTCTCATACTTATCAAACATAAAAATCAAGTCATATGCTCCCTCTTCTGCTGCTTTACATTTTATAGTATAATGTATTCTAATAATGCTGTCATTATTATATAAATGCCAATTCTGAGTCGATAAGTTTTTCAAATGCATTAATTCATTTAAATGATTCTCAAATATAAATTTTGCTTCATATCTATCACCAAATGAGTTTTTTAAAGAGTCACTTAATTCAGAACATTTAATTGTATCAAAGGAGTTTACCAATAGATAGTTAATCTGTTTCGTTTCTAACGCATTCATAAAATCTAACCAAATACTATCTGCTTTATTTGTCGAATGATTCCATGGAGATTTTTTTAATATTTCTTTCTCAACTATCTGATTATACATATCTAATTTATGATCAATAATATCTCCTAAGAATATTACTTTTAGGTCATATTTCTTTTTAATTGAATCAAAATTTGTATTATATGCCAGACCAAAGAAGAAATATTTCAAATCATTTTTCTGTAAGTCACTCTCAAATAAATTTTTCGCATCGTTATAAGTTTCAATATGGGAATACCTATTAATTATTTTATTAGTTTGATAAATCTTAAATTTTCGAAAGCCGAAAAAAATTATCAATCCACAAAGAGCACATAGTATTATAAATCTTGAACTTTTCAAAATGATTGATTTAAATGCATAGTCGTTTTGCAATTACCGCTAACGTTTCGCGGTATGCTGTCGTGGCAGTTTCTTTCCTAAGGGAAAGGAACTGTCAGGACAAAAGCGACAGCCCGCGAATGTTGTAATATTTTATTTAAAAGTACTGCCATGCAGTATGACCGTGTGTTAGCTTTTGTATGTTATTCTTTAACAATCTTATAATTAAAAAAATTACCCTCATTCTGTATTACTAAAAAGTAAATCCCTTTTTCAAACCCGATAAAATCAATTGTAGATTGACAATTAAATGAATAAACCTGTTGACCATAAACATTATAAATTTTTCCTGAGTACTTCATATTTAAAAACAATATTTTTTTAACAGGATTAGGATAAATATTTATAGATAAAAAATTTGAGGATTGAACAGAAGTTACATCTATATATTTAGTAAGTATTCTCGTGCTATCTGGTAAAGGATATCCTGAAAAAAGGTATAAATTTTGTAATTGGCCATGTGGAAATTTACCTGGAATTGGAGGATAGTCTTTTGAATATTTAACAAAGTATTGCTGGTTAGCGATGCCTGAACCTGAATAGGTGTCTTTTCCGTCATATGTTACTATGAATGTTTGGTTTTCCTTTATACCCATACAATTTATCCATTCTAGACAATCACTTGGGCTGAGCCAGTCTAGGTTTTTCAAATCATTCCAATCCGCAACGGTGTAGTTTTCGCCATATACTACAAATTCATTTATGTTCCAGAATTCTATTGCCGTATAAGTTTCAGTTGTCAATTTAAACTTTTCACATTCATTTGAGTACAAGTGTATCGAAATACTAATTAGTAAAAAAAATAATATTGTTCTCATGATTAAAGATTTTAGGAATTATTTTTAGGTGTAATGTCTTTGTCTCTTTTCATATTAAAGCTAACGTTCCCGCGGTATGGTGTCGTGCGGTTGACTGTCCCACGAAGTGGAGACTGTCAAGCCGAAAACGACGCCAGAATGAATATGGTTTTGCAAGTTAAAATAAACCGCATGCACTATAACGTGTGTTGGCAACTGGCATTATTTTAGTTTGTTATTATTTTATCTATCATTTCATTAAGAAAGTCTTCACTTCTATTTCTTGCACTTATTAGTCGGTAGAGTAACTGTAAAAATATCATAACCGAGAATGCAATGATTATCTTTTTTAGAAATATACCAACTAATAGAAGTCCTATGATAAGTACGATGTCAGTTAAAATGTCTATAAATGCTGTGAATCTAATTTCTACTTTTTTATCAATATTATAAAGCTCTATAGTCCCTTTTTTAATAGTTGTCATATAAGCAGCATTTGATCCCCATTTCCATTTTCTGTTGTTAAAAACAATTTTATTTCTGGTGCTTTCAACATTATCAGCATTCTTATTTTTTAAATAGGTCTTTATCTCTTTGCTGAGGTCATTCATCGAAATCCTATCACTGTCCAGTGAATAAGTTGAATAATATTTTATTCGCATTAGTTGGAGTTTATGTCTTTCTTATGCTTGTTGCCAACGTTCCCACGGTATGGTGTCGTGCGGTTGACAGTCACACGAAGTGTTGATTGTCAAGCCGAAAACGACGACATACGGAATGTGAATTTGCAGATTAAAACAAAGCCGCATGCACTATGACCGTGTGTTAGCTGCCGTTTTTTATTTTTTGTTTAATTATGTCTAAATCGCGTTTCTTATCTCGTATAATTCTTTTTTGTCCATCGTGGTTGAAGTCGTCATACGAAATCTCAATCAGTTGTATTCCGTTCTTTGGTAAGACTTCTCGTCTTCTTTGATCATAAATCTTTCTTTGTTCTCCTCGATTCACTCCACTGACTGTCATTTTGTTAGGCTTGTCAAAGAACTGGACTTGTTCTGTATGCTGTTTCTCTCGATATTCCACGACTAAACTCAATTCTTCGTAATAAGCATCTACTGGAAGTAAAACCGACCTACCTTGTGAATTTGGGTCCCCTTTCAAAAAGTCAAATTTATGTTGTCGGGATGCTTTAAGTTCAAGAGCTTGGTCGCAAAGGTCGATTATATATTTTTCATCAGAGTCTTTGTTTCTTGAAGTCGATAATTTGGTTTTATTCTTTGTAAAAGTCTGGTCAGCTTTTTTAAATCCAGGTGATTTGTCAGCGAGGAAAACAGTTGAGCCGTTACGTCCAAAAAGTTTCGGATAGTTCCTTGTTCGTCCGTGAATTTGAAATGGTTCGATTGGTGAGCCGTCTTTTTTCTGATACCAATTATTTCTATTCAATTCCGAAGCAATTTCAATTGTAGTCATTGGTCGTCTTTGTTGTTGGAGTAGTTTTTCTATTGCTTCGTGTAATGTTGTAAGCTTCCCCAAAAACTGGACAGTTTAAAAGTAGACAAAATAGTATTAATTTTAAACTGTAATTATGAAGAAGA
>NZ_JBHJHP010000020.1:0-4856 GCF_042219855.1 Quyinboa sediminis | reverse complement strand
GCAAGCACCTTTCGTCCTGACAGTTCCTATCCTATCGGACAGAAACTGCCACGACACCATACCGCGGGAACGTTGTGTACCATTATAAAAACCAAACTTATAGACAAAACTTCGAATTATGAAAAAAACTTTTATTATAACATTATCTCTGATCTTAACAATACAGTGTTATTGCCAAATAGGCATGTATAAAATTTTAAATAGAAATGTAACAGACTTTTGCATTGAGGAAGACACTGTCTGGGTAAGTACTCTAACAAATGGTGTATTTAAAATTCAAGTATCACCTAATGAAATAAAGATTGATTCGATATATCAGTTTTATAGAGGCAATATTAAAAGTGATTTACGCTCAATTGCAGTTGATAATGATGGTGTAAAATGGATTACCAGTTACTTTTATGGTATTTTTAGTTTTAAAGGGAGCACTCTAAAAAACTATACTACCAACGAAGGATTAGCGAGTAACTCAACCAGAAGTATAACAATTGATAATCAAAACCGCAAATGGATAGGAACTGTTGATAATGGGGTTTCTATTTATGACAATAACCAATGGACAACTATTGATTTCACCCCTAAGAAATACGAGTTTGTAGCATCAATTGAAATTGATTCATTGAATAACAAATGGATTTCGACCAAATTTGGAGTTTATAAATTTAATCATTCAATCTTGGATACATTACAATTGGATGAATACCCATATTTTCCAAATGAAACTTTACTGGATAGTAAAGGAAATTTATGGTTTTGTGGCAGTAGTTGGGGAGGTATTACAAGGTTTGATGGAACAAAAATAACGACCTTTAAAAATCCTAACGAACAAAAAATTTATGCACCGCAAAATCTTGTTGAAGATGCTGAAGGAAATATCTGGGCTAGTACTAGTGACAAATTTTTTATTTATCATAAGGGAACGTGGATAACTTTACCTTATTCCGATATAAAAAGTTTTAATTTTTCATCATTATATTCTGAAAATTCATTTAGAGAGCCTATATGGATCGTTGGCAATAAGGGGCTTTATTATATCGGGGAAAAGAAGGATATATATGAAACTATTAGTCCAGAAGACTCTATTATTCTCAATGATACTATCTCAGAATCCCTTGAGTTTAGTAACTACAACTGGTTACCATTTAATTTTAATCAAATACATTATTTCACTTACGAACAAGACGGTGATGTATTGGTAGAGAAATTTGTCATGGATTCAATTGCAAATGTTAATGGTCGATTTCGGTGCTTGTTTAATACAAACATGGGAAACTGCAACAATTGTTATGAATCATACGATTCTTTTCGCAATACCATGGTCAGCAATGGATTTAGGAATATTAACGAATATTCAATAGGTAAGGAAAATGTTATATTTAAACAAAATATAAGTAGTACAGATTCTAAACCTGTATTGTTTAAACCTTTCGCTAAGTTAGGAGATACCTGGACTACGCAGTATATTAATTTTCTATGCACTACAATAAAAGACACTTTAATTTTTGGAGAATTAGATTCAATCAAGATTTTTACCATTTCAGGAGGTGCTATAAAAAATGATAAAATGATCCTTTCTAAGAAACATGGGCTGCTTTATTTCCCTCCAATCTTTAACCTAATTTCACAACAACCATATAATCCGTATCAGGTAGTAGGCTACCAAAATCAAAATATAAGTAAAGGATATAGACCACCTTCTTTTCAAAGCTATATTCATTTTACTGAAGGTGATTACATATTTAAAAAGGATTTGGTATCAGAAGGGTATAAATATTGGAATGGTTATAATATTTACATGGACTCTATCATTTCAGTAGATCGATTCCAAGATTCCATTGTTCTAGTTTATAAAAGAAAAACTATAAAATCAGTAGACGATGGATGGACACCACCTAAAAGCATGAATGGAGAATTTAAAACAAAATACACCCGTAAGGCATACGAAAACATAGTTCTAAATGCAACAAGTTGGCCAGGGAGATTTGACAGCACAAATAGATTATTCTATAGTTACCCTATCAAATTAGAAATAATTGATGGAGATACTATCTCAAAGTTCAGGTATATAAGCTATTCAGCGAAGGTTGACACTATATTAGGAGATTTGCCTGAAGAATATTATGAATATGATTTTGCTTCTAATTTTGTCTTATCAACTAAAACAGGGATCTATAAGGAGTATGGATTTGGGTACAGCAAAGAAATTATAGGCTATCAAATTAATGGCAAAAACTATGGAAAAGCCAATGAGTACTTAACTAACTTTGATTCACCTAAATATACCAATCTTTACATTTATCCTAACCCTGTTAAAAATACTCTACACATTAAATATGAAAGAATTAATTTCTCTAAAATAAAGATTCTGAATCTAAATGGAATAGTGTTGTTATCCTGCCAAGGTAATAGATCTATTGATGTATCAATATTAAAAAGTGGTATTTATATCCTTGAGGTTATAGACTCTAATGGTAATACCATTAAAAGCAAATTACAAAAAGAATAACGGTACACAACAAAATGTATAACTTATGGCAGGAAATCGAAACATGCAACTACTCTACCCCGCTTCAACTTTTGTTACGGCTGATAAAAAACTGCGCCGAAAATTTGCCACAAGTCATACATAGAACCGTTGTAGCACATTAAAGGAAAATGGAAAAATCTGAATCATATGTTTACTTCGCTCTTAAAGGAGATGATTTTGACCCACATTTGATTACTGAGAGAATTGGAATCAAACCAACCTCCAGCTTTCAAAAGGGAGATAAAGGGGAATATAATCCCAAATTGAAATTCTCTTGCTGGAAGTTATCAACGGAAAGAGGAAAAGAACCTATTGAAATTGACAACCTAGTTACAGAAATAATAGATCAACTATTTGACAAGATTGAATTAATTAATGCGTTAAAAAAAGAATTGAATTTGAATTCAGTATTAGAAATTGTTCTGGAGATTGACACTAATCCTGAAAAATCAACTCCTGCACTTGGACATGATTTAAAAACAATTGAGTTTTTACATAGAACAAGAACTATTACGGATGTTGATATTTATAGATATAACTCATCAGAATAAATTTAAAAATAAAACGTGCTACAACACGCGGTCATAGTGCATGGCAGTAATTTTAAACCAAGTAATTCAACGTTCACTGCCGGCTCTTTTCATCCTGACAGTTCCTTTCACGGGTGAAAGAAACTGCCACGACACCATACCGCGGGAACGTTGTACACCATAAAAGACAGACCTGCAAATGACGACACAGGAGTTTAGAAAGCAAATTGGAAAATATCTCGGAACTAAGATTCGTGAATTCGGATTTAAAGGCTCTGGATTCAATTATATAATGGACTCTGAAAGTTTCGTTTTTACTATTGGCTTGCAAGCAAGTAGATATGGTGGAAGTTTTTGTGTTGAATTAGGAGTTCACCCGAAAGAAATAACAAACAATGGATTTGAGGATTTAGATTTTAATAAGCTTAAGTACTATAACTGTGAATTTAGGACAAGATTAGCAAAAGAAGGAAAAGGTGATAAGTGGTGGAATTATACTGATTCAGAATCAAAAAACTTTGAAATCATAGATGATGTAATTCTTTATATTTCAAAATATGCTTTACCAATAATAAATGGATTCAAAAATGATACTGGATTATTGGAAAAGGTTAAAATATCTGACATAAAGAATCGATTTATACCGATACCGGACTTTAAAGGTGGATTAACACCTATGACAACAGATATCAGATTGGCTTGGGCTTTGGCAGTAATTATTGAAAAATCTAATCCTAAAAAATCATTGGAATTTGCTAAATACGCATTGAAGCATGACAAATCTCCAAGTACATTTTTTGGCACAAAGGATTTGAAAAGGATAATTGAATCTTATCAGGACAGTTTCGAGAAAGACTTGCCGATAAAAGAGATGGACAATGACAAACCAAGTTTTTGGACAAAGATTACGGATAGATTTAAGAAATAGATAAATTACGGTGTACAACACGCGGTCATAGTGCATGCGGTTTCTTTTAACCTGCAAAACCGTTTGCGCCCTGGCGTCGTTTTCGGCTTGACAGTCTCCACTGCGTGGGACAGTCAACCGCACGACACCATACCGCGGGAACGTTGTAGGGCATGCTAAAAAACCGCCAAAGTAACATGAAACATTACTTGATTTACATATTGATTTTAATTTCTAATATCACATTCGGACAGATATCTGCTGATACGATTACTAATTGGCAGATTTACAAGGATAATGAGTTAATACTTGCAGGAAATGTATTAATGGAGAATGCAATGTTGCCTTCTACAATGATTGATACACAAGACAAATTTGAGAATATTAAAATTGATTTCTTGTACGATTTCTTTTCAAGTGATATTGAGAGAGCTATTGACTTTTATATTGATAATAAACAGATTGGAGAATTCAAAGAAAATGGTTCAGCAAGAGAATCAATAAACATCCCTAAAGATTTCATTGACAGGACTTTTAATAATTATTTAAACAAACAAATACAAATTCGATACACTGATAATAAATACAATACGACTGGCATCCCAATTGGAGTGATAATTTTCTCAAATTCAAACTGTATAGCCAAACAAAACATTGATAAGTCATTAATTGAATCTGGAGAATTTAAAAATTACTTTCGCTATGATTTGGGTGATTTTTATTTCTATAACGGCAGATTTGAAAACAATTTATCATATAAAATCCAACAAAAAGACAATGAGAAAATTATTTACACACGAAAGGACTCATTATCTTGTAAGCTTCCCCAAAAACTGGACAGTTTAAAAGTAGACAAAATAGTATTAATTTTAAACTGTAATTATGAAGAAGA
>NZ_JBHJHP010000002.1:59013-720091 GCF_042219855.1 Quyinboa sediminis | reverse complement strand
TGCGAAGCATTGTATTGAAGAAAGAAAAAGAATGGTCACTTCGATACGAATCTCAGATTCTACTCAGTGACCGGGTAAATAATCTTTAAACTAAATTTCTGGTAATCAATACTTACAGCTTACTGAGTGCTGCGTAGCAGTGTATCGAAGGAAGCAATATAATAGTCACTTCGATATGAATCTCAGATTCTACTCAGTGACCGGGTAGATCATGTTAAAAATAAATCGTTATTGTAAAGAACTTGCAGCTTACTGAGTGCTGCGTAGCAGTGTATCGAAGGAAGCAATATAATAGTCACTTCGATACGAATCTCAGATTCTACTCAGTGACCGGGTAGATAATCTTTAAACTAAATTTCTGGTAATCAATACTTACAGCTTGCTGAGTGTTGCGAAGCAATGTATTGAAGATATGCATGGTATTACTTTAACTTATCATTATTCCTATGCCGCTCACTGTCCCGACTGTTTTTCTTATCTATATTTTTCATAATAGCTGACTCAAGGTCAATACCGGTTTGATTAGCCAGACAAACCAGCACCCACAATACATCAGCCATTTCATCTTCCAGATTAAGTATTTCTCCGGGCTTGGTTGATTGATCACCATATTTTCTGGCCATAACTCTTGCGAGTTCTCCAACCTCTTCCGAAAGAATTGCCATATTTGTCAATTCACTGAAATATCGAACACCAACAGTGTTAATCCATTGATCTATAGCTGTTTGCAATTCTTTAATAGTCATATCTGCTTGTCTTTCAGTGCTTTATACAATAATTGTGATTTAGCCTTTCCGATAACTCGTTCAAGGTCCTCAAGTTTTGCTTCCTCAATTTTCTTTGAGGATCCAAATTCTTTAAATAAAATTTCTAGCGTATTTGGACCGATTCCTTTGATTGCTTCCAATTTCGACGAAATAAAATTAGCAGATCTTTTGTTACGGTGAAAGGTAATTCCAAAGCGATGCGCCTCATCGCGCATCTGCTGAATTAATTTAAGGGTATATGAATTCTTATCCAGATATAATGGTATACTATCTCCCGGTTTAAAAATTTCTTCGAGACGTTTTGCAATACCAATCAATGCTGGTCTTTTTTCAAATTTCAGCTTATCAAGAGCTGCAACAGCGGCACCTAATTGCCCTTTACCTCCATCAATAACAATAAGCTGAGGAATCTGCTCACCTTCATCCAGTAAGCGTTTATATCTTCTGAAAACAACCTCTTCCATAGAAGCAAAATCATTGGGTCCTTCCACTGTTTTAATGTTGAAATGACGATAATCCTTCTTTGATGGTTTTCCGTTTTTAAATACCACACAGGCTGCAACAGGATTTGTACCCTGTAAATTTGAGTTATCAAAACATTCCAGATGAACCGGTAAATGATCCAGATGCAGATCGCTTTGTACAATTTTCAGTTTTTCGACGATATTCTGCGATTTATCCAGTTGTTGTTTTTGCTTTTGTTTTTCTGCTCTGAAGTATTTTAAATTACGTTCAGACAAATCCAACAGGCTTTTTTTATCCCCTTTCTGAGGCACAGTAAACCTGATGTCATCCAGTTCCATGTTAAGCTTAAATGGTACAATTAATTCCTTTGAAGTACTGTGAAAACGTTGTCGTATATCAAAAAGTGCTGTTAATAAAAGGTCCTCTTTATCCTCCTCAACCCGCTTTTTTATTTCCATGGTATGGGCCTGGATAACACTTCCATCCACTACTTTGATAAAATTTACGTAAGCTTCCTTCTCGTCATCAATAATTGAAAATACATCAACATTTGATATTTTAGGGTTGACAATAGCTGATTTGCTTTGATATTTTTCAATAATTTCAAGACGTTGTCTGTAGCTTTCGGCCTGTTCAAATTCCAGTTTTTGGGCAGCCTCAGTCATGAGATTTTTTAAATAATGTTTCACTCCGGAAATATTTCCCTTAAGAATTTGCCGTATATGATCAATATTTTCCTCATAATCTCCCCTTTCCTGAAACCCGACACATGGTCCTTTACAATTGCCGATATGATATTCCAGGCAGGTTTTAAACTTTCCTGCATTGATGTTCTTATCCGTAAGACTAAGGTTACAGGTTCTGAGTTTATAGAGTTGCCGGATCAAACCCAATATGGTATTCACCATATGAACTGAGGTATATGGTCCAAAATATTCCGAACCGTCCTTTATGATTTTCCGGGTCTTAAAAACACGGGGGAAAGATTCATTCTTTATGCAGATCCAGGGATAGGTCTTATCATCTTTAAGCATGACATTATATCGTGGCTGATGTTCTTTTATCATGTTATTTTCCAATAAAAGGGCATCCTGTTCGGTTTGAACGACAATATGCTTAATGGTATGAATCTTCCTTACAAGGACCGATGTCTTGGCAGAATCATGTGTTTTTGTAAAATAAGAACTGACTCTTTTCTTTAAATTCTTTGCTTTTCCAACATAAATTAATTTACCATCCCTGTCATAATATTGGTAGACGCCCGGTTTACCCGGTAAGTTTAATACCTCCTTTTTCAGATCATCCTTATGTTGGTCCTCACCTTTCACAGGCCAAAATTAAAATTGAATCAAAGAGAAAACATCACTCTTTTCGTTAAGTTTTTCAATGCCTTTTAATGTAAGTAATTCAACGATAAAACTTACATAAAGACCTGAAGGATTAAATCTGTTAACCAGTTTTATTGCAGCTTCCATTGTACCTCCGGTAGCCAGTAAATCGTCATGCAGTAAAACAACATCTCTTTCGCTAAGGGCATCCTTATGAATCTCGATTTTATCTGTACCATATTCCAGGTCATAATGTTCACTGAAAACATCAGAAGGTAGTTTACCGGGTTTACGAATCGGTACAAATGCTGCTCCAAGTTTATACGCAATTACAGGTCCTAAAAAGTAACCCCTGGACTCCACGCCAACGACCTTAGTAATACCACTGTCCTTGTATCTGTCTACAAATAAATCGACTGTTGCAGCAAACAATTTCGCATCCTTAAACAGTGTGGTTAAATCCTTAAATACAATTCCTTTTTTAGGAAAGTCATAAACATCACGAATGGATGCTTTGATCTGTTCAATTTTCATTCTCTTTTTTTTATTGAATTGTTCCACGTGGAACATAAAATTTAGCGCCCCATAAGAACCAACAGAACGTTAATATCTGAAGGAGATACTCCAGATATTCTACTCGCCTGCCCAATCGTTTCAGGATTAATTTTTGTGAGTTTCTGCCTGGCTTCTGTTGACAGATTTAATAGATCCTTATACTCAAACCGATCCTTAATTTTAATATCTTCAAGCCTGTTAAGTTTATCTGCTATTATTTTCTCCCTGTTGATATAACCCTCATACTTAACAAGAATTTCAGCTGCCTCAACTATTTCTTCCTTACGATTAGGAATTTCATCAATTAAAGCTTTAAACTTCGGCACCATATCAGCAAGATCACTAAATGTTACCTGTGGACGTAAGGCCACATCCCGCAACTTTACACCCTGTTTAAGCGGGGCAGTACCAAGTGCCTCAAGCTTATCATTAATTTTATCCTTTTTTACAGAATATGTATTAACGAAATCAATAATTTTATCACGCCATACCCGCTTTTCGTCTAACAATTGTTTACGGTGGCTTGTGGCCAGACCTAAACTATGACCTAATGGCGTTAATCTCATGTCGGCATCATCCTGCCGAAGTAGGATTCGGTATTCAGCCCTTGAAGTAAACATACGGTAAGGTTCATCAACACCTTTATTAATAAGGTCATCTATGAGTACTCCAATATAAGCCTGATCCCGGTTCAGTATGAATTCCTGACCTCCATGAACCTTTAGGTGTGCATTAATTCCCGCCATTATGCCCTGTGCACCAGCTTCCTCATACCCGGTTGTTCCATTAATCTGTCCCGCAAAGTACAGATTTTCAACCAGTTTAGTCTCTAATGTATGCTTTAATTGCGTAGGATCAAAGAAATCGTATTCAATAGCATAACCGGGACGATAAATCTTTGCATTTTCAAACCCGGGTATCATTCTAAGTGATTGATACTGAACCTCTAAAGACAATGATGAGCTAAATCCGTTTAGATAAAACTCCTGAGTATTCTCTCCCTCAGGTTCCAGAAACAGCTGATGTCTGTCCTTCTCTTCAAAGGTAACGATCTTTGTTTCAATACTTGGACAATAGCGTGGTCCTATACTTTTGATCGTACCGTTGTATAACGGAGAATCTTCAAGACCTTTTCTTAAGGATTCATGTACATCCCCGTTGGTATGAGCGATATAACATTTTCTCTGTTTCAGCTTCTTTGCCTGGTGATCCAGAAAAGAGAATTTATGAAAATCATCTTCTCCTTCCTGCGGAATAAGCTTTGAAAAATCAATCGTCCTTCCATCAATTCTAACCGGTGTTCCGGTTTTCATTCTACCGGTTACAAATCCGAAATCCGATAGTTGATCAGACAAGTGATATGAAGCAGGTTCAGATACACGACCGCCGCCCAACTGTACACGTCCTATATGCATCAAACCATTCAGAAAAGTACCATTCGTTAAAATCACACATTTGGCATGAAATTCCACATTAAACGCCGTCCTGACACCAATAACGGTGTTTCCTTTAAATATCAGCTGCTTCACTGTGTCCTGCCATAAATCCAGGTTATCTGTATTCTCAAGAATATGACGCCAGCGCTCAATAAATCTGAACCGATCGCTTTGTGCCCTCGGACTCCACATGGCCGGTCCCTTTGAACGATTCAGCATTCTAAACTGTATTGCTGTATCATCTGTCACTATACCAGCCTGCCCACCGAGCGCGTCTATTTCCCGAACGATCTGACCTTTGGCTATTCCCCCCATGGCCGGATTGCAACTCATTTGTGCAATTTTATTCATATCCATCGTTATGAGCACAGTTCTGGAGCCCAAATTAGCGGCTGCAGCTGCGGCTTCACAACCGGAATGACCGGCACCTACCACAATTATGTCGTAATCGAATCTCATGCTAATTAAATTTCAGTGCAAAAATAATAAATCAAAAGGATAAGTTGGAAAGTGCAAGATTTTCCTGCTTTGTCATCTCCTTTTTATCTTCCGGAGATTTATCTTTATAACCACAGAGATGTAGCACTCCGTGAATAATAACCCTGAAAAGCTCGTTCTTTTCGTTTCTAGCGAATTTCTCTGCATTAAACCTGATCATGTCCACAGAAATAAAGATATCTCCTGAAACGCGCTTATTTTCGCTATAATCGAATGTTATAACGTCAGTATAGTAATCATGGTTCAAATATTGCCTGTTAATATTCAGTAAATAGGCATCGGAACAGAAAATTACGGAAATGTTCCACGTGGAAAGAGCTCTATCGTCGATAGTTCTGATAATCCAGTCGCTGATTTTATCCTGATCAAAGTCGGGCATATCAATATCTTCAGCAAAAAAACAAATTTCCATACTATCGGGCTATCCAGTATTCCGGGTTATTTTTAGCTGAACCTTTATATATTTCGAAATGAAGCACCGTTTTACCATTAAACTCATCGGTGTAAATTTTACCTAAGATTTGTTTGGTATCCACAATATCTCCTTTCTTAACATATACTTCAGATAAATTCGCATAAAACGTCAAATACTCACCATGGCGGATTATGACGCCAAGGTTATATCCCGGTAAAGTATAAACACCGGTTACTGTTCCTTTAAATATTGATCTTACCGCCTCTCCGTCGTCAGTCTGAATATCAATACCTGGATTATCAACCGTTACTGTCTTCTCGATTTCGTGTTTATGTTCACCATATTTCGATATGATAATACCCTGTTCCACCGGCCAGGGTAACTTACCTCTATTTTTATCAAACTGGTCTGATACCAGTTTTTCTTCAGGTGTTAATACAAACTTTCCAGGTGTTGAATTTTCCTTACCCTCATTATTTTTACGGATCTCCTCTGCAATAATTTTTTCAATGACCTTATTAAGTTCATCCATCTTGCTTTGTTGCTGTGAAAGCTGCTTTTTCAGGTTTCTTTCCTTTTTCTTCAGGTCTTTCACAAACAAATCCTGTTTCTTTTGTTCCTGCTGTAAATTGTACTGTTCCTTTGTTTTTGAATCCAGCAATCCCAGTTTTTCATCACGCTTCTTTTCAACTCCTTTTAATTCCTTTTCAAGGTCTTTTTGCATGACCACCAATAATTCGCTTTGTTGCTTTCTGAAACTACTGAATTCATGCAGATAACGTATACGCCTGTATACCTCGCCTAAATCCTTACCAGAAAAAACATACATAAGCCTGTTTTGAGCGTTTCTTGTTTTCCATGTATGGTAAACTGCGCTTTCATACTCCTTTTTTAACTTTGCTATTTCTGATTCCAGGTTAGATATGTTGTTACGTTTTTCCACAATATCTGCATCAATCAGCTGAATTTCCTGGTTAATTCCGCTTATTAACTGTTTACGATTATCAATCTGCTTACCTATAATTGTAATTTTATTTAAAGAAGTTCTTGTATCCTTCTGTGTTTTCTCCAAAAGTTTATTGGTATACTGTATTTCCTTCTGCGTTTTTTCCCTTTGCTTTCTGAGCTCTTCAAGACTCTGTGAAAAAGCAGATAATGAAAATAATACGATAGAAATTATTAAAACAGTTTTTTTCATTTGTAGTTAACTCTGGTGTACTTATCAGATATACTAAAAGGAAAATTTAAAGGTTTATTCAGTTCAGCGCTTTTATAGTTAAGCTCAAGTTTATCAATGGTATTACCTTTCATAAACGATATATACAACACATTTGGTATAAAAGCCACTTCTTTTTCATCAAAATATGACCCATACGTAATGTCGAGTGAAGATCCACCTGAAAAATCTGTAACCAATATACGCTTAATTTTCAAGTTTTTAGCATAAAAGTATTCAATGCCAAAATTAGACTTTTCTCCGGGAATAAAATACTCCAACGCATAAAATTCCTCTGTTTCCCTGAAACTACGCGGAGAATATGCACTATTTTCAGCAAATACATCATAACCCAGTAAAAACGATTGGACCAGTTCAAAATCTGCCGGAAGACCGGATTTCCTGATCCAACCTGTCAAAGCATCGTGGTAATATGTTTTATTATACCGGTCAATATATCCCACCGAATCCCTATCCAGCTTAAGACGGAACAACTCAATACCCATAAGAGGAGATACTGAAACCATTAAAGTACTGTCGTTTCTTAAACGGATAAAACCTTTGAAATTCTTTTTTTCATCGGAACCGGAATACTCAGCCGTAAACTTTGATATTTCGAGTGTTTGGAATGAGTTATTCTGCCTGGATTCCAATAGTTTGATGAAGCGTTTTTCATGAAGTCCGGAGTAAACCTCAGATGAAATAACACTTCTCTTTGTCACACCACACGAGACAAACAATACAGGAAAGATGAAAACAGCGATATATATAACCGTTCTTTTGATCACAATTCAACCAGTTCGCCCGATTCTATTTTTTTATCCAGTTCTGGTGAGTCATATCCTGAAGCCTTGGCTTTTTTCCACCACTCCATGGCCTTATCCTTATCACCGGTCTTAAACAAAATATCACCATAATGTTCAAAAACCTCACCATTATCGTCGGTAAGTTTATCCACAGCCTGTTCCATAAAATACTTTGCCATACTGTAATTTCCCTTTTTGTAGAGAATCCAAGCATACGTATCAAGATAGGTACTGTTTTTGGGTTCTAGCTCCACACACTTTGAACTCATTTCAAGCGCTTTATCCAGATCATGTCCTTCAAGTGACAGATAATAACTGTAATTATTAAGTACCAGGAGATTATGATCATCCAACTGTAGCGCTTTGTCGTAGTATTCAAAGGCATCTTTACTTTCACCCAGCTTGTAATAGGTATCTCCTATATTGGAATAAAACTGCCCTTTCATGTCTTTGTTATCCGCTGGGCTGTATACTGCCCCTTTTAGAAAAGCATTCAGAGCTGTTTTATAGTCTTCATCCTGAAATGCACCAATTCCTTTATAAAGATAAGCCTGAGGCATTGCAGGCTGGGCATCAATGGCATGGTCTGCCGTTTCAATAACCTTTTTCCAATCCTGATCATCCAGATAAAAACCGGCAATCTGTAGCCATGTTTCATAACGGGAAGGATCAAGTTCAACAACCTGCTTAAACTGTTCCAGTGCATCTTCTTTCTGGTTCTGGCTCAGTAAGAAATTTCCATAATAGTAATGCAGATCAGGTTCGTTCGGATGTTTGTCCAGCATAATATTCACAAGACTTACCAGGTTTTCTGTTTTTGTGGAATCTTTTGTCGTCTGCATCATGTACTGAACCAAAATTCGTAGTTTATTCTCGAACGGTATAGAAGTGCTTTCAAATGCCTTAACCAGTTCCTGCTGAGATTTTTCCGGCTCATTTAATATATCATAATAACCCGCTAGGGACATGTGAACCGGACCATAATCAGGATTGATAGCAATGGCCCTGTTATACTCCTTAAGAGCTTTTTTGTAATCTTTTCCGTCAATATATGCATCACCCAGCAAAACATGATATCTTGGCTGATTTGGATATTCGTTTTTAAGATTTTCAATTTCCTGAATTGCCCCTTTCAAATCATTGGCCTGAAGATACAGATTGTGCTTTTCGAGCGAAACAGGCTCACTTATACCATTTTCCTTCTCCAGTTCATCATAAACTGCAATGGCGTCCTTATATTTCTTTTGTTGCGTTAATAGTGCGGCGAGATGATACTTGTATTCCTGCTTATTCGGAAACTTCTGTGTCAGTATCCGATATTGTAAAGTTGCATTATCATAATCCTTGTTTTGCTCGTACAATCCGGCCAGATAATACCTGTACCATTCGTTATCTGAATTATAATCCGCGGCGGTTTTTATATTTTTAATGGCATTCTTTACATCCTGTGAAGCCAGGTATAACTTACCCAACTCAAAATATGTTGCGGCACTTTTAGGATCAATACTTAAACATTCGCTCAGCATTTTAGCAGCCCGTTCAAGGTCACCGTTCAGTTTAAAACGGTTTGCTTCAATAAAAAAGTAATCAAACTTGCGCTGATTTTCTTTCGATAATTTTGTCTGGTGAGTTGCTGCTTGTTCAACTACAGCTACCTTTTCTACTGTTTTACACGATGAAAGTGTAAGTATCAGAAGAAAGGTGTAAATACTAATTTGCTTAATCATTTTTTTAATGTTTACCGGTATGACCAAATCCTCCTGCTCCTCTTTCTGTTTCCTCAAGAAGCTCCACTTCGTGCCAGTCCACCGTTTCGTGTTTTGCAATAACCATCTGACAGATCCGTTCTCCATCGTTGATCACAAAGGGATCATTCGAAAGGTTTACAAGAATAACGCCAATTTCCCCGCGATAATCAGCATCTATAGTTCCGGGGGTATTTAATACTGTAATACCTTTTTTGTATGCCAGTCCGCTTCTGGGTCGTATTTGCGCCTCATAACCTTCAGGCAATTCAATGAATAAACCTGTTTTAATCAGTGCTCTTTCAAGTGGATTTAAGGTAACCGGTTCATCAATGTTAGCTCTTAAATCCATACCTGCTGATAGAATTGTACTGTAAGCCGGTAAATCGTGCTTTGATCTGTTGACAATTTTTACTTTCATAATTTTAAAGTATCAGGTATCAAGTATCAGGTATCAGGATTTTTGAACTCAAATCAATCTTAATTCATAATTGTACATTAGTCTTGATACTTGAATCTTGATACTTGTGTCTATATTCTGCTAAAATAGTATTTTCAAATTCTGGTAAAATGCTTTACATAAAACGTTTAACCATTTATAACACTTAATGTTTGAATAGTTTAAATAATTTTTCTTTTCGAAGGATATATATTAAATAACCTAAAAGCAGTACACCACTAAGGGCATATTTGATGTTGCCCATTGGCTCAATCAGCTGAATATCGATGACATACAACAAGCCTCCAATAAGGATGTACATAAATATTTTTTTTATTTCATATTTAACAGGATAATATTTCTGCATCAAAAAATAAGAAATAACCACCATGGTGAAATAGCAGACGAAATTCGCCCATGCTGATGCGATATATCCATATTTGGGTACAAATATAATGTTGATTCCAAGGGTAATAACAGAACCTAAAATAGCCAGCCATGCGCCATAAATTGTCTTATCCGTCAGTTTATACCACAACGATAAATTAAAGAAGATACCGAACATTAAATTCGCGGTCAACACTATTGGTACGACCTTTAAACCCGAATGATAAGATGAACTGATAAAATATTTTACAATATCGATATAAAACATTACACCCAGGAAAATAAAAATGCCAAGAATAATAAAATACTTCATCACGTCAGCATATTCCCTGGTAGAATTGGATTCCTGCTTATGTTTAAATATAAAGGGTTCAAATGCATAACGAAAGCCTTGTGTAAACATGACCATGATAACGGCTATTTTATAATTGGCACCGTATATACCCAGCTGAGTTCTTGCATTTTCAGTTCCATCAATTAAAAAAGGATATAAAATTTTATCTCCGGATTGATTGATGATTCCCGCAATACCCACAATGAGAATTGGCCATGAATATTTTAGCATGCGCTTCAGTAGACTGAAATCAAAATCTAACTTAGCCTTTATAATTTCAGGCAACAGCATAATCAATACGATACCGGAAGAAAACAGGTTGCTGACAAACACATATTTGACTCCATAATCAGGATTATACAAAGACGAAATTAACCCGTTAGGATTACTTTTATGCCAGGCCGGTAAAATAATGAAAAAGAAAAGATTAAGAAAAATATTCACACCAACCAAAACAATCTTAACGAAGGCAAAGCGAAGTGGTCTGTTGGTGTACCTCAACCTTGCAAACGGAATGGCCGTAAAAGCATCCATGGCAACGATGATACCCAGCATGATTAATATATCCCTGTAATTTCTGTATTCCAGAAATACCGATATAGTTTGAATAAAAAGTACAACGATTAAAATAAATAACAGACTCGTAAATCCAACGGATATAATACTTGTACTGTAAACTTTTGTTTCTCCTTCCTGCTTATTGGAAAACCTGAAAAAGCCTGTTTCCATGCCATAAGTGAGAATGACCAACAGGAGAGCAGTCCAGGCATAGAGATTGATTACAATACCATAATCGGCCTGATTTTCAAGTTTATAGGTATATAAAGGAACCAGTAACCAGTTTAAAATACGGGTGAATATGGTTGTTCCGCCATAAATGACCGTATCTTTTGCCAGTTGTTTTATCTTATTTGCCAATGCAAAATGAAATTAAAATAACACATTATCGCCCGGATTAAACCTGCTTTTTCCTAGGTGTTTATAGGCTAGCTCAGTCACCTCTCTACCACGTGGCGTGCGTTTAATAAACCCTTCCTTAATCAGAAACGGTTCATAAACCTCTTCAATGGTACCGCTATCCTCTCCTACTGCAGTGGCTATCGTATTTAACCCCACAGGCCCGCCTTTAAATTTATCAATGATGGTAGTCAGAATTTTATTATCCATTTCATCCAGACCATGTTTATCAATATTTAAGGCTTCAAGGGCATATTTTGTGATCTCTAAATCAATGGAACCGTCTCCCTGAACCTGGGCAAAATCCCTTACCCTACGAAGTAAGGCATTGACAATTCGGGGTGTACCACGACTGCGTCCGGCAATTTCATGAGCTGCATCATTCTTTATTTCAACATTCAAAATTCCGGCTGACCGTTTAACGATGTGACTTAAAATCTCTGAATCGTAGTACTCCAAATGGCAGTTAATACCAAATCTTGCTCTTAGCGGACTAGTTAATAATCCTGATCTGGTTGTTGCACCAATCAGTGTAAAAGGATTCAAATCAATCTGAATAGAACGTGCACTAGGCCCTTTATCAATCATGATATCGATGCGGTAATCCTCCATGGCCGAATAGAGATACTCTTCCACTACGGGACTTAAACGATGAATCTCATCAATGAATAACACATCATTGGGTTCAAGATTTGTTAATAAACCTGCCAGATCTCCAGGTTTATCGAGAACAGGACCAGAAGTCAGCTTAAACCCAACACCAAGTTCATTGGCAATGATATTGGATAAGGTGGTTTTTCCGAGTCCCGGAGGTCCATGTAACAGTACATGATCCAGGGCTTCTTCCCGTTGTTTGGCAGCCAATACAAAGACCTGCAGATTACTGACAATTTTCTTCTGACCTTCGAAATCGTCGAAAATTAAAGGTCTCAGTCTATTATCAATATCCCCTTCCCGTTCTGAATTACTTAAATCCCTGATATCAATATCGTCCATGGAAAATGGTTTGCCTCAAAAATAGTAATAAAAAAGATTTAAGACATAAGACGCAATACATAAGATATTTTTTATTAATAACGATTAATGAACAATTAAGCCTGCCAGAATATAATTTAAAATTTACGAGAATCAATTTTTCAGTATCAGGTATCAAATATCAGGATTTTTTACCGCTCTTAAAATTCCCCGCTGATAATATCCAGCTTATGAAAGAAGAAGTATAATTTTTTTGTCTTGATTCTTGTGTCTTATGTCCTGATTCTAAATTATAATCCCAACTTTTCTGAAATTTCAAGCATTTTAAGGATGGGCTTTTCGGCTTTCTCTCGTAATTCTTCATCCAGCGTTATTTCCGGAAGTTCGTACTTCAGACAGTTGTATAATTTTTCCATGGTATTCACCCGCATAAAATTACATTCATTACAGGCACAGGTTGAATCGTTTGGAGGTGCCGGAATAAATTCCTTAGCCGGACTCTTTTTCCGCATCTCATGCAGAATACCGGATTCCGTTGCCACAATAAACCGGTTCTTTGGTGATTGTGCAGAGTATTTTAAAAGAGATGAAGTGGAACCAATATGATCTGCAACAGTGAGCACAACTTTTTTACATTCAGGGTGAGCCAGAATTTCCGCATCAGGGTAGTCCTTTTTCAGATCCAGAATCCGTTCAAGAGAAAACTGCTCATGTACGTGACACGCTCCATCCCATAATACCATATTTCGTCCGGTAACACTGTTAATATAATTACCAAGGTTACGGTCAGGACCAAAAATAATCTTCTGATCTTCGGGAAAACTCTCCACAATCTGCTTTGCATTGGTTGAGGTTACAACCACATCGGTCAGTGCTTTTATCTCAGCCGTTGTGTTCACATACGAAACGACAACATGATCGGGTCTTTCTTTTACAAATTTTTCAAAATCCACTGCATTACATGATTCTGCAAGAGAACATCCTGCATTCAGATCCGGAAGAATCACTTTTTTATCAGGACAAAGGATCTTGGCTGTTTCGGCCATAAAATGCACACCGCACAACACAATGATATCAGCTTCTGTTTTTGAGGCCCATTGTGCCAGCGCCAGACTGTCTCCCACGAAATCTGCTATCTCCTGAATCTCGTCCCGCTGGTAGAAATGCCCCATTATGACTGCGTTCTTCTCTTTTTTTAGTTTTTCAATCTCAGCAGCCAGGTTCAAATTTTTTTCGACGGGTGCGTCCACATAACCTTTTTCCAACATACAATATATATTAATAGATATAATTTAAAATAATATGATTATTATAATAGCTTGTTAATAGCGTTGAAAAATAAATGTAATTTATGTTGCATATCTCGTTATTATCATCCGGTAAAAATTGAAGTAACACGCTATTGACAACAATGTGTATTAAAATAAGTTGAAAATCAATACATATCAACTGTTATCCACAATCTGTTAATTACCGGCAAAGTTAAAAAATATTAGGGCTGTTAATCCTTAAAAAGTGTTGAAATTGGATGGATAATTTACCTCGTAAAAAACAATAACTATGCTTTGATAATTGTAATATTTTGTTAATTCATGTTACAAACTTTAAATGCAAGAGGAATTCTTTACAAAGTTTGGATTAGAAATCAACAGTTATTAACAAGGGTGTTAACAAGGAATGCTGGTGAAAGATAATTTAATTAAGCCTATATTAATTAACTTGTAAACAAAGCATTACACCTTAAAAAATATTTTTCTGAAATCATATTCAGCAGAATGAAGCGATAATACGTAGGTTCCGGTTGGAAGATCATTAAGATTACAGGAAAAACTTGTGTTATTTTCAAAAGCAGATTCATAATGTTTTACCAATCGACCATTTAAATCCAGAATTTTAATCAGGTAGTTTTGGTTTACCGGCTGATTAAAATATAGGGACAGGGTTTGATTGTTTTTATCATATTGAACTACCGGTGAATTTTCATTTTGGTCCGGTTCATTTAGAGGTGTTGCATTCTTAATAATTAGATTTAGCGTTTCAGTTGAAAGCTTTTCGGAAGAACTGCAAGTTATGATAAGTACAACATTTTGTGTTTCGGCAGAGGTAAATGTATAATTCCAGTCCGTCAGGTTTTCGTTTTTTGATTGTACAACCTCATCATTTATTAAAAGATCAATGTGATCAATTGCATGCATAAATCCACTTGTATCGAGATTGAAGTTAACCGGTTGTGCTACATGATAAGGTTCAGGTGTTTCAACCGTAAGGTTTAACTGTGGGTATTTTCGGATCATAAAATCCAGGTTCCATTCATCGGCATTAAATGGCTGCATGGTTTGCTGATATTGCGGATAACCACCTACTTCGGTTTCATAATTTATAATTTTACCTTCCCGGTTTATCAAATCATTAATGATACGAATATCTACAGAATCGCGCATCCAGGGCGTTGCACCGGCATTGTGAATCACATTTGCCTCTACTTCATCAACAGAAAGCAGAGCAATATTATCGTTCCACACAGGTATTTCCGTTACAATATTTGCAGCATCACCGGTATAAAAGGTTGCATTACCTCCATTTACATTAAGGGCCCTATTATTGTTCATATAAATTTTGCAAGGTCCGGCATGAACCTTCATAAGTGGCGTATTCAATGAACTGATTCCGAGTTGCATATAATTTCCTATAATGGACATTTCTCCCGATTGCCATTCATAGCCTTCCCATTCAGCAGCGTTTAATGCATAATGAATGGCTTCTTTACCCGGATCGTAAATCATATTATTAACGATTACCCCCCTGGCTCCACCTTTAAAAAGGGGATTTCTGGAATTATTATGGGCATACAGATTTTTCAGAATGGCAATATTGGTGGCATTGTCATGAATGAGTGAACCCATGGAATGCAGCCCTTTGGTGTGCGTGGCATAAGCCAGGGCTTCAGCAATTATGCAGTTGCTGATGGTAACATCATGCGATGTATTGTTGCGCCAGTCATCCGGGGTGTCTCCTTCAAAGCGCGGACCCGATGCCGAACAGTTTTCATCCACAGCCCAGGAAAAAGAGCAATGGTCAATGATAACAAAACTCCCGCTAACGGTTGACAAGCCATCCGGTTCCCATCCTGTATTTTTACCTGCTGCACCGGGTCTGATCCGAATATGCTGAAGGATGACATCGTGTGTAGCGATGTTTGTCTGGCCATTAATGATCGTAATTCCGGGATAAGGCGCTGTTTGTCCTGCGATGGTCAGAAATGGATTTTTAATGCTGATATTCTGTGCATTCAAATCAATAACACCGCCAACTTCAAAAACCACAATTCTTGGGAATGATGCCAAAACAGCTTCACGAAACGATCCGGGTCCACTGCTGTTCAGATTGGTGACTCTGATAATTTCACCACCCTGTCCGCCCTGAGTTGCATTGGCCCAGCCTTCAACACCATAAAACGATGTCTGTTGTGCAATTGTGATTTGTACTGATAGCCATACCAGTACGATGTATGGGATAAGTTTCATCTACAACAGATTAAAGTATAAATGTAAGAAATTTGCCGATAAAACTGCTTGTACAATTGCATCCTCGTTTCAAAATATGGATGTATAAAAGGAGAATTTAGTTTAATGTATATTTATTTTCTATTTAAGTTGGTGTAAGTTTGTTTACCTAATGTATCTACGGGAGGCAAACAATAAGAAGGTTTTTCACGATCTTCCAGTTTATTTAAAATTGTCAATGCTTCATCTAATTTTCTGATTTGTTCAAAATCAGCGTTATTCTTTACAGCCTGTTTTTTAGTATCATCCAGGATATCTTCAACATGTTTAGCTAAGTCTTTCATGGATACAAATTTATTTAGTATTTAAATCAATCGGTATCATAAATTCTCTTCCAACGCTGTAGGGAATTAGTTCTTTATGTTGTAACCGTCCTATAATTAAAGCAGGATGGGTATTAAACTTCTTCGCAAAATAGATAATATCATCTTCATCCAATGGTACTGCCTTAAGAATTTCTGCTTCCTGAATTTTACTAAATGTCCATTTTTCTGCAAAATCATGTGCTTGCTGTTCTTTTTCAGGATCAGCTTCAGAAAAATTAATGTTTTCAAGAGAGATGTATTTTTTACCATGGAGCAAAATATGTCCGGCTTCATGAAAAAAAGTAAACCAAAACCGGTCATTTTGTTTGTATCTTGCAGTTAATTGTATAACAGGTGTATCTTTAATCCATCTGGTAGAACCACTTAAAGGAGTTTTTGGTAATTTTGGTGTGTAAAAAACTTTTATCCCTGCTTGTAAACACAAATATTGTAGTTCAGAAAAGAAATTATCAGGCTGTTTGGCCATTAAATTTTTAATTAACGGTAGAACCTTTTGAAATTCTTTTTTATTGTATTCCGGAGCATTAATCTGTCCAGCCTGTATTTCTCCCTGTCTTAACCATGCCGATATCGCATGTGGTTCATGGGTATGTGCTAAAGATGCATAAGCAGCTACTTTTAATTCACTTTTCATATAAAGACGATCCCAGGCCTCATATGTGGAAACACCAAAATAATCAAAAAGGTAAATAGTTTTTTCTTGCAGTTTGCGGGTTTTTGGTACCCAGTTATTATTTGCCATTTCTGCATAAGGAAAACTTCTGGTCCATTCTTCTGCCCTGTCCACATCGTGTTTCCTGTTTAAACGGGCTCTATATTCATTATATCGTGCTTGTTTATTGATCCAAAAATGTGCAGGAATTTTAGTGATATTTTCAAACAAAATGGCCATTTCCGGTGTAATTGAACTTTCACCTTTTAGTATTGCTATAACTGTTTTTTCAGGTTTACCTGTTCTTAAAGCGAACTCCTTACGGCTCATACCCAGTTCTTCAAGTTTTTCATTTAATGTTTCACAAGGATGCAGAACTTCTTCGGGATAATATTCATTTAGTGTTGCCATTTGTTAACCTTCTTTATGGTAATTGATGACTTCAATTATTTCTAAACTTTTAATTTCAATGAGTATTTGTTTTCCGGCATTGTCCTTTGGTATCGGATCTTCAGCAGGTTTAAAAATCAGTCTGTAGGGGTGGTCTAAATCGCATGACCAATGATCTTGTCTGTTATGTGTTAATTGATGAAACCTTCCGGGCAAATATTCCAAATCTGCAAAACTTTCGGAATCACTCATATCTTCAAGTCTTCTCTGAAATAGTTTTGCTCGTTTTTGCCCCATTTTTTTAATGGCCAATTTATTATCGTTGGCATATTTTCTGAGGTTTCTGTCTGCAAAGATAATAATCATTTGGAAATTATAAAATTAATTTACACTTAGTGTTAGTTAAAATATTTTTAAAAATAAAAAAATTACGTCTGAAATGATGATTTTTTCCTCAGTATAATTAATTGATAAAAGGGCTGTTTTAAATAATAATGGATTAAAAATAAGACTATTATAGCGAAATAGCAATAAATGGTATCAGAAACATTGTATTAAGACACAAGTATCATAACAGAAATTTTTATTGTGGAAGATAAAATATCGTCACAGACGATGATGAGGAAAAGTTAAAATGTTAGCTTATTCTATGGTACTGCATCAACACCATCATCTGTTGGAATCACTTTCTGAATGGTTCCGTCTTCTTTGTAATACAGGTAATCCACATTAATGCTCCGTCTGTATCCTTTAAATTTCATGTTGGGTGAATCTTTTGGGGTCCGTTTTAAAAACAGATCCGAATCATGATAAAATAGGTACCACTGTCCCTTGTATTCCACAATGGAATGGTGATTTGTACCACTGCTGACTTCATCTAAAATTACTCCCTGATAGGTATACGGTCCCAAAACATTCTTTGAAGTGGCATACACAATTTGCGGTCCTGTAACGCCCTTTTCTCCCCAGGTGGAATAGGAGAGGTAATATGTTCCATTGTATTTATGTACCCAAACAGCTTCGAAAAAATCTTTGGCTCCTTTCACCTGTTGAACAGGACCATTATAAGTGATCATGTCATCGTTAAGTTTCACTACATTAATATCCAGCTGTCCGAAAAAAAGATAAGGAGTGCCATCTTCATCTATAAATATACAGGGATCGATAAAATCACGTTTGTTCACCACACCCGGACTGTCTTTGGTTACCAGTGGTTTTCCAAGTGCATCTTTAAACGGACCTGCAGGCGAATTACCAACGGCTACACCAATTTTGGATTCATCTGTTGGAAAGTAGAAATAGTATTTGCCGTTTTTGTATGCACAATCCGGTGCCCAGGCTTTTTCATTTGCCCACGAAACGGAATCAAGGTGCAATGCTACGCCATGATCGGTCCAGTCTTTCAGGTTTGCAGAAGAATAGACATGATAATCAATCATATCAAAGGTTTTACTGTCATCCTTGTCGTGTGAAGGATACACATACATGCTTCCGTTAAATACATGTGCTGAAGGATCTGCAGTATATTGTTTGGTGATGAACGGATTTTGAGCAGATGTTGGCCAAACGCCCGATAAAAGAAGGATTAAAAACAGAAAAAGAGATTTATTCATAATGGTAAAACTGATCTGCTAAATTACAGAATATTCCCAATGTTTTCAATGGTTGTAAAGACGCGATTAATCGCGTCTCCACTTTCCTGCAATTTAAATCCAAACTAAATAAATGTTCCGCAAAATTTGATATTGTTGAATATAAGACATTTATACATATTTTGTTGCAGGTATGATACAAGGAAATTAGAATATTATCGCAATTTTACGCAAATTATTAAAAATATTTGCGTAAAATCACGCAACATAATATAAAACGTCATACATTTGCAGTGAAAATATAATGCAAATGGCAAGGAAAACAGTATCACTTAAGGATTTGGCACAGGAACTAAATGTTTCTGTATCTACCGTGTCAAGGGCATTAAAGAATCACCCTGATATCAGTCAGGAAGTTATTGATAAGGTCAAAGCGTTAGCAAAAGAACGAAATTACCGTTCCGCAAATTTTGCGGAAACAACTCATCTTACCAGCACCAAAGCTATTGGTGTTATCGTACCAAACCTTGAGCGCAGCTTTTATTCATCTATTATAAGTGGTATTGAGAATTATGCCAAGCGTAAAGGATACTTTATCATAATAGCCAATTCCCGCGAATCGTACGACAAAGAGAAGGAATGTGTTGAAAACCTGATTGGTCTCAACGTAGAAGGCCTGATCATGTGCCTGTCTCAGGAAACACAGGATAACTCACATTTTGACCTTGCAAGAAGCAAGGATATTCCAGTGGTATTTTTCGATCGTGTTTGCAGGACCAATGAATTTTCATCCGTGGTTGCCAATAATTCAGAGGCAGCAAAGGATTTAACAAATCATTTATACCAAACCGGAAGCCGCAGAATTGCACATATTGCCGGTCCTAAAAAACTTTCGATTACGCGGGATCGTGTTTCGGGTTATCTGAGTGGATTACAGGAAAATGATCTGAAATACAATGAAGAACATCTGGTGTATTCAGATCTGACACCTGTTGGAGCTAAAAAAGCAATAGATAAGCTAATGAAATCAGCCGAAACGCCTGATGCCATTTTTTGTGTAAACGATACAGTGGCGTATGTGGTGATGAAGGAATTAAAGGAACGTGGATATAAAATTCCCCAGGACATTGCAGTTACAGGTTTTAATAATGAACTGCATTCCGATTTTGTGGAACCAACATTAACTACGGTGTCTCATCCCACCTTTGAAATGGGAGAGGAGACAGCCCGCCTGCTGATTCGTCAGCTGCAGTCAGAACACAAACATTCACCACGGCAGATCGTGATGAAGACAGAGCTTGTGATCAGGGAATCGTCGATTAAGAACATGTAAAAAATATCAAAAAGAACGCATTATGAAATTGAACAGGAAGATTAAAAACATTGAGAAGGCACCGGAGCGGATCATTCAGTTTGGAGAAGGCAACTTCCTTCGTGCTTTTGTGGACTGGATGGTTGATGAGATGAACAGAAAAGCCGGATTTAACAGCAGCGTGGTTTTGGTTCAACCGATAAATTTCGGAATGGTGGATAAACTGAATGAACAGGATGGACTGTATACATTAGTTTCAAAAGGAATTAAAAACGGAAAGGCTTTGAAAGAATCACAGGTTATTGGTTCAGTATCAAGAGGTTTGAATCCGTATACGCAATACGATGAATACCTGAAACTGGCTGAGAATCCGGATATGCGTTTCATCGTTTCCAATACAACTGAGGCAGGTATTACATTCGATGCAAATGATAAGCTAAATGATCAGCCGGCATCTTCTTTTCCTGCAAAACTGACAGCCTTACTTTATCACCGTTTTATAACATTCAATGGAGATGCTTCAAAAGGATTTATTATTCTGCCTTGCGAACTCATTGATCGGAACGGGGATAAACTGCAGAAATGTGTCAGACAATACTGTGATCTGTGGAGTCTTGACCGTGAATTCATCAACTGGCTGGATACGGCAAATGTATTCACCAACACGCTGGTTGACCGTATCGTTCCAGGGTTCAGTCCTGAATCTGCCAAAGAGGTAAAAGAGAAAGAAGGATATGAAGATAATATGGTGGTTGACGGTGAGCAGTTTCACCTTTGGGTCATCGAAGGTCCGCAATGGATCAAAAATGAAATCCCTGCTGAAGCGGCCGGTTTGAATGTATTGTTTGTGGATGATGTTACACCATACCGTACCCGTAAAGTACGTCTGCTGAACGGTCCACATACGGTTATGACACCTGTAGCTTATCTGTGCGGAATTGAATATGTGGGTGATGCCCTGGAAGATGAGTTGATGGGACAGTTTATCCAGCAAACCATAAACAATGATATCATTCCGGCTCTGGATATGCCTAAAGAGGAACTGGAAAAATTTGCGGCAGAAGTTCTGGACAGGTTCCGCAATCCTTTTGTAAAGCACGCCTTGATGAGTATCTCGCTGAACTCCATCTCTAAATTCAAAGCACGTGTGCTTGATACGATAAAGGAATACAACGCCAAATACAACGAACTGCCAAATAACCTGGTATTATCACTTGCAGCCCTGATGGCATTTTACAAAGGTGAATTCAATGGTAAAGCCATTACTTTAAAAGATACCGACTATGTACTGAGCTTTTTCAATACCAACTGGAAGAAACTCGAAAATAAAGAGATGAACCTTGATGCGTTTGTTCAGGTGTTTTTAAGCAACCAGATGATCTGGGGCGAGGATCTGACAAAAATCGAAGGATTGTGTGAACGGACCGCATTTTACCTCGATAAAATCATTCATGAAGGCATGGAAGAGGTGGTTAAGTCAGTCATTTCTATTGAAGCATAAACAAAAAATTAGCGCATAATACTATTTCAATGTCAAAGCATATTTTAATTGATCCTGAGGATAATGTGGCTGTTGCACTGGCGGATCTGGCCTACGGAACAGAGGTGGAGCTTAACGGGAGCAGGATTATTTTGAAAAGTGACATCCCAAGAGCACACAAGTTTGCCATTGCCGATATAAAAAAGGATGCCCACATTGTAAAATACGGATATCCCATCGGACATGCCACTGCTGAAATTGCACAGGGTGATCATGTGAACGAAAGGAATATCAAAACAAACCTTTCGGGTGTGCTGGATTACAAATTCAATCAGTCGCTTTCGGATGTGGAATACCCTCAGCGTAACATCACCTTTAAAGGCTATAAACGAAAAAATGGGGATGTTGGGATCCGGAATGAATTGTGGATTGTGCCGACGGTTGGCTGTGTAAACGGCATCGGAGACCGCATGCTCAATGCCTTAAAGGCTGAGGCAGGCGACTTAAAAGTGGATGGCATTGAAATCTTTAAGCATAACTACGGGTGTTCCCAGCTGGGTGATGACCACGAAAACACGCGTAAGATTTTAAAAGATATAGTGCTGCATCCTAATGCTGGTGCAGTATTGGTACTGGGATTGGGTTGCGAGAACAACCAGCCCAAGGATTTTAAAACATTTCTTGGTGATTTTGATGAAGATCGTGTAAAGTTCCTGGTGACGCAGGAAGTTCAGGATGAATTTGAGGAGGGCATGAAAATTCTGCGCGATCTGTATGCCAAAGCCGGTACTGACAAAAGGGAAGATGTTCCCTTGTCAGCACTGAGGCTTGGTTTAAAATGTGGTGGTTCGGATGGAATGTCGGGTATTACCGCGAATCCGTTGTTAGGTAAGTTAACCGATATCCTTGTGAGCCAGGGTGGAACAGCTGTGTTAACAGAGGTGCCGGAGATGTTTGGTGCGGAAACCATTTTAATGGACCGGTCAAAAGATGCAGCAACCTTTGATAAAACGGTTCATCTGATCAATGATTTTAAAGCCTTTTTTATAGAGAATAAACAACCGATTTACGAAAATCCTTCGCCCGGAAATAAAGCAGGAGGCATATCTACGCTCGAAGAAAAATCGTTGGGTTGTACGCAAAAATGCGGTAAGGCAACAGTGAATGATGTGTTGATGTACGGAGACCGGATTTCGGTTAACGGACTGAACCTGCTCAGCGCTCCGGGAAATGACCTGGTAGCCAGTACAGCCTTAGGTGCAGTCGGATGTCACATGGTGCTGTTTACCACCGGAAGAGGAACACCATTCGGAAGTTTTGTTCCCACCATGAAAATATCTTCCAATACACCGCTGGCAAAGAATAAGCCACACTGGATTGATTTTAATGCAGGACCGGTTGCGGATGAAGGTAAATCGATGGATGATCTGGCGGAAGAATTCCTGGCATACATTTTAAAGGTGGCAGAAGGAGAAAAGGTAAATAATGAAAAATACGGATATCGTGAGATTTCCATTTTTAAATCTGGTGTAACATTATAGTTTTATTCATAATAAATGTTTGATTAATACTTAGATTGGCTTTGGACAGCTACAAAAACCCTTCGGAATTCCGAAGGGTTTTTTGCTTAGGGATAATGACCGGGTGAATATAGCCATAATCCAGATATTCACCCGGTCACTAAACGGGTCAGGCCAACTGAGGTCTGTTCCCTTTAAGGAAGCAAAGGGTGCAGGGAAGCCGCATCTTTACCAGGTTTAAAAATTTTCGCACTTATCGGGCTCTTGCAACACGATTTAATTCAAAATCTACCATAAAGGCACTCCTAAGGAGTGCATTATAAAACATGGAATATAACTTTATTTAGTCATGAAACAGTAGCTATCAGCTGGATTATTTTAAGAGGGCCGTAGGTCCCGATAGTTTGGTATAAACCATGTATACCAAATATATTGAGCGTCGTAGGTGCGAACGATGAAAGGAAGAAAATTAACAAGGATAAATAGTTTGCGTAACACCCCGGGCAGGTTTTAAAAATATTCCCTAATTTTGCCGCAAATTATTTAGCATGGAACACGAGGAAATGAATAAAGAGTTATCCAGTAAAATATTGGATTGCCTCACACAGTACAGGTTTAAAGCTGATGAAGCCACGATTGAAAAGGAACTGAACAGCATTAAAGCGAAAGTTGATGAAAATAAGTCAGAGGACGTTTATAAAACCATTTTCAGTCTGATTGACCTGACAACACTGAATATACAGGATAACCGGACCCGGATCAATGCCTTTGTAAATAAGGTAAACCAGTTTCAGTCAAATTTTAAGGATGTACCCAATGTAGCAGCTATCTGCACCTGGCCATCCTTAATTGGGCAGGTTCGGGATACCCTGACCGTTGAAGGAGTTTCCTGCTGTGCTGTTTCTGCCGGTTTTCCGGAATGGCATACCTTTACAGAGGTAAAAATTGCAGAAACCAGTCTGACCATTATGGATGGTGCCGATGAAATTGATATAGTGATCAATGTCGGAGAATTACTGGATGAAGATTACGATCATGTATTTGATGATATTTCAGAGATCAAATCAGCCTGTGGCGAAAAAAAGCTGAAGGTTATTCTGGAAACGGGTGCACTTAAATCCACAGAAACCATTAAAACAGCTTCCATTATTGCCATGGAAGCCGGTGCGGATTTTATTAAAACATCTACAGGTAAAATTTCTCCGGCTGCTACACCCGACGCATTTTTGGTGATGGTGAAAGCCATAAAGGAATTTGGAGAGAAATCAGGGAAGAAGATTGGTATTAAACCAGCAGGTGGAATATCCACCACCGAAGAAGCATTGCTCTATTATACCATAGTAAAAGAAGTATTAGGTAAAGAATGGCTGAATAATAAATTCTTCAGAATCGGAGCCAGCCGCCTGGCCAACGATGTGCTGGGACAGATTACAGGAAATGAGGTAAAATATTTTGGTTAAAGCAGACTCGTCCGATGACTTCGGATTCATCGGATGAGTAGACCAGAATGGTAGAGACGCGATGAATCGCGTCTCTACTGGTTTTATATAGATACATTTTCGCTAAAAATTTTTAAATTATACCGGCTTAATGCGGCTGAAAACCGAATTATTGTAAATTTGTCATGCTTTACTGAAAAAATTTCAGGTTCACTATGAATATTCAACAAGTAAAACAACGGTTTGGTGTTATTGGTAATGCCTACGGACTGAACCGCGCCATTGATATAGCTGTACAGGTAGCATCTACGGATCTTTCTGTTTTAATTACAGGAGAAAGCGGAACAGGTAAGGAGATTATTCCTCAGATCATTCATCAGTATGGTTCGCGTAAGCATGGTGCTTACATTCCGGTTAACTGTGGTGCTATTCCTGAAGGAACCATTGATTCCGAATTATTTGGTCACGAAAAAGGAGCATTTACGGGTGCGCATACAGATAGAAAAGGATATTTTGAAGTAGCTGATGGAGGCACCATCTTTCTGGATGAGGTAGGTGATTTACCATTGTCAACACAGGTCAGGCTATTGCGTGTGCTTGAAACCGGTGAGTTCATCCGGGTTGGATCATCCAAGATTCAAAAGACAGATGTGAGGGTTGTGGCAGCTACCAATCTGAATATGGCAAAAGGCATCAGGGAGGGTAAATTCAGGGAAGATCTGTACTACAGGTTGAACACTGTGCCAATCGCTATTCCACCTCTCAGGGAAAGAACCGATGACATAGTGTTGTTATTCCGTAAGTTTGCTCAGGATTTTGCCGAAAAATACCGTATGCCGAATATCCGGTTGACGGAAGAAGCTAAAAATCTGCTGATTCAGTATCGCTGGCCGGGAAATATCCGTCAGCTGAAGAATGTGACAGAGCAGATCTCCGTAATTGAGCCAAACAGGGAGATTACGCCGGAAATACTGAAACAATATATTCCGTTTGACGGAAACGATCAGCTTCCTGCGTTGTATAATGCAGATAAGAAAGAGGAGAAAACCTTTCATTCAGAACGTGAAATCCTGTACCAGATTCTGTTTGATATGAAAAATGACATGAACGATTTAAAGAAACTGGTTCATGAAATTATTGATAAAGAGAATATTGACGTTACCAAACTCGATAAGGATAAAACCCGTATTCTGAATACAATATCTGAAAAGAAAGAGGCGCAGTTATCCCGGTTCAACCAACACGATGAAGAACCAATTCATATAGAAGACCATTCCGGTGGTGATTATATTGAGGATACCGAAGTTTATGTGGAGGAATCGTTGTCTTTAATCGATAAAGAGATAGAGTTAATTAAGAAGGCGCTGGATAAACACAACGGAAAACGTAAAAATGCCGCTCAGGAGCTGGGCATTTCAGAACGCACCTTATACAGAAAAATTAAAGAATACGAGATAGATCAGTGATGAAGAAAATATTTATATTCATCTGTAGCATTGCACTGTTTTCACAGTGCTCCATTAGTTACAAATTTACGGGAGCATCCATTGATTATACCAAGGTTAAGACCATGTCTGTTGCCGTGTTTCCAAATGAAGCACCTTTAGTGGCTGACCCGGGATTAAGCCAGGCATTTACAGAAGGCCTGAAGGATTACTTCATGAAACAAACCCGACTGGATCTGAAAGAAAATAACGGAGACCTGCAGTTTGAAGGCGAAATAACGGATTACACCATTAAACCGCAATCCATTCAGGCGGATATGACTGCAGCACAGACCAGGGTAACCATGAAGGTAAATGTGAGGTTTATGAATACCACAGATCCGGAACAGGATTTTGAAAAGAGTTTTTCAGCTTATGTGGATTTCGACAGTTCAGAGAATTTTGAAAGCATTAAGGAAACCATCAGGGAAGAACTTCTGGATCAGATTTTTGAAGATATTTTTAACGAATCAGTAGCAAACTGGTAGTGAATAAAGGGGAATTCATAGCATATCTTAAGGAGCCGGCTTCTGTAAAACCGGAAGTGGTACCACAACTGAAAGAACTGTTAAAAGCTTATCCGGCTTTTCAGACCGGGCATGTTCTGCTTTTAAAAAGTTTGTATGAAACCAGGGATGTGTTATACGAAAAGTACCTGACAAAAATTGCTGCCTATGCAGGCAACCGGGAGCTGTTGTACGATTTCATTTTAGGGAGTCAGGATATTGTACAGGCAGAACCGGAATTTTTACCCGTTGAACCCATTAGCTCTGAACACAAAGAGCAATCAGAATCCTTTACAGAGCAAGGTTCGGCAGGAGAGACCGATTTACCTCAGGAAAGTAAAGAAAAATCGCAAAAGCATACCTACTTTGATTCTGTAACCATATCCAATGACTACTTTAATATATCGGAAATTGCTCAGAACAGCAGTTCGGAAGATAAATTTGATGGTGTTCACTCCTTTGCACAGTGGTTGGATATTATGACCCGAAAACAGAACGAACCGGAGGAAGAGAATCCGGTTCAACCCAATAAAAAATGGGAACTGATTGACAACTTTATCAAGGAAAATCCCGGATTTGTCGCCTCCCGTGAAAAAGCGGTCGATAAAGAACATGTGATCCAGGATTTAAGTTCTAAGTCGATATCCGACAATGATGAATTTATAACAGAGACTCTTGCAAGGATTTATATCAAGCAGCGGAACTTTGACAAGGCCCTGCATATATTTAAAAAGTTAAGTTTGAAATATCCCGAAAAAAGTATTTACTTTGCGGGTCAAATTAAAATAGTAGAGCAATTAAAGAATAACGAAAAATAATCAAAATGTATCTTTTAATATCAATTCTTATTTTCATTGCAGCAGTTTTACTGATACTGATCGTATTGGTACAAAACTCAAAAGGAGGAGGACTCGCTTCCAACTTTGCATCATCAAACCAGATTATGGGTGTGAGAAAAACAACGGATTTTCTTGAAAAGGCAACCTGGACGCTGTCCATAGCCATTCTTGTTTTATGTGTTGCCGGTGCTGCTTCAATTCCCAGGAATAACGGGCAGGCTGAATCGGCTATTCAGGAAAGAGTGGAACAGACTATCGATCCAAATCAGGTACCTCAGTTTCCTACAGAAGCTCCTGCTATTGATGAACAGGATTCAGATACAGAATAAAAGATTTTAAACTTTATATGAGCAAAATGTCAGACTGTCATACATGTCTGACATTTTTTTTGTATTCATATTGTGAATTTGTCAGAACAGGGTTTGGCATACAATGTGATAAGTACAAGACCGGTTTCTAAAAAGTATGTTTAACTCTAATAATAACAAAAAATGAATATCAAACCATTAGCAGACAGAGTTGTGATTAAGCCTGCCGCTGCAGAAGAAAAAACAGCAAGCGGAATTATCATTCCGGATTCAGCAAAAGAAAAACCACAGAAGGGTGAAGTTGTAGCTGCCGGCCCCGGAACAAATGATGAAACAATGGAAGTTAAGGTTGGTGATACTGTTTTGTATGGTAAATATGCCGGAGCAGAACTCACTCTCGATGGGGAAACTTACCTGATTATGAGACAATCGGATATTTTAGCTATTGTTTAATAACACAAAAACATAATAAAAATGGCAAAAGAGATTAAATTTAATATTGAAGCCAGAGATCACCTGAAAAAAGGTGTGGATATTCTGGCCGATGCAGTTAAAGTTACTTTAGGCCCTAAAGGACGCAACGTAATCATTGAAAAGAAATTTGGTGCACCTCAGATAACCAAAGATGGTGTGACTGTTGCAAAAGAAGTGGAACTGGAAGATGCATACGAAAATGTAGGTGCTCAGATGGTTAAAGAGGTTGCTTCCAAAACCGGTGATGATGCCGGTGATGGTACAACAACTGCCACAGTTCTGGCTCAGAGCATTATTTCTGTAGGTCTTAAAAACGTGACTGCCGGTGCCAATCCAATGGATTTAAAACGTGGTATTGACAAAGCTGTAGGTCTTGTTGTGGAAAACATTAAAAAACAGTCCAAACCATGTGATACCCGCGAAATGATTCAGAATGTAGCTAAAGTATCGGCTAACAACGATGAATCAATCGGTAAGTTTATTGCCGATGCCATGGATGCTGTTGGTAAGGAAGGTGTCATTACGGTAGAAGAAGCAAAAGGTATTACAGACGAGTTAAAAACAGTGGAAGGTATGCAGTTCGACAGGGGTTATATTTCTCCTTACTTCATTACTGATACTGAAAAAATGGAAGCCGATCTGGAGTCACCATTTGTTTTGATTCACGATAAAAAGATCTCTACAATGAAGGATCTTTTACCTGTTCTGGAACAAACAGCTCAGACAGGACGTCCTTTGGTAATCATTGCTGAAGACGTGGATGGTGAAGCACTGGCAACACTTGTTGTTAACCGTTTGAGAGGTTCACTGAAAGTAGCTGCCGTTAAAGCCCCTGGTTTTGGTGACCGCAGAAAAGAGATGCTGGAAGATATCGCCGTATTAACAGGTGGTGTGGTGATCAGTGAAGAAAAAGGTTTGAAACTGGATGCCACTACACTGGACATGTTGGGTCAGGCAGAAAAAATTACTATCGACAAAGAAAACACAACCATCGTTAATGGCTCAGGAGATAAGGATGCCATTACAGCTCGTGTGAACCAGATTAAATCACAGATCGAAAGCACTACTTCTGATTACGATAAGGAAAAACTTCAGGAACGTCTGGCTAAACTGGCCGGTGGTGTTGCTGTACTGTATGTGGGTGCTGCTACTGAGGTTGAAATGAAGGAGAAGAAAGACCGCGTTGACGATGCACTGCACGCAACCCGTGCTGCTGTTGAGGAAGGAATTGTTCCCGGTGGTGGTGTGGCACTTGTACGCGCTATTGCTGCGATAGAAGGTGTTACAGGCGATAACGATGACGAAACTATTGGTTTCGAAATTGTAAAACGTGCCATCGAGGAACCTTTGCGTCAGATCGTGACTAACGCAGGTAAAGAAGGTGCTGTAGTTGTACAGAGAGTGAAAGACGGTAAGGAGGATTTCGGTTACAATGCCCGCACAGATGAATATCAGAAACTTTATGAGAGTGGTGTAATTGATCCTGCTAAAGTAACCCGTATTGCGCTGGAAAATGCTGCTTCCATTGCAGGTATGTTCTTAACAACTGAATGTGTTTTGGTTGATAAAAAAGAAGATGAACCGGCAATGCCTGCAGGTGGCATGGGAGGCGGAATGCCTGGAATGATGTAAAATTCCACTAATATAAAATGAAAAGCCGGTCAGTGACCGGCTTTTTTGTTTTTAATTGAGTTCAGATTCAAATTTGCGCTTCCATTTCTTTATCCACAGATCTGTTTTATTTCCCCGATATTAAGGGTTATTACATGTGGGGTTTAACACCCCGCTCCTTCGGCAAGCTCAGGTTTCACCCTGTTGTTTCTTTTGAAACGTCAAAAGAAACCAAAAATGTTTTCTGCAAATAAATCGCAAAAATAACCTGCCTTTTCGTTTATTTAGGTGTGTTGAATTCAAATTACCCGTATTTATTTCATCAGCTAAAACCACCCACAAATCTTCCATATATGCAGCCTGCCTGCCCGCAAAGCTATCATTCCGGATTGTAACGTATCATCAGAGAAAACAAGAAAGAGATCAAGGCTGCACGTTAATTCAGCCGATGAAGTATGAATCGTTTTACCTTACTCTTTAACTCTTATAGAGCTTGAAATTTTCTGATCTTGAATCTTGTGTCTTGATACTTATATCTGAATTACGCAATACTCATATTTTTTCTGTAATAGGTTGGTGGCATATTCAGCTCCTGTTTGAATACACGGGAGAAATGATGCAGGTCGTAAAAACCGCATTCCCTGGCAATCTGTTCGATGGTTGAATTGGAATGATGCAGCAGTGTTAAAGCTTTTTCAATGCGTTTTTTCTGGATGTATTTCTGTACACTTATACCCACATTTTCACGAAATAAACGGGCAAAGGAATTCGTAACCAGATTGACTTCACCTGCCAGTTCTTCATTCTGAATATTCCGGTTAAGATGCTTTTCAATAAAGGCCAGTGTGTAATCAATTCTTTCATCGTAATGGGTCAGTACCCAGCTGTTTTGCGGCATTAATCCTACGGATTCCATGATGACACTGTAAATTTTTGTTGTAATATAAGCAGGTACAGCGACATGGTCTTTAATTAAATGATTCCTTATGGCACTGATATTTTTCCTTAACTGTTCTGAAACAGGAATGATGTATATTCCTGTTATGCAATCATCGCGGTTGATGCCCAGATTAAAATGAATAAATAAATGATCAAAGGTGTCCGCTTCATGCTCATATATTTCGTCCATGGATGTGATACGGGCACCGTCAATTTTATTCACTTCAGAAATATGGCCTGAAGTCAGAATGGAATACGGTGTATTGGGAGGAATCAGAAGCGACTGATCTTTATGTAGCTCATACAACCTGTCGTTCAGCTCAACAAATGCACCAGGTAATTCATTATAATAGAAGCGCCAGAATGGAGCAGCCAGATTTCTGACATTCCAGTTATGAAATTTCCAGTACCTGCAGCAGTGCAACTTTATCTGAAAAGTTTCAAACTGTTGCCTGACATCTGAAGGATCAATATGGCGGTCGTTAACCGGATTAATCTGTTTCATAATTCCGGGTCACATTCTGTAAAACATGCTTTAATGTTTAAATTGTACACATTTAAGAATTTTATATGCAATACAATATATGCTTTAAACCTTTAATTTTGAACTTCGAATTAATATGTTGTACTCAAACTTTTGTTTAATAATTACAAAAATATAAGATATCATGGGAAAAGCAGTCAGACTCTCAGAAAGATTTACAGAAACCCGTAAAAGCAGCATTAATATTGGTGTTTGTGCTGCGTGTGATCCAAGGATTGATGATGATGCACGAATACGTACGCAGAACATCGTAGATAAAATAGCGGGTGTTATTTCTGAACGAGTCAAGGTTCCGGCTAATGAAACAGTAAATGTTGTTTGGTCACCTATTTTGATTGACGGCGAAAAGCAGGCCGATGAAGTGGCTCGTCAGTTTAAGGCTGAGGGTGTAAATATTGTGGTGTGCACACCCGATACCTGGGCTTTTCCGCAGCTGACCCTGATGAGTTTAATGGCTCATTTTCCAAAGGACACCCCTCTGAATATAACCTGTGGCAACAGTGCACCGAAACCGGGCGTGGTATTTGCCCATGCGGTTAATGGTGCATTTGCTCAACAGGGCCGGTTGACCCATCTGAATGTTGGCAGCTGGGATGACAATGGTTTGGATCCAGCCATTAAACCCGAAACACTGGATCAGTTGATTGACTGGTGCTATGCTGCTGTAACTTATGTTGGTCTGAAAGGCAGACGGGTGGTTTGTTTTGGACACGACTCCATGGGCATGGAAACAGCATTGACCCATGTCAATGCAACCCGCAATACCTTTGGTCTGGAGGTAACCAGGCTGGATATGAAATTGCTGGCAGATAAACTGAACAAAAAGGATTACGATAAAGAAGAACTGAAAGCCTTAAAAAACTGGCTGGAATCCAATTTGAAATCAATAGACAAGTCACAACAAGGTGCAGACGAAAAGCTGGATCAGTCGTTGGGCATGTATCTGATTATGCGCGATCTGCTGACCGATCTGGATGCTGTTGGTGGTGCATTTATGAACCAGCTGGAATGGGGAAGCGACCGTCGTGGACTTCCATTGCCCATTTGCGATATGGCCGAGTCTTTGTTTAATTCAACTTTCGACCATAACGGGGCCAAATTTGCGATGCCGTTTGGAACTGAGGCAGATATGCAGGGAACCTTGACCATGTTATTTAAAACATGGTTGTCAGGAGGAAATCCTCCGTTGTTCATGGACTTCCGGAAAGTGTGGGAACCGTGGGAACTGAAGAAAAAAGTGGAGGAGCTTGGACTGAAAGTTACAGGTAAGGAGCTCTGGTTGCAAAAAGGGTTGGTAGATGGTGACAACTCTGGTTCTGCCAGTCTGAACTGGGCAGGCTTACCGGGTGAAAAATCGGAAGATCTGCTGAAACGAATCACTATGCCGGGAGCAGAATTGTATTATTTCCCGGGTGGAGGAAACAGCGTAAGCTTTGTATCGCCTGGCGGTATTGACGGTATTGCCAGCCGCTTAACTTACTCAGAGCTGAATGGCATGTTCAGCCTGATATGGGATGAAGCAACCACCGTGGATCTGCCAAAAGAGATGGAAGCCTTTATTTCCAACAGCTCCAATGTCACCTGGCCACATACCTGGGTGGTACCGAAATATGCCACCATGGCCGAATACAAACAGTATGCACCGGCTAACCACTTCCATATGACGGCCGGACTGAAACCCGCTGTCCTGCAATACTGGATGGATCTGACCAATGTGTTATCGGTTGCGCCATGGCAAAACAGAGCCGGCTTATTAGAGGGTGTTGATCGTCCGGTTCCTTTAATGCATCTGATTAACGGCGGAGAATACGAAGCAAAAAAACTGAGAAGTAAAGGATTCTAAATACTATTGGGTATGGATCAGTTTTCATGTCTGGCAATTGATATGGGCGCCGGTAGTATCCGGATTATGCTGGGAGAGTTTTCTGATAAACTAACCCTGACCGAGGTGCACCGCTTTGCCAATGAAATTATAGTTGAAAACGGACACGAGCACTGGGACCTGGAACGGATTACCAATGAAATTAAGAAGGGACTGGAAAAGGCTGCCAAACTATCGGTTTATCCAATACAAAGTGTGGCTGTGGATTCCTGGGGTGTGGACCATGTCTTACTTAATAACGATCTGAAACCTGTAGCTAATCCTTTTGCATACCGCGACAGGCGGACAGATGGCATGCAGGAAAAGTGGGAGAACGAATTCCTGTCAGGTAGGGAAACATTCGAACGGACCGGGATCAACTTTTATCCGTTCAACACGCTTTTTCAGTTTCTGTCCGTTGAAGACAAATCAGAATTTACACAGGTCAGGGCTATCCTTTTTATGGCCAACTACATCGCATTTTATCTGAGTGGTGTGTTAAATAACGAGCTGTCCTTATGTTCCACTTCGCAAATGATACATATTGCAACGAACACATGGGATGAACTTATCCTGAAAAAACTGGCGCTAAAGACAGGTCAGTTTTCTGAACCACAACAGTGCGGAACGGTAATTGGTAATGTTAAACCCGAGTTTGAGCTGCCGGATGTTAAAGTTTGCCTTGCACCATCACATGATACCGCTTCTGCCATTGAAGCCATTCCAGCCACTACAGATAATTATGCATATATCTCAACAGGGACCTGGTGCATCATGGGTATGAAAAGTACGATCCCAATCACTAATGAGTTGGCATTTACCGAAGGCATCACCAACGAGATTACGTCACCGGGGAATATTAAGGTGCATAAAAATGCTATGGGTTTGTGGCTGATCCAAAAGCTGAGGGACGAGCTCTTCCCTGATGTATCGTATGGAGAACTTGAGCAGCGCATTTCAGTATCCGGATCAACTGGCATTACCATTGATCCTAACGACAACAGGCTGTACAATCCTGAAAGCATGAAACGGACTTTCGATGAATTGGTTGCAGAAGCAGGTTATCAGGCTTTTAATAATCCGCTGGAATATTTCTGGTGTGCGTACGAAAGCCTTGCCTTTTCTTTCAAAGGGATTCTCGATGTACTGATGACTCTCAGAAACCGAAGGTTCGACTGCCTTCATATGCTGGGCGGCGGTATTCAGTCGGAATTGCTCTGCCGGTTAACAGCAAATGCCGTTGGGGTTCCGGTTCATGCAGGACCGGTGGAAGGAGCTACCATTGGAAACATGTTATGGCAAAGTGTCGCCATGGGATATTACGGTTCCATTGAAGAGGCTCATAAAATAGTCGGGACATCATTTGGGATTAAAACGTATTACCCTGTTGAACCAGAATAAAAAATATGTAAATTAAACGCTTCAAGCGTCTTTAAACAAATTAATATGCTAAAAGGTATTTCTTCTGTAATTTCTCCAAAACTACTCGAAGTTCTTGCCAGAATGGGACATGGTGATGAAATTGTATTTGCAGATGCACATTTCCCGGGAGAGCGACTGAATAGTGAAATCATCAGGGCAGATGGTATCAAAATTACAGCTTTGTTAGAAGGTATATTGCCATTGGTGGAACCGGATCAGTATGTGGATTTTCCGTTTATTATGATGGCACCTGTTGAAGGAGATGAGCTTGATCCGGCAGTTGAGCTATCGTATATGGAAAGCATTCATAAAACAAATCCGGAAATCCATAGTGTTGAGCGCATAGAAAGATTTGCCTTTTACGAAAAGGCCAAAGCTGCATTTGCGGTAGTCATGACAGGTGAATTAGCTAAATACGGGAATATTATTCTAAAAAAAGGTGTCACACCCGTAGAATAAATACAACTAAAAATAATCTCAAAACATGGAAAAAACCAAAATCAAAGTGGTTGAGAAAAAGGTGTTGGTGCCTTTTATCATCATCACAAGTTTGTTTGCTTTATGGGGATTTGCCAATGACATTACAAATCCAATGGTTGCTGCATTCAGAACCATCATGGAAATATCAAATGCAAAAGCAGCGTTGATTCAGTTTGCATTTTATGGCGGATATGGAACGATGGCCGTTCCTGCAGCTCTTTTCATAAAAAAGTATTCATATAAAAAAGGGATATTGGTAGGTTTAGCTCTGTATGCCATCGGCGCACTTTTGTTCTGGCCGGCCGCATCCTATGAAATTTTTGGGTTCTTTTTGGTATCGCTTTACATACTGACCTTCGGTCTTGCATTTCTCGAGACAACAGCAAACCCTTATGTTCTGTCCATGGGGCACCCGGCAACAGCAACCCGACGGTTGAATCTGGCTCAGTCTTTTAACCCCTTAGGTTCATTACTGGGAATGACTGTTGCATCACAGGTGATTTTAAAATCATTGGGTTCTGAAGCAAAAAACCCGATTACCGGAGAGCATACCTTTCCCTTATTAAGTGCTGCTGAAAAAGCCGCTGTCCGCACACATGATTTAATGATAATCCGTAATCCGTACGTTATTCTGGGCCTGGTCGTTATCGTTATGTTTGTGGTCATTTTACTTACTAAAATGCCTGAAAGAAAAAATGCTGAACATATCATCCACCCTAAAGATATGCTGCGACGGCTGTTTAAAAATAAAAGGTATCGTGAAGGTGTGGTTGCTCAAATGTTTTATGTAGCTGCCCAGATCATGACCTGGACCTTCATAATTCAGTACGCTGAACGGCTTGGAATTAATAAGGCTGATGCCCAGTTATACAATATGGGTGCAATGGTGATGTTTGTATCCAGCAGGTTTATCAGTACAGCATTAATGAAGTATCTGAAACCGTCTGTCATGCTTGCCGTTTTTGCGGCTGGTGGCATCGTAACATCTGCCGGTGCAATTTTAATTGATGGGATGGGAGGACTTTACAGTTTAATGGGAATATCCATATTTATGTCACTTATGTTTCCAACCATCTATGGCATTGCTTTAAAGGATGTTGGTGACGATGCAACACTGGGATCCGCTTTTCTCGTAATGGCCATTGTTGGTGGTGCATTAATGCCACCGATTCAGGGTGCTATAATTGATCTGGGGACTGTTGCAGGTTTGCCTGCCGTAAATTTCTCTTTTATTCTACCCCTGTTGTGCTTTGTAATCGTTGCAATATACGGATATCGTTCATTTAAAATTCATATGGCAGATTAAGCGTAAATATGACATTTAGCAAACCAAAATATTTAGGCAGAACCGGCATTGAATGTCCGCCGATCATATACGGGACCAGCTACCTTGGTAACCTTTACCGGGAACTATCATGGAAGGAAAAGCTGGCGTTGATGAAGGAGTGGTTCAATGTGGCGGATGGCAAAAAAGTTGTAATTGATACGGCCGGAAAATATGGTGCAGGTTTATCACTGGAATCCATCGGGAAGGGTTTAAAGGAACTCGGTATTGATCCCGAGCAGATAACCATCAGCAATAAACTGGGATGGTACCGTGTACCATTAACCACTGGCGAACCAACATTTGAACCCGGTGCGTGGATCAATATTGATAATGATGCAGTACAGAAGATCAGTTATGAAGGCATTCTGGAATGCTGGAAACAGGGAAGTGACTTGCTGGGTTTAAATTATGAAGCAGAACTGGTGTCGGTGCATGATCCCGATGAATATCTGGATGCAGCAGTTAATGAAGAAGAGAGGAAGAATCGTTTTGATGATGTACTTGGTGCATATAAGGCCCTGTTCGAACTGAAACAGAAGAATAAGGTTAAAGCGGTTGGCATCGGGTCTAAAGATTGGAAAGTAATTTATGAGTTGTACCAGCATGTGAAGTTTGACTGGATCATGTTTGCCAACTCATTCACGGTTTATTCCCATCCAAAAGAAGTACTTGATTTCTTTATGCTCTTGGAGAAGGAAGGCGTTGGTATCATCAACTCAGGAATATTCAATGCCGGTTTTCTGACAGGTGGAGCCTATTTTGACTATCGTCTGGTGGATGAATCCAACCCAGCAGATCAGCATTTGTTTGAGTGGCGTGAAAAATTCAATTCCATATGTGAAAAATTCAATGTTCAACCGGGTGATGCCTGTCTGCAGTTTGCCTTGTCCCCGCAACAGGTGAATGCTGTGGCATTGAATCCGGGAAAACCAAGCCGTATGGCGCGAAATAAAATAGTTATTTCTAATCCATTACCCTATGGTTTCTGGGAAGCATTAAAAGAAGAAAAAATGATTGATCCGGCGTATCCGTTTTTATAAATCAACATGATGATTATTGATACACATCACCACATATGGCAGTATAATCCGGTAGAGTTTGACTGGATTGATGATGAGATGTCATCTATCCGTAAAAGTTTTTTACCGGAGGATTTGCACCAAACAATTCAGGGAACAGGCGTTGAACAGGTCATTACGGTTCAGGCCAGACAAACACTGGAAGAAACAGACTGGTTGCTCACATTGGCAGAAAAACATGATTTTATGAAAGGCGTGATCGGTTGGGTTCCACTCGCCTCATCAGACATACAATCTGTTTTGGATAGATATAAAGATAATCCCTGGCTTAAGGGTGTGCGCCATGTGGTGCAGGGTGAGCCTGACCCGGAGTTTATTTCAGGACAGGATTTTAATCATGGAATTGAACTGCTGAAGGAATATGATCTGCTTTATGAAATACTGATATTTGAACATCAGCTTCCAAACAGCATCAGGTTTGTTGACAGGCATCCGGATCAGGTATTTGTATTGGATCACATGGCCAAACCTAAAATCAAAGCCAATGAAATTAAGGATTGGAAGTATAATATGCATGAACTTGCAAAACGCGATAATGTGTATTGTAAGTTAAGTGGCATGGTGACTGAAGCTGACTACAAAACATGGAACAGAGAACAGCTTCAGCCGTACTTTGATGTGGTTTTGGAAGAATTTGGTCCCGAACGCCTCATGTTTGGTTCTGACTGGCCGGTTTGCCTTGTAGCTACAGAATATGAACAATGGGTTAATATAGTAAGAGGTATAATTTCAGGATTTAGCCAAACAGAACAGGACCAAATTCTGTTTAAGAATGCACAAAGAGTTTATAATATATAGACACAAGAACCAAGATACAAGATTAAGCAATGTGTTGGTTGCTGAGTTTATCGAAGCAAGATACCTGATACTTGGGTCGTGATACTAAAAAGAATATGAAAGCAATAGAAATTATAAAAGCAGGTGAAGTAAAAGTTGTGGACTGTGAAATGCCCGAGGCAGGAGCAGGCGAGGTTTTACTGAAAATTAAATATGTAGGATTCTGCGGATCGGATCTGAGTACTTATCTGGGAAAAAACCCTATGGTGAGTTACCCCCGCATCCCGGGACATGAGATTTCTGCTGAAATTGAAGAAAAAGGTGAGGGTGTACCTGAAAACTTCAAAAAAGGACAGAAAGTTACCGTGGTTCCTTATACCAATTGTGGGCAGTGTACCTCATGTAAACAGAAGCGTTTTAATGCCTGTCGCTATAATGAAACTCTGGGAGTGCAACGCGATGGGGCCATGGCGGATTATATTGTGGTTCCGTGGCAAAAAATTTTAACTGACGAGCAGCTATCGACCCGTCAGCTGGCTTTGGTTGAACCTTTGACTGTTGGCTTTCACGCTATTGACAATGGTGAGGTAACAGATCTGGATACTGTTATGGTTCTGGGGTGCGGAATGATCGGGACAGGTGCTATAGTGCGTGCGGCCCTGCGTGGTGCAACAGTAATAGCTGTGGATATTGATGATGACAAACTGGCTGTAGCTAAAAAACTTGGAGCTGTTCATACCATTAATTCACTAAAGCAGAATCTGCACGACGAACTGGAAAGGATAACTTCAGGGGACGGTCCGACAGTTGTTATTGAAGCAGCCGGAAATCCTATTACCTATAAAGCAGCCATAGAAGAAGTCGCGTTTGCAGGACGGGTGGTTTGTATTGGCTATGCCGGAAGTGAAATATCCTTCTTAACCAAACTTTGGGTACAGAAGGAACTGAAAATCATGGGATCACGTAACGCCAATCCGTCCGACTTTGAAGCGGTGATTAAATATCTGAAGAGCAGCGATCTGGATGAGAATCTGTTAATCACAAAAACGATTACTGTAGAACAGGCGTCTGAAACCGTTAAATACTGGTCAGAACATACTGGAGAGGTCTTAAAAATAATGGTGGAATTTTAAACAGGTTACGGGTTACAGGTTACACTTCACACCGTCACGTTATTACCTCGTCACCTTGAATGCTATCTTCTGATTTCAAACGATTTAAAACCGACCCAACTGGTTTCTTCAATCGATACATCCTCTACGGTGGCATGGGCCGGTCCTGTCCGGCACCAGTTGGTAAATTGCAGCAGCTGGTGGTTACTCCCTTCTGCTTCAATAAATACCGTCTCGTCAGGTTGGTTTTTGATAAACCCGCAGATGCTCAGATCATGGGCTACACTTCTGGCATGCATCCTGAATCCAACACCTTGTACTTCCCCGGAAATAGTTATCTTCAAATGTTTGTTCATACAATAAATTTAGGGAGACTTTTTCAGTTTATAAAGTTTGACTATTCATCGGTACAAAATCCATTTCATTTTTTTATCTGTTATTTGGTCTTAAAATAAATTACCAAATCGCTTTTTAGTTTGATTCTAAATTAGTTACAAGTGTTAAAATCATAAAAAACAGATTCATTGGATGTTACACTATTTTTAAGGTAGGATAAAAATGCAGATTAAATCGATAAATCAACATATCTACATATAAAAAGTTCATTTCGGTGTTTAGATTTTTAAAAAAAATATATATTTGATGGTTCAAAAAAACAAGCTGCCGGTCGATATAAACACAACATTGTCAGACAGTTAACAAAAATAAATAACGTCAAGTTAACAGGTTATGCTTTCAAATTACGGTATTATATTACTATTCGTTATCCTGGGTTTTGTTTTTGTAGGCATTGGATTTGCGGCATCCTACCTCGTACGTCCCAGTCATCCCAATCCGGTAAAAAATTCGACATATGAGTGTGGAGAAATTCCGATTGGAGAACCATGGATAAAATTCAATGTGCGGTTCTATGTTATCGCACTGGTGTTCCTTTTATTCGATGTTGAAATCGTCTTTCTTCTTCCCTGGGCTGTGGTTTTCAAGGGCCTGGGATGGTTTGCATTTATTGAGATGATCATCTTCGCCGTTATCCTGTTAACAGGGTTTGTTTATGTTTGGGCGAAAGGAGACCTTGACTGGGAAAAACCAAAACCTGTCATTCCAAAATTAGAAGATTTAGTTGTTGGTAAAAAAATTGATTAACAATGGGTTTATTAAATAAGCTGGACGATCCTTACGATGGCGGTGGAATTGTTCTCGGAACTGTGGAAGATTTGTTAAACTGGGGTCGCAGTAAATCCAACTGGTATCTGCACTTTGGTTTGGCTTGTTGCGCCATCGAATTTATGGCCATGAATGCCTCGCATTTCGATTTTATGCGCTTTGGTACTATTCCGCGTACAAGCCCGCGTCAGGCAGACTTTATCATGATTACAGGAACGGTTACACTTAAAATGGCAGACAGGATTAAGATTCTGTACGAACAGATGTCTGAACCCAAGTATGTCATATCCGTTGGATCCTGTTCAAACTGTGGAGGTCCTTACTGGGAACATGGTTATCATGTATTAAAAGGGGTGGATAAAATCATTCCGGTTGACGTCTACATTCCAGGGTGCCCTCCCCGTCCGGAGGCTTTCGAGGAAGGCATGATCAAGCTCCAGGAGAAAATAAACAAGCAGGCAATTTTCAACAAAAGAAAAAAGCTGAATTCTGAAAATGAAGAATCGAAATAACACGATATAACATGGAATTAAACGGGATATATCAGTTATTAAAGGATAAATTTGGTGATGCGGTCATTGAAATGAATGATCAGCTGCCTGTTGATCCGTTTATTTTAATTTCCCCCGAAAAACTGTTTGACATCTGCCATACACTTCGTGATCACGAACAGATGCAGTTCGATTATCTGATGAGCCTGAGTGGTATGGATAATGGCGAAAATCTCGGCGTTGTGTATCATTTATATTCCATGACGCTGAAGCATAAGCTGGTTGTTAAGGTTGCTGTTCCGAAGGATGAACCGGTTGTATCCTCGGTAGAACGCATATGGAAAAGTGCCGACTGGCATGAACGTGAAGCGTATGACCTGGTTGGCATAAGCTTCGAGGGACACCATAATATGATCAGGATTCTTTGTCCTTACGACTGGGAAGGATATCCGTTAAGAAAAGATTACGTAACACCCGAGACCTATCACGGGATGAAAATAGGATACGAATAAGGGTATGAGCGATATTAAAAAATTAGACCTCGAGTACAGCCAGTTAGGTTCAGACAAAATGCGGCTTAATGTTGGTCCGCAGCATCCGTCCACACATGGTGTGCTCAGGTTGGAAGTTGAAGTAGATGGTGAGATTGTAAATGAGGTGATACCGCATCTGGGGTACCTTCACCGGAGTTTCGAAAAACATTGCGAAAACATGACCTACCCGCAGATTATACCATACATCGACCGTATGGATTATATCTCTGCAATGAACAACGAATGGGTATACGCCATGGCAATGGAGAAACTCATGGATATCAAGGTTCCGGATAAGGTGGAGTACATCAGGGTTATTGTAGCAGAATTGAACCGTATTGCCAACCATCAGATTGCCATTGGAACCTTTGGCCTTGATGCGGGTGCATTTACACCTTTCCTCTTTTATTTCAGGGACCGCGAACAAATTATCTGGATCCTGGAAAAGCTATCAGGTGCCCGGTTACTGTATAACTATTTTAAAATCGGCGGTCTTGCCAGAGATATCTATCCCGAATTTAAGCAGGAATGTCTAAGTGCCATAAAGCAGATTCGTGAGACCAATAAAGAGGTGATGGATCTTTTAATGCTGAATGGTATTTTCATAAAGCGAACCACCAATGTTGGCATTCTTCCGGCGGATGTGGCTATAAATTATGCCTGCAGCGGACCGGTTTTACGCGGTTCAGGTGTAAAATATGACCTTAGAAAAGATGAACCGTATTCCATTTACGACAGGTTTGATTTCGATATCCCTGTTGGATCCAACGAAATAGGTACAGTAGGTGACTGCTGGAACAGGAATATCGTCAGGGTTCGTGAGATGGAGGAATCGTGCCGGATCATTGAACAGGCACTGGAACAGATGCCAATGGAGGGTGATGTTCAGGAAGCCGTGAAGAAAAGAATAAAGCCACCGGCCGGGGAAGTGTATATGCGGGCTGAAAATCCCAAAGGGGATCTTGGTTTTTATATCGTTAGTAACGGTACAGATAAGCCGGAACGTCTTAAGGCGCGCGGAACCAGTTTTGTGAATCTATCGGTGTTACCTGAAATTTCAAAAGGGTATATGTTTGCCGATCTGATCCTTATTCTGGGTAGTATCGACATTGTTCTGGGTGAAGTTGACAGATAATATAAATTGAATCATTATATAAATGGACAATTCAAACTTTCTATATGATCTATTCGGCGGTGTAAACGGCTGGGCGGTCACTTTTGCAATTCTTCTTCCACTGGGGTTTGTACTTATTTATGCGCTGGTTGCTATTCTGGCTGAGCTGAAGGTATCAGCATGGATTCAGGAGCGTTTGGGTCCGATGAGAACCGGACCATGGGGAATTTTACAGCCTGTTGCTGAGGTTATCAAGTTATTGCAAAAGGAAGATATTACTCCCGACAGGGCGAATAAACTGTTGTATAATGCCGCACCATTCATCATTTTTACCGGTGCATATTCGGCATTTGCGGTTATCCCGTTCAGTCAGGCGTATACACCGGCGAGCATCAATCTCGGGCTGTTCTACATTTTTGCTGTAGGTTCCATCAGCGCGCTAGGTATTGTTATGGGAGGCTGGGCATCAAACAACAAATACTCCCTGATGGGGGCAATGCGTTCTGTGGCTCAGCTGATCAGCTACGAAGTACCTGCAGCTATCGCTGTTTTATCTGTGGTGGTGCTGACATCGAGCATGGATCTGCAGCAAATCAGTACCATGCAGTCCGGATGGTTCTGGAACTGGTATATTTTCGGAGGACCGGGATCAGCAGCCAAATGGATCATCTTTCCGTTTACCGTGATTCTTTTTATAACCTATTTTATATCATCACTGGCAGAAACCAACCGCGTACCTTTCGATATTCCCGAGGGTGAATCTGAATTGGTGGCCGGTTTCCATACTGAGTACAGTGGGATTAAATTTGCCATGTTCTTCTTTGCAGAATATGCCAACATGTTTGTTGTTGCGGCTATTCTTACCACTGTGTTTCTCGGGGGATGGAACTCTCCGTTCGGAGATTTTATGCAGGGACCGGTCTGGGGAGCATTCTGGTTTATCCTTAAAGGTTTTTCAATTGTATTGGTTCAGATATGGATTCGCTGGACATTGCCCCGTTTCAGGGTGGACCAGCTGATGTATTTAGGATGGAAAGTACTGTTGCCTGCAGCTTTTGTCTGCTTTTTTGCAATTAGTTTATTCGTAATGTTGAAATAGGATTTTATAATGGCATATTTTAAAACAATCTGGTCAGGCTTAGCTACAGCATTTCAGGGGATGACGATTACCTGGAAGCATATTTTTGCCAAAAAAGTGACCATTCAATATCCAAATGAACGTTTTCCGATTCCTGATGGTGCACGCAATCGCCTGACATTGGAAATGAGCCGTTGTACAGGCTGTACGCTATGTGCAACAGCCTGTCCGGTAAACTGCATTACCATCGAAACCATAAAGGCATCCCCGGATGATCCGAATAAGGATTACTACCACACCGGTAAAGAGCGCAAATTATGGCTTGAAAAATATGAAATTGATTTTGCCAAATGCTGCTTTTGCGGACTTTGTACACAAGCCTGTCCAACCGATGCAGTCACGCATACAAAGGAATTTGAATACTCGGAATACAACAGAGATAAGCTGGTGTATCAGTTTCACACCCTGACACCGGAGCAGATTGAAGAGAAAAAGCGGTTGCTTGCTGAGTATCAGCAAAAACAGGCTGCCGAAGCTGCTGCCGCGGCGGCTGCCAAAAAGGATAGTCCGAAAGAAGACGACAAATAACAGATCAAGATATACAGTATATGGATTTAGTAACTATAGCCTTCTACTTTTTAGCTGCCCTGACCATAGGGTTCAGCGTGGTAGTTGTATTGTCTAAAAATATTATGTATTCGGCATTTGCCCTGCTGTTTACCCTTTTTGGGGTGGCAGGTTTATATGTGTTGCTAACCGCTGATTTTCTGGCGATCACACAGTTGATGCTATACATTGGTGGTATCCTTGTGCTCATCATTTTTGGTGTGGTTCTGACCTCACGTATAACAGGAATAGATGTTAAGTCGGGCACGCTTGGAAAGGTACAGGTTACAGCAGCCGGTATTCTGGCCATCCTCATAGCAGGATCGCTGATCTATATGGCTGCAACAACAAACTGGCATATGGTCGCATCAAAAGAGGTGGATTCAACAGTTACACAAATAGGAAACGAGTTACTGACCAACTACCTGCTGGCATTCGAAGCTGCTTCAATGTTGTTGCTGCTTGCCATTGTTGGTGCAGCACTTATAGCACGTAAAAAAAAGTAATATTATGCATATAGGATTAGTTCATTATCTGGTTGTCAGTGCGATATTATTCGCTATCGGGCTGTATGGCATCATTACACGAAAGCATGCCATTCTGGTATTAATGGGAATTGAATTGATACTGAATGCGGCCAACATAAACTTTATCGCCTTTGCAAAGTTTGGCGGGATGAACATCGAAGGACATGTCGCTGCCATATTTGTCATCATTCTTGCGGCTACGGAAGCTGCCATTGCACTGGCCATTATTCTGAATATTTACCAACACTTCAAACACGTGAATGTGGATGAAGTAGATGATTTAAAAGAATAGTAATATTTAAAAGAAGATCTCAGTTATGACACAAGATATATTGCTGTTTTTTAGCGTTTTAGTGCTTCTGGTTCCAATGTTGAGTTTTATCATCAACATTTTCTTCGGCGACCGGTTGGGACGTAAGAGTGGTATTGTTGGAACAACTATTCTTGGAATAGACATGATTCTGGCTTTTACGCTGGCTTTCAACAAGCTGTTTAAATATGCTGATATCACTACGGTTCAGAACCGGTTTGAGTGGTTCAACCTGGGACAACTGAAATTCGATATTGGTATTGGTATTGACAACATTGCGGCCATCATGCTTATGGTGGTCACCCTGATCAGTTTTCTGGTGCATCTGTTTTCAACAGTTTACATGAAAGGGGACAGACGCTATCCGAAGTTTTATGCCTACCTCGGGCTGTTTACCTTCTCTATGCTTGGAATCGTGATTTCAAACAACTTCCTGATGATGTATATCTTCTGGGAACTCGTTGGTATCAGTTCCTATCTGCTGATCGGTTTCTGGTATGAAAAAGATTCTGCTTCCAATGCAAGCAAAAAGGCATTTATTACGAACCGCATCGGTGACCTTGGGTTTTTTGCCGGGATTATGATCCTGTTCTTTACCTATCATTCGTTCATGTTCGAAGATATTTTTTCAGGTATCGCTTCCGGTCATCTTCCGTTTGATAATCCTACCATGCTGACCATTGCAGGCATCTGTATATTTATGGGAGCAGTTGGTAAATCAGCTCAGTTTCCGTTGCATGTCTGGTTGCCTGATGCCATGGAAGGTCCGACTCCTGTATCTGCATTGATCCATGCGGCAACAATGGTAGCTGCAGGCGTTTACCTGGTATCCAAAGCCTTTGTGATGTTCACTGCCGATGCATTGACTGTTATTGCAGTTATCGGGGCCATCACAGCATTTATGCCGGCGACGATCGCACTGGTTCAGACCGATTTTAAAAAGATATTAGCCTATTCCACCATCAGCCAGCTGGGATACATGATTATGTCGCTGGGAACAGGTGGATACACCAACGGATTCTTTCATCTGGTGACGCATGCCTGGTTTAAGGCAGCACTATTCCTTGCTGCCGGATCTGTGATTCATGCCATGCACGAATCCATGCATCATATGCACGATCATCATACCGATCCACAGGACATCAATAATATGGGAGGCCTGCGTAAAAATATGCCATGGACCTACCGTACATTTATGGTCGTCACCCTGGCACTTTCAGGTATACCATTTACCTCCGGATTTCTGAGTAAGGACGGCATCCTCGCAGGGACGCTGGCATATGCCAAACTGAGTGGCGGATGGCACTGGATCATTCCTTTTCTGGGATTTGCCGCAGCTGGCATGACCGCATTCTACATGTTCCGTTTAACCATTCTGGCCTTTCATGGTGAGCACAAAACCGAAGTGGCGACAAAGGTTAAAGAAAATAACTGGCGCATTGTCACACCACTTGTCATTCTGGCCTTTCTGTCGTTTTGGTTCATATATTCACCCAATCCGTTTAACGCTTCGCAGGGTTGGTTCGAAAAGAAAATTGAACAGCCTGCAACCGTTGTTCCGGCTGAATACCAGTTCAGCTTTCTGATTCCTGAGGAGCATCATGAAGCAGAAGCTGTACATTCCACAGGACATGAGGTAGAGACAGAAGAGACCGGACATCAGATGCATGAAGCCACTGCAGCGCATGCAGGCACAGTAACCCTTTTACAGGAAGAAACGCATCATTTGCATGTACTGGCAATGATCATTTCTATTTTAACCGCCGGTATCGGAATATTACTGGCTTATCTGATTTACCAGTTTAAATACATCAGTGCAGATAATCTGGAACGGAGGTATAAACCAGTTCACAAATTTCTGTACAACAAATGGTATTTCGATGAATTATACAATGCCACCATTATTGGAGGCACAATGGGTTTATCGAAAGCTTTTTCATGGTTCGATAAAAATATTGTTGACGGTATTGTCAACGCCAGCTCATGGCTGACACGCGGTTTCAGTTTTCTAACCGGACTATTTGACAACTATGTTGTTGACGGCATTGTAAACCTGGTGGCAAATGCAACGGGTTATGCCGGTCGTCTGATTAAAAAACTTCAGACCGGTAAGGTTCAGGCCTACATTGTATTTGTGCTAATGGGCGTATTAATTTTGGTTTACTTTTTTATTTAGCTAACAGATTCTAAAAATTACTTATATGCAAGGGACATTCAATTTTCCGATTTTATCATGGATAACTTTCCTTCCGGTTCTGGGGATTCTAATTATCCTTTTTATTCCTAAAGGAAAAGATGAGAAAGGAATAGAATTATCGTCGAAACTGATTAAATGGACGAGTGCTGCCATTACGTTTATTCAGTTGATTTTAGCCGTTATCATTTACGTCAACTTCGACTCCGCCAAGATGGGTATAAATGATGCCGCTTCATTTCAGTTTGTGGAGAAATTAAGCTGGATTCGTGCCAGTTTCCCGCTAATTGGTGATCTGAATATCAATTATTATATGGGGATAGACGGTGTGAGTGTCCCGATGGTATTGCTGACAGCACTGATATCTTTTGTGGCTATATTCCCGTCGTTTAACATAAAAAAGGCTGTGAAGGGATACTTTGCCATGTACCTTCTGCTCGATCTGGGTATGATGGGTGTTTTCTGCGCACTGGATTTCTTCCTGTTCTACATCTTCTGGGAACTGATGTTGTTGCCCATGTACTTCCTGATAGGAATATGGGGCGGACCGCGTAAAGAATATGCGGCGATCAAGTTCTTCATCTATACACTGGTTGGTAGTGTTTTCATGTTACTGGTGATGATTGGTCTGTATCAGAGCACCGGTACCTTTGATATTATTACCATGATGAATCCGGAAGTATTTAAAGCCGGATCGATATTCGGAGGCACTGCGACGACCATTAGGTATATAGCATTCATGGGACTGTTTATCGGATTTGCCATCAAGGTACCGATATTCCCGTTCCATACCTGGTTGCCTGACGCCCATGTTGAGGCACCAACGCCTATTTCAGTGATATTAGCCGGGGTACTATTAAAGATGGGTGCTTACGGTATGATCCGGATTGCCTTCCCGATCTTTCCCGATGCCTTTGGCTATTTCCAGAATCTGATAGCCTGGATCGGTATGATCAGTATTGTATATGGCGCATTGTGTGCTCTGGGGCAGCATAAAGTTGGAAAACGGGACTTCAAGAAACTGATTGCTTACTCTTCCGTAAGTCACATGGGTCTGGTTATCCTCGGATTAGCTTCCATGCGTCCAGAAGGAACGGTAGGTGCCATCTTCCAGATGTTTAACCATGGTGTGATTACTGCCATGCTCTTTATGATTGTAGGTGTAATCTACGACCGGGCACATACACGCGGACTGGACGATTTTGGCGGTCTGGCCAAAAAGATGCCGGTTTACACAGGCGTGATGGCCATTGCATTCTTTGCTGCCATCGGGTTGCCTGGATTAAGCGGCTTTGTATCTGAGGTACTTGTATTTCTGGGCGCCTTCAGGTCATTCCCGATCCTTACCGTAATATCAGGTTTAAGTATCATTCTGGGAGCCGGATATATGTTGTGGGCATTACAGAAAATATTCTTTGGGGAACTGCCTGAGAAATGGAAAGGTCCATGGGATCCGTCAGGAAAAACGTATAAAACGGATGACATTAATGCACGGGAACTGGTGGCACTGATCCCGCTGGCTATTGTTGTTATTTTCCTTGGAATTTATCCAATGCCTGTGCTTAACTTAATTACAGGTTCAGTAAATCACTTTATCGACTTCATGAAGCCGTTTGTTTTCATCGGAGGTCTTTAAAAACAACTTAGATTTTACCAAATACTGAATACAAGATGACAGATATATCTTCTATAACGTCTGAACTGATAAAAAGTGTAAGTTTCTTTAAACCGGAAACAACACTGACTGTCGGCATCATTCTGGCCATACTTCTGGATCTGATTTTTAAGAAACCCAAACAAATTGCAGGCTATTTTGCCCTTGCTGTTCTTGTGGTAACAGGCTATTATCTATTACAGCAATCGGGTGCAGAAATTAAGACATTCCGAAGTCTGCTGGTCATTGATTCCTTTGGAATTTTCATGAAACTGATTATTCTCATTACCACGATCATCGTGATGATTTTCTCGTTCCTGTCGAAGGAACTTGATCCTAAAAACTCAAGACTGGGTGAATATTTCACGTTGATTCTGGGTATGGTGTTTGGTATGTTTCTGCTGGTGGGATCTGCCAATCTCATCATGATTTATCTGTCGATCGAGATCATGAGTATCAGTTCCTATATCCTTGCGGGTTATACCAGAGAAATACGACGTGCATCTGAAGCTTCACTAAAGTATGTGATTTTTGGTGCAGTATCGTCAGCAATCATGCTTTATGGAATATCTATACTTTTCGGACTGGCAGGAAGTCTTAATTTATTTGATATCAATCAGCAGCTTATTTCCGGAAATCTTAATACAGTACCGGTAATCGTAGCCGGAATCATGATTATTGCAGGTTTCGGGTATAAAATATCTGCCGTACCTTTTCATTTCTGGACTCCGGATGTGTACGAGGGAGCACCGATAACCATTACTGCGTATTTATCTGTAGCATCAAAAGCTGCGGGTTTTGCCGTAATGCTGCGCTTCTTTAAAACAGCGTTTGTTGATGCATCTTTTGTGTCTGAAAGCTGGCATCTGATTGGAAACTTCGACTGGCATGCGGTCATTGCAGTGTTATCCATTTTAACCATGACACTGGGTAATCTTGTGGCATTATGGCAGGATAATATGAAACGCATGCTGGCTTATTCCAGTATTGCACATGCAGGCTACCTTTTAATGGCAGTTTCCGTCATGAATAACACAGGTGTATCTGCAGTGATGATCTATTTTGTGTTCTATATGATCATGAATCTGGGAGCTTTCTTCGTTGTGCAGATTATTGCGGATAAAACAGGATCAGAGCATATGTCAGATTATGCAGGATTGGGGCATAAGTATCCTGTTATTGGAGTTTGTATGACCATCTTCCTGGTTTCATTAACCGGTTTACCACCTACAGCCGGATTTATAGGTAAGTTCTATGTATTCACGGCTGTGATTAAAGGCGGCTATCTCTGGCTTGCTGTAATCGGTATTCTGAACAGTGTGGTGTCGTTGTACTACTACATGAAAGTGGTTCGCAACATGTATCTGCGTCAAAGTGATGCGGTAACGGATAAAGTAAGGTTTTCCCCTGTCTCTGTTGCTGTTGTTATTGCATTGGCCATACCAACCCTGATCTTCGGAATTTATTTCTCGTCACTTGTAGACTGGGCAACGCATTCCATCGGTATTTTTATAGGGTAGAAATACACACAACATTTTAATGAAGAACTTATTTTGGGCAGTGAACTGTTCAGAATAAGTTCTTTTTTTATCAAATAAACAGTAAAACCTCTGTCTTATAAAAGATAAATATTTGACTTTTTCCTAAAATCTTTAGTAATAATTTGAGAAAAGTATCATTTTTCGCTACTTTTATCAAAAAATTACTAAAGTGAATGCAAAAGAATATATCAAATACTTATTATCAGTAGAAGATTATTCCTTTTCGCTTGAAGAAATAGCAAGGGAAACTGATGGCAACAGCACTTCATTAAAATTTGAATTGCTGAGGCTGGCAGAAAAGGGAGAGATTATTAATCTTAGAAAGGGATTTTATTTAATTATTCCTCCCCGCTTTTCTTCTATACAAAAACTGCCAATTCAGCTTTATTGCGAGAAACTTTTCAGGTATTTAGACCGGAACTACTATATAGCTCTTTTTTCCGCAGCAAAATTTCATGGGGCCGGACATCAGCAAGTTCAAAGAGATTATGTTGTAACCGAAGGGCCTAAATTTAAAGATATTTCAAAAAACAATATTGATATTCGATTTTTTACAACAACTAATTCAGCCGATAGAAGTATACAAACCAAAAAATCTGATGCCGGCACTTATAAAGTATCAAATCCTGCCCTGACAATTGTTGATTTAATTCATTATCAAACAAAGTTAGGTGGAATTAACAGGATACTTGCAAATATTGAAGAATTGTCAGAAGAATTAAATGAATCGGATTTGGTCGAACTTTTAAAGTGGTATCCCAATAAAAGTACATTACAAAGATTTGGTTTTTTGTTGGAAGAACTTGGGATTATGAAAGACCTTCAGGAATTAATATTCATGGATCTAAAAAAAACAAGTTTTTTTCCGGTTTTGCTGAGCCCAAAATCAAATGAAAAACCAGGAGCTGTAAACAACAGGTGGAAAGTCGTTATTAATACCACATTAGAGAGGGATCTATGATACCCAAACCATATATAGCAAAATGGCAACAATATGCTCCGTGGAAAGAGTTTGCACAAGTTGAACAGGATTTAATCATATCCAGAGCTTTGGTTGATATCTTCTCAGATGAGTTCCTCAGAGAGAATCTTGCATTCAGAGGAGGGACGGCACTACACAAGTTATACCTTAAGCCGGCTCCCCGTTATTCTGAAGATATTGATCTTGTGCAGATAAAACCGGGTCCCATCAAACCTATTATGGAACGGTTAGGAGAAGTAATTACTTTTTTTAAAGAAGACAGACAGACGGAAAACAGAGGGCATGGAATCAAAGCATTGTATCGTTTCACATCAGAATATGAAGAAATAAGAATGCGACTTAAGCTTGAAATCAATTGTAAAGAACATTTTAATGTACTTGACTGGGTAGATTATCCGTTTGAAGTTGAAAATGAATGGTTTTCTGGTAAAGCACAAATAAAAACATACAACATAAACGAACTTTTAGGAACTAAACTCAGGGCATTATACCAGAGAAGCAAAGGGCGAGATTTATTTGATTTAGATTATTCAAGACAAAATATTAGGTTGGACTATGACCAAGTTATTTCCTGTTTCAGTAAGTATACACAGTTAGTAACAGGTAAAAAACCACCAAGCAAAAAGGAATTTTTAATAAACATTGAAGAAAAGGAAAAAAGCCCTGAATTTATAGGAGATATTGAAGGTCTTTTGAGAACGGAGATTAAATACAATCAGGGTGAAGCCTTTAATTGGCTAAAAACAGAATTAATAGAAAGAATATAAATGACAAATGTAATATCAACATTACAATTCCAGTGGATTTTTTCTTAAGTGATTTTTATACAAGGAAGGGCCTCACGTCTGTGAAGCCCTCGTTGCTTTTTAAAATGTTATTTTTTCTTCCATAAATGTTCCATATCTTCAAGCGTTTTGCCTTTGGTTTCGGGAACCATTTTCCAGACGAAAATCAGTGAAAGTACGCTCATTGTACCATAAAACGCATAGGTCATGCCACTGCTGAATTCCATCATGGCAGGGTAGGTGGAAGATATCAGGTAGTTGGCCGTCCATTGTGCGGCCACCGCAATGGCTACTGCTTTTCCGCGGACTTTATTCGGAAAGATCTCCGAGATCAGTACCCAGGTGATTGGTCCCCATGACATCATAAACGAAGCCGTGTACACTATAATAAAGATCAGTGTTCCGATGCCAATAACCTCAGCAAAGGCCAGTCCGCTGATGGCAAACATACCGATAGCCATACCGACTGAACCAACCATCAGCAGGGGTTTACGTCCCCATTTATCAACAGTAACGATAGCAATGACGGTGAAAATGACATTTACGAGCCCCATAACAACCGTTTGAAGCATTGAAGCATCTTTTCCGGCGCCCATACTTTCGAATATACGTGGTGCGTAATAAAGCGCTACGTTGATGCCTACAAACTGCTGAAAGACTGATAGCAGAATACCAATAAGGATTACAATCTTACCGTAAGAAAAGAGTTTGGCAGAAGATTTTTCAACAGTGCTTTTAATGTCCTTAAAAATTGCCTTTGCTTTTTCCTTTCCGTTGATGCGTTCAAGGATTTGCAATGCTTTTTCATCATTATGGCTCAACGCCAGGTAACGTGGTGTTTCGGGAACCATGAATAACAAAATGCCGAATAGGCCTGCTGGAATGGCTTCAGATAAAAACATATAACGCCATCCGGTAGAGTTGATCCAGTCAATTGTCTGGCCCTTTGCAATACCCCAGTTTACGAAATAAACAACCAGCATCCCGAAGATGATTGCAAACTGGTTAAAGGAAACCAGTCTTCCACGGATGTTCGCAGGTGCAATTTCGCCAATATACATTGGAGAGATGGCCGAAGCCAGACCTACGCCAATACCACCAATAATGCGGTAAAAGTTGAACATATAGAGCAGCCCCATCGTTGCCACACCCTTTTTGAAAAAGAATGCTTCCGGGTAACCGGATCCCAGTGCAGAAATAAAAAACAATACAGAGGCAATCATCAGCGATTTCTTACGTCCGAAGCGGGATGCAAGAAGCCCGGAAATGGCTCCACCAATGATACATCCAATGAGTGCACTGGATATGGTTGCTCCATGAATCCAGGAACTCAATCCCTGACTGGTGATCAGAAAGGCCTGGACCGATTTCTCTGCACCGGATATCACCGCGGTGTCATAACCGAATAAAAGACCGCCAAGTGTTGCAACCAGTGTGATCGCAAAGACAAAGCTTGTATTCCCTTGAGATTTGTTCATAATTTTCAGATTAGTTGTTAAAGATTAGCAGTTGAAGCTGATTACCCCTAAATCCCCTAAAGGGGACTTTAAGCCTCTCTTTCAGGAGAGGTTTGGAGTGGGATACGTAATATTTTTTGTTACAGCCTCAATCTATTAGATATACATATTAATCAGTTGCTCAAACATTTCCTGTTTCCCGCTGAGCTGTTTGGGTTCACCTACTTCTTTAGCAATGGCATTCAGGTCTTCAAGAGACAGTTTACCTGCTTCAAAATCGGCACCTTTCCCTGAATCGTAAGACGCATAACGTTCTTTTCTCAGTTTCAGATAATCTGATTCCTTCAGAATTTTATCAGCGATAAGCAGTGAACGGGCAAATGTATCCATCCCACTGATGTGTGCGATGAACCGGTCTTCGGCATCTGTTGAATTACGGCGCATCTTTGCATCGAAGTTAATACCACCATGTGTAAAACCGCCGGCGCTGATGATTTCCAGCATTGCTTCTGTGGTTTCATAAATGTTGGTCGGGAATTCGTCGGTATCCCATCCGTTCTGGTAATCGCCTTTGTTGGCATCGATAGATCCTAACATGCCTGCATCGGCAGCCATACGCAGTTCGTGTGCAAAGGTGTGGCCAGCCAGGGTGGCATGGTTTACTTCGATGTTCATTTTAAAATCGTTGCTTAAGCCGTTTTTAGCCAGAAACCCAAGGACGGTCTGTGTATCAAAATCATACTGGTGTTTGGTTGGTTCCATCGGTTTGGGTTCAATCAGGAATGTGCCTTTAAATCCTTGTTTACGGCCATAATCTTTGGCAATAGTTAAAAACTGACCAAGATGATCCAGCTCCCGTTTAGTGTTGGTGTTCAACAGGCTCATATAACCTTCGCGGCCACCCCAGAAAACATAACCGGTCCCACCCAGGGCAATCGTAGCATCAATGGCATTTTTAACCTGAACAGCAGCGTTTGCCAGCACATTAAAATCCGGGTTTGTTGAGGCACCGTTCATATACCGGGGATTTGAAAATACGTTCGCAGTTCCCCATAACAGTTTAACACCCGTGGCTTCCTGACGTTCTTTGGCAAAATCAATCATCTTTGCCAGGCGCTGTTCAATTTCAAATACCGAACCATCACCTACCACATCGGTATCGTGAAAACAGTAGAATTCTGCGCCCAGTTTGGTGATAAACTCAAATGCAGCATCCATTTTGTTTTTGGCTGCTTCCATCGGATCAGATGCGCCAACCCAGGGGAAAATTTGTGTTCCGGGACCAAACGGATCTCCACCGTCACCACAGAAGGTATGCCAGTAAGCCACTGCAAACCGCAGGTACTCTTTCATGGTTTTTCCACCTACAACGCGGTCGGCATTATACCATTTAAATGCCATAGGATTTTTTGAATCCGGACCTTCATACTTAATTTTGTTGATGCCCGGGAAATACGCTTTGTTACCTTTAAATACTGTCATGATTTTTTATTTTTTGAGTTATAATTTTTGTGATAATATTGATTTCCAGTTGTAGTAAGCCGTGATGTAAGCTTCTTTGTTGGCTGTATCGGGCTCAATTGTCTCCAGTTTTGTCAGGTTGTTAAATGCTTCTGACGCATCTTTAAAATACCCTGAACCGATTCCGGCTCCCCGGGCAGCACCGATGGAGCCATCTGTGTTATAAAGTTCTATGGCTGCACCTGATATGCCTGCCAGCGTGTTACGGAACAAAGGACTCAGGAACATGTTGGCTTTTCCGGCTCTGATCACTTTGGCTTCAATACCAATTTGTTGCATAATTTCCATTCCGTACATAAACGAGAACACGATGCCTTCCTGTGCGGCACGGAATAAATGGGCACTGGTATGACGGTTAAAGTTCAGACCCGAAATCTGAGCACCTGTATCTTTATTATGCAGAACACGTTCCGCTCCGTTGCCGAAGGGCAGAATTACAACACCATCAGACCCGATGGGAACCGATGCAGCCATGTGATTCATTTCTTCGTATGAATATGCCTTGTTGCCTGTGTTCTTGTTCAGCCACGCATTCAGGATACCTGTTCCATTGATGCATAATAATACGCCTAGTCTGTTCTGTTCTTCGGAATGATTGACGTGCGCAAAGGTATTTACCCTTGATAACGCATCGTATTTCACTTCATCGCTGACTCCGTAAACGACGCCCGAAGTACCTGCTGTTGTGGCAATCTCGCCCGGATTCAGCACGTTTAACGAGAGGGCGTTGTTGGGCTGATCACCGGCACGGTAACCGATTTTTATTCCGGGAATCAGGCCAAGTTCCTTGGCTGCTCTTTCTGAAACGGTGCTTTGAACCGAAAAAGTTGGAACGATATCGGGTATGAAATCCGGGTCAATACCATAATGATCCAGTAGGGCAAAAGCCACTTTATTTTCTTTAAAATCCCACAAAATCCCTTCGGATAAGCCACTCGCTGTGGTGTTGATGATGCCCGAGAGTTTCATGGCAATGTAATCGCCCGGGAGCATCATTTTGTAAATGCGCTTATACAGTTCCGGCTCGTTGGATTTGACCCATTTTAATTTCGAAGCGGTAAAATTACCCGGTGAGTTCAGGTAACACGACAAACACTCTTCTGCACCCAATTCTTCAAATGCTCTGTCACCGATGCCTGCAGCACGGCTGTCGCACCATATAATAGATGGGCGGAGCACATTTTGATTCTTATCCACCAACACTAATCCATGCATCTGATAAGAAATACCGATGGAATTAATAGTTTTCGGATCAACACCACTGGTCTGCATCACATCTCTCAGAGCCAGTTTCAGGTTCTCCCACCATTGTTCCGGTTTCTGTTCGGCCCATCCGGGCTGTTTGGCAATAATCACCATCTCCTGTTTCGGGTAAAACGAGCTAGCAACACAATTGCCGCTTTCGCCGTCAATAAGCGAGACTTTAACCGATGAACTTCCAATATCAAATCCTAATAAATGCATGTTGTTTAAATAAAAAATCCAATGTCTTTTTTGTGTTTATTAAATAATTTCGGGTCGAACCGGAAGAGTTGTGCCGGTTTATGACTCACACCAGTCTCTTTTTCCTCCAGTGGTACAATATATTTAAGATTCCGAATCTTTTTTCTGAAATTCCGGCTGTCGAGTTCCCGCTCAAAAACAATCTCGTAGAGTTGCTGCAATTGCCGTATAGTGAATTTTTTAGGCAGGAGTTCAAAGCCGACCGGATCGGTTCGCAATTCACGCTGAACCTCCTCAAAAGCCCTCTTAATGATAGCATCATGGTCGAATATCAGATGGGGCAGGTGATCCACCGGAATCCAATGGAGGTTTTCTGCCACATCTTTTGGTTCACTCTGGTCTATTTTTACAAGCGACAAATAAGCCAGTGTAATTACACGGTCAATCTCCATGGATGTGGTATGCTGCAGCCACATCAAATCGTTTGGTGACTTTATCCTGCCCGGCGTTCCAAAAACTTCAAACTGTTTTAAAAACAGCCTGTCCCTGCCGGTATAATTATTTAAAACCCTGAAAGCTGTATCCTGTGGACTTTCATCATTACCGATCATATCTCCCGGTAATTTGTATTTACCCGAAAGCTTTCCGGGATCTTCATGCGGTAAAATATCCCGCTCAGCCAGCAGAACATGTAACTTTGATCCATCGAAACCAAGGATGACACAATCAACCGATATATGGGAGAGAAGCTTCAAAACTGTTCAATTCTGGATGCAAATATATCTGTTTTATACTTAACGTACATTGTACGCTAAGTTAATTATTGATATGCGTCTGCAGATTTTTCTGAAAGGTTGAATATAAAAGCATTACAGCAGATATGTTTTTCAACATAATGGATTATTTTTGTTTTGTCTGTTCAAATAATTTAAGATTTTGTGTGTTAACAGAGCAAAGATGATTTTTGGTACAGTATTTGATTTTATAATTGCGGATAGAACGATATCTGATTTGACATACCTATTAATGAGGGATGTATATAAAATTATAATTTGTTTATTAATCAGGTAACTGATATTTTTGTTAAAAATTAAAATCATGAGAACTAGAATTGCATTATTGACTTTATTAACAGGCTTGTTGTCTTTCAGCATAAACGCCCAGACCTTAGATGAACATCTGAAGAAAGGTGTGGCCTACATGAACCAGACCCAGAACGAAGAAGCATTGGCAGAGTTTAAACAGGCCATTGCCATGGATGAAGATAACGCTGCAACACCGTTGCTTTATTCCTATGCAGGAATATGTGCCAAGGCTGTTGGAAAGGATAATGAAGCCAAGGGCTATTTTCAGACTTCCATCGAAAGGGGTGTTGATGACAGTGAGGTTTTTAATCTTTTGGGCGACATTTGTCGTGATCAGGATGATGTGGATTGTCAGATAAAGACGTATACAAAAGCCATGGAGGTTTTACCTTCCATGTCGCAGGATTATGGCGAAAAGCTGGCATATGTTTACTATAATGCTAAAAAGTATCCGGAACTTGAAAAGTTAACATCAGAACTGTTGAAAAATGCGCCGGATAATCAGAAGCTGATGCGCCTTAATGCCGTTTCGTTACAGAAGAATAAGAAGATAAACGAGGCAAAAGCCGTTTATGAGCAGATCCTCGAAAAAGATCCGGATGATTTATCTGCCAATGTATTCATGGGGAACTACTATTACCAGGTTGGTAAATCAAAACTGGATAGAGAAGAAGCAAGCTATAAGAAAATAGATAACCCGGACAGGGTACAATGGAGTAATTATCAGAAAAAATGCAAAGTTATTCTGGATGATTATTACAAAAAAGCTGTCGGTTACCTTGAGAAAGCCTATGCACAGAAGGAAGATCCTAATTTGAAAAAACTGCTCTATGCAGCTTATTTTAAAATGGGAGACAGAACAAATACAGAACGTTTCAGAGATCAATAATTTAATAAAGATAAGGAATTATGAAGTTTACAAAAGCGCTACTACTTGTATTAATTACAGTATTCACAGCAGTTTCATGTCAGTTTTTACCGAAGACCGGTAGTAATGATAAATCGGAACAATCGGGTGAAGCTGGAGGAGAGAGTGATAACGATACCTTTAAGATTCATACCAACTACTATCCGGACGGTAAATCTGTAAGAGAGAAGGTTGAGATTAAAAAAGTCATGAAAGATGGCAAAGAGACCTGGGTTAAACACGGAAGACAATGGTCTTACTACCAGAATGGCAATTTGCAGGCAGAATTTAACTATGTAAATGGTAAACGTGAGGGGATTGCACATCAGTATTATGGAGATGGGAAGTCACCTTATATCGACTGGTCCTACAAAAACAGTAAAAAGGATGGCATCAGTAAAAAGTATTACCGTTCGGGTCGCGTAATGGCTGAAATGCCTTACAAAAGTGACTTTTTAGGTACCGGTTCACAGGATTATGCCGATGATCAGGAGCATACCCAATTAACCATGCCCGAATTAAAGGTCTGGGCTGATGACCAGAGAAGGTACAAGGGTAAATATACCGTTTTTGCCAAAGTAGAGGATAAATTCGGAAAGACCGTACCTAAGGTTACATTTACAGTGGGTCAGCTGATACCAGCAGACGGAAGATTGTATGAGAATCCAAACCTGAAGGAGATTGTGACTAAAAATAATGTAGCCTCGGTTACTTATTATGAAGTGAACGGATTTCCGCCATCTGTTACGGTCAATGCCCGGTTCTCATCCAGCAAAGGGACTCCGGTACTGTTAAGTAAAACAATTAAAATCGATTAATACGATTATAATATTAAAGAAAAAGGAGCTACAGAAATGCAGCTCCTTTTTTTGTTTTATTGTGTGGATATTAATATGTATCCCACATTTATTTTGCTTTTTCTTTAACATATTCCACAAACTGATCCATCGTTTTAAAATCCTTTTCCTTTTCACAGGCAGAGGTCACCCAGGTTGCAAGGTATTTTGTGGGTTTTGATATCAGCATATACTGTTTTTCTGCCTTGCTAATGCTGGAATAATCGTCCGGATTATAAATGATGGCCCCACCGATATTAAGCTGATATGCAGCCACATCTTCGGGATGCATACCCCAGGTACAGATATAATTTTCACCCTTTGCTGTTTTTGTTGTAGGAAAGTAGTTGATACCGGTCAGAAATTCTACCGGTTTATCGCATAATGCAAAAGCTTCCACTTTGGCCTCTCTGAAACCGGAGAATACAGTTACCCTGATCAGGATATCTACAGAATCACCTTTATAGGGTATTCCTTCAGAAAGCATCTCCATTTGTGAAAAATCGGCCTCCTTTCTAACGCGGGCAATGCGATCTTTAACAGGGTTCAGAAACAGCTCTTTTTCCCCATCCCAAAGGCGTACACCACCGAGACCAACTGTTTGTCCTACTTTGTACTGATCCGCACCCCAGCCTTCCTTCTGCTGTTCCGGTGTCGGATACCATCCGGCTTCAGCAAGCTCGAGTCCCGGACGGGTTTTATTGTATACGTCTATCGCGCATTTATAATCAAAGTAGAGCCTTAGTCCAATCCATTCATTTTCAACGGCAGGTCCGTGGTGTTCCACCAGTTTATACATATCACCAGTTGGAGATACAATCTCTTTAAACTGTTCACCGCTCCCTTTTTTACTCAGGCTGATATCCGTTTTATTCTGGGCTGCGCCAGCCACAAAAATCGCACATAGAAGAAAACCTGTTACTATTCTTTTCATATTATATTATTTTGAGTTATCGTTAATTCTGATCAGGAATTGTGAATCCTGAATTCTAACTCTAAAGATAATAAAAAACGCCGATGTGAACAGTGATGCATGAATCTGTCAAATTATGTATCAAATTCCTGAGTTATGCGTCTTTTTAATATCTTTGATTTTTAAAAACAGAAGAAAATTTAAACAGATGAAATTAAACTATCTATTGATTTTACTGGCAACACTCATGTTTGCCGCATGCGATAAGGATCACAGCCGAATGGACGACCAGGAGATACAGGACTATCTGGATTCACACAACATTACCAATGCTCAGAAAGATGCATCCGGCATTTACTATGTTATGCACGAAGAAGGCGAAGGGATGCATCCTTATTACTATACTACAGTTCAGATAATGTATAAGGGATATTTAACCAACGATAATGTCTTTGATAATACCCATGAAGATAACATCTATGAAACCAGGGTGGATAAATTTGTTAAAGGATTTCAGATTGGATTACAGAAAATGCGGCCCGGAGGAAAGGCTACTATTTTTATTCCGTCACATCTCGCGTACAGTTCTGACGCAAGATTTAGTAATTCAGATGAATTAGCAGATATTCCCAAATGGTCTGTACTGATTTTTGATGTCGACCTTGTTGGTTTTAAGCAATAGCTGAACATAAAAGATAATACACACTTTACGGCATTTAGTTTTTTTAGCGAAGTAAAAATTGTAAATTAGCTATTCGTACAGTTAAATAAAATGATTATGGAAAAACAATCTCCGGCAATACCTGACAGTGAAAAACTTGTGGTAGTCTGGTCAAGTGGTGAGCGTGAAGTGGCGCTTAGAACAGTGCTCCTGTTTACATATAAGTCAATAACCCAGGGTTGGTGGCAGGAAGTTACGCTTATTGTCTGGGGGCCATCAGCCAAACTTCTGTCTGAGGACAGTCTAGTAAGAAACTTTCTCCAGAAGAATATTGACAGCGGTGTTAAAGTACTGGCATGTAAATCATGCTCTGACGATTATGAAATTACTGAAGAACTGACCGGAATGGGAATTGAAGTCCGTTATGTCGGGGAACTTACCACAAAGTACATTAAATCGGGAAGACATGTTGTAACCTTTTAACACACCATAATACGGCATAGAAAAGGGGATGTACGGTCAGTGCATCCCCTTTTCTGTATCATAACATTAAGGCTATTCCTGGTTATTGAAGGTATAAACCAGACCTACACCAAGTAAATTCCTGAACTGAATTTTAGGTGAATACTTTGTACCGCCTGAACCATCCGGAACCTCAAAACGAATATCATCATCGTAAATCATTTGTGTATTGATGTTTACAGAAAGATACTTGTTGAACTGGAAGGTTAACCATAATTCCCAGTCCACATCAATTTTATTCAGATGTTCATATGCACCGAACAGGTCCAGCCTGGTTTTCAAACCAAAGCCTTTAATCATATCAGGATGATCATAGATGATCTGGGCCAGTGCACCAATTTCAGTTTTTATATTATCCCGCCATGCCAGGCCATAAACTTCAGTCGCTTGCAGGATTGTTCTGGCAGAATCCATAAAAAACGGATCCGGTTCGATGACTTCTCCTTCCAGTTCAGACGGAACACCATCAGGGAATTGCAGTTCAATAGCTTTATTCTCAATCTTTTTGTCGTAATATGCTTCCTTTACAATGGTTGTTTTTTCAGAAAACGGAGAAAAGAAGATTTTCAGCCTGTCATCACCAAGGTACTCAATACCTACTGAGGCTGTCAGGTAAGCCGGAGCAAAAAAGTCAGAAACCAGTATCTTGTTGGCCTCATATTTAAAACCCTCTGTAAACTGTGTTTTAAAATTTAATAAAGCAGTATAGCGCCATTTCTCACTGAATCCGTTTATACTGTATTTTGAAAGGACGTCAATTTTATCATTCATTTTCCGAACCCCCTGATCGCCCTGCTGCAGAAGGCCATAGCTAAGGTCAATTGTATTATCCCATTTTCCTTTTTCTCCTGCCCAGTTCATGTTTAGAAGACCGCGCCAGAGTAGAGAGTTCGAATTGTCACCACCGGCTGCCCAGTAGTTTCCAAAATAGGCATTGGAATAGGTTATGCCGGTTTCACCTTTTATGGTCCATGGTTTTTTTTCCGCTTGTTCATCCTGTGCAAAAGTTGAACCGACAACAGTGACAAGACATAGTAGTAAAAAGAGCTTTTTCATGTTTCAACAAGTTTTATTATGGTTATTGATTTAATTCGTTATTAAACACCAATTGTAAATAAATTGTTCGTTGTCCTCACAACCATTTTCTTCGTCTGAAATAGAGCAGCATAATACCGGCAACAACAATCATGACTCCCCACATGATAAAATAGCTGTACTTATAGTGTAACTCAGGTAAATAATCGAAGTTTGTTCCATAAATCCCGGCCAGAAACGTTAATGGGATAAATATGGCTGCAAAAATCGTCAATACCTTCATCACATCATTCGTCTTATTTCCAATGAGTGTATTTAATATATTCAGCTGATCCGAATTCATGGTATAGTAAATTTCGAGTGCCTCCGTGGATTGTGTAATCAGGTCATCGAGGTCTTTGAAAAAGGACTCCGTCTTCTTGTTCACTAAACGTGATTCGGAACGCAGCATGGAATTTGTAATTTCTTTAACAGGGCGTATTGCTTTTCGAAGATAATTCAGTTCTGTTTTAAAGGTATAAATGGATTTGATAATATCCGTATTCGGATTTTCAAAAATTTCTTTGTCAAGAGCTTCAATCTTTTCGCCGATATATTCAACCGTATCAATGTATTTATCGGCGATGTTATCCATTAGGGCAAACAGAAGGTAGTCACATTTCATATTTCGTAACCTGCCCCTGCCGTTGCGCAGACGTTCTCTTACCGATTCAAAATAGGTTCCCTTTTTCTCCTGAAAAGAAATAAGATAGTTATGTCCAAGGATAAAGGATACCTGATCTGTAAACAGTTTCTGGGTTTCATCATTGTATCCGACAAATTTCATGGCGACAAACAGATGGTTCTCATCTTCTTCCATTTTGGGGCGCTGATCAGTATTCAGAATGTCTTCCAGAAACATGGTATTGATCCCGAACTTCAGCCCGACTTCTTCAATCAGTTTGGTGTCATGCAAACCGTCAATATTGATCCAGTCTATCACATCATCTTTGATCTGTACCTCTTTGATCTGATCAATTTCTTTCTCTTCAAACGTATTTTTATCGTAACGTACCTGCCTGATAAGTGGTTTATCTGTCTTCTTTTTACCAAGAAAAATAAGGGATCCGGGAGAGGAACCCTGTGACTGTTTACGGGTTTTTAAAAACCTTGCCATTATACTATATCAATTTGTTTATGCGAGTTAATAAATAAAACTGTTCCAAGGTCGTCGTATCCCTGAAACACCTCTTTCCCGATATGTTTCAGCATATCGTCATGAAAGCCGACCATGGTCAGTGCTGCCTCTTTCGATCTCTCGTTAATAATTTTCTTTATGCTTTCCTGCTCCGGTTGTGTGATGATTTCAATATTTTTTGTTGTTATCTGTAATCTTCCGTTTTGAACCAATTGTTCAAACTCTGTTTTAGATTTTTCCTCTTCACCCTTTTTACAGATCTCAAATAACCTGATGTTTGACTTATGCCAGTCAGGATGAGCCATAATAATATAACTCAGCATGATCATCAGGTTAGAGTTTTCCTCGTCCGTTGCCCTGATCCATACATGTATTCCCTTTTTGGGATCCATGGTCCGGGCTGAACTTCCCAGGACACAGACGTCAAAATTACCACTACGGACAAGGCCGAAATTTTCAACGATGGCATCCAGGTTATCCGGATTGTTTTTTTCAAATTCCAGGATGACCATGTTGTTTTCCATACCGGAAATTCCGGGCACCTGAATGGCCTGTGCAACAGCAGTGGTATAGGACGGACTGATCATAGTGTCGATGTATACCTGGTTGGATTCGCTTTTAAAGCGCAGTATAAGCTGATCCAGTTCCTTCTCGGCCTGTTCATGTGTTTTTCGTGAATAATAGCCATGAATAAGGTGAATATAGGTTCCGAAACCAAAGCGGTAAGAAATCCAGTTGAGCAGATCGAACGCGCTGTCCCTGTTGAAGGAATCATCGGATATGCATATTGCACTGGGGCGCCATTCTGTTTTTTTCTTTTTGCGTGAGTTTTTCTGAAGGTAGACCTGTAGATTCCGGTTCAGCTGAAATAGAGCATTGGAAAAAATCGCTTCCAGGCCTTTTCTGTCGCGGTGATAATAGTTGATTCCGATATAAAACAGTATAATGATTAATGTTGCGAGTATGGCGTATAAAGGATCGATCATAAACATCACCCAAACAGAAATGACAAACCCGATAAGCGACAAACCCCAGCGGGAACGGAATGATGGCCGGTAAGAAGGTGAAGCTCCGAAATGGTTCAGAAATGAAATAAGGCTTAATGAACCGTAGGTAACCATGAAAAACATGGAGATGATCGATGCTACGGTGTTTACATCTCCTAATGCAACAAAAATCATGGCTATGATGCAAGTGACCAGGGTAGCATTAAACGGTTCCCCTTCAGTGCCTTTTCCCCTGGCAAGAAAAACATTCATGCGTCGTGAAGGAAAGGAGTAATCCCGAGAAAGCGCCTGAAGCGTTCTGGGCGCCACCATCACCGATCCTATGGCAGAAGAGATGGTGGAAGCAGCAAGACCTATTGGAACAGCAATCGCTCCTCCGATAGCGATTCTGCTCATAATCAGCTGATCACTCATCATATCTTCTGCGGATGCTGAAATAGCCAGTTTATAAACCACAAAAACATAAAATACCATGCCAGTTAAAGTGGCTGCAACGGTACCCAATGGTATGGATTTAGAAGGGTTCCTGAGTTCCCCGGAGAGCCCAACGCCGGCGGTCATTCCGGTAAAAGCAGGAAATATAATGGCAAAAACCATAAAAAACTGGTCGGTGTTTCGTAAGGTACCTTCAAATAAATTATAAGAGTGGTTTTGCTGAAATTCTGTGGTTCCCAGGAAAAAAAGCAACAACGACACAAAAAGAATGGCAACAACCACATAAAGCGTTTTCACACCCAGATTGGCTCCTTTTTTCAGAATGACCAGCGAAAGCAGGAGCATGGCAGGGACGCTCACCACCTGGCGGGGTAAGTCCCATCCCCATTTTTCCTGGACCATATTAAACAAGGGAGAAAATGCTTCCGTGAAGGCAATGACATAAAAAGCCACACTTATAGCCTGTGAAAGGTAGAGGGCAATACCGATGGTGGCACCGATATTCAGACCAAACGATCTGGATATAATAAAGTACTCGCCACCACCTTCCACACGTTTGTTTGTCGCAATTTCAGAAAGTGCCAGGGCAGTAGGAATAGTCACAAGATGCCCCAGTATAATGATTCCGATAACGCCCCAAAACCCCATGGTTCCAACAGCCCATCCGAATCGTAAGAATAAAATCGCTCCCAGAATAGTTGAAATGGCAGTAAAAAAAACAGGTGCCGTTCCAAACCCCTGTCTTTTGTTATTTTCTTTCGGCATACATCAGTTATTAGGATTCTAAATTTAGAAAAAATATTTTTAGTTACGTAAATTATTGTAATATCCGGTTGAGGATATATTGCGTCACACAGAATTTAATTTTGTGTTTTGATCTGTCTTTTTTAACCTTTGTAACAAATCAAACGATAATGAATGAATATGCCATATGCGAACTCAGTGTTGTACCGGTCAGATCAGGTGCGAGCGAGACATCCGAAATGGTAACCCAGTTACTGTTCGGTGAAACGGCAAAGGTACTTGAGGTGAAGGAAAAATGGATTAAAGTTGAACTGACGCATGATCGTTACACCGGTTGGGTAGATCGCAAGATGCTTCATCCTGTTTCGGGTGATGATTTTGAAATTCTGACTAAAGAAGAATGCAGGGTTCTATCTGTTCCATTTGCAGAAGTGATTACACTAAAAGGGAGACAGGTCATTCCCATGGGATCCTACATGCGAAAAAGCCTGTTGCTCAATTACAGGAAAACCGACGTAGCAACACAAAAAACAACCATAGAAACACTGCCTGAACTTGCACAGTCACTGCTCAATACTCCTTATTTGTGGGGCGGAAGAACAGTATTTGGCTTAGACTGCAGTGGATTGGTTCAGATCCTTTTCAGGCTTGCCGGAGTTGAACTGCCACGCGATGCAAGTCAGCAGTTCAGACTCGGTAAAAAGGTTAAGAACATAGAGAACATACGCCCCGGTAATCTGGCGTTCTTTGGAGAGAAAAATAAAATTACACATGTCGGCCTCATTCTGGATAAAACGCATATAATACATGCATCAGGATGGGTGAGAACAGATACCATTGACGCCATCGGGATCTATAATGAAGATTTAAAAGATTATTCACATAAACTGATATCCGTAAAACGAATAGCTTAAATGTTATATTTGTAGAGAAAAACCGGATGAAGTGACATTTTTGGAACGGATACAAAATTTTATTATCAGTATTATCGACTGGTTTTACAAACCCTTTAAGCACTATGTTCCTGCTGAAACTTTTCGTTATGCGGCGACCGGGGGCATGAATATGGTTCTGGATATTCTGTTATACTTTATTTTTTACCGCTATGTTTTTGACAGGGAGGTTATCGATCTGGGATTTTATGCGATCAGTCCACATATTGCTGCATTTTTGGTCGTTTTTCCTATTACATTTACAACCGGATTCCTTTTAGCCAAATACATCACCTTTACTGCGTCTGAAGTTTTGGGCAGAGTGCAGCTTTTCAGGTATGGATTTACCGTCGGCGGGTCTATCCTGCTGAATTATGTGCTGCTTAAACTGTTTGTTGAATACTTTCACTGGTATGCTACCTTTTCAAAAATTGTTACAACGTTTATTGTGGTCGGATACAGTTACCTCGCTCAACGCTATTTTACATTCAAAACAGCACGGGTATTTGTAAAAAAGTAAGGAAGCATTTTTATTAATATTTTTCATTTTGCCGGATTTTTAAAACCATGTCACTTACTGCACACCGTTTATATTAAGGGACAGTTTATGGTCGTACACTTCTGATAACGGCTGTTTTGCCAGATTGACCCGAAGCCAGATTTTAGCCAGTTTTTCTGATGAAGAAGCGGGTGTCTCACGGATACCTCTTCCGGTTCCGCCCTGTGACATGCTGTTCATGCCGCCTCTCATTCCCTGTCTTCCGCCCATACCCTGTTTGCCGCCATTGCCGGATGACATGCCCATACCATTTCCGGAACTTCGTCCATGGTTATAAGCTCCTGAACCAGGACTGAAACTACCTTTTATCTCAAGTCCCACAGATAGGTTATGAATGCCTGCCAGTTCTGAAGAATTAATTATTCTTAATGGAATTACTGCCTTGCAAATCATGACATTAGCTGTGTCAAGTTCAAAGCTGGCAGAAAAGACTGTTTTCCTTAGCCTGAGGTCGTAATCAATTCCATTACAAACCACATTTGTAAAATCTTCCTTTACCGTTTTCTTTCGGAATGGGGATAATAGAAAACTATTACCGGTTTGCTGCCACTGAACCGGCCTGCCGGCGTTTTCTCCGGCGGGCATTACCTGAGCTCCGGAGTTTGGCATTGGTCTCTGCATGGAATAATGCAGAAAACATGCTTTGTCCTTCTGTTTAAGCGTGTCAAAATAAAGTGTAAAGCCCTGATTTAGTATTGCTTTCTGCAATTTTGGATCAGTCGTTTGAAATATAAGGTATATATTTTTATCATCATTCGTTGTTCCTAAACTAATTTCTGACTTCTTATCAAAAGCATCTGTTTGTTCAGGAAATGCTTTATCAGTCGTCCATCCGGAATTGGAATTAATTCTTTTTTTTGCAGATGAGAGGGTAGTTAATATTAAAAGTGCAGCAAGAGCATATGGTTTCATGTAAACAGCGTTTTTTAAATACCGTTTAAGTCTTTAAAAACCCTTCTTTTTTCTGATAAAAGTATCAAACATCCCGTTGAATTCCTTTAAACCAGCGTTTTATACGTAATGTAATCAGGTTCGGTGGACATTACTGCTGTTGAATGAGAGAAAGAAGCCGGTTATGATGAGCACAAGGCATACAGCGGTGAGGATCCATGGAGGATTGGCTGCTGTATTGAGTTTAACGGTCAGTGTTGCGGTTAAAGCCATACCTCCAGCAATTAAACCGGTAATCAGAAGTGTCCGGCGTGACCATGCTTCATTTTTACGGAATGGAATAAACACCAGGATCTCTCCAACAAGTCCGGCTGCCAACATTCCTCCACCTGCAACTTTTAAAAGGGCGAGATAAAGAATATGAAAGGATGCAGGCATGTCTTCCCATCTTGTGCCGAGTGCTACTTCGTGGTAGGATATGAATGAACGGCTGAATATGTAACGCAGGCCATAGAGAATTAATGGGAAAAAGGCCACTGCGAAGCACCACGTGGCAGCAACAAGTCGTTTATCCGGTACTTTATTTTTCATCGTACAGCATTTGAAAAGTCAGGGATTAAAGAGTTAAAGGTAGTAAATTCCCAACAAATATTTATCATGGCGACATTCATCATATTTAAGCCTTTTACGATTATCTAACTTTACACATCGAATACAATTAAAGTCTTATTTTATCAGGATAGTTACTATGAATAAACTTCTTTTACTTGGAGATGAAGCGATAGCTCAGGGAGCACTGGATGGAGGATTATCCGGGGTATATGCATATCCGGGCACACCATCCACCGAGGCAACAGAATACATCCGAAGCAATCAGGAAGCCATTGAAAGAGATGTACATCGTCAGTGGGCTGCCAATGAAAAAACGGCACTTGAAGGTGCACTGGGAATGTCGTATGCAGGCAAACGCACCCTGGTCTGCATGAAACATGTGGGATTGAATGTTGCTGCAGATCCATTTATCAATGCTGCCGTTACGGGCGTGAATGGCGGAATGTTGGTTCTTGTGGCCGATGATCCCTCGATGCATTCTTCACAAAATGAGCAGGATTCAAGGTTCTATGCCGATTTTGCCAATTTACCGGTGCTTGAACCTTCCGATCAGCAGGAAGCATACGACATGGCTTATGATGGCCTTGAACTATCCGAAAAACTAAAGGTCCCGGTAATGATCCGGGTTACCACCCGTCTGGCTCATTCCAGGGCAGGCGTGATAAGGAAGGCATTGAAGCCAGAAAACAAAATGCACTTACCGGATAATCTGAGGCAGTTTATTTTGTTACCGGCATTCGCCAGAAAAAGTTATGCCAGGCTGTTGGAAGCTCAGAAGGAATTTACTGCTATCGCTGCTTCTTCGGTTTATAACAAACTGATGAAAGGAGGCGATAAAAAGCTTGGAATTATTGCCTGCGGTATCGCGTATAATTACCTGATGGAGAATTATCCGGAGGGATGTCCCTATACAGTGTTTAAACTTTGTCACTATCCACCACCTGTTGAAGTGATTAACAGTATGGTGGAGGAACATGATGAGCTTCTCATACTCGAGGAGGGATATCCGCTGATTGAACGGATGGTAAAAGGGATTACACATGTTGGTCCTAAAGTGAAGGGCAGGCTTGACGGCACTGTTCCGAGAGCTGGTGAACTGAATCCTGATATCGTAATGCATGCCTTGGGTTTTGAGCCCAAAACGATTCGTCAGATGCCTGACCTGGTAGTTAACAGACCTCCCGGAATGTGCGCGGGCTGCAGCCATATTGATACCTTTGAAGCCCTGATTGAAGCCCTGAAACCTTATGGTGACGGACATGTATTTTCAGATATTGGTTGTTATACACTTGGTGCACTGCCCCCTTACAATACCATCAATAGCTGTGTTGACATGGGGGCTTCGGTTACCATGGCCAAAGGCGCTGCCGATGCAGGACTGTTTCCTTCTGTTGCCGTTATCGGCGATTCCACTTTCACACATTCGGGAATGACCGGACTTATTGATGCCGTTAATGCCGGCTCTCCGGTGACCATTATTATTTCAGATAATGAAACCACCGCAATGACCGGCGGACAGGATTCGTCAGGGACCGGTAAGCTGGAAGATATTTGCGAAGGAATTGGTGTTGATCCGTTGCATATTCATGTCGTTGAACCACTGAAAAAGAACCATGACCGCTTAGTCGGGGTCATTGCAGAAGAGATGAAATACAGAGGCGTATCGGTAATTATTGCCCGTAGGGAATGTATACAGACCCTGAAACGCAAAAAGAGTCATAAAGTACCACAACGCAATTGTCACGTTTAAAAGCAGTTAAAATGAAAACAGATATTATATTATCGGGTGTAGGAGGACAGGGTATTTTATCTATTGCAGCTGTCATAGGCTCTGCAGCCATACGGCAAAACCTGTATCTGAAGCAGGCAGAGGTTCATGGGATGAGTCAACGGGGAGGAGCAGTTCAGTCTAACCTGAGAATTTCAGACAGACCGGTATCTTCTGATCTCATCGCTTTGGGTTCAGCCGAGCTGATATTATCACTGGAGCCGATGGAGGCCCTCCGTTATCTGCCTTATCTTTCCGACAACGGCTGGTTGGTGACCAACATAACGCCGTTTATCAATATACCCAACTATCCGGATCTGGATAAGGTGATTGGGGAGGTGGAAAAGTTACCGAACCATGTTATCCTCGATGTTGATGCGGAAGCCAAAAAGATCGGTTCTTCAAAGGTTGCCAATATGATTTTACTCGGTGCTGCCACGCCATTTATCAATATTGCCTACCATCAGATTGAAACCGGGATTAAGGAGATATTTGGACGCAAGGGGGAGGATATTATCAACATTAATATTAAAGCATTAAGAGCAGGGAAAGAAATCGCAGAGGAAAAACTTTCTGTCAAATAATTATCACCCAGGGATTCACAGCGTGTGAATCCCCCGGCATTAGTCTCACTTCTCCAAAATTGCGTATATTTAGACGCCATAACACAACATAATTATCTGTTACGGGTTAAACAGTAAAACGAAGTGAACCATGAGAGTTAAGACAGTTCTTCTCCTGCTATTTGCCATTTATACAATATCGGCTCAGAACACCATAGTACCCTTACCTGAAAAAACGGTTAGCGGAGACGGTTTTTTTGTACTCAACAGTAGTCTGCCTGTCGTCCTGAACGGACAGGTAAATGATCAGGCTTTACGCGCAGTTGAGCGGCTGAAAACGGGTCTCACATACCGGACAAGGATCACATTCGATAATCAGCCATTCATTAAACAACAGGTAAAATCGGGTATTATTCTGGAAGCCAAAGCATCAACCCGGTTGATGCCCGGAATGGATGAATCGTACACCATAAACGTTGATACTTCGGCAGTGCGCATTACCGCAGCTACTACTGTTGGTGTTTTACATGGTGTTGAAACACTGCTTCAGTTGGTTCAAAAGAGAGATTCGGTCTGGATAATACCGGCCCTGACCATAACGGATAAACCCATGCTGGCTTATCGTGGCTTATTGCTTGATCCGGCCCGCCGGTTTCTTTCTGTGGATGCCATAAAGAAAACACTGGATGCCATGGCTGCCGTAAAACTGAATGTATTGCATTTGCATTTATCCGATGATCAGGGTTGGCGCATTGAATCCAAAAGGTATCCCTCGCTTCAGATTATGGCATCAGACGGTAAGTTCTATACTCAGACTCAGATCAGAGATTTGGTTAAATATGCTTCAGACCGGGGGATCATTATTATTCCGGAAGTGGATATTCCGGGCCACGCAACAGCTATTTTAACGGCCAAACCGAATCTGGCTTCTGCAGATACGACTTATGTACCTGACCGGAGTTTTGGTATTCATACACCTGTGTTAAACCCGGCAAAAGATGAGACCTATGCTTTTCTGACAAACCTTTTCAGAGAGATTGACAGTTTGTTTCCGGGACCATATATTCATATTGGCGGCGATGAAGTGGTTTACGACAACTGGAAGGATAATCCTGAAATTGATGCGTTCAGGGAAAACAAAGGATTAAAGGATTTTAAAGCTTTACAGGGTTATTTTGTGAAGCGCATGACAGACAGTATAAAACCGATGGGAAAAACTGTTATAGGCTGGGAGGAAGTTGCCCGTGATGGACTGGATAAGGAAGTGGTATTACAGTGCTGGAAAAGTAAAGGTCTTGCTTACACTTACGCAAAGCAGGGGCTTAAAACGATTCTTTCAAATGGGTATTACCTGGATACGTTCTATTCATTAAAGGATTATTACAACAATGATCCCCTGCCTGCTGATGTCAATTTTAAACCGGAACACCGCAATAATTATCTTGGGGCTGAAGCATGTCTATGGGGAGAGCTGGTGGATGAGCGCATACTGGGTTTTCGCTTATGGCCAAGAATGGCAATGCTGGCTGACCGTTTCTGGTCTACTGAAAAAAGAGACCGTCGATCATTGGCTGCGGCAACGGAAGCCATAAATCTTCAGTTACTGGAGCATAACCTCAACCAGATAGGCGCTCCGTTCAGTATTCTTTATGAAATTGCGGGCAGCAAAGATATCGCACCACTGATTGAACTGCGTGGACTGGTAACACCTGTTAAAGGTTATTACCGCCATGGTTCAGGTTACAATAACACGCTGACGCCCTTAAATACCTTTGCTGATGCTGCCGATACTGATCCGGCAAACCTGGATCTGTTTTATAATGCCTTACGTGAGTTTATTATTGCAGGTTCGAGTGATGCCAATTTTGACCTGGTGGCAGGGAAGTTGTTTGCCTGGGAAGAATATTACGAAAGAAATAAGGAATATTATCAGGGAAACTCCAGGTTGAAGGAGCTGGAACCACTGGCTAAAAACCTATCTGAAACCGCAAGAATAGCCAATGAAGCCATGGAATATATTGTTAAAGGAAAAGTTCCAAAGGATGTGTGGCTGAACAATGCAAAAAAGGTGATGGAAGAAGCGAAAAAGCCTGTCGCCGGTGTTCAGCTGACGGTTGTGGATCAGCTGGAAAAAATCCTGGTCTTTTCCAAGGAACATGATGTGATCGTATTCTAATCCTTTACTTCATAAATTGCTTTGCCGCTTATTGGTACTCCGGTTTGCGTTATGCCCTGAACATCGATATAAATCGTTGAATGAAGGTCTGCATTATAGAAGGTTATTTTTGCAGGTACTGTATTGCTGATGTTAATATCGGGTTCCCAATATATGGTGGAACGCAGGTCAGGCTGGTTATCCTTCAGTGTATGTATTTTGTAATCAGGAGAATAAAAAATTCGCGGAGAAGCATAACCTGTTATTTTTTCACTCACCGAATGATATAAAACAGCATCAGAAGGGGTGGCAGAATTTTTCTTTGTAAACACACTGATTACACCACTGTTCCCGCTCATCCCAAATGCTGCACTACCACTTATCCCTTTCAGAATTTCAATTTTATCAACATTATCCAGTGGAATAGTGCTTACCCAATCGGCGTCAATCACAATGCCATCAAGAAGGAAAAGGGGAGAGCCTCCTCCACGAAAGGAGATCTTAATATCCGGAAATGTGCTTTCAACGCTGAATGCCGGAATACGGCTTTGGATAAGGTCGAAAATATCGAAATATGCCAGGTCTTCTTCATGAATATTAATAACATTGTCGGGATTACCGTACATTCTGAAATTGCCATCGTTTTTTGCTGTTGAATGAACATCTCCTTTTACCGTAACCTCCTTTATAAGAATGGTATCTGTTAACCTGTATTTCGTTTTGAGCATTTTTTTGTACAGGGCATCCTCTGCAATGTTATTCATTATTGCCGGAACAAATTTTTCTTCGGCTGTGTTGGCAAAATAAATTTGGGGAGGTGCTATCCTTTGCGAATCGGGTAAAATCCAGCCAATGGTATTTTGTTTATCGTTGGTCGCACTTAATACAACGGTGGCTTCTCCCATAAAGTTCAGACCCTCAAATGTATATTTGCCCATTGAATCAGTTTGGGTATGTTGAAAATATCTGTTGTTTCCGGAAAAAATTCCCAGTGCGATATTGGCATCCGGAATCGGATTGTCAAATAATTTGTGCCGAAGCCGTCCGGATATGGTCAGCCCTTGTTCTGGCTTATATTCAGGATGTCCAGATAAAGAAGGAACATATTTCCATAGAAAATCCCGCCATCCCTGGGTCAGAAGCAATAGATCCAAATGCTCTTTTCTGTTTGCCTGAGACGGATCAAAGTAGTAACCCGGCTGTTCAACATATCCCTTTATTTCGGATTCCAGGAAGAACCAGGACGCAATGTTGGAAGAATACGGTTCACCGAAATCTGCAAAATTCCTGTCAATTACCGCCATAGACAGGTTGGCATATACCGGTTGTTCTGTGGTATCGCTGATAGCCAGTTCCACATCCGTTTTTTCCCTTGGCAGATATTCTGACTTTTTCGTTTTTACGGATAGATGAAGGGCATTTGGGTGTTCAACATAAAAGAGACGTTCACATAACGGAAGCGTATCATTTCCGTATATTGTCAGTTTTATTATTCCTTCAGGGAATGCACGTTCCGGCAGTAAATATCTGGATTGGTTGATGTCAAGGGTTGTTTCAAAAAACGCCTGATTTCGGAAAGTACCTCTTAAGATCAGGGGACTTTGGGAGAGCAACGGCAATGTTTTAGCATTGGTTCCAATATTTAGAATCAGGGATCTGCCGGAAGGTTTCAGACGTATGACTAGTCCGGTTTCAAAGCAGGTTGGAAGTTTTACCTTAAACCCTACACCGTTCCCGGCCATACCAGTTGCATAGTAGTCAAAATCTTTTGCAGGTTTTAAATAAAATTTGCCGAGACCAAGGTGTTCCGATTTAAAGGCTGAAACAGTGTCTCCCTGTGAAGAAATAATGTACCCGGAAACATCACATCCGTATCCGTTTGCATTAACGGCTTTGAAGGCTATTTTGGAATAGATGTCGCACACAAGACTGCCTCCCTCGGGGAAAAACTGTATGTCAACCGCAGGTATGTGGTGATTTTTCCTTGATTCACCAGCTGTTGTATCAGCAAAATCTTTAACCGTTATCTTCTTCATAAAGAAAAAGGTACCTCCAAAGTTGTTCATGTAAGCTGTGTATGCCCTTAAATAATATTGTCCCGGGGAGATATGTTCAGGCAGGTGAAATGCACCTGATCCTGTGCCGTTAATTTGCCTTATGGTTTGATGATCCAAGATTATTGCATCCGGTGAAATCAAATCAACATAAACGACTTTACTATGGGTTGTAAGCTGATTTGAAAGGGCTTCAACAAGATAGGACTTAAACCAGATATCATCACCGGGCTGATAGAGTGCGTGGTCGGTGTGAAGATAGATTTTTTCATAGATTTCATATTGCCTTTGCTCTTGAAGAACCGGATCACTTTTTACCTGGGAATGTGAAAAAGAACAAGATGAAAAGAACAACAGAAAGAACACGGGAAACATTTTTACAATAGCTTCTGAACATAACGTTTTTTCTGAAGTTTTAATTCGTTTCACGGCTTAAAGAAATCTGATCCGGGATATGTTTTGAATTAACGGATTAACCATACGAATTTAAGTAATTTTCAGGAAACCTGTTTCCGTGCATTATTACAATTCAATACCAGGCAATAATTAGTTTTATGTAATTGGAACTTATTGAGAGAACATTAAATATATTACAGGAGGGAGATAAGTATCAGATTGCGGTTTTTTAAGAGGATAATAAACAATTGCAGTAATCTTATTAACAGACTAATGAAGTTTGCGTTCGTTCTGTTATTTTTGGGGTATAAAACAGTAACAGATGAGTGAAAATGTACCTTTGGTTGAACTGGATCTGCGAATGGAAACATTCAGGCGCCATATGGATCGGTATCATCCCGAATGGAAAACTGCTGTTGTCTTCAGCAAAATAAATCTTCTGTATTTTACCGGATCAATGCCTGAAGGCATGTTAATTATTATGCGTGAGCATGATGCAGTACTTTGGGCTAGACGCAGTTACGAGCGTACGGTACAGGAATCTCATTTTCGCGTGATTAAACCCATGAACAGCTATCGTGATGCTGCAGCTTACTATTCACAGCAAGCGGATGAAGTGTATCTGGAAACCGAATATGTGCCACTTGCTATGTTTCAACGTTTTCAGAAGCATTTTCCCTTTAAATCATTCAAGTCTCTCGATTATCAGATTGCCCTAACACGATCTGTTAAAAGTGCATGGGAAATAGGTTTTATGAAAAAAGCAGGAGCCATTCATCAACGCGTTTCTGAGGAACTGGTTCCTCAATTATTAAAAGAAGGTATGACGGAAGCAGATCTGGCAGCAGAACTGTACCGGGTTATGATTAAAGAAGGACATCAGGGAACGGCTCGTTTTGCCATGCATGACACCGAAATTATAGTGGCTCAATTAGGCTTTGGTGAAAGCTCTCTTTACCCAACAAATTTTGACGGACCGGGAGGAAACCTGGGATTGAATGCTGCGGTTCCTGGGCTTGGAAGTCGTGAGAGAAAACTTAAGCGGGGTGATCTTGTTTTTGTGGATATGGGAATGGGTGTTAACGGATACCATTCAGATAAAACCATGACCTATATGTTTAAGGAATACCTGCCGGAAGAGGCGATTAAAATACATCATCAGTGTGTGGATCTGCAGAACAGGATCGCTGAACAGCTCCGTCCGGGGAATACACCGGAACAGATATATGAATCAGTTATGGAAGGCCTGAGTACCGGTTTTCTCACCAATTTTATGGGCTTTGGGAAGCGACAGGTTAAATTTCTTGGTCATGGAATCGGTCTGACCGTGGATGAATTGCCGGTACTGGCTAAAGGCTTTAAGGATCCTCTGGAAACGAATATGGTTTTTGCTGTTGAACCCAAAAAAGGCATCGAAGGTATAGGCATGGTGGGAATTGAAAACACCTTTGTTGTTACACCCGAAGGTGGTGAGTGCATTACAGGCACTAATCCGGGATTGATACTGGTTGAATAACAGTGTATTAAGAAGTATTCCCAAAACATTTCTTATGTGTCTGAGTCTCGTTATTCCCTTGAAATACATTGTCAAAAAATTAGACACAAGGTTCCTGATACCTGAATTTGAGGTCCAATGCCATCGGCAACTTTTCTCTTTTTATCATTTATGCACAATCTGCTTATCCAAAATTCGGGTGATGTGTCAAAAACTGATACATGATAGTGTAAAATATATTGACACTTCTGTATTTCTTTTAACTGTTAAATGCATGTAAAACAGCATTTTATGTGGTTTGGGCATGAAGTTTGGTCTGATAGAATCATAAATGAATTATCTATGGGAATGGACCGACAAATAAAAAAGCAAAGCTGGTTAAGAAAAAACTATGTGCTCGTAATTATTGGGACTGCCTTTCTGATTTTTGTGTTGGTAACTACTGTTTTTGGCGATCATCGTTCGACTTACAAGGTGGACATCGATAAAATTTCTGTTGGTGAGGTTGTCAGCGATACCTTCCAGGACTATATCAGTATTACCGGGGTGGCTGAACCGATCAGAACAGTTAGCCTTCATCCACTGGTCGGTGGTCAGGTAAAGGAAAAACTGCATGAGGAAGGAGATGAAGTCAAGGCTGGAGATATTATCCTGACCATGACAAATCCGGAACTGGAGCAGTCCATTATAGATATGCGTTCGGAACTGGAACAGGAGCGTATCAATGTGCAGCAGAGCAAGATAAACGAGGAAAAGAACAGAGCTGGGTTTAAGAGCCAGATCATGGAAATCGAATTCTCGGTAAACAATGAGCGCCGGAATTACGAGGAGAAGAAGTATGAGTTTGAGCAGGGTATGATTCCTAAAAATGCCTTTTTGATGGCAAAAGAATCGTATGAATTTACTTTGAAAAAGCGCGATATCCAGATTGAGAACCTTCACCGGGATTCTCTGCTGAGTGTGTTGAATATCAGAAGAATGGAAAATAATCTGGAACGAAATGAAGCAAAGTTCCACATTGAACAAAGAAAACTCGATGATCTGAATGTTAAAGCTCCGGTGGCTGGCAGACTGAGTTCTCTGCTGAATGTTGAGATTGGGGGGCAGCTTGGGAAAAACTCAGGCATCGGATATATCAGGGATTTATCGGAACTTAAGATTTTAGCCAATATTGATCAGTATTATACAGGAAGGGTATCGAGGCATCTTCGGGCAACCTGCACCATAGAAAATAAGGATTATGATCTTTACGTGGATAAGGTTTCATTTGAGGTCAATGGTGGACGGTTCGAAACCGAACTCCTTTTTACAGACCACATGCCGGATTTGATCCGTGTGGGTCAGACCTATCACATAAAACTCAGACTTGGAGATTCCCAGGTGGGCATTTTAATACCACGTGGTGGCTTTTTCCAAAGTACCGGTGGTAGGTGGATTTACGTGATTGACAAGTCGAATACCTTTGCCGAAAAACGGGTGATCAGACTGGGAAGTAAAAACGATGAATATTATGAAGTGCTCGAAGGATTGGAGCCAGGGGAGAAAGTCATTGTTTCAGGTTATGATACGTTTGGAGATGCCGAAAAACTTGTTTTTAAATAGTCGGTGATGAAAATGAAATTATATATATGTATGGCTGTTTTCATGTGGTGTACGTTTTCTGTTTCAGCACAGGAAAAAGAGGAGACATTGCTATCATTGGATCAGGTGATAGAATTGGCGCAGAAGCAGTCTCTGGATGCTTTTATTCAGGAAAACATGTACCTGTCAAGCTGGTGGGAGTATAAAGCATTTAAAGCGCAACAGAGGCCATGGCTCGAACTGAATTCAAATCCTTTATCGTATAAAAACTCCATTGAAGCCATCACCGATAATTCCGGATCATATCTTAAACGCTCCGAAAAACTTCAATCCGACGCTAGATTATCGTTGACCCAGAATATCATGACGACCGGAGGCGATATTTACATCAATTCCAGATTGAGTCGTCTCGAAGATTATGCCAATAATGAAATAGGATATGGATACACCCCTTTTTCGGTTGGAATATCACAACCCTTATTTCAGTTTAACACGTTTAAATGGCAAAAAAAGATTGAACCGCTGAAATTTGAGATCGCAAAAAAAGAATACATTAAATCGGCTGAAGACATCGCCATGAAGGCCATCACGTATTTTTTCAACTTTCTGGACGCGCAGATGTCATATAAAATTGCAGAGTTGAATAAACAGTCTGCCGATACCCTTTATTTTAAGAGCATGGGCCTCTTTGAACGAGGTGCCATTGCCAGCATGGACCTGAAAAGGCTGGAGCTGAATAAACTCAATACGGAAAATGAATTTGAACGGTCAAAGCTGCAACTTGAGAGGTATAAGTTTGATCTGAAATCTTATTTACGGATCCCCGGAAATATGGATCTGAGGCTTCTGGTACCGGATAGCGTTCCGGATCTGAGCATCAATCCCGATGCTGCTTTAGCTAAAGCCACAGAGAACAATCCTGATGTTCTGGACTTTAAAAAGCGGTTGTTAGAAGCTAACAGGGAAATAGCCCGCGCAAAGGGAAACAATGGCATTCAGTCTAACCTGAGTGTTGATTTTGGATGGAGTAAATCCGGGCAGAATCTCAACGAGGTGAATCATGATTTTGGTTCTGACAGAGGAGTAGAATTAAGTCTGTATATCCCGATTGTGGATTGGGGTATGAGCCGCGGAAAAAGAGAAATAGCAGAATCCAATAAAAAAGTTACCGCTGCTAAGGTTGAAATAGAGCAGATAGACTTTGAACATGATGTTCTGATGAGTGCCATGGAGTTTAATATGCAGGAAGCGCTCCTTGTTAATGCGAGAAAAGCCAATGCCATTTCAGAAAAGACCTACAAGACCGTGGAAGAACGTTTTTTGTCAGGGAAAGTTAATTTGGAAACCCTTTACGCAGCACGCAACGAAAGAGACAATGCTTTAAGGAGTGTTTACAACAGGATAAGACAGTACTGGAGTTATTATTACTATATGCGCAGCATTACCTTATTTGATTTTCAGCAGAAGCAAAGCCTTTCCAAAGACTTCGATGAACAGTTTGGACTGAAATAAAAGGCAATATTAACAAGGTTTTGTTTCAGTTTTCTTTTGCAGTTCAAATTCTATACGCTGTTATTTGCTGTTAAATAAGTGGGTGAAGTGCATAAAAATTACCAACTTTATGCGTTATTTTTAATTCTCCGTAAATGCGAATTGGTCGTCTGATTCAAAGCAGCATAGTTTTCGTTGTTTTAAGTATGCTTGTCTCCTGTCAATCCAAAGGGAAAAGTCAGGGACACAATGTTGCCATTGAGAAGACCGATTCCTGTCTGCAACATCCGTCTCACACATTTCAGGTTTTTATCCCTGCATCTACAAATCTGGAACAGAAGATTCCATTGTTCATTGCTGTCGATCCACACGGATCAGGCCAAACGGCGCTAAATCATTTAAAAGCAGCAGTGACTGAATATCCCGCTGTCCTGGTGGCTTCCAATTTAATCCGGAATAAAGATCCGAACTTCATCTCAGAGCTTGAAGAACTGATTGCAGATGTGCAAAAGCGATATCCTGTTACGAAAGAAATATATCTTACCGGCTTTTCCGGTGGAGCCAGAATGGTGCTTGGATATGCGATGAAACATCAGGTAGACGGTGTCCTTGCCTGTGGTGCATTTTCAGGTCCGGATCAGCTTTTTGCCATAAAATGTCCGGTAATGGGGATTCTTGGGATGACGGATTTCAACTTTCTTGAAACAGTGCAGTATATTTTTGATCCGGCCAGGTTACCTGCTAATGTTCATATAGAACTCATCAACGGAGCACATGAATGGCCCGATGGTAAAACTTTATCAGCCAGCTGGGGATGGTTTCAGCTATCACGGCAGGATATTAAGGATCAGGATAGGCTAAATATGTTTGTAAACCAGCAAAACGCCTGTATTGATTCATTAATAAAAGCAGGAAAGGACATCCGGGCCATCTGTATCAGCCGGAATATGGGATCTGTCGGGTCTTTTGAAAAGTTGGGTTCATTCCGGAAGCAAACACGGGAAATAACCTATTCTGATTCTTACATCGATGCGTTGAATGCATTGTCGGATGTCCTTCGTTTTGAGGTGAAAAAGCGTGAGGAATACAGTCAGGCTTTGATGGACCGTGATGCTGAATGGTGGAGAAAGGAGATAGATGACTTAAACCATCATGTGGATAATGAACCGGATGAGATGAAACAAATGGCTTATGCACGCCTGAAAAGCTTTCTTGGTATTGCCTGTTATTCCTATGCCAGCCGTTTTGTGGTGCAGAAAAATGTCGCAAATCTTAAACAGATTTTAATGGTTTACCAGTTGGCTGAACCAAACAATGCAGATCTGAAACGTTTCAATAAGTTTCTCACAGAGTTAAAAGGTCAATAATCAGATTGTCATAGAAATGAAGTTAATATCTTTCCTGTTATACATCTACGTACCCAAATAATACTCAAATATTGCTTAGTTTTGCTGCCAGGGAAGGGTTTAAGTCCCGAATATGTAATCAAACATGTTGTTTGCTAAATGAACCAGGTAGATCCAAAATGTTTTGTCGTGCTTTGCTTATGAACTTATAATTCATAAATTTTGAACACCATGAAACGACAAAACATTTTACTCAGCATTTTGCTCTTCAAACTAATCTTTTTTTCTGATAAACTATTGGCAGAAAACCCGGAAGGACGGTTTCACATCAACGAAGGTGATTGGTTCGAAATGCAGGTTGATCTTCCGCTGAACTACACGGATAAAAGCGGGTCACCTCTCAACTTTTTTAAAGAAGCAGAAAAACAGAGTTATCCGTATTACTGCATTACCAATTGCTAAAGCAGCGTTCAAACGGCAACCAGATTTACATCGTATCCATTCAAAGAATTCAAAGCAAAGTATATGCTTCCAGTTTTAACACCTGGTTGGGCTACGATTCTTACTATCCTCCTTACCGGGATAATGTTAAGTCGGTAAAACCATTCATTCAGTCAGAACTGGAGGTAACTCCCGACGGCAATATAATTCGCTTTGATTCCATTTCCGGTTATGCTCCTACATTTAAACTTACGGAAATCAGTCCCAAAGTAAAAAACAAGATTGGAATCTCATTTAACTTTAAGCTTCCAACGCAGATGATCGAATTGGTTTCAGGCTTCACTACATTTTTACCTCCAATATCAGGCCTTAAAACAATGACAATACTTAACAGTGAGCAAAAAATTGAAACCAATGACTATCGCGAAACAGAATTCTATAGCATATATAAAGTAACCTCAAACGATACGGTTACTACAGAAGTCAAATATTTAAAAAAAGAAGGGATTCTTATTTCGGATCGGATAGGCAGATTGGTAAATGCATCGTTCCCAATCCCAGCCAACAGCATCATCAAAGGGAAACTTGCGGATCAGGCTAACCGGAAAATAACAATTAGCCTGGAAGGAGACAGAGATGAGGCATATTTCAAAAAAAGGCATTTTGACACCGGTGAAGATGGCTCTTTTAGTTGCCCTGTATTTTTAAACGAACCGCTTTATTTGAAGATAGACATTGGAAGCAAAACGATAAGTTCCTTCTTCGTGCCCGGCGACACCCTGGAAATTCTGGATATACCATCAAAGGTGGAAAGGGTTTCAATCAGAGGTACGCTTTACGACCAGCCCACAGAACCTGGCCATTTGTTTGATGCAATCAACTTTAGGGGCAAAGCGGCTTATAATGCTAAATTGTCGGTGGAAATGGATGAGTGGATGACATACATGCCACTGCCTAAAAATGTCAGAGCTTATTCAACCTACCATGAAACGATCACAAAAAACATTAAATACCTTCTAAACCTGTACAGCAAAAGAGCGACCAAAGAATGTGTCGATTATTTCAGGTCAAAGTGGAATTACTATCTGGCAGCAGATAAATTATATTTTAGGGAAGAAAACGAGACGATACTCTATGAAGATATGTTTTCATACCATAAAGCTTCAGAGAAAGAAGTTTTTGACTTTCCCGCCGGTTTCTTTCTAGAAGTAGATACATTGCCCACTTTGATGTATCCCTATAAATGGTGTAAATACTACCAAAGCTTCCTTCACTACGCATTTGATTTTAAAAAGCAACGCCTGGAAATGTCGGTTGGAGGACAAAACAATGACTTTTACGGGAACTACTATTTTGCCAGGGCATCCCTAAAAGTTTACCCGCTTTATACTGCCCTTTATAAAGCTTTTGATAAGGAATTAAGAGGTGGCTTTGCAGCAGCGTCAGGAATTGAACCTTTTTACCAGGATTTTATCAATAACTGCAAAGATCCTTTGCTGACCGAGCCACTGGAACAAGTACATAAAACAGTTTCGGAACTGGCTCTGGGCAAAGCATTCCCGGTACAATCATTCATACTGAAAGACAGCACTGTCTTTAACCTTGCACAGTACAAAGGAAAACCCGTTTGTTTGGTTATTATGCGCTCTGAGAAAAGAATGATCAGTTACTATAAAAAAGAAATGGATAAGTTTATACCTGACGAGGTGGAATTCATATTTGTTTCACTTCCAAATACATATTCAGATAAAAGTCCTGCTGCTGACTCCATAAAGGCTATGCCCAACGTAAAGGTTATAGACGTGATGGAGCAGGATTTAGGAAGCAAACTTTTAAAAACAAATCAGGATAAAATATTTGTTCTTGATAAATGGCTACGAATTGTGGATGACAATGTAAAAAGTCCGCTAAATTATATAGGAAACAAGGCTTTGGAAGAAGCCATACGAAAGGCCATCGACGCCAAACGATACACAAAGGCAGAAAAGGCCTCATTTTATAAAACCGCAGGGTGGAGCTTAGGCTCCATCCTTTTCACACTTTTCATCGGTTTCTTGGTGTACCGGATGCGCATACGCAAAATACGTCGTCAGGAAGCCCTGAAACGACAAATTAAGGAGTTGGAAATTAAGGCTATTCGCTCGCAAATGAACCCGCATTTTGTTTTCAATGCGCTCAATTCCATCCAATCACTCGTAAACAGTTCCCAATATAAAGAAACCAACATTTACCTGGCTAAATTTTCGGTATTGATGCGTAGTGTCCTCAATAACTCGGAACGTAGCATGGTAAGCCTGTCCGAAGAGCTGGAAGCCGTGAAACTGTATTGTGAACTGGAACAATTGCGCTTCGAATTTGAGCTGAGCATTGAGGTCGCATCCGATATCAACAGTGACCTGATTGAAATACCCGGGATGATCATCCAGCCCCTGGCCGAAAACGCGGTTGTGCACGGGTTATCGTCACTCGGTGGAAAGGGAAAGCTTAGCATTAAAGTAGATCGGTGCAGGGACAAAATCTGCGTTTATGTAACAGACAACGGAACCGGTCTGTCGCAACAAAAGGAGGACAAACTGAGCCAAAAAGGCTTTGGATTGAAACTTGTACAGGAACGCCTGGCTATTTTAAACCACAAAAACAAACAGGCCCGACTGACGGTGGAAAATAACAGTGAAAAAGACGGAACAACAGCTACTCTGATAATACCGGTTGATTAAATTTAAAGACATACAAATGAGCATTAAAAGTATTATAGTTGACGATGAGCCCAAAAGCAGGAGAAACCTGCGTGACCTGCTTACCGAATATTGCAAACAGGTAGAAATTATTGGCGAAGCAGCATCGGCTCCCGAAGCGTTGAAATTACTGCAACAAACACAGCCTGATTTATTGTTCCTCGACATTGAAATGCCGGGTGGCTCGGGTTTCGACCTGCTAAAATCACTTAATGACCAGTTTTTCGAAGTGATTTTTGTTACAGCATTCGACAAATACGGCATTCAGGCTGTAAAGTTTTGTGCCATCGACTACATACTTAAGCCCATTGATATATTTGAACTTTCGAAGGCAGTTGAAAAGGCTTCAACTCAGATTAACCGAAAAAAAGAAAACCAGCGCCTGGCAGAACTTGTAGCCAACATTGACCGCGCTGACGAAGAAAAACGCCTGGCCCTTCCCTTATCCGAGAAAATTGAATTTGTTGTGATCAAACACATTATCCGCATGGAGGCCGATGGTAATTATACGCGTATTTTTATTGAAGGCAACAAAGAATATATGGTATGCAAAACGCTGAAAGAATACCATGAAATACTTGAGGCCTACGGCTTTTTGCGAACCCACCAGTCTCACCTTATTAACTGCCAAAAGATCTCAGCCTACGTAAAATCAGATGGAGGCTATATTTTAATGGAAGGTGGGGATAATGTTCCCATCTCGCGCCAAAAAAGAGAAGAAGTGCTGAAAAGAATACTTTAAAATACCAAGCACCACTTTCAGAATATACATAAGAATTTGAAGCTTAAATTGTAATAAAATAAGCGGTTCGTATAAACAGAACAAGCATAATCCTTGTTATTCCAATTGGTTTTCAAAATACGCATTAAAGAATATTTATCAGCTTTTTGATGGCAAATTTGACTAATTTTGTGATCTTTAAAAATCAAATAATTAGTTTGACAATCTCAGAATTGAAATGCTGCACAGAAGTCCCGTAACTTTCGCACGAATTAATTATGTATAATTTCAATATATTATCATGAAACACATTTCTTATTTGCTGGTAGTTTCGCTATTCGCGATCATGGCGTCCTGCTCAAATGGTTCTAAAAAAACAAACACAGAAACAATGAACAATAATCCATTGCTTAGTGACAGTGGTCTGCCGTATGGTGCACCGGATTTCACAAAGATCACAAATGCAGATTTTCAACCTGCCATTGAACAGGGGATGAAGGAACAGATGGAGGAGATTAATGCAATAGCCAACAATAACGAAGAGCCGACTTTTGAAAATACTTTTGTTGCACTCGAAAAGAGCGGCCAGACTCTACACCATGCTTACGGTGTATTTAGTTTATTATCCGGGGCCAATACCAATCCGGAAATTCAACGCATAGAAGAGGAGGAGGCCCCCAGGCTGGCAGCTCATTCTGATGCCATATTTTTAAATGATAAGCTATTTCAGCGCGTAAAAAAGATTTATAACGAACGCGAAAGTCTGGATCTGGATCCGGAATCCAAAAGGCTGGTAGAATACTACTATCAGAAGTTTGAGCTGGCAGGTGCTAATCTTTCGGATGAGAAAAAAGCAGAACTGAAAAAACTGAACGGTGAAGAAGCGACTTTAAGTGCAAAATTCAGTAATAAGTTAATCGCGGCTGCCAAGGCCGGTGCCCTTGTCGTTGATGACGTAAATCAGCTGAAGGGATTATCGGATGCAGAAATAAGTGCTGCTGCTAAACAAGCCACTGATGCAGACAAAGACGGGAAGTATTTACTACCACTACAAAATACAACACAGCAACCGGATCTTCAGTATTTAAAAGATCGTGATACCCGTCATAAACTATTTGAAGCATCCTGGAACCGGGCAGAAAAGAACGATAGCAACGATACACGGGCTATCATTATCCGACTGGCTGAAATCAGGGCACAGCAGGCTAAAATTATGGGTTTTAAAAATTATGCGGAATGGGCACTTAAAGACCAGATGGCTAAAACACCGGAAGCTGTTAACAAACTACTCAACCGTTTAACCCCTGATGCCATGGCTAAAGCAAGAGAGGAGGCTGCAGATATTCAGGTGTTGATTGACAAGCAGAAGGGCGGATTTGAACTGGAGCCATGGGACTGGAATTTCTATTCAGAGCAGGTTCGTAAAGCTAAATACGACCTGGATGAGAGCCAGATTAAGCCGTATTTTGAATTGAATAATGTTCTGGAGAACGGTGTTTTTTATGCTGCTACACAGCTTTATGGAATAACCTTTAAAGAACGCAAGGATATACCGGTTTACCAGGATGATGTCCGTACGTTTGAACTGTTTAACGAAGATGGTTCATCCATCGGACTGTTCTACTGCGATTATTATAAACGCGATAATAAATCAGGTGGTGCCTGGATGGGTAATATCACAGAGCAGTCTAAACTACTGGGTAATAAACCGGTAATTTACAACGTATGTAATTTTTCCAAACCGGCACCGGGACAGCCGGCACTCATCAGCTACGATGATGTAACCACGATGTTCCATGAGTTTGGGCATGCTTTGCACGGATTTTTTGCTGACGAAGAATATCCAAGTATTTCAGGGACCAACGTTTCCCGTGATTTTGTAGAACTTCCATCACAGTTTAATGAGCACTGGGCATTATATCCGAGCGTGTTTGCACATTATGCCAAACATTATAAAACGGGTGAACCGATGCCGGAATCGCTCGTTAATAAGATTAAAAAATCGGTAACATTTAACCAGGGCTATGCCTTTACCGAGTTACTGGAAGCGTCAAAACTGGATATGGCCTGGCACACGATCAGTGCAGGACAAAAAATTGAAGATGCCGATGCATTCGAATTGAACGCCTTAAAGGAATCAGGTGCTTATATGAAAGAAGTACCACCACGTTACCGTTCAAGCTACTTCCTGCACATTTGGGGGAATGGCTATTCGGCAGGTTATTATGCCTATACCTGGGCTGCTATGCTGGATAATGATGCCTTTGAATGGTTCAGGGAAAATGGAGGGCTAACCCGTGAAAACGGACAGCGTTTCCGTGATATGATCCTGTCGCGGGGCAACTCAGAGGACCTTGAAAAGATGTACAAGGATTTCAGAGGGAAAGATCCGGAAATTGAGCCTTTGTTAAAATCAAGGGGTTTATTATAAAACATTAATCAGTTTAGTCAGGGCCTCACTTCAAGTGAGGCCCTGACTTTTTTAATATGTTCAGCCACATCCGGTTGATGCAAACATGCAAAAATGATGTGGCTGTTACTAAAAAAAATATGGCCTCTTTTACAGGGTATTCAAAATTTTTGTTCGGATGTAATTTGTTCTATTGGCTCAGCCTTACTCATATCGAAGTGTTTCGATCCCGATTGTTTTGTTTGTAAGCACAGTTTTATGGCCATTTATGCATGGCGTATCAGGTAATAGGTTAGGAAATGGTAATGGCCGGTTACAACCACTTAGAGAATGTGCGTAATAATAACTCATTAATCTCCATGATATTAGAATCTCATTTTTTCTGAAGACATATTACTTTATTCATCCATTAAATAAAAATTGCATGCAATTAAAAGTGTTTAAGTGGGGATTTGATCTTGCATCTTTGTCATAGTCGAAACAAACGTTATCGTCTAAATTTTCCTTTTCAGGGTTTTTATTTCAATCCTTATTTTTCAGAACATTATTGCTATTTAACCGTTGTTTTGATACGATAATAAGTCTTTCAAAAATAACTGATAATTAATGAATAGCATTCAGTATTTAGGCGGCCTCCCACGAAATGTATGGATTCTCACAATTGCGCAAGCTCTTATTTTATCGGTAAGTTCAATGGTCGTTTTTGTAGGTGGTTTAGTAGGTTCGAAGTTGGCCCCGATGGAAAACCTTGCTACACTTCCGGTTGCAAGCATCGTGGTTGGAACCGCTGTCACCATTCCGCCCGTTACCTTGCTAATGAATACATTTGGTCGCCGGCATTCGTTTTTTATCATCGGAATATATTCTATACTCGTAGCTTTTCTGGCCGCTTATGCTATTTCAATTTCAAACTTTTATCTTTTTTGTTTCAGTACTTTTTTGTTCGGTGCAACCTATTCGTGTGTTATGCAGTTTCGGTTTGCCTCCATGGAAAGTGTTTCCGAAGAACTGATTCCCAGAGCTGCTTCAATGGTTTTGGTTGGAGGAATAGTAGCTGCTTTCCTTGGACCAGAGATAGCTATGTTTGGAAAAGACATACTTCAGGTTGAATTTGCCGGATCATTTATGTTGCTTGCCGGATTATTTGTTGTCGCACTTTTGTTTTTGCTGGGTTTTAAAAATCCGGTCATACAGGAAGAGAAATCAGATATTCCACAAAGGCCTTTAAAAGTTATTCTGACGCAACGCATATTTTGGGTGGCACTATTAAGTGCGACTATTGGCTATGCAGTAATGAGTTTTATTATGACCGCAACTCCGGTGAGTATGCACGTAATGGATGGACATTCTCTCGGTCATACCAAATGGGTAATTCAAAGTCATATTATTGCCATGTTTTTGCCTTCGTTAATTGCAGCCTGGGTGATAAAAAAACTCGGGATTTCCAATATGATGATAATGGGTTTAATTGCATACCTGATATGTATTGCAATAGCATTTACCGGAAAACAACTTGGGAACTACTGGGTTTCGCTGGTGTTGCTCGGGATTGGCTGGAACTTCCTTTTTATTGGAGCCACTACTTTGTTGCCACAGACATATCAACCAGCCGAGCGTTTTAAAGTGCAGGCCGTTAACGACTTTGTAATATTTGGAATTCAGGCACTTGCATCACTTTCTGCAGGGTGGTTTATTTTTGCAGTTGGGTGGAAAATGTTACTACTTATTAATTTACCGTTTATTATTTTTCAGATGATTGTGGTTGCGAGGTGGAAAATAAAGAAAGGCTCAACCATGTCCTGAGTTTTGTTTTGTCTGATTTCCTGATTGACTTTGATTATCTCAATGTCCTCAATCATGGTATTCAATGAATTATAGTCCAGGGCTTAATTATATCGCAAAGCCACTATCCCAATGGTTTGTAGTCACGGTGTCCTTTGCAATCGGGAATACAAACAATGCATCGGGATCTCCGCTCTCCTCTATTCATATCTCAAACTTTCAACAGGATTTTTAGTTGCAGCTTTCCAGGATTGAAATGAAACGGTCAGTAATGCAATTCCCAACGCCAGCAAACCTGCCAGGGCAAAAATCCACCAACTCAACGAAGTTTTGTAAGCAAAATTTTCCAGCCATTTATGCATGGCAAAGAATGCAACGGGTATGGCAATGATAAAAGCGATAGAAACCCACTTTATAAAATCTTTGTTTAAAAGAGCCAGAATTTCTGAAACTTTGGCGCCATTGACTTTTCGGATGCCGATTTCCTTAATGCGCTTTTCAACCATGAAGGTAATCATACCATAAAGTCCCATAACTGAAAGGATGACTGAAAGTAAGGTAAGAATTATAAATATGCTGACAGAGTTGTTTTCTTTGTCATAATAATGAGCCAAAGCCTCATTGAGAAAAGTGTAGGTAAAAGTATGATTCGGTTCATACTCTGACCATTTTGATTCAAGAAACTTCAATGTCTGTTGCATATTGCTGCCATTTATTTTGACAGAAATCACCCCATAGGGGATTACACCTCTTGAAAGAACGAGCGGCCCGATTGGCTGATGCAATGAATTAAAATTGAAATCCCTGACAACACCCACAATCTCACCCCAGCCTGTATTATACATCCTGAATTTCTTTCCAATCGGATCATCGCAATTCAATTGATTTGCTAATGTTTCATTGATGATAAAAGCCTGAATATTCTGGTTCCGTATCCTGGCTGAGGAAAAATCTTCACCTTTGATCACGTTGATATTGTAAACATCAATAAAATCGTTATCAACGAACATGTAGTTGGATTCCTGGCGTTTATTTTCAGGTTGCCCTTCATAAGCATAACCATTGCCCCATTCACTCTCTGCAAAATGCGTGTTGGAATAAGCAACGCCATTTACCGAAGGATTACGTTGTAATTCCTCTTTAATGACATCCAGATGACCGGATATGTAGTTGCTGGATGGTAATACCACCGTAAGTTCGGGATTATATCCAAGCTTTGTTGATGCAATATAATCTACCTGCTTGTTGATTATAACCAGGGCAATGATGAGCGCAATGGCAATTCCAAATTGTGCAATAATAAGAGACATCCGTGTTTTTTCACCATTTTTATCCGCACTGAACTTCTTTCGAAGGGATTCTATCGGTGTTAACGATGATAAAATAAGTATGGGATAAAAGCACGACAGAATAACAATTAGTACGCCAATGCCAATCATGAGGAAAGCAGCATTATACCAATTTTCGAAAAGAACATGTTGCCCTCTGACGAAAAAATTTTCAAAAACCGGAGTGGTATAGTGAAGAACAATGATTGCTATAAGGGATGAGATTAACAGTAAAACACTAGTTTCAAAAACCAGTTGGAAAATAAGTTTTGTCTTTCCTGAACCAATGATTTTTTTAACGCTTATTTCCCGGTGTCTTTTCGATAAATTTGCGATGGAAAGATTCACAAAATTGGCCGAGACGATAATCAGGATTAGAAAAGCGGTTAAAAGATATACCGTCAGATAACGGTTGTCGTATTTAAACCAGTTGATGCCTTCATGTTCAATATGAACTGATTTTAGATGGACATCTGAAAGTGGCTGTAACTCAAAGGTTACCTCATTACCCATCTTGGGCATGTGCTTTTCAACAAATGACTTTAATTTTCCACTAAGTGCCGAGGTCGGAATGCCGGGTTTAAGAATAACATAGGTTGTTGCAATGTGGTTGTAGTCGTTTTCCATGTTCCAGCCTGCTTCCCTTTCTTTCATTGAAAGCAACATATTGAAACGGATATGTGAGTTTTGTGGAAAATCGTTGACAACAGCAGTAATAGTATAGCTTTGGTTTCGTGTATTTGTAATTGTTTTACCCACGGGATCTTCATTTGGGAAAAGTGTATTGGCTGTGCGTTCTGAAAGAACTGCAGTATATGGTCGGGTGAGGGCATTTTTAAAGTCCCCGGCAACTTTATTAAATGTCAGAATTTCAAACACTTTATTATCAGCAAATAATACCGTATTTATCTCAATCGGTTTTTTGGCTTGAGATACCATAAAGTTTGAAGCCCATGACAAGGACGTCGAAGTCTCAATTTCCGGAATCTCTTTTTCGAAGACATTAACCATCCATTCCGGAATGGTAGAGCTGTAAGATATGTCCTCTCCCGGATAATACTTCTTTTCTACGATCCTGTATATATTCTTTTGCTTATTATGAAAGCTATCATAGGATTTTTCGTACATAACCCAGGACGATACAAGAAGGACAATGGTTAAAGCTATTGCAAATCCAATTGTATTGATAAAAAAATATGTTTTATCCTTTAAAAAAAAGCGAATTGTGTGCTTAAGGTGATGTCGTATCATGATTTGGTTATTTTTATTTTTTACTCATAACGTAAGGCCTCCACCGGATTCCTCGTGGCTGCTTTCCAGCTTTGCCAGCTTACCGTTAGCAACGCAATTCCCAACGCGAGCAAACCGGACAAAGCAAAAATCCACCAACTCAAATTAGTTTTGTAAGCAAAGTTTTCAAGCCATTTATTCATGGCGTAGTACGCTATCGGTGCGGCAATAACAAAGGCTATGACTACCCATTTTACAAAGTCTTTATTGAGCATGGTCATCACTTCTGAAATTTTGGCCCCGTTTACTTTACGTATACCTATTTCTTTGATTTTTAACAAAGAAGAGAAATAGGATACACCCAGCAAACCAAGAACAGCTATCAAAATTGAAAGCAGGGTGAGCAAATTAATAATATTACTAAACCTTACCTCGTCGCGATAGACCGATTTAATACGCTGGTCAAAAAATTCGTATTCGAAGATGGTTTCTGGGAGGTATTTTTTTGCCATTTTTTTCATCAATTCAACCGTTTCAGAAGGGTTACCGGTAAATCGGATAATTGCATGCGAGATTTTATCAGGGGCGTAGTGTGCCACAAAAGGCGTTATTGACATTTGCATTGATTTGTTGTGAAAGTCGTTAACCACACCACAAATCTGATAGTTTTTGCCTCCAAGTTTAATTGTTTCCTTCAGTGGATCTGTTATGCCACGTTGGTCAATAAGAGTTTGGTTTACAATGCATTGGTTTGAGGCATTTTCTTTAAAATCATGACCCTTAATGAAGGATATTTCCAACGTTTTGAAAAAATCATAATCAATATTGATAAACTCCGTTGTTTTTATTTGCTGGTTACCCATACTATCGGTAAATACTTCACCATATATTGTACTAAATTCAGACAGAGGAAGAGAGTTTGTCGCTGCCACATTTTTGATGTTTGAGTGCCTTAATATCTCGGATTTAAAAAGCTTGTAAGCATGAATATCGCCGGGTGCAATATTCATTGAAATGAGAGATTCTTTGTTGAAGCCAATATCGCTTTCACGCATAAAGGTAAGTTGTTTTTGAATAAACATTGAAGCCGAAATCAAGGCAATAAATGCTATTAACTGGAAGGTTAACAGTGAATTAAAAACAATTTTTCCGGTCCTTCCTTTACTGTATTTATTTTGTAGAATTTCAATTGATTTAATTTTTCCACTAATGAATTGATTAATAAATGTTGACAGTAAAATGACAGATAATAAGCATATTATTACCGCGGGAATGATTTTATTTGAATCCAAACTGGCATTAAAAGCCACTTCATTGCCGACGAAATTGAGAAAGTAGGGCTGTGTAAGTTTAAACAATCCAAGTGTAATGATACCGGCTATAAAAGAGTAGATTAAAGCAGAAGTTGAGTTTTTAAGCAATAAATGGAATCTTTTAGCACCAGAAATTTTTTCAATTCCCCAGTAACGCAGCTGCCGTGTTTTTTCAATCGTTGATAAAAGAACATAATTGATAATTGAAATCAGGAGGATTAATATACCCAATGTTGTAAAGATTCGCAGACGTTTGTTGACGTGTAATTTGCTAAGCACCGTTAATAGAATCTTTGGTGTACGTTTTAGCTTGGCAAGTCCGGCATATTCCTGTGATAACTTATTCGCAAACGCTGAAGGTTCAGTTCCAGGGAGGAGTTCTACATAGTTTTTACATTGGTAGTTCCAGTCCGATTTATAATCGTTTTTTCCCTGTGTTTGCATAAAGTGCGGCAGGCTTCCAATCCAATGCAAGCAAACATTAGAATTGCTTGGCGGATTTTCAATGACTCCGGAAATTGTATACTCAATTGGTTGTTCATTTACAATAAGAGAAACAGGGGAGCCAATAATGTCGATCCTGCCAAAGTATTTCTTTGCAATGTCTCTCGATATTATTAACGGATTTGGAAAATTAAAGCTCTCCCCTGCATTTCCCGCGATAAAATCGAAGCGGAAGAAGTTGAAAAAATCCTGTTCAACAAATCCAATTTCCGAATAGTCTGACTTGATAAGATTGTCTTCCTGTTTTATATATACAGGTGTTTTTTTGATATCGAAGCTTGTGCTCTTAACTACTTCAGGATAATGATCAGCCAGAGAGTTGAATAGTACATAGGGTAAAGGAGATTGAAAATAGGCTTCGCCAAACTGGTCTCTGCTTTCCAGACTAAACTTGTTTTCGGCAGAATCCTGAAAATGATCGAAACTTGTTTCATGCAGCACATAGTAACCTGTTACCATAAAAACCCAAAGTCCAATTGTCAGCCCTGCTATTTTAAGAACTGAAATATATTTGTTCTTCATCAGGTTGCGAAGTTCTCTGATAAAATACTGTTTAATCATTTTATATTATATTTTAGCTGTGTGATCTTGTTATAATATCTATTCTTTTAATAAATCTATTATTCATATCTCAGACTTTCTACGGGGTTTTTAGTTGCAGCTTTCCAGGATTGAAAGGATACAGTTAGCAATGCAATTCCCAACGCTAACACTCCTGCCAGAGCAAATATCCACCAGCTCAACGAAGTTTTGTAAGCAAAGTTCTCCAGCCATTGATTTGCGGCGTACCATGAAATAGGAGAGGCAATTATAAAAGCAACGAGGACCCATTTCACAAAATCCCTGTTGAGCATAGCCATCACCTCACCAATTTTAGCTCCATTTATTTTTCGTATTCCAATTTCTTTTTTGCGTGTATTGACTGTCAGCAATGTTAATCCAAAAAGGCCTAATGAAGAAATAATAATGGCGATAATAGCAGCATATCCAATGATCTGACTCCATTGTTCTTCAGACTGATAACGATTATTTAATTGCTCGTTCCAGAATTTGAGATCCATATTCTTATCAGGAATAATATCCTTCCAGGCATTGCGAATAAAAGGGAGCAAGGAAGCCAACTGTTGCGGCTGATATCTTAAAAAAATAAAATTGCTCCGAAAGCCGGTTGTTGGTTGTCGTAAAATAAGCGGCATGATCTCTTCTTCCATCGAATCGTAGTGAAAATCTTTTACTATGCCGGTAATTTGGTATTTGGTTCCACTTACGTTGATGGTATTTCCAATAGGGTTTTCTTTCATGTCAAGGGAGGCCAGAAGTTTTTCATTGACGATGACTAATTCATCATTGCCATTTGCTTCCCTGAAGTTTTCCCCATCAATGAGTTTTAGTCCCAATGTGGGGATATAATTATTGTCTACATTTAAAACTCGGGTATTAAACCAGTCTCCATCCTCTTTAATAACGGCGTCTGATGATCTTCCTCCCATATAGTCACGGTCTGTTAAAGTAAGATTGATTACCGCAGGGTAACTTTTTAACAGGTTCTTAAATGAAAGTTTTTCGCTTTTTGTCAAATGGTAAATCCGAAGGTTGATTATATTTTCGGAAGAGAAGCCAAGATCTTTGTATTTCATGTAGTTAATCTGGCGTACAACTGATATGGTGAGAATAATTAAAAGAATTGAAAGGCCATATTGCGTTGTGACGAATAGCCGGGTGGCGCCAACACTTTTTCCAAATTTTATTTTTTTAGTTGAAAGTAAATTGGGTTGAATGTTCACCAGCTTTAACATTGGTATAATGCTGGTTGAAAAAGCAATAATGAGCAAACAGCCAATTACAAAAAGAACAACCATTGGGATGTTAATCAGGCTTTTATATATTTCAGTTGGGGCCAGATCATTAAAAACCGGCAGAGACAATACACAAATAACAGTACCCAAAGCAAATGCGACAACAGACAGAATTAAATTTTCAGCAAAGAAAATAGTAAAGATATTCATCTTTTTTGCACCCAAAGTATTGCGAATTCCAACTTCTCCGGCTTTCTTAAAGGCTTGACCAAGCGAAAGCATGATGAAATTAATACATGCAATAACCAGAATGAGCAATCCAATAAGTGAGAGAATATATAAACTGGATTTGCTGTTATTACTTTCATAGTCCGAAAGAACATTGCTGAGATGAGTTTCTTTTAATGATATCATGAATGGTTGAAAATCGTCTGCATCTGCGAGTGCCTTGTGCCCCTGAAGACGTTCGGTTAAATCCTGATAATAGGTTTTTACAACCGAACTGACCAGTGCTTCTGAGTTCGCGTTATCTCCTTTTCTTTCAGTTTGATAGAAGATGATAGAATTTCCAAACGTATTGTTGGACTTTGAAAAACTCCCTTCATATTTATATGGAATTAAGGCACTGAATTGAAGGGTGGAATTTTCAGGAACATCTTCCAGTATTCCTGAGATTACAAATAACTGATGACCCGAATTCATAAAAGAGGCTGTTTTACCTATTAATTCTTCAGTTCTACACTTGCTAATGGCGCAGAGTTTTTCAGCCAGATTTTCTGTAATGACCAACGCGTTTGGATTTTTGAAAAACTGATCTGGATCTCCATAAAGAACCTTGAAACCAAACATTTTAAAAAAATCAGATTCAGTAATACACAAAGTCTCTTCCAGTTTATTGTTTTCAAAGTTCAGCGTTTGTTTTTGTGCACTTCTAAAGGCTGTACTCAATTTTATTTGAGGAACTTTTTCTTTCAGGACTTGTGATAAATCAGGATTCAGAGAGGCAGATTCATTTACACTTCCATTAGCCCACTTCACTGAATAATTTACCCTGAAAATATCGTCTGCGTTTTTATGAAAACTATTATAGTTATACTCTTGCGTTACATAAAGAAAAATCAATAACAGACATGCAAATGCAACAGATAATCCGGTTACTGTAATAATGGAATTTACTTTATTCTTTAGGATGTTTCGAAATGCGTAAGTTATGTTTTTATTCATGTCTTAATGTCTTTAATTATTCATACCTGAGTGCCTCAACCGGATTCCTCGTAGCTGCTTTCCAGCTTTGCCAGCTTACGGTCAACAATGCAATTCCCAAGGCCAGTAACCCGGACAGGGCAAAAAACCACCAACTCAGGTTTGTTTTGTAGGCAAAGTTTTCGAGCCATTTGTGGATAAAATACCACGCTATTGGACTTGCAATAACAAATGCCAGTGTTACCCATAGCAATAGGTCTTTGTTCAGGAGGATCATTATTTCAGAAATTTTGGCGCCGTTTACCTTTCTCACCCCGATTTCTTTGGTCCGGTTCAGGCTGATAAGGAAAATCTGTCCCAGAATTCCCATACAGGTTAAGATAATGGCCACCAGAGAAAAAAATGTAACGGATTGAGCCAGCTTATCATCTTTTTTATACATCGCTTCAAACTGAACATCGTAAAATGAAAATTCCATTGGAACGTCCTTTAAAAGCGTTTTCCAAACCTGCTTTATCTGTGCCATTTGCTGGCCTGTATTTCCCGGAGCCAGTCTTAACGAGAGCGAACCGAATCTGTAATCCGGGTCATACATTAACATTAGTGGTTGAACTGCAGCGTAAAGCGATACTACATTAAAATTATCAACAACACCGACGACATCATACCCATCTCCATAGTTGTATTTTTTATTCTCTATGTTTTCCCAACCGTATGCTTTTATGGCGGCTTCATTCATCATGCACGCCTTCTTTTTGTCCCCGGGAAGGAAGTTTCTGCCTTCCTTTAAATGGATATCCATCGTTTGAAGAAAGTCGTCTGAAACGTGGACGCAATTCATTAAAAATGGTTTTTGGTCATCCCCACTTCCCATTCTGAGTTTTATCCAGCCCGGATGTCCGTCACTCAGGGTGGCATCGGTAACAAAGGGGAGCCTGGTCATCGATTCCCGAATCAAATCCTGATGTTCGTATTGGTAAGGTAATTCAAGCCTGACGAGATGTTTTTCATTGAATCCCAGGTCGTAATTTTTTACATAATTTAGCTGCTTAAAGATCATTATCGCGCCTGTTATCAATGCTATTGATACAGCCAACTGGAAGGTCAGCATAACCTGTTTTCCAAACATTTTTCCGGTTTTTTTGCGTGATCCGGATAAGAACTCAGTTATACTAAAACGGGAAATGACGTAAATGGGGGCAAGACTGTTTATGACCACAATACCTGCCAGTAAGCCCAGAAAAACAGGAATTATCTGGGAGAAGTTAATATCTGAAGGAAGAATTTCCCGGCCAAAAAATACGTTTGTATAAGGCATTAAAAGAAAGGTAAACAAAAAAGCCAATGCCAATGAAATAATTATTCCCATCGAAACTTCAATCAGAGAGTCCAGCAAAAGTTCTTTCCGGCCTGCTCCGCTTGTTTTATTAATTCCAATCTCCCTGAACTTCGCATACTGAACCGAGATGGTATAATTCAGATAATTGATGCTTGACAGGATCAGTATCAGTATAGCAATGGAAAGAAATACGATCAGCATCCTGGAATTTCCTTTGCTGTGTGCATCTTTAGCGCTCAGAGGAGACAAATAGATGTCTGATAAATTCTGAAGAGCCAGGCTTTCCGTATTGGCATTATAGTCATCAATAGTACTATTTAAGGTTTGAGTAAATTCATCCGCATCAGCTGTTTGATTTAACTTAACAATCAGGTTGGTCGGATAGATACATTTTCCATCTGCACATTCCTGTGAAATTTGAAAAGCCTTATTTTCACAGTTCAGAAGCAGTTCGGCCTTAAAACTTGAATTCTCAGGTATATCTTTTATAACAGCAGAAATCACACCTGTGAACCTTTCATGTTTTATGGTTCTTCCGAGTGGGTTCTGGTCTCCATACATTCTTTTAGCCATAGATTCTGAGATAGCCAACGAATTGATTGTATTAAAGGGCAGGTCGGATGAGCGCTGCAATATATCGATGGAGAATATACTGAAAAAGCTGTTCGTAGTACTAATAATTTGATCCACACGTGTATATGCATTGCTTTCAGTATCCTTAATGGTAATAGGAAAGCCGGATGAATATTCCATTGGGCATACGGCCTCCACCTGGGAATAATGTTGTGCCAGAATAGGGTAAAGCTTATAATCCAGATTGAACCTATCCCGATTTACGTCGTATACGCGGTAGATGTTTTTATAGCCTGGAAAATTTGCGTTTACATTGTGTTCGGCATTGTAGTATAAACCGATTAGGATACAGGCGGTAAATCCAATGGAAAACCCACCAATGATCAATAGGGAGTATAATTTATTTTTCAGGAGATTTCTGAAGGCCAGTTTTATTTTAAAGCGTAACATAAGCTCTTCTTTTAAAATGTTGTTTTTTAAAACTCAAACAACGTGCCTTTTGCTTAAGTGGCATTATACCAGGAGTATACAAATTTAAGAATAATCCGGAATGTCAAAATTATTAACAAAAGGTGTATGATTATTTGTCAAGTTAGGGTCTCCCTATAAGAGAGGCCCTGACTATTTTTCCAATTTCTAAACTTTTGTCAGTTTTCCACCCCTACCCCTAAGCTTGGTAGCCCTGAAGGGGATTAATCTTATCTATGGTTCGCTTACTGCCTATTTGTAATTAAAAATCACTGTTGTCCTGTTAAAGCTTCAGAGATTCCTCGCTACACTCGGAATGACAGGCATTTGCTGGCTGTTGGGCTGGAGGACTGTCATTCTGAGCGTAGTAAAATGAAGCGAAGAATCTTTAAGTTATAATGATTTTTAGCCGGACAACAATGATTAACACTCACGTTCTTCACAAATCCTGTTCAATACTCAATGCCATAAGCCCCTTTAGTCCCGATAATTATCGGGATGGGGTAAAATCTCACTATTCGTATCGCAACGCCTCAACAGGATTTTTTGTTGCTGCCCGCATAGCCAGCCAGCCAATGGTAATGAGTGCAACCGTAAAAACGATGGCTCCCGAAAAAATAAAAGGCCATATCCCAGGCGAAATGCGGTATGCAAAATTCTGTAACCATTGCTTCATGGCATAATATGCCAGTGGCCAAGCAATGATATTAGCCACAAGAATCCATTTTAAATAGTTTCTGGAAAAAACTAAAATGATATTTGACATGGTGGCTCCCAAAACTTTATGGACACCTATTTCTTTAAAGTGCTGTTCAATGGAGAAGGCCGTTAGTCCATACAATCCAAGGCAGGCAATGAATATGGCCAGAAAGGAGAAGTATTTAAAGAGCGAACCCATACGAAATTCACTGATATAGCTGGAGTTTAGGTCCTGATCAAAGAAATAATACTCCATGGGTTCATTGGGATAAAATCTCCTCCAGGTCTCTTTTACAAAGGTCATACTTTGAGGCAATGAATTAGGTTTCAGTCTGATGGAAACAGATCTGAAATATATGCCTGCTTCTTTGTCTGAAGGAATGCGCATTATGGTTGGTTCAATGGCATGGTGCAACGAATTAAAGTTAAAATCGCGTGCGATTCCAATAATTTTTCCTTTGCGACCCCAGAATGTTATTTCAGTTCCCAAGGGATTTTCCAATCCCATTTGATGTACTGCAGTTTCATTTAATACATACGCAGCTGTTTCATCCGACGGATGCTGGTCAGAAAAAAAGCGACCGGCTGCCATGTCAATCTTGTAGGTCGACTGAAAATCATTATCTACGTTCAGAACCCAAACACTGAATTTTCCCTCCTTCCCAGGCCAGTCTATTCCTTCTGTTTTTCCTAATGCGGCTGCATTGAGTGGTTCGGATCTGCATATGCTTTGAATTTCGGTATTCTGAAGCAACGTGTTTTTAAAAGCCTCATAGTTCTTCTGGATATCACCCTTAATTTTTATACACGCTATATTTTCTTTATCGAAACCAAGTTTTGCATTTTGTATAAATTTTAACTGGCTTAGCACAGTAATAGTGCTGATAATAATGATGATGGATAAAGTGAACTGAAAAATGATCAAAGCTTTTCGCAAACTCAGACTTTTGGTTCCTCCATCAAACTTGCCCTTTAATATTTTTACCGGCTGAAAAGAAGACATAAACACCGCTGGGTACAAACCAGAAATGATACCGGTAATTAAAACTGCAGAGACTATTGTGAGCAAAAAACCGGAGTTTGTTACACTTATAATCAGTGATTTGGCTGCAACACTGTTGAGTGTCGGCAACATCAGTTTTACCAGAATCAAAGCGATGCCCAATGCAACGAATGTAAGAATCAGTGTTTCGCCAAAGTATTGAATTACCAGGCGTTTGCGTCCGGCGCCTGCTACTTTTTTTATCCCGATCTCTTTTGCACGCTTTAAGGAAAGTGCATTGGAAAGGTTGATATAATTCATGCAGGCCATTAATAAAATGATCGCTGCTATGATACTGAAAATGTACACGTATTTTATATCGCCGGTAGAATTAAAGAAACTAACATGTGAGGTGTGGAGGTGAATTTTCTTTAAAGGAAGCAGAGAATAGCTCACTCCTTCCTCCTTGTAATTCGCCTGCTTGTATGCAGTAATTTTGGACGCCAGTTCGGTCTCATCTATCTTTCCCTGTACCTGAATATACGTTTCAGGAGACTGGTTTTTCCAGTTATCCCAATTTACGCCATACATTTTTATAAAATCGATTGGGATAAAGAATTCTCTCTTAAAATTGGTGTTTGCAGGAATATTCTTTAAAATCCCGCTTACACGCATCAAGCTCTTCTGACCCAAAAACGTTAATTCAATGCTTTTCCCCAATGGGTCCTGATCTCCAAAATATTTCTGACACATTCGTTGAGTCAGAATAATTGAATTCGGATCATCAAAAACATGTTCCGGGTCACCTTCGATAAACGGGAATGAGAAAATTTTAAAAAACTCAGGATCGGTTAACGCAATGTGCTCCGAATATCCATTATTCTGATACTTTAACAAGGGTTTTAACGACTCAGGAAGAGGAGAATAAGAAGTGGCATTGATCACTTCCGGAAGCGCACTTTTTGTGCCGGCAGCCAAACGCTGCGATGTGGCGCCACTCAGGCCTTTATTATCTTTCCGTAATACAATATAAATCTGATCCGCATTTTTGTGAAAGGTGTCGAAAGAAAGTTCATCCTGCACCCACATGCTGATGATCAGAAAACAGGCCAGGCCAATAGCGAGTCCCAGAATATTGATCAGGGAATAACGCTTGTACTTCCATAAACTGCGTATCGTAATGATGAATTCATTTTTAAACATCTGCTCCGGGTTTGATGATTGGTTAGTATTGATATGTTTTATAAACCAAAAAGAATGCCCTTTATGTAATTCGCATAATTACAGGATGTTAAAGAATGGTGTTTTTCAGAATCGTCAAGTAATTTGACGCGGATTGTCCAAATATTTGTCAGTGATCCACGAAAAAGAAGTGACACTTTAACACAATTATTATGACCTTATTCAGGTTCAAAAGTTATTGTCAGATTTCTGAAATTTCCATCCGATCCGTTTCCAACCCAAAAACCAACCCATCCCGTTTCCCTGCCGGATATTTGATTTACTACAAGCGAAGGTTCGTTAGCATTGTTAACAAAAACCTTTACCAGGGGAAAACGGATAAGAATTGTTGCATGGAACCAGGCATCCGGTTCAGGAACCGGAGAAAGGTTGTTTTCATATAAGTTTCTATTTGATGGGTTTCTGTTGCTTTTATTCATATCTCAGGCTATCTACAGGATTTTTGGTAGCAGCTCTCCACGACTGAAACGACACAGTCAGTATTGCAATCCCCAGCGCCAGGATACCTGCCAGTGCAAAAATCCACCAGCTAAGCTCTGTTTTGTAGGCAAAGTTTTCTAGCCAAGAGTGCATCACGTACCAGGCCACAGGAGTGGCAACAATAAAGGCAACGATGACCCATTTCACAAAATCTTTATTCAGCATGGCTAATATTTCATATACTTTAGCACCGTTTACTTTGCGGATGCCGATTTCCTTAATCCGTTGTTTTGACGCAAACAAAGCCAGAGCAAACAATCCCATGGCTGCAACGGCAATGGTGAGCAGCGAAAGAAACAAATACACTTTTCCAAAATTGTTGTCTGCGGTGTAGGCTGCATTAAAGGTATCATCAAGAAACGTATAGTGGAATTTTTCTTCTGGGTATAATTGCTCCCACAATGCAGTAATGCCGGCAATGGTTTCGGGCCTATCCTGCGGTGAAATCTTAATGAAATAATAACCAACAGTCCGGTTCCACCGAATACTGTTAAAGAAAACCACAGGTTGAATGGCATCTTTTAAGGACAGGTGATGATGGTCTTTTACAACGCCAATAATCCGGTTGTTACGGTTTTCAGCAAACAATGTTTTATTGATGGCTTCTGATGGTTTCAGACCAAGCTGTTTACATGCCGTTTCGTTCAGAATCACTTCATCGCCATCTTCCTGGAAAGCGGTACTGTACCTTTTGCCCTCCAGAAGTGGGACTGCGAAGAAATCAAAATAATCATAATCGATGTGCGCAACCGCAAATTGTTTTTTGTGTTGATCCTGTCCGCTCAGGTAAATATTATTACTGGATCGTTTGTAGTCTTCGCCCGCCTTGATCTCAGCCGTTGTAAAACCGGTAACACCCTGTATCTTCTGCACTTCGTTTCGGAAGGTTTCAAGGTTCATGCGCTCATTGGGTTTCTTGATCATTGTCATGGGGCTGAATGATACCAGTGTTTGTTCCATCTTCATTCCGGTTTCGCTTTGCTGCATAAACAGGAGTTGGCGGTATATGGTAAGAGTCCCGATAATCAGGAATATGGAAACGATAAACTGGAATACCACCAGCGTTGTTATGGAGAGTGGGGACTTTTTGTTGTTGGATTGCTTTGTGCCCCTGATTACAGTGGTAGTTCTTTTTCCTGAAAATATAAGTGGATAGACGGATGACAGTAATGTGCCGGAAACAGTTAGCAACGTACACCATTTTAGCAACATCCACCAGTTGGTCGGAAGAATGTCAAAACCGAAAATACCGCTCCCGTTTCTCAGAATTAAAAAGCTGAGTGTAAAACTGACGGTTCCGGCCAACACAAAAATCATAAAGGATTCAATGGCTGACCCGTAAAAAAAGTGAAGTTTTTTTGCACCTAATATGGAATGAATATTTTGGGAGCTTCTCATATTTATGGCCGAAGCCACAGACAGGTTGATGTAATTCAGTACAGATGTAATGATGAGCAAAATTGCAATTAAAAGAAAGGCAATGACTTTGATATGGCTTCCGTTGGCAAACATTTCGTTTTCTTTTTTTGAGTCCAGATGAATGCTTTTTACCGGTTTGAACTCAAACGTAACTTCCTCATTATTTTCTGCGAAATGACTGATGCAGGGAGAGATGGCTTTAGCATATTTATCTTCTACAGATTGTATCATACTGCCGTTTTTCAAACGAATATAAGTATAGCCTCTTCGTCCGTTCCACTGGCCCCTTGAATACGGATCACGGTCGGCAAATGAAGCGATATTGCTGTTATCAAGCTGCCCGGTTGCGTAATCGAAGTTTCGCATGTAATACAGCAGCGCTTTTCTTTGCAGGATCAGGTCGAATTTTATATGGCTGTTTTCCGGCACATCATCAAAAACAGAATTAACAATAAACTCCCAGCCTTCATTCAGTTTGAATGTTTTATTAACCGGATCCTGATCGCCAAACAAACGGCTCGCCAGCGATAGGCTAATGGCTGCATAATGAATATCGTTAAAAAGCTGATCGGTGTTATCCCCTGTTAAATGGCGCGGGAAGACTTTAAAAAACATGGAGTCTGTAAAAAACATGTTGATATTTTGCACGCTGGCTTCCGGTGTAAAAACCGTAATGATATCTTTATCAAGATGTGTTGCTGCCGCAATTTCAGGGAGGGCATTCATTAATACCGGACCCACACCATTGTAGTTTCGAGCAGTATTTTGAATAATATCTCCGTTTGACTTTTGCATCAGTTCCACACGATACATATTTCCGGCGTCTTCCCAGAAGCGGTCATAGCTTTTTTCTGATTCTATCCAGGAAAAAATAAACAGAAACACCGTAAATCCGATGGTCAGACCCAGGATTGAAATTCCCGGTGTTAGTTTGTTCTGTTTAAACCGGCGTAAAACGGCTAAAAAGTAAAGCTTCATATCTGTAATAATATATTTTGACTTTATTTTATTTTGTTAATTTTCGTATTGCGATACCCTAAATCCCCGATGTTTAAACTTCAGCTATCTTCACCCCTAAATCCCCTGAAGGGGACTTTTTTGTATCTCCGATTGGCTGATCTTCTATTTTGCAATTAACTTTCATTTTCTTCACATATATAGTTCAATGTACGTTCCCATAAGCCCCTTTAGGGGTTTGGGGTGATTTATTCATATTTCAGACTATCTACGGGATTTTTCGTTGCTGCTTTCCAACTTTGAAATGATACCGTCAGTAATGCAATACCCAGGGCCAGTAAACCGGCCAGAGCAAATATCCACCAGCTTACAGGTGTTTGATAAGCAAAGTTTACAAGCCATTTATGCATAGCATACCAGGCGATTGGAGTGGCGACCAGAAAGGCTACGGCTATCCATTTTATAAAACCCGCATTCAGCAAGACAAGTACTTCCGATATTGTGGCACCATTAACCTTACGGATACCGATTTCTTTGGTTCTGCGTTCTATAGAATACATCGAAATGCCCAAAATTCCAAGTGCTGAGATGACAATAGCGAGAATCGTAAACAACATGCTTATATTTTTCATGAAAACTTCCTGTTGATATTCTTTGGTAAGCATATCATCGAAAAACTGATAGCTGAACTCCCGGTTTCCTTTATATTTTCGGTAAGTGTCCCGAATATATTTTAAGGTTTCAACTTTATTATACGGCGATATTTTAATGTTCATCGTCATAATATTCTGAGGATCATTAGTGAGGATGATGGGCTCGATGGAATGATAAGCTGTTCGAAAGTTGAAATCTTTCACTACTCCTACAATGACGTAATTACCAAGGCGTTGCCCGATAGGATCATCAATACCTAAAGCTTCTTCAGCCTTCTCGTTAATAACAACAGGAAAAGATACAGTTGGTGCATCACTATTATTCTTGTTTGAATTGGATTTTTGCCATTCTTTCCAGTATGCACTAAAGTCCATATCCAGAAAATGTCCTTTTACAATCTGCAGGTTGTAAGTTTTGGCAAAATCTTCATCCACCCAGAACAGGGAAGCATGAAGACTGTCGGTTCTGCCCATCTGGTTCAACGGAAAGGAAGACAGCCACTTGAAATCAATTGGTGCATATACACTTGCACTCACACCAAGAATATTTGGGTTCCTCATCAACTCATCTTTAAATGCTCCGTTACCGTACCACAATCCTGTTGGAACCACAACAATGTTATCGTGATTTATCCCTGTATCCCGTTGCTGAATGAAATTAATTTGCTTGATGAAAACAGTAGTGGAAGAGACAAAAGCAATAGCAATAACAAACTGAGTGGTTACCAGTATTTTCAGGATCCGGTTAGGTGATCCTGTTACACTCCCTTTTTGTAAAATACGGTTTGGGTTTAAAGAAGAGAGGACAAATGAAGGATAGAGACCTGCAAGAATGCCCGTTCCCAGAATGAGCAGTAATAAGTTAAAAACAAGTTGGTAGGAAAAAATAAGGTGAATGTTTTTCCCTGTAAACTGGTTAAACGCAGGGAGCAATAACCAAAGTAATATAAACCCCAAAACTGCAGCCGCAAAGGTCTGTAATACTGATTCGCCTATGAACTGTTGTATAAAATGAGCTTTTCCGGCTCCATTTACTTTTTTAATGCCGATTTCAGTGGTACGTTCAGAAGCTCTTGCAACAGACAGCACGGAAAAATTAAATATGGCCATAAACAGTATTAATAATGCCAGTCCTGAAAATAGCCATACATATTTAATGCTGCTCATATTTTGGTCTAATCTATTCCTGTCATAATCAGAATACAGGTGGATATCGGCCAGCGGTTGGAACATGAGTTTATCTGTTAGCCGTGAATACCTGCTCACCTGGTTTGATATTCGCGATAAAAAAGGCTCGTCGATAATCGCATTTTTAGCCAGTTTTATATATGTACGGTTATATCCCTTGTCACGCCAATCGTTACCGAGATGAGCAAAACGAGAATTATTTTCTGATGCCATGTAGTCAAAATTGATGGTGCTGTTATGTGGAATACGGACAACGCCACCAATTTTATAGACATCTGTCCAACTGTATTTATCTGAAATCACAGTACTTCCAATAGCAATTTCATTACCAAATAATTTGTGGGCCAGGGTTTCGGAAATAACAATATTCGAAGGATCGGAGAAGGCAGTTTCGGCATTTCCTTCTATAAAACTGAAACCGGTAAATATTTTAAAGAAATCGCCACCCGACCAGCTCATTTCTGCTTCAATTTTATGATCGCTTCCTTCTAATTGCAAGGGTGATGTTTCGGAACTGTAAGAGATATAGGTAGCATATTCTATTTGAGGAAAGTCGTTTTTTAAGGTTTGAGCCAAAGGACGATAGCTTCCCGGAGTTTTTACAATTTTGTCAGCCTTTTTGGTCAGGGTCAATACCCGGTAGATGCGGCTGTAATCTTCATGAAATTTATCGTAGTTCAGTTCGTTATGAACCCAGAGATAAATAAGCAGACTGGCCATAATTCCTAACATAAAACCACTAAACGTAATGATGGTAAAGGCTGGTTTCTTTTTAAAATTGCGGAATGCTATTTTTAGTTGTTTCATTTCGGTTTATTTTATAACCACAAGTATTCTATCATTATCAGCCACAGCTTCTGAAAGCTTTTTAAGAACAGCTTTCTTCCCTTCAGGGGCATTTGAGTTTATAAAATTATTGGATTTTATGTGTTGTTTGAGTTCCCAGCCGAAAAGGGGAATCAGCATCTCGTTACCATTGTCTGAATTATAAGTTGTCGGCCATACCGGAAATCCACCATCAATATCATTTTCTAAAATATTCGCGGAGTAATCCAGCGAGTCTGCCTGTACTAACTCGAATTTGTAAGTGAAAATGTTAAACACACCATAATACTGTTTTACAAGTTTATTTTTACGATTATTGCTGCAATCATAATTATCTTTTAAAAATTCAATAAAAATATGGTTGTTAAATTCCGCAAATCCATTCGGAATAATTTTACCTTCCAGACTTACTCCCGGATCAATACCTTGTTGTTTATCTATTTTGTGTTTGCCGAGGTTAAAAACGTAAACGGGCAATAATCGGTTAGGCGGCAGGATTTGAAAAACTGTATCGTTATAATCAGTGCGAAGGTAATGTTTCCCATTTTTTTGATAATGAAATCCCCTGTCAACACCCCTCGTTAATGTTTTTGTGTAATTCTTCACCTGCTCGTATTTGGTAAATGTTGCAAGCGTATCTCCCCGGCTGTTAAATATTGCAAGCATGTTTTTACCACGTAGAGGATAAAAATAAGTGTTCTTGTTCAGAGCAAATGTTCTCATTGAATTTACCATGCTTCTAAAATCAAGCAAATCAGTGGAAGTATTCTTTTTAGAACCCATCGGAGGTATCCGGCCGTGGTTAAGGTCAAGTTCTACTTTGCCTAAGCCTATTATTGAACCAGATTTTTCAGGATTAAAACCTGATGGTGTAGTAACCGGTAAATTATTGCAGTCTAATCCCATAATGTATCGCTGTCCCGTGTAGCTATTTACATACGTATAGTACAGTTTATTCCCTTCATGCCAGAGGCTACTCCCTGATCCAATATGGGTACCTGTCCCGCTTGAAGTTACCACACTTTTTTCGGGATTATAGTGTACGCCGGTTATCTTATTGGATATTACATTTGAAATAAGTTCACCTTGTTTCGAATATAGAACTATCCCGTAAAGGTTTGAGGCAACAATATAATTGTCCAGCATTAGATAATGGAATTTCATTTGCGGGTGGAAGGAGGAATCGGGTTGTTCGATGCGGACATATTCAATTTCAGAGGCAAAATCAGATAGCTTAAAAGATTTGAAATTATGCAGGTTGCCTGCAATATCAATTATTTTGGGAGGGATACGTGGATCAACACTTCGGTCTTCTTTAAACCGAAATCCTTTGGGAAGTTTAGCTAAAGAATCGGCCAATTGTTTTTCATGTTCTTCTTTAAGTTGCTGCTCGTAAGCCAGTTGTTCTTCTTCAGTACGGATAGTTTGAGCCAGTGATTTTTCATCGGTTTTTAGTTTGTTGCGCTTACAACCTGATGCTAAAATAAAGACAACTATCAAAAATATAAGGTTTTGTATTTTCATCGTATAAGGTTTATTTCACAAGCATTATTAATCGTTCGTTCGTATCAGAGTTTAAAGTTTTTACAAACTGTTTAAGCTTTACAGCTTTTTCATTTGTTTCATCGATTTCTGTTTTTTCCAGATAACTTTTAAAATACCCAGGATATACAAGCATTCCCATGTCACACTGTGGAGTTGTAAAAGAGGGCCAAAACGGAAGACCTCTATCAATATCATTTTGCAGCAGAAGGGTAGGCTTATTTGCCTGATTGGGTGGGGCAGCTCCCTGATTTTTTTCAGTAAAAGTTTCTTCAGTGAGTGCCAATTGTGTTAATTCTTTAGTTTTTTTACTATAAATAGCTTTATAGTTTTCGTGCTCACCATTCTGATTATAATATATATAACTTAGAAATACATATTTTTTAGTCTCCAGAATCGACCGAATCATAATTTTATTCTTTAATCCAAGATTGGTTTGATACCAGTCTTCATCGGTAATTTTATACGAGCCCAAATTAAATACATAAACGGGTACCATGCGGTTAGGCGGAATGAGCCGAAAAATGGTATCGTTAAAACTCTTTTTGAATGAAAACATACCTTTGTATTCCCAGTTTAGTATTGACGGAACCGATCGGATTAATGTACTCGTTACCGGGCGTTCCAGCTTGTTGAACTGAGTAAATTTGCACAAGGTATCTCCCTGCAAATTAAAGGTTGCCAGCATACAACCATTCTCGGATGCACTAAGATGGGAATTTACCCCGGCATAAAAATTAGATGAAATTCCCAAAATCTGAGTGGAAGATAATCCTGGAGTACCACTTCGATAACCTTCTTTGCCCATAGCAATGGTCTCGCCTTTAGTGAATGAACCGTCATCAGTTCTCTCTTCAACTTTGGGAAATTGAAGTGTTGGGCTTGCTGTGCTTAACTCATAACTAAAAAGGGTGACTTTTTCATTCGGATAATCAGTAAATTTGTACAACACCCTGTTCCCTGCAACAGACACATGGTTTCCCCATATGCCACGATAGCTTTCTTTGTTGAAATATCCGAAAAGTTTTTGACCGCTTAATTCGCGTGATCTTATATTACTATTGGCAATAGGTTCGATGTATGCTCCGGTTTTTGAAAATCGATGCACCCCAAAATTGTTATAAAGAATAATATCGTCGTTGGTGAAACCAACATTTCCTCCCATGTGCGGTGAAAAGTACAAAGAATCGTCAGGGATGCTAAGTCGAATGTATTTTACTTCTGTGGCTATTTCACTTAAATTAAATTTTTTAACCGGAATCTTTTGGGTAAAATCAATAACAACGGGTGGATGATCAGGATCAACACCTCGATCTTCTTTAAACCGAAACCCTTTGGGAAGTTTAGCTAAAGAATCTGCCAATAGTTTTTCATGTTCTTCTCTAAGTTGCTGCTCGTAAGCCAGTTGTTCTTCTTCGGTACGGATAGTTTGAACCAGTGATTTTTCATCAGTTTTAAGTTTGTTGCGATTGCAACCTGATGTTAATATAAAGACAACAATCAAAAATATAAGATTTTGTATTTTCATCATATCAGGTTTATTTCACGAGCATTAGAATTTGATCCTCATCACCGACTTTTTCGGAAAGTTGTCGTAACCTTTCTTTTTTACTTTCTGTGGCTTTGGATTGTAAAAACAAAGGGGATTTTACATGGGCATTTATTTCAGAACCATTTAACGAGACCATAAATTCTCCATTCCGGCCAACCATAATATTATCCGGCCAAACCGGGAGACCTCCATCAATATCGTTGTAAAGGATGGGTGCATCATAGTCTGTAGGGTCACCTTTAACAATAAATAGCTTCTTCATTTTTTTATTATATATGGCATGATAGAGCTTCAAGCCTTTACTTCTGCGTGCGTTGGGGCAATCGTAGCTGTCTTTTGAAAAGGTTAAGAACAAATAGTCTTTGGCATCGGCAAAATCATAAGGAATAATCTTCCCTTTCAGATTAAAGCCGGGATCTTTACCTTGTAGCATCGTGAGTTTATAATCCTCAAGATTTAAAACATAAACCGGCAGCAAACGATTGGGAGGAATCAATTGAAAAACCGTATCGTTGAAATTCGTGCGATAAAACAGATTTCCGTTTTTTTCGTACCAGGTTCCTCCATCGGTTCCTCTGCCTACCGTTTTTGTATAGTTTTCAACGCGTTCATTTTTGGTAAAAGACGTAATCAGATCTCCTGTTTTGCTGTTTCTTACTACTAACATAGCCATTCCACCGGAGCGGTGTACGTAAACATTGCGGTCAGTTGTAAAAAGTCCCGAACTGCTATATAAAGAATATGCTGTCCGGCTCATTGCTCCATGGCTGGCAAACCGAGGAGGTTGTGGTGTTCTGCCGAAGTTAAAATCTACCGAGACTTTTCCGGCTCCCCTAATTTTATCAGGCTCCTCAATATCGTATTCCAAATCTTTTAATGGTTTATCATCGGAACAGTTGTATTCCATGATATAGCTTTGCCCCGTAGTAGTATTGAGATAGTGATAAAACAGATCATCTCCCCGGGCCCACAAATCAGTTCCTCCGCCTATCTTCATGTAATTACTCCATAGAGTGTGAACACGGTCCTGCTTTTCATCGTAGGAAAGGCCACTCATTTGATTTTTTACGATGGTTCGGATAAAGCGGCCATCTTTAGAGAAAAGAAATATGCCATACAAATTGGTGGCAACAATGTATTTGTCCATCATGTAATATTTGTATTTCATATTGGTAAGTAATGTGGAATCGGGAACCGGTTCCATCCGGATATATTCAATGGAAGATGCTACATCGGAAAGGCTGAATTCTTTAATGCTGTCTAGACTGTTGGCGATATCTATTACAAGAGGAGGATAATTGGGGTCAACATCTCTTTCTTCCTTAAACTGAAATCCTTTTGGCAGTTTTGCCAGGGAATCGGCTAATTCTTTCTCCTGCTGTTTTCGTTGCTCTGCTTCGTATACCTTTTGTTCCTCTTCGGTACGGATGGTTTGTGCCAGCGCCTTTTCGTTTACTTTAAGTTTATTCCGGTTACAGGAGACCGTTATACTCAGAACCATTATAATCAGCAAAAGGCTTGATAAATTCTGCATAACGGTATACCAATATCTTTTCATAATCAGGGTATTTTATTTTGCTGCTTTTTTATTCATATCTCAGACTATCTACGGGATTTCTTGTCGCTGCCTTCCAGCTTTGCCAACTTACAGTTAATAATGCAATCCCTACTGCGAGCAACCCGGGCAGGACAAAAATCCACCAACTGAGGTCTGTTTTATAAGCAAAATTTTCGAGCCATTTATGCATGGCATACCATAGAATTGGAAGGGCAATACAAAATGCAACCAAAATCCATTTGATATATTTTGTATTGAGCAGGACCATCACTTCTGCGATCCTGGCGCCATTAACCTTTCGGATGCCAATTTCTTTGGTGCGTTGTTGAATGGAATAGAGCGAAAACGCAAACAGTCCCATAATTGCGATAATGATGGTTAGTACAATAAAGAGTTTGGTGACAGAAAGAAGCTGTTCTTCTGACTGATAGGCGGCATTTAATTCTTTGTCCAGGAAAACCGGATCAATACTGGTATGGTAAACAGATTTTGAAATGCTCTTTAGTTGCGATGCGACAGCTGCGGTGTTCTTCTGATTATACCTGACCAGTAAAAACCGGTAATTGGTCGCTTCATCCGAATTCACAAAAAATGCAAAATTACCAACCGGGTTGTAAAGCGACTCATAGTTAATATCGTTAATGACCCCATTAACATGAAAGGGAACTTTTGATTCATTAGGTTCTTCGTCTTTTTTAAAACTCCCTGCTTGGATCTCATCTTGGGTATAATTTTTTGCCAGTTTATTATACAGTGTCCTGTTAATAAAGAAATTTGTACCGGTACTTACATTAAATGTATCAATTGTTTTGATGCCAAGGACAGGTAGTGCATCCGGATTTATCATTGCAAATTTCACAGAATAATTATCTTCAGATGTTCCGAGATTGGTATCCTGCAGCCGAAAACCCGGATAATGCATGGCACTTCCAACAGCCAGAATACCGGATACTGACTTTGCCTTTTCTTTAAATACACGAATATTGGTAGTCGTTCCAACCGGAGCCCTGAAAATCATGACATTTTCAGGAGAATAACCCAGATCTTTTGTATGAATGAAATTGATCTGTTTGTTCAGGAGCATTCCAAATCCGGCAATTCCAATGACCACAATAAACTGAAATACAATAAGTGGGATTACCTTTTTATTGGCTCCGTTTTTACGTTGTCGCACAGGTCTGCCTGAAGTCGTAAATATTGAAACCAAAATGACCAGAAGTGCCAGCAGAAGTAAAAATATCCAGAATGTCGCTGTAAAGGTATGAGGTACCCAGCCATTGAAGTAGTGATGACCGATTTCTGATTTGAAGAGTTGAATAACTGATAAAGTGATCACTACAGCAGGAGTGACCAGTAGCAGAACTTCCGACATCAGGCTCTTTATTTGCGATAATCTGCCGCTACCCAGAAAATGTAAAATTTGAGTTCGCTTTTCCCTGAATTGAGAGTGGGCAATATTCGTGATAAGAAAATTAAGGACCACTGTTATGAATAAAAGTATTCCGACTATCAGAAGTGTGTTAAGCTGAGATTGTTTTACAGCAGGTGATATGTCCCGTATCAGTTCAGGATTAAAATGAATGTCACCAAGCGGCTGAAGCTGCATCGAAAATGCCTCAACAGGTGGTCCGTGGGCATCTTTCAGGAGGGGAGTTACCATTTCAGGTAATTGCCGTTCAAACTCAGTGTCAGATACACCAGGAACCAGTGTCAGATAGGCATATGCACCATATACTTTCGATCGTTCAAGACGGGAAATGGTCTGTTCATAAAATCCTCTTTTAGAGTGGATCAGATCATACTGTAAATGTGAGTTTTGACTGTTTTTATCCAGAATGCCAACGATGGTGGCTGTTCTGTTTTCAGTTGTTCTTCCATTAAGATAGGTGATGTCTATTGTTTTGCCTATAGCATCTGCGCTGCCAAACAGAGCCTCTGCGGTTAATTCATTAATTAAAACAGTATTGGGAAGTGCCAGATCCGCAGTGTTACCCTCTTTTACCGGAATCTGAAAATAAGACATGAAACCTGTATCCGCATAAACCGGATTGGATATTCTGAACGTTTTTTTCTCTGCACCGACATCAAATTCCTCATCATTTTTATAAAATACAGTTGACCTCTCAACAGCAGGATTTTCGCTTAATACCTTATCGAATGTCGCAAAAGTACATGCCCAGATTGAACCCTCGTTGAGGCCCGTAATAATTCTGTAACTCCGGTCACTGTGCTTCACATTTTTATCAAAAGAATAGTGGTGATTCACAAACAGAAGGATTAAAACGGAAACCGTAAACGCAACAGATAATCCGGCAATGTTAATAATTGCAAGCGTTTTATTGTGAAGTAATGTGCGCAGTGCCAGTTTGATACTTTTCATCATTATTCTTCAATTTAAGGCGTTTTAATAGTTACTCATATCGAAGTGCTTCGATCCCGATACGCTTCACCATCGGCCCCGATAATTCGGGGGTCACTCATACCTCAATGCCTCAACCGGATTTCTCGTTGCTGCTTTCCAGCTTTGCCAGCTTACCGTGATCAACGCAATTCCCAGTGCCAGTAATCCGGCCAGGGCAAATATCCACCAGCTTAAAGTGGTTTTATATGCAAAATTTTCGAGCCACTTATTCATGACGTACCATGCAATGGGTGTGGCAATTACAAAGGCGATCACTACCCATTTTACAAAGTCTTTGTTAAGCATAGCCAGTATCTCTGAAATTTTTGCGCCGTTTACTTTACGGATACCGATTTCCTTTATCCGGTTTTCTACCATATTTAAAACCAGTCCCAACAAACCAAGGCAACATAAAAACAGGGCCAGACCGGCTATGATACTGATGGAATCTGCCAGCTTTTGTTCTTTGTTGTACTGCTGCGCAATTATATCATCATAAAACTGGTAATTAAAAGGGTATGCCGGGAAAAATTTCTTCCATGTTTTTTCAATTGAAGCAATGGTTTGTGGAATATTTGTACCGTCAATCCGAAGGGAAGCATTTGAAATATAATTACCCAACGGACTGAATTTTACACCGTCAATCTCCTGATGCATCGACTGACTGTTGAAATCAGCAATGAGCCCTACGATTTCATAATCGTGAATCTTTTTATGAATTGGGTTCTCGTAACCGCATTCTCTGGCAAGTTTTTCGGTTACAATACAAACCTTTTTGTCACCATGTAAAAAATTTCTGCCGGCAATCAGTTTCAGATCTAACACTGTAAAAAAGGATGTATCGCAATCAATGTCATTGTATTTTACATCATGGCCATTAATTTCCTGGTCGCTGTAAGAATGAATTCCCATTGGAACGCCATCCGATAATGTCAGATTCTCAACTCCCGGGATGCGTTGCAATTCAGCCGCATACGTTTTTATTGTTTGTGGATTATCTATGGAATAGTGCAAATTCTGTTTGATAAGATAGCTGGTCTCGAACCCCGGATTTTTATTTTTCATGAAATTTATTTGTTTGAAAATCATCGAGACAGAAGCAATGAGGGCAATTGCTGCTGCAAACTGAAACACTAACAAAATTCTTGAAAACGAGCTTAAGCGCATTCTGCCGGACAGCTTTTTCTGTAACAGGCTGACAGGATTAATACCTGAAAATAACCAGGCCGGGTATAACCCAATCGTAAAAAACAGAACCAATAATACACCCATAAAAGGAAGCATATACGATACGTGCGTCAGGATGTTCAGTTGTATTTCAGAACCAACGAGCTGGTTAAAAAATGGCAGCAGTATAAGCGATAAAACAATGGCAATGCCAAAAGATAAGCTGATCACCAAACTACCAGAAACAGTGTAATATCTGAACATGTTTTTTCGGTGTGCTCCGTTTACTTTAAGAATGCTCACCATTTTCGATTCAGCATTCAGATTAGACAAGTTTAGATTGACATAGTTTATACCAGCGATAAGTATTACGATTAACGTAATGGATAACAACAGGCTAAAAAGAGGGTGATTAAAATGGTTGAAGTGTTCATCCCTGAAATCAGTGTTGGAAAAAATATCGGCGAGGGGTTGCATCTCAATATTGGGCGTAAAACTGTACCATGGAAACCGGTACGTTGATTTTATCTGAGCGGTCACACTGGAAGGATCTGCATTTTTATTCAGTAAAACATAATAACTGAAGAGTTTAACCTTCCAGCTTCCGTTCTGGTTGCCAAAATTTCCTCCGCTCCAGGGCAATTTATCTGTATAAAGTGATACTATGGCATCTGATTTAAAATGCGATTTTGCTTTAATATCCTCAAAAACTCCGGAAACATAAGCCGTTGTAACCATATTTAGCCTGACCGGCTTCCCCAGTGGATTTTCCTCTCCAAACAGTTTTTCAGCCAGTGATTCGGATAAGACAATTTTATTGGGAGCATCAATCAAATGTTGCGTTGACCCTGTCATGATATTATAATCGAAGAGATCAAAAAAAGTTGAATCCGCGATAACCAGGTGACGAATACGTTGAACAACACCATCTTCTGTTGATAGCATAGACCCAAAAATGTTAACCCGGCAGGCTTTATCAACGCCGCTTACTGTTGTACCAAGGGTGTTATAATACTGATCATCGAGCCTGACCTGCTTTTTTGGTGTATTGACCAACCTGTAAATTCGGTCATAGTTTGTCTGATATTTATCAGAGCTTTGTTCATAGGCATAATAGGCCGATGTCAGAATCACCAGGGCAAGACATAGCGACAGGCTGACAACAGAAAATATCAAAAAGCGTTTTTGCCTTAAAAGGGATCTTATGACCAGTTTTATCAGGTTGTTCATTTCTGATTCAGTTATAATTATTCATACCTCAATGCCTCAATCCCGATTGTTTGTTTTGTGTCCCGATATGTTTTGCAATCGGGATTACAAACAATACATCGGGATCTCCGCACTTCTCGTTACTCATATCGAAGTGCTTCGACAGGATTTCTGGTTGCCGCATTCCAAGACCGGAACGACACGGTTATTAAAGCAATTCCTAATGCCATTACTCCGGCCAACGCAAATATCCACCAGCTCAGCGCTGTTTTGTATGCAAACTTCTCGAGCCATTTGTTCATGACATACCATGCAATGGGTGTGGCAATGACAAAAGCAATGACCACCCATTTTACAAAGCTTTTGTTGAGCATAACTAAAATCTCTGAAATCTCTGCTCCGTTAACTTTACGGATACCAATTTCTTTTATGCGTTTGGTTGTTGCATCTTCAATTAATCCTATCAAACCAAGGCAGGAAATTATTATCGCAATAATGGTAAACAGATTGATGGCTTTGGCCTGGTTTTCTTCTCTTTCATACATGCGTTGTATCCAGTCGTCATAAAACTGATATGATATTGGAATTTCAGGACTGAATTTTTTATAGGTATTTTTTATAAAGTCCATAGTACTGCCAATGTCACCACTTATTTTAATATTTAAATGATTTGCATATATACCGGGTTCTTTTGTAAGAATGAGGTTGCCAATATCGGTGTAGAGATTTTCGTAATTAAAATCTTTGACAACTCCAACCACCTTACGCCCAAATAATTTTTTATCAGAAATATTGTTCCATCCCAATGCTTTAAAAAGGTGTTCATTAATTAGCTGTGTATTATGATCAATATCTGAATCAATAAAATTTCTGCCTTGAACAATTTTGATGTTAAACATTGGGATAAAATCCTGATCAATGCTAAACTGTTTGCTGTTAATTTGTTTCTGCTCACCATTCACATCAAACGATCCGCTTGTACTTCCGGTGAGGTCCATTGGACTACCTGTTGAAGACGAAATTGCAGAAATACTATGAAACCTGGATAATTCATTTTTAAAAGATTCCCTGTCCTGTGGTGGCATTCCTGTAATACGCAGTTTCAGGATCTTCTCCTGATCAAACCCCAGATCCTTATTTTTTATAAATTCCAGTTGTTTGTGTATAACCAGAAGAGACATGATAAGGGCACATGTAATCACAAACTGAAAAGCCATTACCAACCCCTTTCGGTTATCGATTGAAAATTTTGTTTTAGACAGGTTTTTTAATGGTGTAGTTCTGGATAAAACCGTAGCAGGATAGATCCCTGCAATAATACCTGTGAGTAAAAACAGCAGGACACCAGAAAAAATCACCCTCGGTTGGGAAATAAGTATGTTAAAATCGAGGTGTATATTAATGAACGATGCAAACAGGGGTGCCAGAATAATAGCCAGAATTACAGCTATAATCATGGATAGCAATGTTGTAAAGAGGGATTCGGATAAAATCTGCCGGAATATATTCGTTTTGCTGGCTCCGGAAGTTCTTTTAATTCCGATTTCTTTCATCCTTTCCAGACCACCTGATACAGTCATATTCACATAATTAAAAATGGTCATAAAAAGAATGAGCAAGGCAATAACAGAAAGCAGGTAAATCATGCTTTTGTTGGCATGATTTAAACCATCATTTTGGGTCTCTGTGTCAAAATAAACCTGTTGAAAAGACTGGATGGATAGTTTTTCATCTTTAAAGGCCTGCCATCGCTCCAGTTTATTTTTAATCAGCTCATTAACGTTTTCAGGATTTGAACCGGGAGATAACATAATAAGAGCTTTATACATTACATGTTGCTCCTGGTTATACCCGATGTAATGTCTGCCTATTCTCATTTCAGAACTAACCAGGGCCTCAAAGCCGAACGAACTATTAGGGGGTAAATCATTTACAACGCCGACAATTGTTAAAGGCGTCTGATCGCCGAGATCTATCGTTTTTCCAACCGGATTTTCCAATCCGTAAAGTTTTTCACTCAAAGTTTTTGTAAGAATTATATTTTCTTTTACCGATAGTGTTGGGTCTTTTGACTGGTAGATAAACCGAAACGAAAACATGTTAATAAAATCGTCATCTGTACTTATGACTTTCATCTTTTGTCGTTCTCCAGCCTTTTTATACGTGATATCTCCAACATTGTAGAGGCAAATTTTTTGTACTTCAGGAATGGTTTCTTTTACATCATTTCGTAACGTTTGCGGTACCTGTGCATTATTGTTTACCTGTTTAATTCTGTAAATACGGTCGACATTCCTGAAACTTTTGTCTGTGCTGACTTCCTGAATTACAAATGAGACGATGATAAAAACAATTGCCATGCTTATGGCATAACCTCCTACGGTAATAATGGAAAACACCTTTTTACGTTGTAATGTCCGAAGGAATATTTTAAGGCTGTATTTCATAGTTGGTTCCGGATGAACCGGATGAATTATTTTATTTCAATTTTCGTTTAACTGTTGGCAGTTACACAACAGATTAATATAACGTGACTTTTATTCTGCACCTGCGATTATTGTTTCTTTTGGCACCGCTTCGTCACTTTTTATCATCCCGTCAGCAATTCTGATAATGCGTTTCCCATAGTTGGCAAAGTCTTCGTTATGGGTAACCTGGATGATGGTAATGCCATCTTCTTCGTTCAGTTTTTTCAGTAATTCCATAATCTGTCTTCCCTGTTCGGAATGCAGGTTTCCTGTCGGTTCATCGGCAAGCAGCAGTTTGGGCTTTCCGACAATGGCACGTGCAATGCCTACCAGTTGTTGTTGTCCACCTGAAAGTTGTTGCGGAAACAGATCTTTTTTAGCCACCATGTTGAACCGGTCCAGCATATCGGCTACCATGGCCTTCCGCTCTTTGGCCTTCACACCTTTATATATAAGGGGTGTTTCAATGTTTTCATAAACCGTCATCTCATCAATCAGGTGAAAGGCCTGAAAAATGAAGCCCACATAATTCCGGTGAAATTCCACTTTCTTTTTTTCTTTCAGGGTATGTGCCGGTTGATCCAGGAAGAAATATTCACCTTCACTGGGTTGATCCAGCATGCCGATTATATTTAACAGGGTCGATTTGCCTGCTCCACTGGGGCCCATAATGGTTAAAAATTCGCCCTCGTTAATGGTCAATGAGACGTCTTTCAACACAAACGTGCGTTGAAACTTGTTGTCGTAGTACTTGTAAAGCTTGTTAAGTTGTATCATTTTATTAAAGTTAATTTCTATGTATCCATGAAAATTTAAAATGCAATTTTAGAATTTCATGGAAAAATTAGTATATTTACCATGAAAATTTAAATATAACTTTTGTAATTCTATCAATATTACACTATTAAGGATATGATAAACAGAAGAATATTAAGTGAGATACTTGATTCGTTGAGTTATTTCCCTGTTGTTTCGATTATTGGTCCACGGCAGGTTGGAAAAACTACTCTGGCAAAGCAGCTTATGGATCAAGTTGAAAAACCAGGCATCTATCTTGATCTGGAAATTCAGTCTGATTTGTTTAAACTGAATGATCCGGAGTTATTCTTATCCAATCATTCCAACCATCTTGTCGTCATAGATGAAGTCCAGCATAAAAAGGAGCTTTATCCGTTGATTAGAGGCCTGGTAGATCAGGATCGCAAACCGGCACGTTTTCTTTTACTTGGGTCTGCTTCGCCTGAACTGATTCGGCATTCATCCGAGTCTCTGGCCGGTCGCATTGCTTATCATCGCCTGTTCCCTTTTGATTTAACCGAAGTTGCAGAATCCGTCAGTCAAAATGATCTGTGGATTAAAGGAGGATTTCCAAATGCGCTTTTCCCTCCAAAACCAGAACTGAGTCAGCGATGGATGGAAAACTTTATTGATACCTACCTTAACAGGGATTTGCTGCAACTTGGACTTAGTGCTTCTCCAAGGGTAATCCGCGATTTGTGGACAATGATGGCTCATCTCAATGGCCAGTTACTAAATGCGACAACAATCGGAAAATCGCTTGGGATAACAACGCCAACAGTAAAGCGATATATAGACTTTCTGGAAGATGCTTTTTTACTAAAAAGTCTCCAACCCTTTCACTGGAATATTTCTAAGCGTCTGGTAAAAACACCCAAGGTTTATTTAACCGATACAGGAATACTGCACCATTTACTGGGAATAAAAGATTTCTTTTCATTATCAGGAAATCCTGTAATTGGCAATTCCTGGGAAGCCTTTGTATTTAATCAGGTATATGCTGTTAGACCAGATGGTACAGGTATTTATTTTTATCGTACGCATCAGGGCACAGAAGTTGATTTGGTTTTTACACGTGGGCTTGCTGTAATAGCAACAGCAGAAATCAAGTATTCTAATTCACCGAAACTGACTAAAGGCAATTTTCAGGCTTTTGAGGACCTGAAATCTCCAATGAATTTTGTTATTACACCATCTTCTGATGATTATCTTATCAAAGAACGTATCAGGGTATGTTCCCTTAGTGATTTTATTTATAATTATTTATCAAAATTTTAACCATTTGTTATTCAGTGTCTCACTTAAAAGTCAGGCCCTGAGTGCTTGTATTGTAGTCTGTACTACAGCAACACATCGCCCAGTTGTTTTTTAACTTCTTCGGTTATGATTTGTCCGTCGAACAGATTTACTACGCGGTGGGCAAATTCTGAATCATGCAGAGAGTGTGTAACCATAATAATGGTTGTGCCTTCCCTGTTAAGTTCAGTGAGCAGGTTCATTACTTCCAGTCCGTTTTTGGAGTCGAGGTTACCGGTCGGTTCATCGGCAAGGATTAATTTTGGGTTTGCGACAACTGCACGGGCTATAGCCACACGTTGTTGCTGACCACCGGATAACTGTTGCGGAAAATGCTTGGCACGATGCGAGATTTTCATCCGGTTCAGCACTTTCTCTACCATTTCTTTGCGTTCCCTGGCTTTTAATTTCAGGTAGATAAGTGGCAGTTCTACGTTTTCATACACGTTCAGTTCATCGATAAGGTTAAAACTCTGAAATACGAAACCGATGTTCCCCTTGCGCAACTGTGTCCGGTTACGTTCTTTCAGCTTACCAACTTCTTCTCCATCGAAAAAATATTCTCCTTCACTTGGGTTATCCAGCAGGCCGATGATGTTCAATAAGGTGGATTTTCCACAGCCTGAAGGACCCATAACGGCAACAAATTCACCTTTTTCCACCTCAAAATTGACGGCGTCCAGTGCCAGGGTTTCAATATCTTCAGTCCTGAATATTTTTGAAAGATTTTTCGTTTTAATCATGTCGTTTTAATTTGGGCGTGTTTATTTTTTAGTTGCAATAGTCTAATCGTTATACTTTATTTTATCCGATCCGGTAACCGTCTGCGATCAGATAGTAATTGTTTGTTTGCTAATCCTGTGCCATAGTTCTAAGTTGCATAAATATAGCACTTTACAATAGAATAGTTGCCTGGGGTGTCAAATTTATTTACATAGAGTGCCAATTATTTATACAAACAGCCAATAGGTTTGCACCGGGATTTTATTTTTCTCAAAAGAACTGGTCTGTAAAAGATATTGACAAATGTGTAAAATATTTTTACACATGAAAAATAAGCATTAACTTTAACAGTCTGATATGATGCATTTTATTTGCCATATTAAATTTGGATTGATTTTAGCTTATAAGTTCCGGTTAACCGGTATTAATTATGACCCCGTTCAAAAAAGCAAACATACTGATTGTTGATGATAACAAAAGCATTCTAAGTGCGATAGAACTCTTGTTTAAAGGGAGATGTAATAAAGTCAGGACCTTGTCTTCACCGAATATGTTATTAAATGAATTGCAAAATGAAGCTTATGATGTGTTGTTGCTGGATATGAATTTTACGGCGGGGATAAATACGGGAAACGAAGGTATATATTGGTTACAGCGTGTTTTGGAGCTTAATCCGTCGGTGAGTGTGGTGATGATAACAGCATACGGAGATGTTGAACTGGCTGTAAAGGCAATCCGCATGGGAGCGACCGACTTTGTACTTAAACCCTGGGAAAATGAAAAAATGCTGGCTACCGTTGAATCGGCTTTCAGACTGAGTCAGTCAAAAAATGAAATAAACAAGCTTACCCGCAGACAGGATCAGCTGGTGGAAGAACTGAATAATAACCACCGGGAACTCATCGGAAATTCGCAGGCCTGGCTCAGCATACTGACCCTGGTTGGTAAGGTTGCAGCAACAAATGCCAATGTTCTGATTACAGGTGAAAACGGAACCGGAAAGGAGTTGATTGCCCGGGAGATTCATCGTCTGTCGCAACGGAGAAACAAAATTATGGTGACGGTGGATATGGGATCTATTTCCGAAACACTGTTCGAAAGTGAGCTGTTTGGGCATAAAAAAGGATCTTTTACCGATGCACATGCCGAACGTACCGGGAAAATTGAAACAGCAGGCGAAGGCACACTTTTTCTGGATGAAATAGGTAATCTTCCGCTTGCCATGCAGGCCAAATTATTATCCGTACTCCAAAACAGAAAAGTGACAAAACTTGGGGACAACAAGCCGGTTGACATCGATATCCGGCTGATTTGTGCCACCAACTGTAATCTTACCCAAATGGTAAATGAAGGAACATTCCGTGAAGATCTGCTCTACAGAATCAATACAATACAGATTGAATTACCGCCACTGAGGGAGCGACTGTCTGATATTCCGGAACTGGCCGCATTTTTTCTGGAAAAATATGCCCGTAAATATAATAAGCAGGGACTTCGTATCTCTTCATCTGCCATGGATAAGCTTACACGGTATTCGTGGCCCGGCAATGTAAGAGAACTTCAACATGCGGTTGAACGGGCAGTAATCCTTTGCGATCAACCGGAAATAGGAGCAGGCGATTTTATGTTTAAATCCGAAGAGCTGAACCGCAATGTAGATTATGAGGGAACGCTTGAAGACATGGAAAAGCGGCTTATTCAACGTGCTATAGATGCACAGAACGGAAACATGACAGCCGTAGCCGGTCAGCTGGGAATAACCAGGCAGACGCTTTATAATAAAATCAAACGGTATGGCTTATAAACGGTACAACCGGGTGCTGTTCTTCAGGGTTCTTTTATTGATCCTTTTAACCGCTGCGACAGGTTATGCTTTGGGTTCCGGTATGTCCTGGATGTATATCGCCGGCCTAACCGTTCTGGTGTTGTTAAGTGTTGCCGGTCTGATCGGTTTTATCAACACAACCAACAAGCAGATTACGTATTTTATTCAGGCCGTAAAAAACGAAGATACCACACTTCGCTTTCCTCCTGAAACCGGAAATAAAATTATAAATGAATTGCATGAAACCCTGAATGAACTTAATATTATTCTGCAGCAGACCAAACAGGAGAGCCGGATTAAAGAGCGCTATTTCAGTGAAATTCTGCAAAACATTGCCACAGGAGTGATGGTAGTCAGTGAGAAAGGCTTTATTACAGATGTCAACAGTGCCGTATTGGAGTTGACCGGACTACAGACACTGACTCACCTGTCACAGTTAAGCCGTCTGGATCAAAGATTTAAGGAGGACTTGGATAAGGTTGAAAACGGGCAGAAAAAGATGCTGACTTTTAACAGGGGGAATGAGCAGTTGCAGGTCATTGCACGCTGTTCTGAAATTAGCCTGAAGCATGAAAAAATCCGCTTGATTACTATACAGGATATCAGAGGGGAACTGGAGCGAAAGGAAATTGATTCCTGGGTAAAGCTGATCCGCGTACTCAGTCACGAAATTATGAATACCCTGGCTCCCGTTACATCCATAGCTCAGACGCTGAAAGGAATATGGAAGGAAAAAGTTAATACTGAGAAAAGCCCGGTTGATGAAGATGACATCAAAAGCACCATTGGCGGACTGGATGTAATAGGTGAAAGAGGGGAGGCACTGATTCGTTTTGTGCAGTCGTACCGTGCATTGACCCGTGCACCAGAACCCAAGCCTGATGTAATAGAATGTCATAACTTCTCGGACCGTCTAAAAATCCTGATTTCACCCCTGAAGGATAACTTCAAAGGCGAGATTACGTTTAAATCACCAGCAGCAGACTTTATGTTTACAGCCGATGAACAGATGATGGTTCAGGTGGTCATAAACCTGGTTAAAAACGCGATAGAAGCACTATCCTCTGTGCCTGACCCTGAAATTGAAATCAGTTGCAACAACACATCAGGATCAACGGAAATTATTGTATCGGATAATGGCCCCGGTATTCCATCAGAGATTCTGGATGAAATATTTATACCCTTTTTTACCACCAAAGAAAACGGATCCGGTATTGGCTTAAGCCTTTCACGACAAATTATGCGTCTGCATGGTGGAACACTGAAAGTAAATTCGACTCCCGAAACCGGTACAACGTTTACAATGGTGATACCTTCTTAACTCCTTTTAAAAATTTAGTGCTCTTATTTTGATGACACTTTTGCGTTCATCCGATGTATGAATAAAGTGCATGAATATGAGCTTCAAATACGTTGGTATTAGCATCCTTCTTTTAGCATTCTGGGGATGTAAGAAACCTCAGAGTGAGCAGGAAGCATTCAAAAGTGTGAAATCCACCTGTGAAGATATTACGGGGGTAAAAGGGTTATACTGGGATCTGGCAAACGGTGTGGCACGCGGAGATATTCCGGGCGGTGTGCCGGTTATTGCAAATCCTGATCCGAACATTTTCATATATACTGAATGGCCATTGCTTAGTGTTCAGTTTCCGGTTGGATACAGAGCTGATAAGCTGGGAGATGGCAATCCCAGTCTCATTGGTGTGGATGTGATCCGGAACGACAACATGGTGGTCTGGCGGTATTATAATAATATTTTTTCGGGTCAGCTGACCACAACGGACGTACTGCGTGCCGAGATCAACAATTTTTTAAACGGTTTTGGATTTACAGCGGATCAGATACAGATTGACTGCACCAATGGTCCTAAGACCCAACCGATCACATCGAGTTTATTTACAGGCTTCGAAAGCCGGCTGATCCAGGTTGGCGATATGACTGCCCAGTTTACAGCAAATGTTACCTATGCATCCGATTTGAATACTTCGTTTTATCATGCACAGGTGAGTTTTGCGCCAACCGGAGAATATGAAACCACAGTAATGGACGTTTTTCTACCCATTCACTGGCAACTTCTGGTTACCGATAAGGATTTTCAGGATTCTGACGGAGATGGGGTTATTGATAAAAATGACCGTGCGCCTTTTAACCCATCAATACAATAGCAGGAGAGGAAATTCTGACAATGGATTATAAATGAAATAATTCGGGTAAAACAATTGCGATGACATAGCTGTTTTAAGGTAAATTAACAGAAAGTTATCTGCGATGTCTTCCCGGGAATTGATTGAAGGTTTTAAAAATAATGCGACACATATCTTAAGCACGATATACAGCAGTCAGTACATAAAACTGGAGCGGTATGTACTGGCGAATAACGGTAACAGTGAGCAGGCCAAGGATATTTTCCAGGAGGCTTTTGTCGCACTGTGGAGGAATATCAGAGAAGACAGATTTGTTCCTGGAAGTGAGTCGGAGGTCAATGGTTACCTGTACCGCATTGCAAAAAACAAATGGCTGGATTATTTGCGTTCAGTTGGATATAAAAAGAAAACAGCTCTGGAAAACCAGCATGATGTGGCAGAAGAAGCTGAAGGAGATAAGGAACAAAAGTACAGGCTTGTTGAGCAGGGATTAAGGAAACTGGGTGAAAAATGCAGAGACATATTAAGCCGGTTTTATTTCAGAAAGCAGAGTATGGCTGATATAGCCGATGCTTTTGGTTGGACAGAAGCTTCTGCCCGTAACAATAAATACCGCTGCATTCAGCAGCTGCGGGAAAACCTGAATAGATTAAATGATGAATAAACCCCATAACATATCACAAAAAGAGTTTGAACAACTGGAACGCTATATCCTGAACCTTATGGATGAGGATGAGCGGCAAACGATGGATGCCGGAATCCAATCTGATGCGGTACTGAGGGATAAAGTCAATGAAATAAGACAATTGATGGAAGGTATACAGGAAGCGGAATTACGCGAAATAATGAATCAGTTTCATCAGGAAATTGAGAAGAACCGGTCATCGGGCAGGAAACGGACTGTTTTTCTTTTCAGCAGACCTTTCGCGGTGGCGGCCTCCGTTATTGTCATTCTGGCTTTATCAGTCTATCTGTTTATGAGACCCGACAGAAATCAACGTTTGTTTGCAGATTATTACCGCACCGATCCTGGCTTGGTTACTGCTATGAGCAGCAGCAATGCCGATTATGAATTTGATCGGGGCATGGTGGATTTCAAAACCGGCGATTATCAGGCTGCCATTAAACGCTGGCAACCGCTTTTAGACAGCCGGCCCGAAAGCGATACGCTGAATTATTTTATAGGATCCGCTTACCTGGCTGTCAGGGATGCGGGTTCAGCCATCCCGAAGCTTGAAAAAGTCGCAGAAGAAATGCATAGTGATTTCAGGAACGATGCCAGCTGGTACCTCGCCCTGGCATATCTGCTGAACAATCAAAACGAAAAAGCAATTAACATTCTCCAAAAGACCAGTCACCCCCGAAAGGATGAATTATTAAGAAAAATCGGGAATGAATGAAAACCCTTGCGGTCATATGTTTCTTATTTGTCACGTTATCAGGATTCTGTAATGTAGATGAGCAGTTGTCTGAACTTCAGAAGGCTGTATCAGAAAAGAATTACAGGACCGCACGTGTGTTGCTGCGGAGGGATACAATGGCACTGCGTGCACAGGGGAATTATCTTGAACTCAGTTATTTTATTTCCTATGCCGGCTTTATTGCAGATCATTTTGGTGAAAACGGTTCAAAAACCGTTGAAAACATGCGGGATTATATCCTGAACCATTCTCAAAATCTGCGTGATCAGCGTCAGGCCTGGCTTGAAATCCATACCTATTACCGGCGTATCGGCCAAAGCAGAAAAGCATACGATGCCAATGCCAGGGCACTCAAAATAAGTCAAAGCATCAAAGATATTGAACCGCGAGAACTGGCGATGATAGAACGTAACCTTGGCGTTCTTGCCAGTGATATGAACGAACCGGCACTGGCGAAATCCCATATTCTGAGAGCAGCCGGACAGTTTAAGCTGGATCCCAAAACTGATGACTCCGAAGAGCTGAATACCTTAAACAGTCTGGGAGCTATATACTGGTATGAGGCAAAGTACGATTCTGTGGCATATTACTGGTTACAGGCGCTGGCATTAATCGACAGCATGACCCCAACATTAACCAATCAGTATTATTACAGATCAATGCTTGAGGGGAACCTGTCAGCCCTGTATGATGTAATGGGTAAAACGCAGGAGAGTATTAATATCGCGAAACAGTCAATCGATCATATTCAGTATTTTACTGTTCATGCTAAAGACGATTCCAAATGGAACAGGGCAAATTTGTCGCTCTTTTATTCCGCCAATAATCTGGCTACGGTTTATCATGGTATCGGTAATTATGCTGAATCCCTGGAACTGCATCAGTATATTTACAATGAAAAGGTAAAGTATTATCCACCGGATCATCCTGAAATCTTTTTTACCGCCATACAGATCGGCATTTCGTATTATACGCTGCAACGCTTTAAGGAGGCCCGGAGCTGGCTGATGAAAGCGATAAATGGATATACCCAAAACGGTGAATCCTATCATAAAAATCTGGCTGATGCTTACAGTACTCTGGCCCTGGTCGCTGAACAGGAAAAGAATATATCTGAAGCTGATTCCTTTTACCATATCGCTGAAAAATATTACGAGGAAACATTCGGAGATAAGTTTGATTTTGTTTTTCTGAATTTCATTAAGAATGCCACAGTGTTTTATGCGCTTCACGGTGATCAGGATCATGCTCTTGCACTGGCACAAAAAGGACTGGATTATGTCTCTGCCGCTTATGGTAAAGTCTCCCTGGTCGGTTTTCGTCAGATGCTGAATGTCGGACAGGTATACTACAGCACGGACCAGTATATGAAGTCAAAACAGATTGCAGAGGAAAGTCTGGATATTCTGGATAAGCTACGCCGGGAAGCCTCGTCAGATCTCGATTCGGTCCGGATTAATTTCGACAAACCGGGAGCCATTCTGCTGAGGGCTAAATCGGCTTACCACCTTACAACGAATCGGAAAGTTGCTTTTCTCGACAGCATGTTGTATGAGTTAAACCAGGCCTATGCCATTCTGGAGAAGCGAAAAACCATTTATTCCGATCCGGATAATGTACAGGCCATGCTGTCGCAAAACCAGGATGCCATTGATTTTATGAAGGAGATACTGACGGAACTCTATGAAAAAACAGGTGAGGAAAAATACATCAATCAATTATTAAAACTGCAGGAGGAAACCGTCTATACTAAAATAAGATCGCATCTTAACCAGGTTGCAGGGATGCAGTTTTCGGGCCTGCCTGATTCTGTTTTGGTCCGTGAGAATAGCATCAAAACAAGGTTGAGCGACCTCCTGAATAATGAGGGAAACCTTTCGGAATATCTTTCGACGCTTAACCAGTGGGATGCTTTTCAGAAGAGGCTCAGGGACAGATACACCGATTATTACCGCTTACGCTATGCCGATATTTCCACAGCGGATATTAAACCGGAAGCATCAGCGCAGGTGATCCGCTATTTGTTTGTGGATTCCACGCTGCTTGCCATTGTTTTTCATGAGGGAAAGGAGGAGGTTTTCAGACTGTCTTTTGATCCCGCACTGGTAGAACAACTACCGGTTGTATGGAGCAATCCGACAGAAAGCGGCCGTATCTCTTACATGCTTTATCAGCAACTATGGGAACCGTTTGACAGCGTGCTGAACAAAGAGAGCGTACTGATTATTCCGGATGGAATACTGCATAATCTAAGCTTTGATCTGCTCACGGTGGAACCGGTTACGGATTTTAGTGCTTACAGCTCCAAAAGCCTTCTGGCAAGATATAACCTGTCATATCATTACAGCCTGTGGTTCTCTCATTTCAACCGGGCACAACAGTTTAATTCCAGCTATGCCGGGTTTGTCCCCGGATTTTCGGATCAGATGAAACAGAATTATGCACGTACAGTTCAGGATTCCACCCATATTGATAAAGCCTACCTGAGGCTTTTACCACAGCCGTTTACCGTAGCCTTATCAGAAGAAATCAGCCGGATGTTCAGTGGAGCAAGTTACCCATATGAACAATCAACCGTAAAGGAGTTCAGGGAACAGGCTTCGGGCAATAAAATTATTCATGTCGGTACACATGCTGAATCCAATAATGTCAGTCCGGTGTATTCACGTTTGATTTTTGCTAAAGATTCTGATCCGGTGCTCCAGGAAAATTCGCTCTTTGCCTACCAGATTTACGGAACGGATATGCATTCCAATCTCACTTTACTGACCGCATGCGAGACAGGTAAACCGCAATACAGACCGGGTGAGGGAATGATGTCGCTGGCGCATGCATTTCTTTATGCCGGATCCGAGAGCCTTTTGATCAGTCTGTGGAACCAGGATGAAAAAGCAGGGATGGAGATAACCGGTTCTTTTGTGAAGAACCTGGCAAAAGGACTGCCAAAAGATGAGGCATTACGCTATGCCAAACTAACTTACCTGGCACAGTCCAACAACCGGACACTCTCCCCTCAATACTGGGCAGGACTTGTAATCATTGGGAATTCTGATCCCGTTGCCGGTCTTAAAACCGGAATCCGGGTTTGGCAGATTGCCGGCGTTGCAGTCATCTTGTTTCTTCTCTTTTTACTTCTGTATAAGCGCCACTGATATCCTGATTATATTCTTTCACTCTTTGATGACATTTCACTTTTTATCCGATGTGTGTTAAAACCCGAAGGAGATGAGAAGTAAGATAACCGTCCTTTTTTGTGCAGTATTGGCAACCTTTGCGGTATCCTGCACGCAAACTTACAGACCGGTAAAAGAGGTCTTCAGCGTTCCGTTTCAGAGCAGGATAATCATAAGTGATAACGGTGATGGATCCGTTCATATTTCAGGACCTGTTCTGGAAGCCGGTTTTAATGCGCAAAGCAACGTGTCAGTATATGAACTTCGGATCGTAAGGGAGGATGGCTTAGAGGGCGATGCCTTTACTATTGCTGCTGATAAGCTGGTGCACAGGGATGGCCGGTTATTTTATGTAATCTCCGGATTGGCGAATTCAAATGGAATGGATATTCCTGAAGCTGACAAAGACAAAATGATTGAAATAATTCAGAATGATATGGATGATGTTAAAGTAAATTACAAGGCTCTGGAAGTCGGTGTATATCGTTACTGACAGTATTGTCAGAATATCATGTATTAACCCGTTAATCAACTGTATATGTTAAAGAATTTTATCGCATTGATGTGCATCACGTTATGTGCATCAACCGTTGCAAAAGCCCAGTACAAGTATTATGTTCCGACCCAGTACAATGGTATTTTTTATGGACAGCCAACCAGTACCAAAGCAACAGGAATGGGCCTGACTACGATTACCCAGGGAGGTATTGAAAACGCCGTGTATAATCCGGCCTCTCTCGGCGTTATTCATGAAAAATTTGAGTTTTACGACAGCTATGCCAGTGGTAACCAGGTGCGGTTGGGATCAAGTAACCGTTTTATCGGGTTGGCATACCGGATTAATGAAAAGATGGTGGCTGGCTTCAGCAGGATGCGCTATCTGGAAAAAAATACACCCTGGACCACAGTTATCGGAATACTTGATATGCCTGTGGATAAGCGTTCACAGCTGATGTATACCCTGAGTGGATCGTATAATCCAATGACAAACCTGTATGTTGGCGCTTCAGGTAACTGGCTGATAGAAAAATCGATAAATGATGTGACCACCAATAAGGTCTTTATTCTTTCTGTCGGTTCAGTGTATGACATGAATACAGACTGGATTAAATATGAAAACTTATCGGATCAGCGTATTCGTTTTGCCCTGAGTTTTGTGAACCTGTTAATGAAGAACCGCATAGAGCAGAGGTATGAAGAACACCTCAACTACAGGGATTTGCCTATTCATCTCACGCTGGGATCATCATACCACGGAACTTTACCTGTTGACTATTCCTTTGTAAAGCAATTTACCGGTTTTTTTAACAGCATGCCCGAAACTGTTGATTTGAGCTTTCATCTGCAGTTCAGGGAAACACTTCGGGGTCCTGAAAAAACAGTGGTCAACGGTAATTATGAAAGCAATACCTCTATTGGACTGGGAACGGAGGCCTTGTTTATGGATTTCTTTGCATTACGGCTTGGATATTTTTACGAAACTCGCCCTGATCAGGGGCCCGCAGACGGAGGTGGTTACTGGATGACGGATGATAAAAGAGGTTTGACCTTCGGTTATGGGTTTAAAGTACCGGTATATGAGCTGACAAAACAGAAAGTGCCTTTCAATGCCGATATTGATTTTGTGACATACCGTGTCTTAAATGAACTGGGAACAACTGTAACGGTGCCCTCTGTTTTTTCAGAAAACAACTTTCTCTTTTCCTTAGGAATCAAACTGACATGGGCGAATCAGGCTACTTTGGATTAGTCATTAATTCCTTAATGGCCTTTTTAATTCCTTTGGAGTCATAGCCGCAAATGTGGTGGAGTTCGGCCACAGAGCCATGCTCAATAAATTTATCAGGTACCCCAAGAAGTTTTATGCGTGGCGCATAACCGTTTCTGGCATTAAATTCCAGGATGGCAGAACCAAAGCCTCCTGTAATGGCGCCATCTTCCAGCGTAATGATTTTTGAGAAATGACGCATGATTTCATGCAGGAGTTTTTCATCCAGTGGTTTAACAAAGCGCATGTTATAAACCGCAACAGAAATACCGTCTTTCTCCAGCTTTTCTGCCAGAAATCTGGCTTTTATACCCAGTGGGCCAACAGAGAGAATAGCCAGGTCATTGCCTTCCTTAATGCACTCTCCCGTACCTATCTTAATGGGTTTCATGGGAAGTTCCCAGTCGGCATTAATCCCCTTTCCCCTTGGATAGCGGATTGCAAACGGTCCTGTATGATGGTTCAGGGCTGTAAACATCAGGTTGCGCAGTTCAACCTCATCCAGAGGAGACGAAATAACAAGGTTTGGCACACAACGCATGTAGGCCAGGTCAAAAACACCATGATGTGTGGCGCCATCTTCCCCAACCAGACCGCCGCGGTCAAGACAAAAGATAACATGCAGCTTCTGCAGGGCCACATCGTGAATCACCTGGTCGTAGGCCCGTTGCATAAAAGTGGAATAGATGTTACAAAAGGGTACGAAACCTTCTTTGGCCATTCCGGCAGAAAAAGTCACGGCATGCTGTTCTGCAATGCCAACATCATAAACCCTGTCGGGCATTTCCTGCATCATTATATCCAGGGATGAACCGGTGGTCATAGCCGGTGTAATACCTACTATGCGCTTATCAGCGCGCGCCAGTTCAAGAACGGTCTTTCCGAATACGTCCTGAAACTTGGGAGGTACACCCTCTTTAACATCTACAACACGTTCCCCGGTTATTTTATCGAACATTCCCGGGGCGTGCCATTCCGTTTGAGAATTCTCTGCCGGTTCAAAGCCCTTTCCTTTTTTGGTTTTAATATGTAAAACCTTTGGGCCTTTTATATTTTTCAGATCCTTCATTACTTCCGCCAAGTGTAAAACATCATGTCCGTCTACCGGACCAAAATAACGGATATTGAAGCCTTCAAAGATGTTGCCCTGTCGGGCTAAAATGGCTTTAATGGTGTTGTTTACCCGAACAATAACCTGTCTTCCTTCCTTTCCTACAACATGCATTTTAGAGAGTGCTTTCAGCATCTCGCTACGCATTTTATTGTACGTTTTAGAGGTTGATATATCCAGAAGATATTCAGTTATTCCACCTACATTGGGCGAGATGGCCATCTCATTATCGTTAAGAATAATAAGCAGGTTATTCGGGTTCACCGTGGCATTATTGAGTGCTTCGTAAGCCATACCACCGGTCAGTGCACCATCACCTATTACGGCTATTACATGTCGGTTATCGCCTTTTTTGCCTGAAGCGATGGCCATACCCAGAGCAGCCGAAATAGATGTTGAGGAGTGTCCGACACCGAAGGTATCGTATTCACTTTCAAAAATATTAGGGAAGCCGCTGATGCCGCCCAGTTTGCGATTAGTATGAAATTGTTCCCTTCTGCCGGTTAATATTTTATGTCCGTAAGCCTGATGGCCAACATCCCAGACAATGCGGTCGTCCGGGGTATTAAAAATATAGTGAAGGGCTACTGTAAGTTCTACAGTTCCGAGACTCGCACCAAAATGGCCCGGATTACACGAAACCACATCGATGATAAACTGGCGGAGTTCATCACACACCTCAGGTAAATCAGCCTTGTCCATCTTTCTCAGATCTGATGGAAAGTTGATCTTCTTTAAATGCCTGTAACCTCCGGTCATTGTACTAATTAATTAAAAAAATTTCCTGACCGGTTAAGAATCAGGAAAAGGTTCCCCTTACGGGGTATTGCTTGGTTAATAGATTATTTTTTTTCTTTTTCCTCAGGCTTACTGTCCTCTTTATTCATCTCTGAATCCATTTCGGATTTAGCCTTTTTGAATTCGTTCATTCCTTTACCCAATCCGCGCATCAGTTCAGGAATTTTTCGTCCGCCGAAAAGCAACAGTAATACAACTGCTATCAGAAGTATTTCCGGTATTCCGGGTGTAGAAATGAGAAATATTAAATTATTCATACCAATACTGAGTTTAATCAAACAAATTTAACCAATTTATTTAAACAGCCCTATGACATCGTTCATATTTGCATAAATAAGCAGGGAGAAGATAATCACCATTCCGGCAATCTGAGCATACTCTAAAAACTTCTCACTAGGCGTTCTTCCTGTAACCATTTCGTACAGCAAAATCACTACATGTCCTCCGTCAAGCGCAGGGATTGGCAGTAAATTCATTATGGCCAGGATGATGGACAGAAAAGCTGTCAAAGTCCAGAATGAATACCAGTCCCACACCGGCGGGAAAATAGACCCGATTTTTATGAATCCGCCAAGCTGTTTATAGGCTTTTGTCTCCGGTGCAAATATCAGTTTCAATTGTTTCAGGTAGTCTGTAATGGATTCAACGCCCTTGTTAAAACCAGCAGGGATAGACTCCAGGAATGTAAATTTTTGGGTTGAGAAGTCATAAAACTCTGACGGATGATGTGCATAAATGCCCAGTTTCCCTTCATCGGTAAGTGTTATATTAAATGTTTTTTGAACTCCATCCCGGTCAACAGTTATGCCAACGGTCTTTCCGGCATATTTCGCAAGGGAATCGGTGAACATATCGTAGAACGCCATCGGGTGTCCGTTAAATGCCACCAGTTTGTCTTCTGCTTTCATTCCAGCTTTTTGGGCCGGTGAGTCTTTTATAAAATCAGCGGCAACAAAAGGAGTACGCAGTTCGAACAGCATGGATTTATCATCACTGATCAGTTTTGCAAAATCGGCATTACTGATCGGCACTTCTATTGTTTTACCATCGCGTTCTACCGTTACATATTTGGCCTGATCCACTATTATGGTTGGTACTATTTTACTGAAACTCGGCACCTCTTCACCGTCAACGTTGATGATTTTATCACCGTCGCGGAATCCAATGTCGTAAGCAGTCTGGCTTACGGCCACGCCGTACTTCATATTCTGTGTGGGCAGGTACTGTTCACCCCATGTCCAGAGGACCATGGTATAGATAAAGAAGGCCAGAAGGACATTAAACAAGACACCTCCAATCATTATCAGCAGCCTTTGCCATGATGGCTTGCTTCTGAATTCATAGGGTTGTGGAGGTTGTTTCATCTGTTCCTTGTCCATAGACTCGTCAATCATTCCAGCTATTTTCACATAACCACCCAGCGGAAGCCATCCGATACCGTACTCTGTTTCACCAATTTTCTTTTTCCAGATGGCGAACCATGGATCAAAAAAGAGGCGGAATTTTTCTACACGGGTTTTAAAAATCCGGGCAAAAAGGAAGTGTCCGAATTCATGAATCATAACCAGTATAGAAAGACTGACAATGAGTTGGAGAGCTTGAATAAATATCGTCATTTAGTGTTCAAATTTTAAAAATCAGACAAATGTAAAACATTTTATCGACATACATATTGTACCCATTAAAACCAAACATTTATTAACATGTTCATTACCTGACTGAAAACCAGTGATAAAAAACGGATTTTTCGGATGAACTTCATTATAAGATATAGATCAGACCGTTGATTCAGGATCGGAATAAACAGGTGATAGAACCGGAAAAAAGAGAATCAGAAAAAGATTACCCTTAAAAATGCCCTTTAAATATGATGTTTTAAGATAATTATGCAATTTTGCAACCGGAACGTAAGGTAAAATAAATTCATATAACATGTCTGACAAAGGTAAGTCCCCGCGCGATTTATTTGGAAGTAAGCTGGGTGTGATTGCTGCGGCCGCCGGTTCTGCGGTTGGTTTGGGTAACATCTGGAAATTTCCCTACGAAGCCGGACAAAACGGAGGTGGTGCATTTCTTCTGGTGTATATTGGTTTTATCCTGGCCATAGGATTGCCGATTATGATTTCAGAATTTGTGATTGGCAGAAAATCCAGGGCCAACGCTGCCGGTGCATTTAAAAAACTGGCTCCGGGAAAACCCTGGTTTGTTGTCGGCTGGATGGGTGTTGGGGCTGCATTTATGATTCTGGCGTTTTATGGTGTTGTGGCAGGATGGACACTAGAATATATTAAAGAAGCCGTGACCAACTCCTTTGATGGGAAATCAACGCTGCAGCTCACAGAAAACTTTACAACATTTATGACGGATCCGGTACGTCCCATTATCTGGCAGGTGATTTTTATGTTACTCACCGGTGGTATTATTCTTGGAGGTGTTAAAAACGGGATAGAAAAATACACTAAAATACTGATGCCTTTACTTTTGATCATCATTATTGTGATGGGCATCAAATCCTTATCGCTGCCGGGCGGTGGTGACGGACTGAAGTTTCTGTTCTCTTTTCAGTTTGAAAAGATTAACTCATCAGTGCTTATCGAAGCTTTGGGACAGGCCTTTTTCTCTCTCAGCCTGGGGATGGGTGCTATCATCACTTACGGTTCATACGTTGACGGGCGATCAAATCTGACCCGTACGGCACTTCAGGTGACCTTTGTAGATACTTTGATTGCGGTTCTTGCCGGAGTGGCTATTTTCCCGGCTGTATTTGCATTTGGTATTGAACCATCGTTCGGCGAGGGACTTGTTTTTGTGGCGCTTCCCAGCATTTTTGAACAGATGAGTGGCGGTTACTTCTGGGGAATTCTGTTCTTTGTTCTGCTGGCTGTTGCAGCACTGACCTCAACCATTTCCCTGCTTGAGGTTATCGTAGCCTATTTGTCAGAAGAGTTTAAGATAAAGCGTAAAACTGCAACGATAACAGGAACCGTTATTGTTTCATTCCTGGGTGCATTGTGCTCGTTATCATTGGGTGCAGGTAGTGATATCCTCATCTTTGGTCAAAACTTTTTTGGTTTGCTTAATTTTACCGCATCAAATGTGTTATTGCCTCTTGGTGGTATGCTGATTGCCCTTTTTCTGGGCTGGCAGATTAAGCGCAACGATACCTACGAAGAGCTTTCGAACGGAGGGACCATTAAACTACGATTGTTCAGGGTATTCCTGGTGATCATTAAATTTATTGCACCAATCGCCATCGCGATGGTATTTTTGCATGAGATTGGATTGTTAAAGCTGAATGCATGAACGAACTGCTTTTTATCGGTTTTGTCCTTATTTTAATGGGCGTGAACCTGTATGCGTTTCGCAAGGGTATTACTTACATGTATATTCTGATTGCGGTTTACACCCTTATGATGAATATTTTTGTGGTGAAACAATTTAACCTGTTTGGTCTGGCTGTTACCGGGGGGAATGCGTTATACGGTGCCATCTTTTTACTGACAGACCTGCTATCAGAACATCATGGCGAAAAGCAGGCTGTAAAATCGGTGAAGATTGGATTTGGTGTCATGTTGCTGTTTGTGCTGTTTACACAGGTTTTAATATTGTTTGAACCGAACAGTTTTGACTACGCCGATGAAAGTGTCAGAACACTTTTTGCTGTCACACCGCGTATTTTAGCCGGATCGCTGCTGGCCTATTTTATTGCACAGCGCCTGGATATCTTTTTTTACAAGAAACTAAAGGAACTGACTAAAGGGAAATACCTTTTTATCCGTAACAACGGTTCAACCATGTTGTCACAACTGATAGACACTCTGATCTTTACTTCAGTTGGCCTAACGGCCTTTAGTTTTTTGCCGTTCGGCGGTGTAATAACGCCCGATATTTTCTGGCAGAATGTACTGTTCACCTATATCATCAAACTGATTGTGGCAGCGCTGGATACCCCTTTTCTTTACTTTAGTTACCGGTTAAAACCAGAAAGGAATTGAAGGCACGCGTTATTTTTAATTAAAAGGGTTTTGTATTAAAAACATTTATACTATTTTTGCCCCGCAAAATTATGGCGAGATAACTCAGTTGGTTAGAGCGTCCCGATCAAAATCGGGAAGGTCCTTAAGAACAACTGTTATTATATAAGAAGATATGGCGAGATAGCTCAGTTGGTTAGAGCGTCCCGATCAAAATCGGGAAGGTCCTTAAGAACAACTGTTATTATATAAGAAGATATGGCGAGATAGCTCAGTTGGTTAGAGCGTCCCGATCAAAATCGGGAAGGTCCTTAAGAACAACTGTTATTATATAAGAAGATATGGCGAGATAGCTCAGTTGGTTAGAGCGCATGATTCATAATCATGAGGTCCCGAGTTCAACCCTCGGTCTCGCTACGCTGATATAAAAAGGGATTGAGAGTTTTTTCAATCCCTTTTTATTGTCAAAATTTTCCCGGAGGCTGATTTTGGAGGCTGATTTTAAGTTAGACATTCCTAAATTTTCCCAAACTAATTTTATAATACAGATTACAGTATTAAAATTATCTAATCCTTTTGTTTACTAGTTTTAGTCTTATTTGTTGTAACGTTTCAATCTCTTCTTTATTTAATCCTAATACGTTACCCAGAATCTTGGCGTCATTTTTTCTAAGGATGTCATTTATATTACTTTTCTGTTCAAATTTTTTGGCAAATGTTCTAAATGTAACATTTGATATTTTTAGATATGGGAGTGGTAAATTCTTGAATTCACTAGGTGTTAATTCTAATACACCACCGCCGTAATATCTACCATCTATTTCGGAAAAAGACAGTGTCAGTGAATTATAGAATGAAAATATTAAACTATTTAAGTCATAACCATTCCTAGTGTTAATTCTATACGCAGAATCAGTAACGAGGGCTTCAGTGTTGTTTTTTAACAATTTTGGATAATTATGACTTCGTTTAAAGAAAAAGGCACTTGGAATTGTTGAAATATTCGGTATTACATACCATTTTTTTCTTTCTTTACATTTAAAACGATTAGGTATGTCTAAATCAACCCCTAGCTTAAGATATTCTATTAAATCAGGGACAATTTCATCAGAATTGTTAATTTGAATTAGTCTAGAAGGATATTTCTTCTCTAGTGCTGCAAAGTCATCCTCGTTAAATTCTACGTTTCCATTTACATATAATCCTTTTTGTATTATCGGTTTTGTATATTTTTTAAGATTATATTTTTCTTCTTTTTCTTTATTTATAATGAAATATTTATTAGCAGCAGTTACTATTCCTGGTTTTGATTCGCAGTAATCATTTATTCTATTCAATGAATTCTTTAGTTTGTTTAAAAAAGTAATCTCTTCATCGGTTAGAAAATGATGCGTCCATTTTACATTCGATTCAACCAATAAATTGTTTTTCTTTAATAGAAAATTTTCGTTGATTAACTCAAGCTTATTTGTAATATTTGTAAAGAACTCACCAGGATGCAAATGTTTTTTATAGGCAAATAGAACAATTGTATCCTGACCTTTACAGTCAAACATTAAATCATTAAAAGTAAATACTTCAATTCTACAAAATTGGCTTTTAAGGTAAGAACGTATATCTTCTGCGAATTTAACCTGAAGAAGCTCAGACGGTAGAACAAATGCTAAAACACCAAAATTCGTGAGTAAGGTTGTTGACTTGATCAAAAAACTAGTCCAAATATTTTTAATACTAGCATCTGAGAATCCTTCATTAGTCTGAATTTCTTGAGCAGCATCTATTTGTTCCTTTTTTAAAAGATTCCTTTTCACATATGGAGGATTGCCTATTACTAATGAAAATTTCTTATCTGTCTTGTAAAACAAGAAATCATCATTTATGAATGAGGCATTCTTACTCACCCATTTAGTTTTTGCTTTTTGTAATTCTTTATTGTCTAATTCAATAGCAGTAAGATTAATTTTGAGAATATTTTTGTTTAGCTCTGAGATAAAAGCTCCATCTCCAGCACTTGGCTCAAGAACAGATAAATATTTGATATCTTCAAAATGAGCCAAAACTCTTTTTGTGATAAAATGAGCCAAGTAATCAGGTGTATAATATGAACCTGTTTGTTTTTTGTTGCTCATAATTATAAACTATTGTAATAAGCAATTAAATTATCGTGAACCTGCACATATTTGAAACTTAGATCTTTTGCCCTATTTTCTATTTCAGTATATTTTTCTGTGGTGTTATCCATTTGAGACAACTCTTTGGCATATGCTTTAACTAAGAGTCTCAATTGATTTAATTCCCAAAGGAGTTTTATGGAGTAATTTCGTTCATCAAATTTAAATGCAATTTTCCACATCCATTTTCCTAATGGTGTTTTCCACATAATACTTCCATCGTTAGTTCTATATAGATGTTTTTCATATTCTATATCACATGGATCAATAAAACCCTCATCATTAATGTATGGAACTTTTACGTCTTTAGAAGGCCATTTGGATAATTTACAATTGTTACAAAACTTACAAGAATAAACCAAATTGTTATAATCTTCTGTTGAGATTATTCCTAAAGGTTCAAATAATGACTTAGGAATAAAATGATCAACTTCAAACCATGTATGTCTAAATCCATCATAGGATCCACAATATCCACAGTAATTATGAAAATCCACTTGTAAATCTGGTTTATGTTCAGTCCATCTCCCTTTGGCTGGAGATTTTGATGGAATGCTTCTCCTAACAGGCAAAATTTCTCTTACATTCATTTTTTCTTATTTTCATTAATTAATGATTGTAAGTATTCTTCAGCATCTCTTCTGATCTTTGATATATCCTTAATTTGTTTAACTGATCTTAGTTTCTCTGGGATCTCTTTTGCTTTAGATTTATCTAAGTTGAGTAATTCTCTTTGAAGAGAGATTAGTTCATCCTCTTCCAATGGGGTTAATTCATGATTACTGGATTTTAATAATAAACTTTCGATTGTATCCTTTTTCTTTTTGATATGATTACGATATTGTTCAATACTTCGTTTTAATGTTTCAATAAAATATTGAACTTTCTCATTATCATTATCTTCTTCTTCAAATATATCATCTTTGTCAAAAATTATCTTCAAATCTTCAACATAAGGTTCTGCTTGATCTACCTTATTTGTAAAAATAATGTGTGGGAAAAGTGGTTTTTTGTCGTAAAAGTAACTTTCTACTTGTTCTCCATTAAAAGTAACTATATTCGTTTCATTTAATTTATAATCAATCATTAGTAGATCTATGTCTGAATTAAATACTTGTTGCATTAATTCTTCCAAATTCATCCCTTTCTCTAAATTGTATCCTATTACCTCGAATCCATACTTTCTAAATCTTCTTTGATATTTTCTGACTTGATTAATATCTTCATCAATATAGCCTATTTTATAATCTGGTTTCATGTGTTATTTTCTTCTAATTGGAAATGTTATCAAAACTGAAAATCCTTGTGATTCTTCTAATATATCTATTGTACCATTATTATCACTAATCACTGCTTTTACTAAATACATTCCTAATCCAGTACCAATTTCTTTCCCTGTTCTATCTCTTTTTGATGTAGTAAAAGGCAAGAATATTTCTTCTTTATCATCTTCGAACACCTTATCTAATCCCATACCGTTATCATTATAAATGATATCGATGTACTCTTCTTTTAAGGTTGCAGTAATATTAATACTTCTTTGCTGAATTTTAGTTAATCTATTGAATGAATCTATAGAGTTGTTTATTAAGTTCGTGAATATTGTTGAAAAATCCATTTCAAAAGCCCTAAAATCGTATCCTTCTCCATTCAAATTGTCAACTATATTTAGGTGAATTTCTTTTCGTTTTAGTATTTTGTCCCAACTTTTTTCTAAAGAACTAAAAAACACGGAAAAATCAAACTTACCCCTTGTTCTTTTATCTTTTCTTATTGCAGTAAGGGCATAATCAACCCAATGGATAATTTTACTTGAGTTTTCATCTAATAATTCTATAATATTAATCCCATCGGTATACTCTATTGTTTGTTTTTTTATTTCTGGAACTATCAATTTATATATCCTTTCAAGCTCTTTTATTTCTAGAGAATTATCTTTAATTTCCTTAAGCTCGTGAGCAAAAGATGATACAATAAGCCCTAAGCTCGCCAAAGATCTAACCTGTACTAGTTCTTGTGTTTCCAGATCTCTCTTTTCATCTTCTATCGCTTTAAAAGTTTCTTTGAAAGTTTCTTCATATGTTTTTTTCTCCTCTTCTTCATTTTTTGATTCAAATAAATTTTGTTGATTTTTTTTACCATAAATAGATTCTTCTACTTTTTTCCTTTGTTCAACAATTTGATTTGCCAATATCACAGCTCTTTTTTGAATTTCTATTTCCTTTTTTTTCTCTCTCTCTTCTTTATTTTTTACAAATAAAGGATTTAGAACTTTGGTGCGATCAAACTCAAATTCGTGGATTACTCCTACAATTATCGATTTAAACGTATTAAATGCTTCATTCTCTTGTAGTGACCCCCTATCAGATTTATCTATAAGCAAAGGATTATTTTTCCTTGAAATTGTTATTATTCCAGCAGTTTGCTCTGGCCTTACCCTCCAATCCCCAACTCTTTGACCAGCTCCTGCTGGACTCTGGGCAACTCTTGATCCTAATTTTAACCAGTCATTAGAGGGATCTCCATATGGTCTAACTCTAAATGAATCTCTGTAGATTTTGACCCCACCAAATCTTTCTAGAGTTGATTTTCTTTCACTCGCTATTACTGATTTAAATGGATAACCTTCTTTTTGTGAATTTGAAAACTTTAGATAATAGAAAGTTAGTTCAAAACTACCTACGTCACGTAGAAGTCTTCGGTTTGAATTATTAAGATTCCATTTGAGTACTTTTTCAATTGATTTGGAATATTTGAATGTTTTGTTCTCAATTGTATTAAGATCATATGGTTTACTTTTGGAGTCATAAACATTTGGATAGTTTTTCTTCAATAATTTAATATCCAATTCATTTCGTGTAATTTCAATATCTACATTTAACGTTATTGCATTATATTCAGCAGTAAGTTTATAATCAAAGTCATTAAAAAAGGCAGTTTCAACATTTCCGTATTCCTTGGGTTGTTGTAAATGTTTGAAATAAACCTCGAACGGGATATTAAGTTCTTTTGGAGGGATTAAGGCTTCTAAACTTTTAAAAACACTTTTAATTTCGTCAAAATACCATTCATCTTTTAAATTAGAGATTTTGATTATTGTGCCGCTTTTAAAGTCAATGCCATTAATTAAATTCTCTATATTTTGATTATGAATAAAAAGAGCATTGATTTTACTTTCTAAATTAAGATTTACCGGGTCTAATTCCGCTTCAATCTGAGATATGGCTTTTTCCGAATCGTCAAATTGATTCCAGTCCATTTCCCAATAATAACCTGAGTTTTTTTGTGATTTTTTTGATAAAGTCCACATCTCTGTTTTGAGCCCAAGTCTATCTAAGGCAAATCTTCCAATTCCTTTTGCTCCAGTTTTAGTCCTTTTATCATCAGAAATAAAGTTTTTTTCCTTGTTCCCAGTACCAATTTGCATCCAATAGTTCTCAATAACTTCTTTTGTCATCCCTTCACCGTTATCTATAATGTACAAAGTGCTTTTTTCTTTAATAGGAACTTCAATATTGTTCCCATTATTTTCTTCTTGAGTATTTACTGGAACGTCAAAAAGTACAAAGCAGTTTTTAGCATCGGCATCATAGGAGTTTTTTACAAGTTCAATTATCGCTCCTTCTGGATTAGAGAAATTTTCTCTACCAAGTAATTTACCTGCTCTTGCAGAAACTTTAAAAGGTATTTTTGTCATTACTTACCGTTACTAATTTAACATTTCTACAAATTTCTGAAAGGATAAGAGATGGTTCGATATCCATTGCTCTAGCAATAAGAAATACTTCTTCTGCTGTTAATCTAGTCTTCTGGTTTAAACTCAACTCACTTAATCTAGAAGGGCTTATGCCAGTTCTTCTTGATATCTCAGCTTTATTAACTGACTTTCGTTTTAAAAACAGTCCTAATTCAGTCATAATAAAGTAATGTTTTAAACAAATGTATAGAAATAGGATAAATATTTAGATTTTCTGGATAGGAATTGTACAAATGCAAATTTAAAATTATAATATTTTGCATTTTGTAAACAACAATAATTTTATACAAAAGTAATATTTCACTTTATATTTTATTTAGTTTATTTTTTCCTTGATATTAATAGTATGTTGCTTTGTTTTTCGTTTACTGCTTTTTTTAATTCCTTTGATAATCCTGTCTCCGAATCTCTTATAAACAGTACTAAAGTCCAAATAAATATAACTAGAAAAGAACCACAATTTAAAAGAGTTTTGATTAAATCATTAGTTAGTATTTCGTATGTATAATCCAATGAATATGAAAGAATATAAATCCAAATCAGAACAATACTAAAACTCAGTATTTGATTTATCTTTGATACAGAGAAAGGATATTCTCTTGTTATTTTATTAAACTTAATTGTTGTTGGATTTAAAATTGTTGCAAAAAGAGGTCCTAATTCATCGTTTTCAAGCATATCAACATGTGTTTCCCAGTTTTTTTGCCAGTATTTACTTCCCCTGTTTGCTAAATACCAACCTATTGAAAACAATAGTCCAATTAATGATATAATAATGGTAAGTTCTTTGAAACTATCTGAGTTTATAGCGACAAAATAGCCAGCAAAAGAAGATGCAATAAAAGCCCAAAAATATGTTGTCCTTTTCCAATAAAGCTCAATTTCAAATTTCCTCACTTCAAGAGCATGTTCTAGCGTTTTTGTTAGGACATCTTTATTCTGTATTATTTTAGTCGAGAAATACTCTTTATAATCAGAACTATTTGATATTTCTTTTTCTATTTCCATTTTATCATATTAAAACATTTGGATGATAGTAATATAAGTTTTTAATTTTTAAATGTTTTGCCATCTCAACTACAATAGTTGAATATAAACACTACGCCATTAAACATCATTTGTGCTTAATGTTCTTTTAAACAAAGTTCATCCTTAAAACTGGTAAAGAAGTTTCCCCTTTAAAAGTAGTAAATATTATTTACATGATGACGTAATTAATCCAAAATGTTAGATTTCAATATACTGTATTAATATTTGGATTTAGGGATGGTTTTCAAGTATTGTATCAATAGTATATTAAAGATTCCTAAATAAAATCTAATACTTTAAACCATAACATTAAATTTAGCATCTAAGCTTTCATTAATTTCTGCTAAGGCTGTTAAACATTCCAAACGAATTCGTTTAAATTCTTTTAATTCCTCATCTGTTGCCTCAAGTAATTTCCAATACACGTAATTATTAGCATTAGTTAGCCTTCTACAAAGAAAGCCCGCATAGGCCAGGGTAAACATAATATGTTTTTCAAATTTTTCACTCTCTTTTAAAAGTGAAGCCATTTTCTTATTTGTTGAATTCTGATCACAAGCATAATCACTGCTTAAGACTAAATTCAAAACATTCTCAAATTCGGATTTTAATTCAAGTAATTCCATGATGTCTGGTTTATATAGGTAACAATTCCAAAATTAGTGAAAATTTATAATAACAATAGAAAAATATGATAATGTATTTGGGCATTAACGGATATAAAAAACATGCTTTATTATGTAAAACTCTTGTAATAATTTAGGTATAAAAAGATCCTTTTTATACTAATTCTTAAACCATCAATCTAAAACCATTAAGTGTATCATTATAAACTTTCGTATCGTGATAGTGCCCCATAATGACTTTCTGACCTGAGTGTCCAGTTATGACCTCTGCATTACCTCCGGTATAATTATTAAGCAGGGTGATATATGTTTTTCTAAGGTTTTTAAATGCAAGGTTTTTATCGGAGTTTAGCTGTTTGAAATAATGAGTAAAAGCCTTACTCATGTTATCCTTTAATGTAGTTCTGGTTCTGTTAGATTTAGGAGCTATAATATACCTGTCTTGTCCTTTATAATTTTTGTATCCTATTTTTATCAATAATTGTCTTAATTCAGGAATAACAGGGGTGTAAATATATTTCTTATCTTCTGTGCTATAAAGGTTGTTTCTTTGATTGTATTTATGGTCCTCAGTTACTATGTATATTGGATGCCCGTCCTTTTCATGAATATCTGAAAACTTCATGTTTATGACTTCGTCTCGTCTTCTACCTGTTAACAAGGCAAGTTGAAATGCATCTTTTAGCCATTCCTGGTAATGATATTTCTTTTCCCCTGATTCTAGTGTTTCGATTCCATCTTCAGGGGTAATAATATCAAGTAACTTATTAAACTCATCCTTAGAAATAGTTTCAATCCTATGAGTAGTTCGTTTTCTTATTACATTTTTAGATGAAAAATAATTAATAAGTCGATAGTGTTTTATTTCAATCAGGTATTTAAAGAATTCAGAAATGGTATCCATATGTCTATTGTAAGTTCTATTTGAAGGGGAATAATATTTGGTAATATAGTTGTGAAACATGGCAACATGTTCATTATTTATATGTCTGATTAACAATCTGTTAAGATTTACTTTATTTTCTTTTAAAGCCAAAATAAAACGTTTGAGATACCTAATAATTTGTTTGACATGTTCAGGGGATCTTTTCTTTTTCTGATGTTCAAACACATTATCGTTATTCAAATAATCAAGATACATTTGAATGCAGCCTTTCAAATCTTGTGGTAATGAATCATGTGATGTTTCTTCTTTAAGAGATTTATAATCATTTATCTGAAGTGATCGTTCAAAATCTAAAGTTGCTTTTATGGCTTCATCAATGTCTTTTGTTTTTAGTGTTTTTGTTCTTAGGGATGTCGTTCCTGGGATTGTCAGAAGTACTTTATACCTTTGTTTATCGATCGGATGATTACAATTACTGCTGAGCTTTAAAAACGATTTGGATTTATTTTTGCATTGGTTGCAAAATACATACAATCCTTTTGTCTGTTTAGATTTTGGTATTATTAATCTTTCCATAGTTTATCATCATTAAAGAAGTCCTTTGCTATATTGCTTGATGGGGTATAAGATGAATGGATGACAGAATCCCTTTTATTATCTGATTCACCCATAGTGAGTTCATATACCAGCACATAGTCTTCATCTAAACTTGCTTGATATATTTCTTTATAATTATTTGGATACAATGTCTGTAGGTTCTTTAGATTTATTAGATTAAGAACTCGTTCAATATCCTGATTCAACACGAACTTTCGCTGATTATCATTATATACTTTTACATTATTCCGAATACACCAAGCTTCAGTCGACCGGATATCTGTGTATCCAAGTCTTTCAGAAGCATCCTTAAGTGTAATTCGTTTTAAAAGCATATATAATATTTTGTAAATACATAAATAGCATCCACGATATTATTAAATGGCTAATTTAGAGCTGTATTTCACAGTTAAACGATCATACTTTACTCATCAATAAGCCCGTTTTAAGTATCGCACTTATCTTATAGTTAAAAGATGTGTAGAAGTTTATTCTTTTTCGAAATGTTTTAGAGGAAGTGAATCTTGAGTTTAGTGATGAATCAGGGAATAGAATATTATACATAATTTATTATGTATGTAATTATAAATTTAATAGTACGGTATACATACTATATTATGTAATCAGGATCAAAAACGGATAAGAATCTATAAGGTCAATAAGAATCAGGGAGGATGGTTTTAATGTATTAATATGGGAAGCATCATAACTTCATTACAATCCTGCCATTATAAACAAGTCGCTTAATTTAATGTCTTCATAATAATTTAAGACTGCTATTAAACTCCCAAGGTTAAAGTCACCATTTCCTTTTTCGATCCTCAAATAAGTATTTTGTGAAATATTTAGCTTTTCAGCGAAAACCTTATAATTAAATGAAGTTCTCTCTTTGCGCAGTCTTTTTAGCACTTTACCAATTTTATCAAGCGAATCAGAGGTATTAATATCCATTGTTGTATTCCTTTATTTTAAACAAAGATAAACAAAATGCACAATTTATTGTGCATTATTGAAGGGATTAGCTTATATTTGCACAATAAATTGTGCAAAACTTTAAAAAATACTTTATGATAAAAAGAAGAAATAGGATTGTTCTAATTAATAGTGAAGGAGATTTACTCTCGGTTATAATTAATCAAAGAGGTCAATTATATATTGAAGCTACCTTGTTGAATAATAATCAAAAGATTATTAATGAGACAAATAAAAATAAGATTGAATTATATCTAAAAGGAAGGATTACACTCCAATCACTACTATTACTAAGTTCGGATGGTCATTATATTTTTCCTAATAATAAGGAAAATGGTACGGCAAAATTTATTGAGATAAATTTAGGTATGCATCAGTCCGAATTGAGCTCTATTATTTATGGGAATGAATTATATCCTTTATTACCGGATTCAATGAAACCAAACTTATCAATTCATGAGATACTTGAATTTTTACCCGAAAAATGGAACGTATGGGAGTCAATGAAATTAGAGAAGTATGAAATTGCAAATGCTGGTTATACTATTTTTAAAGATAACGATGATATACAAATTGTTGAATTTGAACATGAACTCATCAACCCGGATGAGTATTATTTTTTAAAATGCAGGCTAAATCAGAACCAAACTCTGATGATTCGATTAATCCCGGAGTCACTTAAACTATATATCAACCAGATTACTTTAGCCGATTTGATAGATATTAGTGACTCTTTCATTTTGGATACTGATAACCAAATTATTTGTTCTTATAATCAAACTCAACATATTCAGTTAATAAAACGGACATGGTTATGTAACAGGTCGTATTACCAACTTCCCCATAGATTACGGGTTGAGAATCCATTAGGATGTTTAAAAAATTTACAGGATTCTACGATAAATGGGAGAGGTATACTGTCTGGTGATTTTAGAAGAGATTTTACTATTGATTTAAATACAATTTATGGTTAGAAGTAAGCTATTTGATAAATATGATATTCTGCTCGAAAAGTATTTTCCTTACACAGGCATCTTTTCAGATAAGATCCGATATGATGACAACATCGTCAATCCACTGGAAAAAGAATTAGGATTTGACAATCAAAGGGACTATCAACTGATACTGTTAAATGATACAGATAATGATATGATGCATGTTAGCCTTGCTCTTTTTGAGGTTATTCATATTAAACCAAAAGATAGTCAAACCAAGATGTTAGAAACACATGAAAAGGGAGAATCAACATTAATAATTGGTGATTTTGGTCATCTGAATACCATGAAGCTGAACCTGGGTAAAAGAAATTTGAAAACTCTAATTCGTAAAATATAAGAATGACAAAAAAACAGATGATAAAGAGCCTGGCAAAAATTTTCACAAAAGATCAAAAAGAATTTGACCTGTTGCATAAAAGGATTATAAGAAGTTTTAATCTAAACGAAGAACAAAAAACCCAGGTGCAATTTGGAATCATTGTTCCGGCTGATAAATCTCTTCAAAATTTCAATAATAAGTTAAATAGTCATAAGGAGCTAATTCATATAAGTGAAAAACTACAGCGCTCTAAATTTACTGCTTACCAATTCTTTCTGACAGAATTTCATAGATGTGGTGTTCATATTCCTGATATAGACATTGAGAAGTTGCAGGAAACGCCTGAAGAGTCAGTTAATGAACTCGAAATTTTCTTTTCACGATTTGTAGGACAATACTACTATAGAATTAATGATAAAAGGATCATAAAAGAACTACCTCTAAGGAAATTTCTGGAAAGATATCCTGATGTTCGGATTCTGATAGATATATGGTTTAGAAAAACAAAACAATATAGGTGAAATGACCATATACACTATTATGTAAAAGTGAATATTCCTTCACAAACAACATATAATGAGTGGATTACAAATCACATGATCTAATGGGCATTTCACTTTTAAGTAATAAATGACAAAACTGAATATTTTTAATGAGTAAAAAGTTCTCAAATACAACCGCAGATTATTTAAGCTGGGATCAGAACATAAATCTGATTCATAGGCTTTATACCGATGGGAATTATAAATTTTCTTTGTTGATAGCCCTTGGCTCTTTTTGGGGATTACGGATTTCAGATATTCTTAAATTAAAATGGGACAATATTCTGGATAAAACTGAAATTGTAATTAAAGAAAAGAAAACAGGTAAAAACCGGGAGATCAAAATAAATAACAAATTACAACTCCATATAAAAAGTTGCCAAGAAAAAATAAAACCATCCAGAAATGAGGATTTTATTTTCTTAAGTCAAAAGGGAACAGTTTACTCTGTTCAACGAATTAATGTAATTTTTAAATCAATAAAAAGAAAATACAACCTGAAAATTGGGAACTTCTCTACTCACTCGCTCAGAAAGACTTTCGGGCGTAAGATTTTTGAATCGACTGATAAATCTCAATCTGAGATGGCGCTTGCCAAATTATCAATAATTTTTAATCATTCAAGTGTTACGATTACCCGGCGATACCTGGGAATTACTAAAAAGGAGATCCAGGAAACCTATGATTTACTGAATTTTTGAAACATGATGAGCTCTTTTCATTATTTTGCTTACTTTATCAAATCTTCTTTCCTTCTGATATAATTTTTCGATTTCTATTTTATGTATTTCCCAAAAAACTTTATCAATGGGGTAAGTATGCAACAAATTTGTGGATATTGCAATTTGGAAATGAAAGTCCATAATGTATTCCCAGTGAATTTCAAAATATTGATTATTTAAATCGAGAACATAAGGGTATTTATATTTGTCAAATAAGTATTCAATTTGTTCTATCCAGTCAACCATATTTAAATATTCATTTTATTATTATATAGGATCAAATCTTAAAAAGTTGATAAAATATTGCTAATAACACTTTATTTATCATTTCAAATAATACCGAATTCCGGTTAACTCATTTTCTAATATTTTTTCTATAATTTCTTTTGTGATTTCAACTTTATCCGCTGAAACATAGATACCATCATGAACATTAATAAACTGAATTTCGGAGTTTAATAATTTACTCCATATCTTCCTAAAGAGTCTGCTTTCAAACCTTTGTAATATACAAGATGTATTTTTATATGAGGGAATTTTCTTTCCATCTCGATACATCTGAGTATTTTGAATTTTAAGGATATATTGCCCTAAAGAAGGGAATTGCCGGGATAGTTCGAAGAAAGATTTGGAATATCGATTCGAAAAAATACTACGCAGAAACTGCTTTTTTGCGTTGGATCTTTCGTATGGATAATATGAATAAACATCCCCCGAATTGACCGCCATAGTAAATTCATTTTGTCCTATTTCGTCTAAAAGCATTTTGGCGAGTAAAGTTGGCTGAGATTGCGCAAGGTCTAATCCAACAATATGGGTTGAGCCATCTAAATGGAGATAGTTTCTAAAAAAGGAGGGTAGAGTCGTAAAAATGGAGTGAAATCTATTACCGAAAGAATCAATTGATACAAATGAAGTTTTTTCAATTTTAGTCGATTCATTCCATAGAGTTATATAATCGTAATAAAATCGAGATTGATCAAGATATTCCTCTAATGTCATTATATGCATTCCTTTTGTTATTTCTTTCGTAGTTGCCAGGTTGTTAATGTATTCCATTTTTTCTTTTTTGTATTTTGAATATCTATGATGTAATTCTTTCTGGATTTCTTCCTGAGTAATATTGATTTTAATTTTCCATAGAATGTTAAATACTTTTTTGTCAATACCTTTCAGTGTGTTATAATTAGATTTATAATAGTTTTTGAGTCCATTTTTAACCCTTTTGGACTTTATTGAAGAAGAGATTTTAGTACTCTTTAAGGGTTTATCTGTTAGCAAGAATAATTTAAAATGCTTTCCATATTTAAAGTATTTTTCTTCAATTTTGATTATTTCATGAGAATGTAATTCATTAATGAACTCATTATATTGGTTTGTCAAAAGGTTTCTGAGCTGATCTGAAGAGAAGTAAACCATTTTTTTTGTTTCTTCATCTTCCATAAAATCAAAAACAGCATCCTTGTAGATTTGTATCCGATATATCTTCGATAAAAAAGAATTTAATCTTTCAACAGTTTCTTGGGAAACTGATGGTTTAACATTGTTGGCAATTTTTCGTAAAATTTCATTAAGATCCTGAAATATATAGTAATGCAATTCATATTGGATTGTTTTTTAGTAATAGGATTCAAAAACCAAATTACAATAGTTACTATATATAGTTTAAGAAATGGTCAAAGTTGATTAAAAAATGAAATACTCTATAAACCTTTTAGATAAAGGAATCAGATAGGATTAAAATGGAAAAACCTTCAATATAATGATAATAAGAAATTGAGTAAAAAATCAGAATAAAAAAAATACAATTCCCTAATTTTTTTTTTATATAAAGTATTTATATAAAATTTCAAACATTATATAAAAAGGATTACTTTACAATATAGATTTTGCTAATTTAATTAAAGTCAAGATTGGTTTTTAATCTAACCTCAACTACATTTTGTAAATGATTAGGTTGATTATGACTTCATATTTACATAAGTTATTCCTTGTGAATTAGGCAACTAATTAGAAAGAAATTCATTCTATGTTTTAATTGATTCTATCTCTTTATCCCAGTCACTAAAAAATTCGCCAAGTGTAAGGTTAAGGGCATCCAAAACTTGAATGAGTGTGGAGATTCTATAATTATCACCACTTTCTAAACGAAATATGGTGACTTTATTGAAATTGTGGATCTTACAAAAGGTTTCGTAATTGTTACAATTTTCTTTTCTAAGGTTACGGATTTTTTTACCGATAATTTCTCGGATTTCTTTGTCATCAAGTTGATACATGGTAATAAATTTACACAACAAAGTATGTAAAAAACTTTTAATTTTAAGCAGGTCAATCAAGTTTTTTGAGATAAATCAATATGTCAAATGTTACACTACCTTTTTATTTGTACATAAAATGTTATGTAATTTATTTAATTATTTACAGAAATTAATAGTCAAAAAAGCATAACTTAGCCAAAATCAGATAATTGAACTTCATAATAACAACTTCTTTAAAATGAATTTAAACTCGAAAACAAGTAATTCCGATTTATTTCTTTTTAATAAACTTGGATTAGTCCCATTTGATATAGATGATCAGGATAAGCATTACCTTGGAATTCACACACTTGACTCAAATCCAGTAGCATCAATTAAAATTTTTGTCACATGTATGCCAGCGCAGTTTTGGGAATTCGAAGTAACTACTATTGAAGGTCAGAAGTATGTGCTTCAAACAGGTTCAGGTCCGTTAAGTATTTTTTGGGAATCGATAGTATTAGTAGCTCAAAATATGTTGAGTATTAGACTACTAAATTAATAATAATTAAAGACTTAAAATTTCTTTCGAACATCCTTTTTATAAAGTAAATAATTGAGTTTTACGAATCTTTCAGATTTTTTATACCTATCCGTAGATATTAAGACTTGTTCAGTTGAAATTTCTGATCCAACAAAATTACAATTCATGAAAAGGCTTGAAACAGCAGTAGTTCCAGTCCCCATGAATGGGTCATATAAAATATCATTCATTTTCCCATAAATACGTATTAGATTATTTATTAGTTCTACTGAAAATGTTGAAATATTACCACCCCTACTTTTCCCATTTTTACAATAAAGAATGTTGTCTATCGGTGAATTATTGACTTTTCCATTTTTACTTATTGATGTCACTTTTTTATTAATATGAAAGGTGTCCAATTCTGTAATTCGTGCAAATACAAATATTAATTCATATTTACGGGTTAATCTATTGGTGCTTGATAATGGAGTGCTATTTGGTTTTACCCAACAAATTGTATCGACAACACGAAAGTTTGTTTTCTTTTCAATCTCCGTGATAGCACTGTAATGCAGTGAAGGATCAAGTTTCGAGTATGACATGTTAAAAAGCACAACCCTATTTTCTTCCAAAATAAGATTAAAATGTTTGAAAAGATGTGTTAGCCAGACAATGTATTTTTCACGGGGTAAGGAATCCTTATACTTATCATAACTCCTGCCAATGTTATATGGTGGAGAAGTAATAATTAGATCTACCTTTTGCCCTTTTGAAATAAGATTGTCAGCCATAAATTTCTCACATCGCTTCTCAAAGAATTTGTTTTTACTCATAACTTTTCCAGGTAATATTAATTACTAATTCTATCAACATATAGCCTGCAATTTAGCAAAAGTTGATTTTTAAAGGTGAAAAAGGTCAATTAAATTAAAGGAATGTTGATATAACAGTAAGGGAATTGGTCGTAATGATAAAATTATTTACATACATTATTATGTAAACATAGTAGTGTTAGCTGGTACTAAAAAGGGGGAGCTTACATTACAATTTGTACCTCCACACAATTATAAAGTCCGTCTTTATCTAATATTTGCATTTGGCAAATCCTTGGTTTTATCCGATACCCCCAATTCTACAAAATTCGACCGCTTCGCGGTAATAGATAAATTGTTAAATAGATAAAGCTCGCAATCGCTCACTCTTAATCCCGGACGCAACGCACAGAAAAGCCGGTCGACTTATAGTAGTCGTTGCGGTACACGCTGGCGTTGAGGTAGGTCAAGCTTCGGTAGTACGCGGTGGTACTAAGGTACTCAGTACTACTCCACCAGTAGCCGAGGTTGCCCGCGTTGTAGAACGTGCCACTGGCGTAGCGAAGGTACCCGCCCGGAAGGGCGGAAAAACCACTGCTGTTATTGCTTGCAGGATCATTACCAACAGCACCTTCATTTGATGAGCTGCTCCAACCTGTTTGGCTTGCCATGGATTTTGCAATTTTTTCTCTGCCACCACCGATTGTGCCATCGTAATTATATCCGTTATCTGCCAAATAGTTTTCCAATATTGTCCACTCCGCATCACTTGGCAAATGCCATCCATCAGGGCAAACACCCTGTACTAAGTTAGTACCGTCAAATGGAACACCATTTATTGCAGCTGCATAGGTATAAAGCGCTCCATAAACGTCTTTATTGGCATCATCATCATTATACCAGCAATATGCCTTGTCAGTGTTGTTATCGCCTAAAGCTGCCCAGTTATCATCACCTGTTACGTGAGGGATAGGTGTACCATTAGCATACTGAGTTACTTTAAGATTATCATCCATCCAAAGTTGCTCTCCTATCAACACTGTACCGTATTCATTGCCATCAATATCTGTTATATTTTCACCTATTTTGAAAGCAATAAAGACAGAATCTTCAGAAAAATCACATTCTGTCTGAATTGTCCATTTTAATTTATAATTACCTAACATTTCTCCTGTGAAAATTGTATTTGGATCATTTACATCTGAAAAACTACCTCCTGTACCATTTATAATACTCCATTTTCCGGTACCATGTCCAGGATCCGGTGAATTTCCCTCTAATGTTGTTGACGTTGCCTGTTCTAGAATATTTTGATCAGTTCCAGCATCTGCAAGTGTCGGCTGTGGCCAGCAATCAAAAGGAGTAGAATTCCAACCTTCACCATCAAACACCTGATACATTTTATCTGTTACATTATATACTTCGTCTCCTTTTTCAGGATTTAATGCAATTATTTCTTCCAGGGTTAAAACAGGTATATTATTCATTTTTAAACTACTCGTAAGGTTTTCAGCTGTTTTTGCGTGAAATGCATAAGGAACACTTAATACCTGGCTTGTACTTGTTATGGAATAATTATTACCACCTTCAGGATCTATTTCCGTTTTGATGAAGTAAACACCTGTTGACCAGTCTATATCAGAAAATATATCAGATGTAGTACCTCCACCAATATCAATACTTACCAAACCATTTTCATTTGTGGTTGGATTCTGTGTTTCAGTATAAACAGCTACTCCGTCTGCTGACTCCTTCAATATCGTTATTTGAATGCCTACTGTTTGATTACTCACTAATTCATTATCTATGTTTCTAATTACTGCTTGATAAGTCATCTTTTCAGGAACCTGTGCAAAAATAATCCCAGTAAACAGGATAGCTAATAAGGATATGGTTATTCGTTTCATATTAATTGGTTTTTATAATAAGTGAGGCAAATTTTAATCTTTCACGCAACGCACAGATAAACCAGCCGACTTATGTTTCCCTTGGCGTTTTACTTGGGTTCCATAATGGGCTAAATTTCTAAGGAGTGCAAAATCACTACCACTCTCTGAACTGCTCCACCAGTTACCTCCGTAGCCCAGATCATTACTAAATGATCCACTAAAAAAGCGGTATCCACCTGGAAGGGCAGCAAATCCAAAATCATCTGTACCATTTCCATTATACCAACCTGATGAGGCTTTTAGTTTACCTCCTTCATCTATTCCTCTCCAGTCATATTCATCTACTTGTATCTGACTCATCCCTAAAAATACTTCAAGTACCTTCCACTCTTCATCACTGGGCAGATGCCAACCTGTTGGACATACTCCCTGTACAGGATTTATGCCATCATATGGAGTTCCATTTGTAGCTGCCGCATAAGTATAAAGGGCCCCATATACATCTTTATTAGAAATATCATTATTATACCAGCAATATACTTTATCTGTTTCGTTATCACCCAGATTTGCCCAATTAGTATCACCAGTTATATTTTCAATGGGTGTACCATCAGAAAATTTTATTGCCTTTAGATTTTCAGCCATCCATTTCTGATTACCTATTGTAACAAATTTGTATACTGTTCCATCACGATTATCAGTATACGTTCCAGAACTATTTTCTACGAGATTAGCATTACTTATTCCTGGAATAATAACAAATTGATAATTCCCTAAAAATAATGTGTCCCCTGTTGTAGAAACTCTAATTGTTACATATGATTTTGTTACTGCATCTTGATCATCAGTTGGATCACTTACATTTTTAAGTTGGGTATTTACATTATTGTCTACAGCAGCAATATAGGCAAGTGTTTGGGGTTCTAAAACAGATTCAGCTGTTTTTGCATGGAATGCATATGGAACGCTTAATACCTGGCTTGTACTTGTGATTGAGTAATTTGTTCCACCTTCAGGATCTATTTCCGTTTTGATGAAGTAAACACCTGTGGACCAATCAATATCAGAAAATATATCAGACGTTGTTCCTCCACCAATATCTATACTTACCAGACCATTCTCATTTGTGGTTGGATTTTGTACTTCAGTATAAACAGCTTCACCTTCTGCCGATTCTTTTAATATAGTTACTTGAATACCTACAGTTTGGTTACTCACTAACTCATTATTAATATCTCTAATCACCGCCTGATAGGTCATCTTTTCCGGAACTTGTGCTAAAATAATTCCAGTAAAAAGAATGGATACTAAGATTATGGTTATTCGTTTCATATTATTTTATTTTTATAATCTTAAAGGTCATGTATTCTTCCTCTTTAACAATTACTTTTAAAAGATATGTAGAAGGAGATAGTTCTTTAAAAGAGATATTGGTAGTACCTGTTATTATTTTTGACTGCAACAATTTTCCTTTCAGATTGTATAACTTGTATGTCAAATCTTTGATGTCATTTTCTTTTAAACTGAGAGTTACAAGGTCAGTTGCAGGATTTGGGAATACTTTTAATTCAATATCATTCTCTAATAATTCATTATTCTTTGTTAAAACTGATATTTCAAATGGTTGTTGAACCCCTTCCGACAAGGAATAGTCAGAACTTGATTTTGTTTTGTAAACCATCTGGCCAATGGAATAACTTGCAGAACCACCACTTCCGGTTGCATTTGAGCCAACAGGGACGATTGTTTCCTGAGCATTAACTACTGAGAATAGAAATACAGTCACAAAGGTTAACAGACTTCGAGTTTTCATGGGATATTATTTGTAGGTCAATAAATTAAAGTCTTTTAAATTTAGAACTTTAATTTACAAATTCAAAGTATGTGTTCGATATTAAGGGAAATTACTAATGAATTTATTTAGCCATTATTTATTTCAATAAGGATGTGAATTCAATATTTAATTTTTACATTTATTGATATATTTCATAAAGGTTTTACAATTCATATAAAGCATAATATACTAATAATGGTATCTGATCACCAGTTTTAATGTTGCATTCAGCTTTTTTATAATACAATTCTTTTCAAAAATATCTTTTCAAGGTTTTCTTTAAAAATTCGTTTAAGTTCCCAGATTTGTACTATTCTTTCAGTTTTTCAATATTTTTTCTTATAATTGGAAATGTGTACGTAAACCCATATCCTTTAAAAAACTTATCTGATTCATTTGCCTGGCCATCTATCCACACATTTTTATGGATAAGGTAAAATGAAAATCTGTGATCCCTGTTAGTCCGATAAACGATGCCGATGTTTTGGTGTAAATTTGAGTATTTGAAATTTTCACTTGTAATACAATATCTTTGAAGTCCAAGCGAACCTTTATTGCCATTTTGAAGATTTGATTCATCGTGCACAACTTCGAGTTTATAGTTTTGAACACCCACAGCATAACGCACACCCAGACGAAAATTATTTATTGGGAAAAAAGTATAGCCGATACCAAATGCCGGACTGGGACTAACATGAAAAAAATTAGTTGCAAGACCGGTGTAAGTATAATAATCGTGTGGTATCTTAATCGTGATTTTTTTCAAATCATAAGTCCTCTTTTCATCATAAATCATTGGTTTTGAAAACGTAACATCAACATTCTTCATATTAACCCGTGTTACAAGGTTGGTAATATTTAAATCGGTTATATCACCGTCTCCGGGGAAAGGACTTGTTGCTCTCTGATTACTGGATTCAATACCAATTGATATCCCAATCTCCATTGGATAATCATATAAATTATTTTTTGCAAGTTGGTATGATGAGCAGCTATAGCTAAAAATAACTGCGCTTATGAGATATATAAAACTACATTTATTCAAATTTCTTAGATATGCCACTATTTCTGAAGTACAACCTTGCTAATTATAACATCTTCACCATAGTAGATTTTCAGAAAATATATGCCTGGATAATAATTTATTTTAGATATTGTATGTTCATTACTTTCAATATTGTCATCGATTAAAATTACCTCTCCTAAACTATTGATTAATTCTATTCGGTCAATCCTTCCTGAACCCGAAAGGACGTTTATGGTTGAGTGTGTTGGATTTGGGAAAATGATTATTTTATTGTCATCAAATAGGTTAATATTATTTTTTAATGCGAATTCTAAGGTGCCTAAAACCTTGTCTGTTGAATAGTCAAATCCATCATATACCGATAGTATAAACTGATATATCGTACCTAAAGAATCCACCGGAACATTAAACTTAGTTGTAACATCCCCTGGGGACTGAATTATTAGTTGTTCTCTGGAATACCATTTATATTGCAAATCATCCATATCAGGATCGTAGGATTCCGAACCATCTAAGTTATATGCTCCACCCTGAACTAAAACCAAATCATCCCCGGCATTTGCAACGGGTCTATTATTTTCTGGTATTACTTGCCAATTAATTGTTTCGGTTCCTAAACCATTATTTCCTGTTATGTATTTAATAATATTTCTTAAATCCACATTTAGGGAATAAGTACCCGTATTTGTTGAAATATTTCTTAATCCTTTTACGAGATAATTAGTTCCCGATTCTTTTAAAACAGACAAATCCGTTTGATCTATTATATTGAAATTATAATATAAACTCAGATCATTTCTATCAAAAGTAGAATCAATAACTGAATTACCAAAAGTTAATAAAATTGAATCCGGTAGTTCAAACTTATTTAACCGAATAATTTCTTTTGAAACAATTTGTAATGGATATGGATCGGAAAAGAATGAGATGCTTTGCCAGGCATCATTCCCCACACTATCAATAAATTGTAAATTCAAAGGTATAACTCCACGGTGTTTTAATACAATTGGTACATCAACTGTACTATTCTCTGCAAATACCGTATCAGCCAATAGCAATTTATCTGTATAATTATCCCTGAATACTTTTAATCTTAATTTGGGTTCTGATATTGCAACACTCAAAACAACATCATCAGCTGCTGTTTTCATATCTGTTGCTGAATATCCTAAGTCAGGAGAAATAGTTATATCATTTGAAGAAATTGGAGGTGTCCTGTCAACATTCCAGCTGAAGGTATTACTATTTGCCAGTGGATTTCCTGCAAGATCATAAATTCCATCAGGAATAACACTAAATTTATATTGTCCTTCATTAAACGTACTAAAGCCAAATCCTCTAACGATATATGTTTCAGGCGCATTCGAATCTACGGATAACTGATCGTTTGTGATATTCACCTCATCCATCATTAAATTGAAACTTTCATTTGTTATTCTGTTTACAGGTTCACTAAATGTTACTTGTATTCCAGCTACATGTTGTGGATCAATCTGACCTTCTTCTAGTTTATTAATACTAGTAATATATGGATTCTTAGTATCCAAATACCAGGATACGATAAAATTATATATCCCTGTATCCCCATCAAGTGTTTCTACGTGACTTAAATCGATGCTAAGCATATAATGTCCATCTTCCTGCATTAAATCCCTCAATCCTGTTATTAAAAATTCGTATCCATCTTCGTCATTAGGTGTAATCTTGAAATCATTCTCCAGAGTATCCCCTTCTAATAAATATCCTTTTTTATAATCCAAGGGATAATAATCCTGTCTATAATTACGCCAAAAATTAATGTATTCTTCTAATAAACCCTGGACAGGATCAGGGAAAATTATTAAAAGTGTATCAAAACTATCATTAAACCAATAGTCCAATTCTGGTATTTGTGGTGGTAATTTCAGTTTTATTTCATCTATATGCTGCGTCCAGTTATAACTACAATTCTCTAATCCGGAAATTCCATTAATACTGCTAATGTCTTTTGTTTTGATTGTTAATTTATAAATGCCTCTTCCCTGCGTATGCTTTGATATATCGATTTTAATGTTTGCACTATCTATAAGTGTTATTTTAAGTGTGCTATCGATAACATTTAAACCACTATCAATTGATAATTCAAAATCAGTATATGTAAGACTTGCAGGATTGAGCTCTTTATTAAACTTAATAAGGACACTATCCAATGGTTGACCAATTGTATCATTCTCAGGCACATTAGTGCTAACAATTAATAATGAAGTAGAATCCTTTAACTTCCAACTCATCAGGTAATCCATCTTTTGAACGCTACTAAAAGTATCTACAAAATGAACCATATTTTCATAAACAGGTTCTTTTGTATCCCGCAATGTTACATGTGTTAGCCAAATATTTGTTTTGGGAATAACCTGATTATCGGATAAGCGTATAATGTGTTCTATTTCATAATCTCCATTACCAGGATCAGCCAAGCGGCTATAATTCCATCCAACCTTTTCAGGGATAACTGTTAAAATATTGGTATCCCTTAAACCATAAAGGGTACTATCGAATGATACCGCATTAGTATTAGAAACGCTTAATACTTTATTCCCCTGTGACAAATAGATTGCATCTGGCAGAAAATCAACTTCTGCTGTATCATTAACCAGAAAATCCTTTCGCCCATCATCGGACTCACCATAAACACTAATGCTGCGTATAAGTTCATGTAATAATGCATCCCCTATTAAACTGGTATTATCATAAGCTGCTGCATTATCATGAGTAACAGTAATATCATAACTTACAAAGTGTCCCAGAAGTGTGCTGGTAAACAACCATTCTCCTATAGTTGAGTGCTGTGGAGCAATTGAACCAAAATCAATATTGATTAAGCCAAGTTCGGTGTCTTCACCATCCAGCTTTGACCCAATCAGATCAAAATCAATATAAAGTCCTTTTTCATTATCCACAATTTCTGGCTGTGCAGATTCAATCCTTACATTATTGGCAATACCGTACCCGTTATTATACAACATGACTGCAAGTTCTGCAGGAATAACCGGTTCTTCAATTGTGGTTAAAGGATCGTCTCCTAAAATATCCCTTTGCATAAAATAATGAATATTTAATTCAGGCCCGGGTTTTACCCCTAAAGTGACAGGGAATAAAGGTTTGGTGACATTGGTTCCTGTAAACGGATCGAGATATTTGATTGATCCTCCGAATGAATAGTTTACAACCGTATCTTTTGCAGCTTCATTTCCAGGGATAAATGTAATCTTTACTTCTCCTTTTTTAGTTTGAGGCAACGAGCCTGTTCCATCAATTGATGAAAAACCCGTAAAACTATCAAACCGGATATCAAACTTATCATTACACAAAATACCACCTTCATCAAAAATCTCAATATCAAGTTCAAAATTACGAATGGAATCTGCTGTATGCCCATTAAATACAGTTAGCGTCCCTTCAAATGCCTGACGTGTAATGGCCAGTTTTTGCTCAATTTCAAGGCTAACGGAAGCACAGACCGATGAAGCATCATTGTCTGTGAAATATCTAATTTCTCTTAATGAGTTTTCAAGTAATTCACTAATAGATTGTACATTTCTGGAATATGCATAATTTAATGCTGAATCACACTGAGAAATTGCAACTTCAAGAGCTGAATTATCTATGTAATTTTCACCGTTCACATCCTTTAATATCGTTTCAGATTTTAACTTAATATCAAGGGTATTGTTCCACCTTTCTGTAAAATAACGTATTTCACCTTCCGTAAATCCACTTTCCTTAAGGGTATCAATAATAGATATAACGTCATCCTCTTTTATCTTTATTTCTTCGAGGATATAAGGATCAAATTGTATAGCAAACTCTTTAAAATTGGGCTTTATCATCCATTCTATCTCACCCATAAATTCATTCATCCATTTATTATATCCATTTAAATAATATAAAACATAACCATAGTCTTCCGCACTTTGCTTCAATGATGTTGGCATTTTACCTCCATTGTTATTTTTTTCTTCTATATATTCCAATAAAATATCTGGAGGATCTAAATAACAAGTTCCAAGGGCTTCTCCTATATTATAAAAACAACTATAAAATGGTATACCTGTACCTATACATTCTGTCGCTTCAAAAAAATCAACCCCATCCTGAAATGATTTAATACATAATGCTATATCTTTTTCATCAACAATAAATCCAACTAAAGGCATTTCATCTAACATGCATTCAAATAAGGCAAGGGTTAGTCCAGACAAACACGGATCACAAAATATATCTTTCATAAATACAGGTAGATCTTTAACATCAGTAGACCCCACAAAACCTCCACCATCTCCATAAGTGCCAGACCTGGTAGGATATCCAAAAGCTCCTAGACCTCCACCAAATCCGAATGGTCCAATAAAGTTACTAATTGCTGTTGCTACTCCATTAGCTGTCTTATAAATATCATAAGAGATATATTGACAATTACCTAAATTAAATGATGCATATATGTTATTCCAAATTTGATCAAATCCACACTCATAATTATATCTCGCTGTTGCCATATGCAAACAACTGCTTGTTAAATAATTACCAATAACTGGATTTTGTCTCAATTTCATTATAACAGGTATAATCACTGAATCTTTAGCGTCAATGTTTGTTTTCTGCCAATCGTAAAAGAATTCATAAATGGTATGGTTATTAGGCAGAATAAATTCTACATCATTAGCCCTAATCCATCCCTCGTTCTTCAATATCACATCAAAGCTATATGTTTCTCCATCCTGGAGTTCAGGCATTTGATCCGGCATGTTAATGGAAACAACCGGGACTGGAACATTGGTTTCAAACTCCATATTGAGTTTTATGGTATAATAGTCTTCTATTTCTGTTTCCCTTACATCCCAGTAATATGTGATTGCATTAAACTGAAGAAAGATAACTTCTTTATTAATCCTTCCAGGTTCAATGTATATGTAGTTATTATAACTACTGTGCATATCTGCTGAAATTTCCAGCTTGTAAGTACCTTCAGGTATAGTATCAATAAAGACCTGACCGGAAGAATCGGTTAAACCTATAAAAATTGCTTTGCCTGAATAAGGATCAATCAAATAAACCAAGGCACTATCCAAATGTGGAGTTTCTTCTGTATAGTAGGTATATTCATCCACAACATCCACTAAAAGTGATCCTTTAGCCTCTGATACAGAAGTGATTTTAAATGGGATATATTCAGAAGTACCGTTTTCGACCCGTATTTTGACATTACCTTTTATCGGATAGTTCAATGGGATTTCTTCACCGGGTTCAATCTCTAAAATGACTTTAGCAGAATCCTTGCTGCCAAGATTCTCGTAGCTTGATGCAGAAATAAGCCTTAACCAACTTACATCTGGCAATAAAATATCTACCTTGCCGGTTTCACCAGCACCATTGTTCCATAAGTAGAATTCAAACAGTCTTTTATTGTCTTTGGTTACATTAATATCAATGGTATCCACCGATGTTTTTATCTGTCCAAATGGTGCCTGACAGTAGTAATAAGCATTAAACAGGCTATAAACACCTTCTTCGGATATAATTTTTACAGGCACTTCCACATATTCAAGGCCTTCGGTAACAGAATTGCCTTTTATTCTGTATTTTATCTCAATGACTGCATTCCCGGGAAGATATTCCAGGGTATCTGATACAAGTGTTAATCCTTCCGGCTCATTTTGCAACGAGAGCATCACGTTCGTTAATGGGTAGTTGCTCTTATTAACAATTTGTATCGTTCCTGTATCAACTTCATTTTGTATGACTTCCCAGATAATCCAATCTCCGGAATTTCGTTTTACATATGGAATATCAAACTCATCCTGTATTTCAATTTCTTCAGATCCGGGGAAAGCTGTTCCTATCTTAAAATGTCCTCTTTCGTACGTGTTGGGCTGAAATTTCCATGTAAACAATCCCTCTTCGTTGGTCTTTAGTCTTTCAATCTTTTTATGACCATCACTGTTTATTATATAAAGGTCAAGCTCTTTATATTTTGCCGGGCCACCTTTATAATACATGGCGCTTCCCTGTATTAATACAGGTTCCAGATAGAAAAAAACAGAATCGTCAACAGAGGCTAAAATCTCATAACTATTTAATACTTGTACTTCTACAGAATTTGAGGTATTGTTAAAATAGGCATCTTCTACAATGGCATGATCGCTGTTTAGCTGTAACAATAAATTGTATGTACCGCTGATAAATGGCACCGTGACCAAATCCCAAAAATGGAAGGATTGATCTGCATCTATTGCCTGTTTCAGTTCAAATGAACCAATAACCATATCATCTCCATCAATTTCTTTATCCGCTGATAAAACAACTTTTATATTCATCCCCTCAGGCAACCTGGTAAATCCATTATTAAATATCATGGTAGATATTTCGGATTGCGTACCAGCAATTAAGGTATCCTTAGGTATGCTAATATCTGAAACCTCCGCGTCAGGATAAACATTATCAGTTACAAACACCCATGCATTACCCGGTGTATATCCATCGCAGGTAGCAGTAATATTTACAAGCTGTTTGCCATCTTTTATAGTATCTATAACAGTTTGAATGGAAACTGTTTTAATGGAATCACCTGAATTGAAAATGAGGGAATCAGGTAATATTAACTCACTTTCATCATCTGAATTCAGATACACAATATCTTTTTTCGTTGAGTTATCTCTTTCAATGGTTAATATGCCATCCTGATTACCTTCATAAAGTATCTCGCTGTTTATACTTAATGTAATACCAAGCGCATTGTTACCAACCAATATTACCTTATCCTCTAATTTTTCAATATTTAAATCTGAACAATCACATGTGCTTTTATCTATTTCGGCCCATATTGTAATTTCGGTAGTCTGAAAATCATTAGGAACAGCATTAAAAGTCAGCGGAAATATTGTCTCCTGATCTTCTGAATTTAATATTATAAATTCAGGGACATTAATTAGTTCTGGATAACTTGAATATAGATTTAATTTTATTGAATTATCAATTTCTTTATTTTTAAAAACCTTGGACCATGATGCAATGCTTCCATTTTTAACAACTATGGTATCTACTGGTACACTTAACTCCAAATCATCTTTGTTTTTAATACACCGAATAGAAAATCCTAATGACAAATCTTCTCTATATCCACGAGCAATACCATTAATGTCGTTATAATAGCGAAGCCATCTAAAATTATAAATCTCTGAACTTGTCCACCACATACACCCCTGTCCCTCATACCCAAAATTACCATAATGACTTAATCTACAACCGCTTGGAAGTGCAGAAAAACCATATTCATCTGTGCCAGTACCATATAAATTCCAACCCGAAATGGCCATAATTTTCGTTACTTCACCTGCTCCCCTCAAACCAATAATATCTGCATCCTCTTGACTTATACCCAAATACATTTCAAGTACTTTCCATTCTTCATCGCTTGGTACATGCCATCCATCAGGACAAGCGCCCTGAATCGGATTTTTTCCATCAAAAGGAATTCCATTTACTGCAGCAGCATATGTATAATACGCACCATATTTTTGTGCATAAACTGTACTATCGTTATTGTACCAGCAATAAGCTTTGTCTGTAATATTATCTCCTAAATTTTGCCATTCGGAATCATCTTCAACTTTTTGAATTTTAGTTCCATCGGCATATCTGGTTACTTTTAAATTTTCGGCCATCCACCATTGGTCTTCAATTTTTACTGTTTTGTAGGTATTTCCGTCAATGTCTGTAACACTATCGTAAAGGATTTCGTTATTTTTTTCAGCAACTACCCTAATCAAGTCTGTTTTTATTATGGAGTCGGAACCGGCTGAATTAGTTACTATTAATCTTACAGTGTAAGTTTCCGCTAAATTATAAGTATGTAATGGATTTGGTTCTGTAGAAGTTCCTTCATCCCCGAAATCCCATAGCCAAGTTGTTGGATCATTTGTAGATTGGTCTGTAAACTGGATTTGTTCGCCTTCTTTAATTTCTGTTTTATCTGCAGTAAATTCTGCACCAGGCATATCTCCTTTAAATTCCTCATCTTTGACGCAACGGACTGATATTCCAATCGACTTATAATATAACCAACGGAGTATATCTGAGTTAGTGTCAACAAGGTCACGACTATATGATGCATCATCTTCACTTGTGTAAACTGTACTACTCCACCAACGACCAAAACTGCCCATTCGGTTAAATGAACCAACTACGCTATCTCGGTAGCCACCTGGAAGTGCGGAAAAGCCATAATCATCTGTACCATTTCCATTATTTAACCAACCTAATATTGCTTTTAATTTGTTCCCCTCAACTGTTCCTCTATAACCTATTGCATCCGCATTTTCTCGACTCATACCCAGATACATTTCAAGAACTTTCCACTCTTCATCACTAGGAACATGCCATCCATCCGGGCAGGCTCCCTGAACTGGATAAGTGCCATTAAAAGGAGTTCCGTTTGTTGCAGCAGCACAAGTATATAGAGCACCATAGGTTTGAGCGTAAGAAATACTGTCATTATCGTACCAGCAATAGGCTTTATCTGTATTATTATCCCCTAAATTTGCCCATTCTGTATTATCTTCTACTTTTGGGATTGGTGTTCCATCAGAATAATTGGTTACCCTAAGGTTTTCGGCCATCCACCACTGGTCTCCGATTTTTACTGTTTTGTAGGTATTTCCGTCAATGTCGGTTACAGTCCCGGAATCAGATGGTAATTTTTCAATTGAAATGGATTTTTGTTCAGTATTATTTAGTATTATATTCTGAGCATTAATAAAAGAAAATAAAGAAATTGTCAAAAAAGTTAAAAGACTTCGAGTTTTCATGGGATAATGTCTTAATATCAATAATTTACAGAATTCTAAATTTATAACATTTATTAACACAAGTCAATTGTCATAAATCATTTAGGTGAAATTACTTATGATTCTTTTTAGCCAGCAGGTAATTTGATAAAAGGGCAACTTTATAGATTTATGAAACGTAATAGATTCAGTTGGAGGCTGATTCTGGAGGCTGAAAATGTTGGAAAATGCTGTAAAATGTAAAGTGAATGCCCCTGAAATATGGGTTTTCAGGACACTTTTCATTTTTCATAATCATGAGGTCCCGAGTTCAACCCTCGGTCTCGCTACTGAAAAGAAGGGACGCATTGGTGTCCCTTTTTTATTTTAACCTGAATGTATGAGTTACTATGTTTACATCCTGAAAAGTGAGGTAAAAGATCGTTACTATATCGGCAGTTGTTCGGATGTTGAGAAACGTTTGGAAAGACATAATGCAGGGGCCACTCCATCAACAAAGCCTTACCGACCGTGGCAGGTAGTTTATATTGAAGAATATCTATCTAAAACAGAATCTTTGAAAAGAGAAAAGTATATAAAAAGGATGAAAAGCAAGACATATATTGAATTGTTAATCATTAAAAACAAAGAATAACTACAAGGTTAGAGCGTCCCGATTTTTAATCGGGAAGGTCCCGAGTTCCCCCGAATCCTCGGGGCGGTCTCGCTACAAAAAAGAAGGGACGCATTGGTGTCCCTTTTTTATTTTAACCTGAATGTATGAGTTACTATGTTTACATCCTGAAAAGCGAGTTAAAAGATCGTTACGTTATGCTTATTTAGATAGTATGTAGTTTTAAGCCCAATAATTTGAGATCAAAATTGTAACTGATCAATACTTTTTTTACTTTTATATTTCGATAATGCAAACCTGACGATGTTAGAAATTATTAAAGACCTAATTTCATTTATATAATTAGTCAATATCAAACCATAGTTATTTCTCAATGGAGTTGTAATGTGATTATTTTTTAATCTCTGGCAAATAAACTTTAATGTCAATTAAACCTTAAAAACTGGAGCAATGAAAAAATGGTGTACCTTATTATTGTTGGTATTATCAGTGAATCTGATAAATGCTCAAAATTATGTTCTGACAGCAGATGATGTGGTTATTGTCGATGGATACATCGTGGCATGTAATGCACTTCAAAGCGTCAATATTGAGATCCCGTCTGCAATAAACGGACAGGAAATTGTGGGAATCGCTGAACCTGAAGATGGTGGGGAAGGAGGCGTTTTCAGAAGTAAAAATATTCAGTCTCTAAAATTCTCAGAAACTATAAAATATATAGGTAGTTATTCCTTTGCAGACAATTCTATTACAAATCTCGATTTTAGTCAGGCCTATAATTTAGATTCAATTGGGAATAATGCGTTTAGCGATAATCCCATTTCAAGTATTGATTTTAGTAACTGTGTAAATTTGTCAAAAATAGGCTCATTTGTATTTTGCTCTGCTTCAGTAGAATCTTTTATTCTTCCAGGTATTGCTGGACAAAAATGGTATGGGTTCGAACTGGGTCAGGCAGAACCCGAAATTCCGGCAAGCATTTCTGACGTGGGAGATATGGTAAGTGCCTGTACTTATTTAATTTATAAAAAGGAAGTTCATGTTTCAGAAGATAATCCATATATCTTAGCTGATTCCGATGTTGAAACCAGCGGAAGCATGATTTATGCCGTAAATCATAAATTCATCGGCAAGTATATATTGATTCCTGAGAGTTTTGATAATGTGGAAATTAAATCCATTGTATGGAATAGTACAGCTAAAGCGGGGGCATTTTCAAATTTAGGATTATTAGGCGTGACTCTGCCCCAAAGTATTGAATATATTAACAAATACTCATTTGCTAACAATTCAATACAGAGCGTTAACTTTAGTCAGCTTTCAAAACTAAAGTTAATTGGTGAATATGCATTTGCCGGCAATCCAATGACCTATTTTATTCTACCTGAAAATACAAGCGAAGATGCTTTTGCAGGGTGGATTGATTCAAATGGTCAATTGTATAACAGTGGAGATACTATTCGCGATTTCACACTTTCGTATGAGGTATATCTTACTGAGGCTTCTTTGATCATTAATATAATTGGGGATTTTGATCATGCAACGATAACTATAAACGATAAAACATACATTTCAAATGGCCATACTTCAATTCCGAGTTTAAGCAACGGTAAATATCCATATACTATAGAAGCTGATGGATACCTGGTTTTCTATGATACTGTTGAAATAAATGGTTCAAGACAAATAGTTTTTGCAGAATTAGAGGAAACACCTTACGATAGTCCGTTTGGTGTAGAGAATTCTTCCTACAATGTTTTACAAATAATCCCTGATGCTTTCATGACGGATTCAATTTTTTATGTTGAAGATATCTCTATTTTGAATCAGGTTTACAAAACATTCAGGTCAAGAGAGAGAGCAGGAGATTTTTATATACGTGTATCAAGTGATTATTCAAAAATCTATCAATACATTAATGACGCTGAGTATCTGGTGATGGATTTAGATCTAGAGAAGAATGATACGTTTTTGTTGCACTATGAAAATTCAGCGGATACAATTCTTGTTGATTCTGTGTATTATGTAGATTCAAAAAAACATGTTCGACTTAATTTCTTAGAAAACGAATTTGGATTTGAAAGATTTGAGTTTATTGAAGGCTTAGGCACAAATCATGGTTTGTTTTATCAAAACACAGCACCATTTGATTTTTATGAGAAATGGTTTCTTCTTTTATGTGCTTACAGGGATGGAGAAAACTTTTACATAAATCATTTTAATGAATTTAGTGGACATTGCGCCGTTTCTCATTTGCTTAATACAGATGAGAACACATTAGATTGTCGAACAGTTGTTTATCCAAATCCTGTTGTAGACATACTAACAATCAACAATATTAATGGTATCGAAAGAATTGAACTGTACGATTTGAGTGGCAGACAGGTTGAGATAGTTAAACACAATATTGCAAAACTAGATTTGTCTTATTTAGAACCGGGTGATTATCTACTGAAGGTTGTTAGAACTGCAGGAACTCAGGTTGTGAAAATATCGAAATGGTAATTTAACATAGAGGGCGTGGTTTTAAAGCTAAACATACAAATTATTGGATTTGATCATGAAAACCAAGGTGGAATGTGCTGATAATGCTCTGATTTTATTTTTTCAAAAATCGTCGCCGTGTTTCTCTTTTGGCATTAGAGGCTTTAATATTGCCACCACCCCAACTTAAACCGGATTTACGGGATCTGAATGGGGAGTCATTCATTCCCCAGCCTTGATAGGTGTCCTTGTCATTAGTTTTGCTGTCTTCATTCTTATGTTCAGGCGATGATGAAGATTGATTTACGCTCTGTTTTGATCTGTAAGGTGTATTTTTCTCAACCATAACCAAGGGTAAACAAACCACAAACAGCAGCACCAGGCCGGCAATAAGGAAGATGTCCTCATAAGGTAGCGTGATAAATAGTCCAAGCAGGCGGATTACTAAAAGCAAAGCGCCTGCAATACCTGATATATTTATAATTTTCTTAATCAACAGTTTTTATGTTTTGGGATTTCTTATTTATGAAATGAAGTACCAGTATCCCTGCGCGTGCAATAATAAAGGTTATAATTCCCATTAAAGGGCCAAGCAAGGCTTTTTTGAGTCCGCCCGACAGCATGCTGGGTGCAAATTCGCCCGAGGCGGCTACGTTATCAAATGCTTCAATCAGGCCTAATGTACGCCCAAGGTAGCCCCAGGCAATGGCAAACCATCCTAATGAAATCAACAGTTTGATGGTGCGGTCGTATTTGTTTTGTTGGGGCAAAGCCCGTACAAAGAGAACAATTTCAATGATCAGAATAATTATAATCGGATAGCTGATGAATAGTCCTGCATCCTGTAGTTTTTCAAATAGTGCCATGATAATGAGGTTTTAACGATTCAAATGTATTTTTATCCTTTTTTATTGCGTCCCTTACGGGACTTCATTTTTTATACCTAATAAACTTTTTACCTATATAAAGTCCCTCAGGGGCTGTCCCGGAGGGACAAGACATTGGTAAAAGTAATATACCGTTAATAAAATTGTCCTGTAGGGACAAGATGTTATGTTCTCCGAACAATAACGATTCAAATGTATGAATTAAAAAAATTCAATTTTACAAAATGCGACCAGTGACTGGTTTACGGGTTTGTTTAGCACAATAAGGACTTTAAACTAAACAGCAAACAGAAAAAGGGCGTAAAACGGTTGAACACCGATAATTCCTTCAATTCTGATACTTTTTCGTTAATATTGTTCAGGAATATTAGTTATGAGCAGGATAGACCTCTTTGATTTAAACGAATTAAAACGGGGTAAGACATTACCTTTTCATCTGCTTTTCTGGGTGGCAGTATGGTTCTTTTATGTTTATTTTTTCAGCTACAACTCTACCGATGAAGTGTATGTTACCTGGTTCTCCAGTGGCTTGCTTCCGGTTACTATGATCACCACTTACCTAACCATTTTTAAGTTGATCCCGGAGTATTTACAAAAGAAGAGATATGGTAAATTTGCGCTTTATTCTTTTTACCTGCTTATTTTTACGTCCTACGCAATCGTGCTGATAATCTATGCCTGTCTGATCCTAATCCTGAAGTTTAATGTGACCAACATGCCTCCAATGAGCAAGAATTTTACCTTTGTGCTCATCCTGGTTTATCTTGTTACAGGCCTGGTAGCATCTGCCAATATTGTCAGCAGAAACAGCAAAATGGCGGCTCTTAATAAAGAACTTGAGAATAAGATTCTGAATACACAGCTGCAACTGAAAGAACAGGAGCTGAGCTACCTGAAACAACAAATTCAACCCCATTTTTTATTCAATACACTGAACACGATTTATGGGTTTGCCATCAAACAGTCCACGCAAACCCCGGATATCATTTTAAAGCTGTCCAACCTTTTGGATTATATCTTATACCAGGTAAATAAGCCGGCTGTCAGATTAAAAGACGAAATAGAACATATAAGAGAATACATCGAACTGGAGGAGATCAGGTTTTCTGATGTATTGGAGGTCAGCTTTGAAACCAGTAAGATATCAGAAGACACTGAAATAGCGCCGATGATGCTCATCCCATTCGTTGAAAACGCCTTCAAACACGGATCGGTGATACGCAATAAACACCGGATTAGTATAACCGTGAAAATGGAAGATAACGCCTTGTATTTTCGGGTTGACAATTCCTTTAAGCCTGATCATCAGACAACAGGAAATGGCGGAATAGGGATAGAGAACATTAAAAAGCGGCTGGAGTTAAACTATAAGGGAGCTTATCACCTTGATCAGTTTACAGAAAGTGGCCTGTATACCACAATTTTGATCATAGAGAATATTAACCAAATGCAACAATGAGCCCAAAATCTATAAAGTGCCTGATCGTAGATGATGAAGCCATCGCCAGGGATGTACTGGAGAATCACCTTTCCAAAATCAGTTCGGTAGAGATTACCGGAATTTGTAAAAATGCCCTGGAAGCATTTAATATTCTTCAGCATCAATCAGTCGATCTGATGTTTCTGGACATCAATATGCCGGAGATATCAGGATTGTCGCTGGCCAAAACGGTTAGCAGGGATGTGAAAATAATTTTTACGACGGCTTACCGTGAATATGCTGTGGATGGATTTGACCTGAAAGCGGTGGATTACCTGCTCAAACCAATTTCATTTGAACGCCTCCTGCAATCCGTGCAGAAGTATTTTGATGAACAGCATGTTATTGCAGAAACACATAAGGATGAAGCAGGTAAAGAGAGGAATGATTTTATGTTCGTGCGTTCCGACCGTAAAATGATAAAAATAAACTTTAACGAGATCGTTTTTATTGAAAGTCTGAGCGATTACCTTAAAATTCACACAACTGAAGCCGTAATTGTTACGCGTGAAACCCTTTCCAATATTGAAGCCGTACTGCCGCAGGGCCGTTTTTTGAGAGTTCACAGATCCTATATTGTGGCGCCAAAGTATATTGATTCCTATACCAAAGAATACTTAGAGATCGGGAAAAATTCCATCCCAATCAGCAGAAGCTATAAAAAAGAGGTGATGGAACAGCTGGAGCAAATGGGATTGATGCAGTAACAAAGGAAGCTACAGCATAATCACAGGATAAAACCGGTTTAAACATCTAATATCAGCACCAGTCCTTAGAATAAATCCCTGTGTTGTTCCAAAGCCTCAATCAGCACATCAATATCTTCTTTGTTATTGAAAATATTAACAGATACCCGTACGCCCTGTCCACGTGGACTGACGATGATGTTTTTGTCCCGGAGTTCTGAGACAAGCTCGGTTGCCTGCGTGGTTTTTATAATGGTAATCCCGGACATGTATTTTTCATCTTCAGGACTGGTCAGTTCAGCCCCAAGTGCTTTCAGTTTTTTTTGAAGGTAAGTTGTGAGCCCAAGCACATGCGAGGTGACTTGTTCTTTACCGATGCGTTTAAACAATTCCAGGGCTCCTTTCAGTGCAAATACCGGAGCGAAATGCGGACAACCGGATTCAACCACGGAGGCACGCGCTTCCGGCTCAAATTTCAGGTTGTCCATTTGTTCCGGATCTTCAATGCTGAGCCAGCCTGCAAACGGAAGTTTCCCTCCGGTAAGCCATTTTTTACTGATATACAGTCCGCCAATACCATATCCTGCCGTAGCCCACTTCAGACCGGTAAAGACAAGGAAATCGATGTTCCATTTTTTAACATCCACAGGAAATACCGGAATGGCCTGCGTGGCGTTAACCACAAAAATCAGGTTTTTTCGCCTGCATAATTCTCCAAGAGCTTCCAGGTCCTGCCGGAACCCGGTGCAATATTGCACATAGCTGGTCATCAGGATTTTTACATCCGGATCAAGACTTGCTTCAATTTTTTCAATGGGATAGCGGAATCCGTCCTCCGGTTCAACCATTTTTAAGGCGACACCCTGGTTTAGCCATGGAAAAGTGGATGAAGGAAACTCGTCTTGCATGGTGAGTACTTTGCCCTTGTTCCTGTTCATCTGGGCTACCAGGTTCATCCCATGAGAGGTGTTGGTGGTAAAGGCGATCTCGCTGACATCGGCACCAATGTATGAGGCCACCATCTGGCGGGTTACTTCTGTTCGTTCCAGCCATTCTTCATATAAATTATCACCCTGGGCCAACATCTCATCATAAAATTGCTTTGCCTGTTGAGCAGCACTTGACGAAAGGGGTGAGCCACCAGCGGGATTCAGATACACAAACGCTTTGCAAACGGGAAATTCCTTTCTGACTTCTTTCCAAATATCCATAGTCTCTGACTTTAAGAATATGCAATTAATACATTTTTACAGGAAAAACCTGCAGTTTATAAATTATAATCATTATAAAATATGATATTGTAAGCAAATAAACTGAAATTCTATGTGCTTTCATAATCAATTGACATTTAATGCAATAAATCAGGATTGAGCATTTAGCGCATCTTAATAAGCTCCGGATTTTTTGTCATTTATTATCTTCAAACGTACAGGTAAATAGCTCAAGTGAGATTATTAATTATATTTGCTACAGCCGGTTAACCCGGGAAACGACTTTAATTCAACTATTATTTACAATATCTAACTTTTTTAAAATGGCTAATATTAAATTTTATTTAGGAGAAGAAATTCCATTGGAAATGCACAAGGTAAGAATGGTGCAACGCCTCGATCTGGTTCCGATCGATCGCAGGCTGAAAGCAATTGAAGAGGCTGGCAATAACACCTTCTTACTGTACAACAAAGATATTTACCTGGATATGTTAACTGACAGTGGTGTAAACGCCATGAGCGACAAGCAGACAGCATCGATGCTGATCGTGGACGACAGTTATGCAGGCTCAGCAACTTACACCCGTTTAAAGGATAAGCTGAATGAAATTTTCGGTAAGAAGTATTTTCTCCCGGTTCACCAGGGACGTGCCTGCGAAAACCTGTTATCGCTCGCTTTTGTAAGAAAAGACACTTATGTCCCAATGAACTATCACTTTACCACAACCAAAGCCCACATTATGGTCAATGGTGGTAAAGTACTGGAATTGCACATGCCCGAAGCATTAAATCCGGTGAGTTCTGAACCGTTTAAGGGAAACCTGAATCTGGATGATCTGCAGAAGTTAATTGACAAGGAAGGGGCTGAAAAAATTTCATTTATCCGTATTGAAGCCGGAACCAACCTGATTGGCGGACAGCCGGTTGCTTTGGATAACTTTATTGCAACCAGTAAACTAGCAAGGAAATACAACATTCCGTTTGTTATAGATGCCAGTTTGCTTGCCGATAACTTACATTTCATTAAAACCAGAGAAGAGAAATACAAAAATCATTCGATCCGTGAGATAACAAAAATTTTGTCGGATACGGCAGATATCATTTATTTCTCGGCCCGAAAACTGGGACACGTACGTGGTGGAGGTATTATTACAAACGATGAAGCGGTGTATAAAAAACTGCTTGAAATGCTGCCGTTATATGAGGGATTCTCTACGTATGGTGGTATGTCAACCCGCGAAATGGAAGCCATGACCATTGGTCTGGACGAAACCATGGATGAAGAGATGATCAACCAGGGACCGATATTCATCAAATTTATGGTGGATGAACTGGTTAAACTTGGAATTCCGGTAATTACGCCTTCAGGAGGACTTGGAGCACACATCGATGCCATGGCATTTCTGTCGCACGTGCCGCAGAAAGAATACCGTGCAGGTTCGCTGGCAGCTGCCATGTACCTGGTAAGTGGTGTAAGAGGTATGGAGCGTGGAACCATTTCCGAAGAACGCGAAGAGGATGGCAGTGATCATTTTGCAGCCGTTGAACTTTTGAGACTGGCACTGCCGCGCCGCGTGTTTACCCTGTCGCAGGTTAAGTACACTGTTGACCGCTTAGCATGGTTGTATGAGAACAGAAAACTCATCGGGGGTCTGGAGTTTTACGAGGAACCTAAAGTATTGCGTTTCTTCTTTGGTAAATTAAAACCAACCTCAGACTGGCAGGAAAAACTGGTGGCTAAGTTTAAAGCAGACTTTGGCGACAGCCTTTAGTCCCTGAATAAAATTTAATAAGATAGAATCCGGGAATCGTTGATTTCCGGATTTTTTTTATCAATAAAGCGGATTATAAAAAGAGATTACAGAAAAAAGTAGGACAGGATCACGGCAAAAATAAGGCTGGGGATCATGTTGATAATTTTAAGGTTTTTAATCTCCAGAATATTGATACCAAGGCCTATCAGCAGCAAACCACCCACTGCAGTCAGTTCGTTGATAATTGGGTCCGTAAAGAAGTTTTGTAAGGAACCGGCAAAAAGTGTCAGACTGCCCTGGTAAATGATCAGTGGAATCGCAGAAAAAATCACGCCGATGCCAAGCGATGCCGCCAATGCAATGGATGAAAATCCGTCGAGGACAGACTTCGCCAGCAACAGGTTTGGATCGCCACCCAGTCCTTCCTCAAACGCACCCAGTATGGCCATCGACCCCATGCAATACAGCAGAAATGAAGTGACAAACCCGTTGGAGAAATTTTCATTTTTCGATTTTACACGCTTTTTTAACCATTCACTGAACCGGTTAATTAATAAGTCTAAACGTAAAAGTTCGCCTGCTATGGCGCCCAGAACAATGCTGAAAATCAGAACCAGAAAATTGCCGGTTTTGGCGGCCATGTGAATTCCCAGGAAAAGGGTAAACAATCCGATGCCCTGAAAAACAATCCGGGTTATATTTTTCGGCATTCTGGAATGAATTAAAAGTCCGATGATACTGCCAATAATAATCGCACCGGCATTGATGAGTGTTCCCAGCATAATAATAAGTTGTTTTGTTGTTTATGTCCTGATCCTAACCGGAACATGAGCTGGACAAAAGTAAACCTGTGATTGTGCATAAAAGTAGTAATTTATAAGGATCCCAATATCATCTTTGTTGGATTTACGTCTATGTGTAACACAAGAAAGGATTGAAGTAAGGGTTTAATTTCAAAGGTTAATTTTAAAAAAGTCAGAGAAGAACGGGTAATTTCTTTAATTTAGCGGCATTGATTTAAACCCGTTATATAGTTTTTAAAATGATGAAATATCTACATTACGTCTCCATCTTTATTTTCATAATCTGGTTTTCATTTACAGTGGCAGCCCGTTCCGGTTCAGAACAGGTTCGTCTAACAGCGCCGGAAGGAAATTCGTACCAGTGGCTTTATAACGGACAGCTTATCGGAGCGCAGGATTCGCAACAAATTATTGCGGCACAGAGTGGTACATATACTGTGCTGGTATCCATGAATGATGGAACTGTTGAGACAAAATCATATGTTGTAAATGCCACAACCGGAAAAGTAACGGTATTTGTAATCGGTGACAGTACGGCATCCGTTTATGGTTCAGATCTTTATCCGCGAACCGGATGGGCACAGGTATTACAGCCCTTTTTTAATTCAGATAACGTTGTAGTGAACGATCAGGCTGCATCCGGAAGAAGTTCCAAAAGTTTTTATGACGAAGGGAAATGGAACACAGTATATAACATGCTGAAAGCCGGCGATTATGTCCTGATTCAGTTTGCACACAACGATGAAAAGACAACGGACCCGACCCGATATACAGATCCTGCGACGACCTACAGGGACTATCTGAAAATTTTTGGAAACGGGGCGAAAGAAAAAGGGGCGTATCCGGTATTCATCTCTTCCATTCCCAGAAATAACTGGAGTGGCACTCAGATAAAACAGGCTCATGCGGCATACACGCAGGCGATGAAAGAAGTGGCAGCAGAACTGGAAGCACCGTTTATTGACATGGAAGCCAGCACCATGGCTTTTTTAAATTCCAGGGGGAAATCATATGCTACCGACAGCATTTTTAATAACCTTAAATCCGGAGTCTGGCAAAATTATCCCGATGGAAATTCAGACGGTACTCACCTGCAACAAAACGGAGCCTTTGAACTATGTAAGGTTTTGGTTGCTGATTTAAAACAAGTGACTGCTTTCAGTGAGATTCAGAGCCTCACATCGAATCTTGTTCCTGCTATCAGGATTAATGCCATGGCTGATCCTGATCTGAAAGGAAAGGTTACAGGCTACGGTGTATATGCAAAAGGTACAACTGTTACGTTAACGGCCTCACCGGTTAACGGATACCGGTTTGTAAACTGGACGCTGGTCAATTCAACGGATGTCTATAGCACAGAAAAAAGCATCTCTCTGACTACAGACACATTAAGTTTGGATTTCCGGGCCCACTTTGAGCTAATTACCGCACTTCAGGAGCATAAGGTAGAGGACATAAAAGTATATCCTAATCCTGCTACCAATTATGTGAATGTAGATGTAAAGGCTCAGAGATGGCAGATCGATATCCTGGATCTTAGCGGACGGGTTATGTTATCGGGACAGAATATTAAATCGATAGATTTGAGAGGTGTAACATCAGGAACCTATCTGGTTCATATTAAAACATCAGAACAGGAGGACTTCCTAAGGTTTCAGATCAGATAATAAACCAGGCTGTTTTAAAATCAGGTGTAATTATGAAATTAGATGTTCAATATTACTAGCTTATATCTGCATATAAAAAAAGGGTAGTAACTTAACTACCCTTAATCAAAACCACAAATAACCCTTAGTATCCCTTTTCTGACATTAGTTAATAAACTAAGTTATCAGTATATTTTTCTAATTCTACATATTTACTTTACCATAGTGATTTGGATGACATATACAACATTATCCATTGTCATAGTAATATATGTCTCAATCTTATCTTCAGCACTATAATAAACTCCATTGTATTTTTTCCCATCTAAATCAAGCCCATCATAACCATTCATTACATAGGTTCCAGTTGAATCTGTATAGTTTTGACTTGGTATGTCAAACGCAAAACCATTACTTGCCAATTCAATTTTATTTCCCTGGAATTCGATATCGCCCCCAACATAAAAATCGATACCGGAATCATCCGTAGTTGATTTTTTCACAAGGTAATTCTCCGTTAAATCAAAATCACTTCCCAGATAGGATAGAGTATTATTATCTAAGACATAAAATTTCCATGTTGCTTGGTAATTACCTATTGCCTGATCTCTAATATCATCGTTTTTGTCTTTTTCACATGAGGTGGTAACTAATAATATCAACGATAATAGAATAAAACTTATCTTTTTCATTTTTAATTGTATATAAATTATTATGTTAAACTAATCCTGTATTGTGTATTTCCTGTCAGTTTTTGAACGTTACTATAACATATTAGCTTCAAAAGGGATTTTTATGAAGTCTGTGGTTTTGAATTTAAAGTATAAAGACTACAGTTTATATTGTAAAATTCTGTTGAGCTGAAAATACAAACAGGTTCTTTAATTGATACTGTTTGAAATGGGTTTATTAAATCAAACCCTACATCGAGATGTAGTAAATTTTTTACGTTCTGTTTAATTTCAGTTAAATTTAATTAAGATCCCTTTGAAGTCGTCGGGACTAATGATGATAGCGTCAAAAGGTTTAACCTTCCCTTTTTTCTCTCTTCTTTTTGCTTTACGTACGATTTCGTTAGTTCTATCGGATAGTGAACCGCCACCGAGTATCGATAAAGTTGCAGAAAATTCATCAACTTCTTCAAATTTATCATTGGGATATGAAAACATGTAAATTGGTACATTTGAAATCCTTTTTACATCTGATTGGAGGCTGATTTCGTCTTTAAATTTTATTACTATTCCGGAATAATCGTCCGGATTTATTATAATTGCATCAAAATCTTCAATATCCCCTTTTTTAACTTTTCTCTTTGCTTTATTGATAATTTCTTTCACTTTATCAGTAACACTTATTTGCTCACTATTATTACTAAGTGCATCAGATAAAGCTGACATTGTAGCTGATAATGTTGTAACCTCATCAAATTCTACAGTAGGATATGAATAAATAAAAACAGGTATGTTTAGAACTTTCTCAACAGTTGCTTTTTCTGATAACTCATCTTGAGCGAAAAATGGAATGGTAATTAACAGGCCAATTAAAGCAAATACAATTTTTTTCATTTTATGATTAATAAATTTGGTAATTCCTACTCTTATCGATTTTGGGTTACTCGCCTTATGGATTTATTTTTAATAGCTTCATAAGGATTTTTACTATTTATTTGGGAGGTTACCCCTTTTTCAACCTATTTGACAATATTATGATTTGGGACTATTCGATTTACTGGCATTTATGTAAAAGGTTTTGAATAGAAATTTGGTTTTATCGTTCTCTATACAATTTCTCGCAATCGTTTCATCGGAGTAAAACGATGATAAAATGTTAGTACAGTTGTTGTTATTAGTCATAGTTATGAAAAAATATAAGGGTTCATTCAATCAAACATCAATCAATTTTATCAACAAACATAAAATAATAAATCAATGCGAAATTAACATTTTATTTATTTAAAACGAATAATAGAGATATAGTTTTAAAAAATTATCTCTTAAATATGAATTAGATGCTTGCAAGTATTTGAAAATTAGGGCCTAAGTTATTCGCTATCGTTGTTCAGTTACAGCTCTTAATGAAAAGGGGAATACTCAACAAGATAAACATTTCAATTCTGTACAGAAACGTTATTTATTACAGGCTAATCATTTTTTTGATCAGCCTGTTTGAGTGTCGGATTAAACTGCAACAGCTTTTACAGAAGTTTTTGTTCTGAGCGGTTTACCTCCACGGATCAGCAGCCAGACAGCAAAACCAACCTCGCCAATGGCCATTGGAGCGCTAAGGATCATTTCAATCTGTTCAACCTGTCCGATGTATTCAGGGAATAAAAATTTAGCGGCATGAATGCCAAAATAACTAAGACCTGAAAAGATCAGCAGGACAGCCCATATCCGCGGAATAAAATCCGACAAATAAACCAACATTCCCAAACCGATCAGGTGCAGGCCGAACAGGATCAAACCGAATGACCAGGTACTTTTAAACGATTCGAGATGGGAGTTCATTCGTACTATTGAGTCAGTTGTTCCGGCAGTTGACGTAAGTGGCAATATGGCGATTAGGTGATAAATCGCAACAGCCAGAATTCCTGCATAAACCATTCTGATTGTTGCTGTTGTCAATGCAAGTTTTTGATTTACCGACTTCAGATAAAGATAGAGGGACCATGCCACCAGCACATCTGTTATAAGAATAATGATCCACCCGGCTATTCCCTGTTTGAACATGGACCCGGCTAACGATATATTCTGAAATGTAAGATCCGGATGATCATTCACGACTAAATTAGTATAAATATATCCGTATGCTATTGCTGCAGCTATCGCCATAATAATGATTGAACTTCCTGCTGTTAATGCGTATTTTCTGTCTGTTGTTTTCATGATTTTATAATTTTATGATTGAACCATTATGATAACATTTCCTCTTTTATGACCTTTGGCAATGTATTCATGTGCCATGGCCACTTTTTCGAGCGGAAACTGGCGATCGATAACTGTTTTTAATTTTCCATCCCTGAATATTTCACTAAGTTCTGATAATAGTGTTTTGAGTTCATGATCCTTTTTCATGCCTGAAGCAGAAAATTTAGCTTTTTGTTTTCCGCTGATGCTGGTTTTAAGCATTTGAAGCAACAACGATAATTTCAAGACGGGCGAAACGTAAACGCCACCTTCTTTTAAAACCTTACGTGACTTTTTAAACGAGCTCTTACCGACGGTGTCAAACACCACATCAAATTTCCGGCGAATTTCGGTAAAGTCCACTTTGGTATAATCCAGCACCATGTCGGCTCCCAGGGATTTTACAAGTCCGGTATTTTTTGTGCTGGTCACCCCAACCACTTCGGCCCCGAGGTATTTGGCCAGTTGCACCGCAGCTGTTCCAAGGCTTCCGGATGCGCCGTTAATCAGCACCGATTGTCCGGGTTTGATTTTTGCTACTTCTTTAAGGAAAGAGAACGATGTCAGATGTCCGTCGCAATACGCAGCGGCTTCAGCAAAGCTCATGTTATCCGGCATTGTTAGAATAACGCCTGTTTCAGGAACCGAAACATATTCCGCGTTGGTGCTGAATCCAAGTGTTGTTTCACCAAATACACGGTCACCTGTTTTAAAGGCAGTCACCTGATCTCCTGTGGCTTCAACCACACCGGAAAATCCTGTTCCCGGAATGGGATGTTTGGGTTTTAATAATCCGGTCATTAAGCGGCCAAAATAGGGTTTGCCGGTACGCATCATTCCATCGGCTGTTGTTGCTGTAGTTGCATAAATCTTAACCAACACCTCATTGTTTCCTGCAAATGGTTTTGCCACATTTTGCAGTTGCAGTACTGCAGGAGATCCGTATCCCGTTGCCACGATTGCTTTCATATTGATTGTTTTCATATCTGTTGTATTTAATTGATTACGAATGATTATGATGCAAATTAACGGCAACGTAAGTTTCCCGGCGTTCTGAATAACACAGAAGGAGTTCGGAATTATAATGCTGGACTTAAAATTTGGTATAGGATTAAGAATTTAAGGTTTAGCCGGTAAGTTAGCGACCCTAGTGATTTATCGTTTTGTTTCTCCGTGGTTTATTTAACCACAAAGGACACGAAAAATTGCACAAAGGACGCTTAGTAAGTTTTATAGCTGTTTGTTTTTTATGGATCCGGGAAGTTGTGCTAATCTACATCTGGTTTATTTTATCAGTTCTGCAACATGCCACAGGTCATCCATGTTGTGATGTACAAATGATTTACCACAGTACACCATAAGTTAACGGGTTACAGGTTTTTACCGGCTGCTATGTGACCACTGTGATTTCCCTTTGTATTTCTCCGTGGTTTATTTAACCACAAAGGACACGAAGAATTGCACAAAGCTCGCTAAGTAAATATTATGGTTGGATGTTATTTATGGATCCGGGAAGTCGCGCTAATCTACACCTGGTTTATGTTACCAGTTCTTCCACATGCCACAGGTCATCCATGTTGTGATGTACAAATAATTTACCACAGTACACCATAAGTTAACGGGTTACAGGTTTTTACCGGCAGCTTTGTGACCACTGTGATTCCCTTTGTGTTTCTCCGTGGTTTATTTAACCACAAAGGGCACTAAGAATTGCACAAAGGACGCTAAGTGAATTTTATAATGGGATATTATTCATGAATCGGGGATGTCGGACCATTACTAACCTGGTTTATTTTATCAGTTCTGCAACATGCCACAGGTCATCCATGTTGTAGTGCTCAAATGATTTTCCGCAGTACACCATAAGTTAACGGGTTACAGGTTTTTACCGGCAGCTTTGTGACCACTGTGATTTACCTTTGTGTTTCTCCGTGGTTTATTTAACAACAAAGGGCACTAAGAATTGCACAAAGGACACAAGCTAAGTTTTATGGTAGGATGTTATTTATGGATCCGGGAAGCCGTGCTAATGTACACCTGGTTTATGTTATCAGTTCTGCCACATGCCACAGGTCATCCATGTTGTGATGTGCAAATGTTTTTCCGTAGTACACCATAAGTTAACGGTTTACAGGGTTTTACCGGCAGCTTTGTGACCACTGTGATTCCCTTTGTGTTTCTCCGTGGTTTATTTAACCACAAAGGGCACTAAGAATTGCACAAAGGACACAAGCTAAGTTTTATGGTAGGATGTTATTTATGGATCCGGGAAGCCGTGCTAGTGTACACATGGTCTATTTTAGAAGTTCTGCCACATAACTGCAACATCGTAGTATTCAATTCATATTCTGCAATGCAAAATCATGATGTCCGTAATTATTTTCTGCATGTTATATTCAGTTGTTTACGGGTTTCACATTTTCGCATGTAGCTTTATGATCTTAGTGATTTATCGTTTTGTTTCTCCGTGGTTTATTTAACCACAGAGGACACGAAGAATTGCACAAAGGACACAAGCTAAGTTTTATGGTAGGATGTTATTTATGGATCCGGGAAGTCGTGCTTATCTACACCTGGTTTATTTTATCAGTTCTGCAACATGCCACAGGTCATCCATGTTGTGATGTACAAATGATTTACCACAGTACACCATAAGTTAACGGGTTACAGGTTTTTACCGGCAGCTTTGTGACCACTGTGATGTATCGTTTTGTTTCTCCGTGGTTTATTTAACCACAGAGGACACGAAGAATTGCACAAAGGACGCTAAGTAAATTTTATGGTTGGATGTTATTCATGAATCGGGGAAGTCGTGCTAGTGTACACATGGTCTATTTTACCAGTTCTGCCACATGCCACAGGTCATCCATGTTGTAGTGTTCAAATGATTTTCCGCAGTACACCATAAGTTAACGGGTTACAGGGTTTTACCGGCAGCTTTGTGACCACTGTGATTTACCTTTGTGTTTCTCCGTGGTTTATTTAACCACAGAGGACACGAAGAATTGCACAAAGGACACAAGCTAAGTTTTATTGTAGGATGTTATTTATGGATCCGGGAAGCGGTGCTAATCTACAGCTGGTCTATTTTATCAGTTCTGCCACATGCCACAGGTCATCCATGTTGTAGTGTTCAAATGATTTTCCGCAGTGTACTATGATCACATCCTTGTCAGGAATAACATAGATGTTCTGTCCAAGGTTACCGCTGGCTGAAAACTGAAATGTGGAATCACAATTGGTGTTTCCCCACCACTGGTAGGAATAGTACATGTGTTTACAATTGTTTCCCCTAAACCAGTCAGGATACACATCACGGGGAATGGATTTATTTTCAAGTGTGGATTTGCGAACCCAGTTTTCTGATATGATTTGTTTCCCTTCCCAGTTTCCGTTCTTAAGGTAAAGTCGCCCAAACCGGGCATAATCAATAGCACGGGCTATGAGTCTGCTGGGCATATATTCAAAGCCGGATTTTTTACTGTCTATCGAAAAAAGTGCATCGTAGGCCATGGTTTTGGACCAGAGTTTTTCCTGTAAATATTCGGATACCGTTTTATGTGTAGCTCTTTCAATAATCAGCCCCAAATAACTTGTGTTGTAGTTGCAGTATTGAAATTTCTTACCGGGTTCTGAGGCAATATCCACTTTTTTAAGAAGGAGCTTTCGAACATTCGGATGATAATAGCCAATGGCTTCATCATGCCAGGGAAGATGAATATAAGTACCGGGGAAATAACCTTCAAAGTATTTCAGTCCGGACCGCATTTCCAGCAAATTTTTAATCGTTATTTTTTCAAAATCCTTATTCCGCTCTTTCAGTTCGGGAATATAGGTTGTCATCGGATCATTAACGTCCTTAATATAACCATCATCGATGGCTGCACCAATTAAAAATGAAATAAACGACTTGGCCATGGATTGTGAATGAAAATAGGAATCCCTGCTAAAACCGTTGAAATATTTTTCATAAAGAATAGTGTCTTTTCGGATGAAAATCAAGGCCGTGGTTTGTGATTTTTCGGCCCACTCATCCAGTGAGGTAAATCCGGATTGTTTTATCCTGTCCTGAAATAAGGACGCCACATATGCCTCCTGTGGATTTTCATAAAACTGAAACGTACTGTCCGAACCTTTAATTACCCTGTTTTCATACAGTTTATAGTCGTACACATCAGCCACATTTTGTGTGATTAAGCGGTAAACATAAACCGGCGAATATTTAACGGACAACACAATGAGAAAAAATAATATGAGTGCCAGTGGAGTCAGAAGAATTATTTTAATTGCCTTTTTCATCTTGATAATTTTAAATTTAATCATGCCGTAAATGTAAAATCAATCTACCGGACAAAAGTTCTGCATTATAATACCGAACCTATTTGTCCTGAAAAGATCAGGAAAGCTGTTTTAAAAAGGCGCTTGGTGTCAGGCCGGTTTCTTTTTTAAAAAACGTATTAAAAACAGTTTTTGAATTAAACCCGCTTTCATAAGCCAGACCCAAAAGTGATATGTGTGCATTGGAGGCATCACCTGCCAGGGTTTTAAAATGCTCCACACGGTAATGGTTAATAAACGCATTAAAGTTCTTTCCAATTTTCTCATTCAGGAGCCATGAAAGGTGATTTGGGTGCATGCCGATCTGTTCCGCAAGGGATCGAAGGGATAAATCCGGATTCAGATATGGTTCGTTTTCACGGATGTATTCCAGCAATGATTCCAGGTAGACTTCACTGGTTTCTTCGCTTAATAAGGGTGGTTTTTGTTCCGATACCGGGTCATACAGCTTGATTTCAGGATACAGTTGATAATAAAAGGTTTGATACTCCGGCTCCCCGGTTAATCCTTTGACCAACGGATCGGTGAAACTTAAAAGAAAAATTGACGATTTTACCTTCAATGATTTTTCGAGCAATTCGAAAGCGTCATCATATTTTTTAAGATTGGCATAAGCCAGAAAAAGATAGGAATGTGCCTGAAAGGCCACAGGGTCTTCTGCCCTTTGTTCCAGTCTGAAAATATGTTCGCTGGTTCTCTCCGTGTCGCCTTTCAGGATATAGGCCAGACAGGACATGCCCAGGTATTCGTCCGGAATAATGATATCATCCGGCATGGCCTTAAGTGCACTCAGCACCTCATCCGGTCTGTCAAGCATCAGAAGGGCATAGGTCCGGACTGTAAATGCAGGAATATTTTTGGGATTACGCTTAAGCAGATCATCATAAAGATCCAATGCTTTACTATAACTGCCGGTTCTGTACAGATAATACGCCTTGTAAAACTGTGTTTCCTGGTTTAACGGATCAATGGAAAGAGCTAATTCAAGGTGTTGCCACGCTTTATCCATCTTTCCGGAAATGATATAAAGAAAGGCCATGTATTGCTGTGCCTCTGGGTAACTGGGTTTAAGTTCAATAGCTTTGAGAGCATGGCTGTAAGCATCGGTATAGCTGCAATCGGTAAAGAACGAAAGATTAGCCAGCTGGTAATGTACGCCTGCGTTTTCTGGATTAAGAGCGAAGGCCTTTTGGGTGTGCTCTGCTGCTTTCATCCAGGCTTCAGTCCGGGGCATAAACTCTGTTGTGGCCATAAAACCGTATGCATCGGCCAGGCCTACATGCGATTCGGTATGGTTAGGATCCAGTTCCAATGCTTTTTCATAAAGACCAATGGCCGTTTTAACATCCGCCGGGTTCCATTTATTAAAATAGTAGTTGGCCTTTAAAGCCAGCACATAGGCATCGGCATTGTCCGTTTGCTTTTGTACCAGGTGATCGCCAATCTCAAAATGCCCGACATGTTCCCTCAGCTTTTCCGCAATAATCAGACTGATCTCATCCTGTATTTCAAAAATGTTTTCAAATTTCCGGTCCCAGGTTTCGGACCAGAAATGGATATCGGTTTCTGCCTCAATCAGCTGTGCCGTGATCCGGATCATATTTCCGGCTTTTCGTACACTTCCTTCCAGAATGGTGGCAACATGCAGTTGTTTGGCTATCTGACCAATGGGGATATTTTTGTTTTTAAAATAAAAAGAGGAGGTTCTGGAAATAACATTCAGAGTGTTAATTTTAGCCAGCGCATTGATGATTTCTTCTGTTATACCGTCGCTGAAAAACTCATTTTCCGGATCTGAGCTCATGTTCATAAAGGGAAGGACGGCGATGGTATTGGTGTTCATGTTTTACCGGTTTAATATACTAACATACAAAGGGCTGTTTTTGCTTAAACAGTGCATGAAATTGTTGTTTGTTGAATAGCAAAGATGAATATGTCTGGGTTTTGGATGTAAAATTTATTTCTGATCGTGTTTTTTTCATTCACAACAGATTGAAATGTGTTGTAATTTTGATCTGAAAATCAAGAGCAGTTTTCTTGATCACTTTAGTATTCACATTTTAAACTGTTCGTTATGTCAAAAAATCATGAATCTCAGAAAAACACCAAGAAAGATCCTGCCAAATCGCTGAAAGAAAAGCGTCTGGAAAAAAAGGCGAAAAAGGAAATGAAATCGAAATCATAAGCTGTTAGTTGCTGCATTGTCTTCTGAAAAGAGTTAGTTTGTTACAAGCTGACTCTTTTTTTTATTGTTTCAGTATTAAGTTTTCAATCCTGTTCTCGAAGTTACCGGTAATGGAAATAAATTTCAGGTTTTCGAAATATGAAGTGAAAAAGTAGGATATTTATTATTTAAAATCATAACAAATAAGGATTGACGCATATAATGTAATGCACTATTATTGCAACTCAGTTTAAGTAGACGTTGCGATAATGAAATATACAATTGCACAGTTAAAGCGGGGAGAACGGGGCATCATTGAACAGTTTTCCACAGAGGATATACCGGTTAAGTTCCAGGAGGTGGGATGTCTGCCGGGGAATGAAGTACAACTGTTTCAGTTTTCGCCTTTTAACGATTTGGTTTACCTGATTATTAACGACAGTCATTTTGCAATAAGAAAAGAGACGGCGGCTTTAATACAGATAAGGAGAGTGGAGTAACACATGGGGAACCAGCTTAATGTTGCATTAATTGGAAATCCAAACACCGGTAAAACATCGGTATTCAATCAGCTTACAGGTCTGAACCAGAAAGTCGGTAACTATCCGGGTATAACGGTTGAGAAGAAAGAAGGACTGTGCCGGCTTCCGGATGGTTCAAGAGCGCATATTATTGATCTTCCCGGCACCTATAGTCTGAATTCAACCTCTCCGGATGAAATCGTCGCGACCAATGTGTTGTTGAACAGCAAAGATGAGGATTATCCTGATGTGGCAGTTGTTGTCGCAGATATTGAAAACCTGAAGCGTAATCTTTTATTGTACACACAAATCAAGGATTTGAATATCCCAACCATTTTTGTCATTAACATGGCTGATGTGATGACACGGAAAGGAATAAGCATCGATATTGATTTGCTGGAAAGGGAATTGCACACTAAGATTGCATTGGTCAGTGCCCGCAAAGGAACCGGGATAGATAACCTAAAACAACTGATTCAGGATTACAATAGTCTTTCTCTTATGTCCTGTGTGAAATTTACAGATATTGATCCGCACTATTTTAAAACATTCGGCGAGGGAATTTCCCTGGAACAGGCCTATAGAAAGTGGTTGACCATTACACGGGAAACAGCTGACATGAACGGGGAAGAAACCGGTGAAGCATTTTATGGCAAACGGATCACAGAACTGAAACGGTTACAGCAAAAAGAGACTATCCTGCGCTATCATTTCATCAACAAGCTGATTAAGGAAGGGTATAAAAAAGAGTTATCAAAAGCCACAGACTGGAGAAGCAGACTGGACAGGATTTTAACGCACAGGATTTTTGGATACATCATTTTTTTCATGATCCTTTTACTTGTCTTTCAGGGCATTTACAACTGGAGCAGCTATCCTATGGATTTGATTGACCGGTTATTTACCGACCTGGCAGAATGGGTAAACAATACCATGCCCCCAGGTGCACTCACCGACCTTGTATCTGAAGGGATTATCCCCGGAATCGGAGGGATTGTGATTTTTGTTCCCCAGATTGCGTTTTTGTTTCTGTTTATATCCCTGTTGGAAGAGAGCGGCTATATGAGCCGTGTGGTCTTTTTGATGGATCGCATAATGCGACGGTTCGGGCTTAACGGTAAAAGTGTGGTGCCGTTGATCTCAGGTACCGCCTGTGCCATTCCGGCAATTATGGCAACCCGAAGCATCGACGACTGGAAAGAGCGCCTGATCACCATCCTTATTACGCCGTTTATAACCTGTTCAGCTCGTCTGCCGGTTTATCTTATCATTATAGCACTGGTTATTCCGGATCAAACTGTAATGGGACTGAATTTACAGGGCCTGACGCTAATGGGTTTGTATGTGCTTGGTTTTGTTATGGCCTTTTTATCAGCCTTGATTCTGAATAAAGTATTGAAAATGAAAGCACGGTCGTTTTTTATTGCGGAAATGCCGGCGTATAAACTACCGCTGGCGAAAAATGTGGCTCTTACCGTTGTTGAAAAGACCAGAAGTTTTGTGGTAGGCGCCGGAAAGATTATACTGGCCATATCCATTGTGTTATGGTTTCTGGCATCCAACGGGCCGGGAAATGACTTTAAAAATGCCGAATCCATAGTTAAGTCGGAACAATATTTACCGGGTCAAACAGAACAGGATATGAAAACAGCGATAGCCGCTTACAAACTGCAGCACTCTTATATTGGAAAAATCGGCCATGCCATTGAACCGGTTATCCGTCCGCTGGGCTACGACTGGAAGATTGGTATTGCATTAATCAGCTCCTTTGCAGCCCGTGAGGTTTTTGTGGGAACACTGGCCACTGTATACAGTGTGGGCAGTGACGAGGAATCTACCATTAAAAACCGTATGATACAGGAGACAGATCCGGAGACGGGGAAAAAGGTTTTTAATTTTGCCACAGGGGTATCACTGTTGCTTTTTTATGCCTTTGCCCTTCAGTGTATGAGCACTCTGGCAATTGTAAAGCGTGAGACCAACAGTTGGAAGTGGCCGTTGCTTCAGCTGATATTTATGTCAGGATTTGCATATCTGGCATCCATGTCGGCCTATCAGTTATTAACTTAAAGATTTTGATTATGTTTGATTTTCAGACCATTATGGTTTATATCATATTAGCCGCCACCGTCGGCGCCATCATCAAACGGGTGTTTTTTAAGAAAAAGAAACATACGAAATCCTCCTGCGGTGAGGTGAACTGCAATTGTCACTGACAATATGTTTGCGCTTCATCTACTTTCGTCCGATAGAAATCGCTTCGTGAATTACAGGACGATTATCTGACTTAATGCGAAGCAATTTTAATTCAGCGCTGGTTCTTTCGGCCAGACTATCACCATCTACAAACACTCTGCCGGTATTTACCGGTATATAAATATCGTAGGGATCGTCATAATCATCCAACATTAAAAGTGCCATTTGATATTTTCGGATACCATCCTCTGTGATCATTCCCGATACAACCTCCAGCCATTTATAATAAGCAGTATCAGTATTAAAGTATTCTTCACCCTCCTGTATGGTGAAAGTTGAAAAATAATCATCATTGCCGGAGATAAAGGTTCCTTTTCCCAGGGAGTGAGATCTGACATTACCACCGGCATCTAAACCGTCAATTTCAACATCAACAGTTAAGGCATCATTATTCTGGTTATAAACATGATAGCGCTGGTCGTACCAGACAGAAGCCTCACTTTGTGTTTCGCCTGGAACAGAACTTGCTTTCATTACCATAGGTTTGACTAAATAATACCCTTCTATATCGGGCGGGTTTTTGCCTTCGTTAATTGACATCCCCATATCGCGTAACGACTGAATGGTGCTGTCAGGCACAAAATTTTTAATATCGTCACTGAATCCTTTGCTGTCATCGGTCTTTTTACATGAGATTGCAGAAATAACCAATACAAAAGAGATAATCACATAGCATGAACCTTTCATAATGTATATGTTAACGGATTAATAGTTTACAAATTTTGGGGAGTAATACGGGTCTTTTAAAGATGGTTCAATTTAAGCAAATATAATACGCATACAAAATATGTCAGTATTTTCTTTGTAAGAACACGACGTTCAGAAATCATTTAAGGTGAAAATTAACCGGTTATATACCTTTAATAAATGCTTCCATCCGCTTAAAATGAGATCCTTTCCAGAACACTTTATCGCAGGAGGAGCAGAAGTAAAACTCATCATAGATTTCAGCTGTATCCGGTTCTACCATATTTAGTATCTCGCTTTTAGCCTTTGGGCTCAGGATTGAATTGCATTCCATGCATCTGGTAAAGGGTTTAAACTGACTGTACAAATCGAATTTTAAGACGATCTCACTCAATTGCTCTTCCTTTTCAGTAGATCTGACATAATACCCATGCGTTACTCTTTTCGATTTCAGCAACAGTTTATCACGGGTCAGTATAATACGGTTTTCATGCGCGGCTGTTTCAATGATTTCCTTATCACCAAAGTCATTTCTGTATAAGGAGTCAAATCCCAGCATGCGAAGATATCCGGCCAGTTTTCCAAGGTGAGCATCAAGAATAAAAGTGCTTGTGCATAGTGGAGTATGATATTGGGGGTTTATTTTACTGATATCAAGTTGCTCAAAAACAGGATAGAGAGAAACATAATCATTTTCTTTTAGTTTATGGCCGAACCGGACTGGTGTGCTGTTTAACAGAATCAGATCAACTTCTGACAACGGAATACCGAGAGAGACAATTATGTCCTCTATGGTCACCGGCATTTTGACAGACATTGAAAACGATTTCTGCTTCTTATTCTGAGGAAGAAAGTCGTTCAGTTCTGCATAACACCGTATAATGATGGGCTTAAGAATTTTATGTATTGGATGAGAAATCATCGCTGCATTTCTTCGGTTCCCTTAAAGTTATAAATTTTTATTATTTATGACTTAACCTTATGTCCATCCAAATGTAGCAAGTTCACGGGACTCCCCTAAAGTGGGAGGCTTTAGGTCCCCTTCAGGGGATTTAGGGGTGATTTTGTAAAAACTACTTACAATCCGTAAGTAAAAATAATTCTGATATTACTTTTTGAACAGCCTCTGTATGCTCAATGTATTTCTTTTTACGTTAATGGTTTAAAACCACCATCTTTTTTGTATCAGTACTTCCGTTTTCGTAGTGGTTAACAACGATGATGATACCGTTCTGTGCCTGCAAGTCGTTTACAGAAATAAGCTGACCCGATACAGTGTATAATTCCTGTTGAATTACTGCACCTTTTGCTGACTCCCGGTTAAAAAAAAACTGAGACGTACTGGTATTAAAGTTACTGCTTACATCTACCGGATTAATTCCCCTGTGTGTGGGTGTGACCGGCTTTATGGTGCCGTCTTCGTTAAAATAGAGCCTGTCAATGCAAACCTCACGATGATAACCAGGTCCGTCGTTCAGATAGTTTTTGTTGATCCGGTGATAGACGATATACCATTCATCGCGTCCGGGAATTTGTATAATGGAATTGTGAGCCGTTCCGTAGATCTCATTATCCGGATCCTGCTTAATCACGATAGGCTGACTGGCTACATTGATCGGTCCGGTGGGCGAATCAGATGTACCATAAGCCACATGGTAATTGGGTGAACCGGTATCATCAACCGACCAGAGGAAGTAGTAAAGTCCGTCTCTGTAAAACACGTAAGTTCCTTCCCTGAAAGCGTATGTTGCCAGTGTACCTCCCTGAGGGGTAATTACCTTAATGGTTTCCTCTTTAACGGACGTCATATCATCATTCAGTTCGGCCACAGCCATGTAGCCGTTTCCCCAGTAAATATAAGTTTTACCTGATACGGGATCTTCGAATACGTCACTGTCGATGATTTGCCCGCCGACACCATCCGGATTGGAGCTGATCATGGGTGAACCGGAATCCACAAAAGGCCCGGTAGGATAATCCGATACAGCCACACCGGTTTTCTTTCCTCCGCTTTCACCGCTGAAGTAAAAGTAATACCGGTACTGATTATCAGCAATCTTCTTTTCTATGATACAAGGAGCCCATGCATTTCCCGTTGCCCAGCTGACCTGGTCGGTGCTGAGATCAAGAAAGGTTCCCTGGTTAGTCCAGTTTACAAGGTCCGGCGATGAATAAACATCAAAATAATATCCGCCCCATCCGGGATAACCATCAGTGGTAGGATAGATATAGAAGAGGCCGGTCTGCTCAGAATAGAGCACTTCCGGGTCGGCATGAAAATCCGGGATTACCGGGTTAGCCCAGATCTCAGTAGTGACATTATAGGTAACTGAATTTCCGTTCAGTGTAAATGTATATGCCACACTACCGTTTGTAAAATCCTGATTGCCAACAGGAGTTATCGTTGTTCCGGGGGTGGCATATAATTCCGGATCAAACGATGAAAGATCAACACCATAATATACCGGAATATGAATGTTCTTACTTGTGCTGTTTATGTCAATACCTGCATCCCGTATATTCTTGTTCCGTGCGCCAATGCCTGAAATTGAATTCAGGGCAGTAGATGGGAAAGCTTCTATCAGCCTGTTTACTTCAGCTTCAGAAATGGCTATGGATGTTCCATGTCGTGCATCCATGGAATAATTGTCCATCACATAACTGAAGTTTTTCAGATCCGGTGTCTCACAGAACTGATAATGTCCCGCTCCATAGCAGTCATACATCAGAATCCATTTATCCTGATCAATTAACCTGAAAACACCGGCTCCCTCAACGGCTTCATCCGTCTGATCCACATTGTCAAGAGGTGTACTCCATTGCGATCCGGGCGTTTCACCATCCTGTGGGGTAAGCGTTTCTGCAGTGACCTCGCTGATGCCTCCTATGCCTTCATTTTTGAAGAACATATGATAAAGCTTATCCACATCGCTGAAAATAATATCACCGTCTATGGTAGCCGAGCCTCTGTCAAACAGATACTGCGGTTCACCTTCAAGGTCGGTGAAGTCTGCATTGGCGTAGCAGTAAAATATCTTATCGTAAGTTACTTTTCCGTCACTGGTCAGCAATGAGAAATAAACCATGTATTTTCCGGCATCGGGATCGTAAACGGTTTGTGGTGCCCATACACGCAACACATTAGCCCACTGATCGGGCCAGCGTGTAGGAAAATTAACGGTCGCACTGGTCCAGTTAACCAGGTCAGTTGATTTAAGTAACACAATACCACGGTTGCTGCTCCATCCTTCGCTGGATTTCATATCGGTAACCACCATATAAAATGTTTTGCCATCTTCGCAACGCAGGATATGGGGGTCACGGACAGCTTTTTTCAGTGCAATATCAGCTGAATTAATTACCGGATTACCATTGTTTAAAGCCGTATAATTAAACCCATCGTTGCTTAAGGCAAAATGGATCTGTTCCTGCGACTGGGCATTACCGGTAAAATAGGTAAACAGATAGGCCGAACGGTCCTCTTTTTCTGCAATATAAATGGTAAAATCTTTTGTTTTGGTCACATCGCCTTTCGTCACAGTTGCAGTCATTGTAACCTGTTTTTTACCTTGTCCCAGTGGCGATGGCTTAAGTACACGACCCGATGTATTGATGAAATCAGGAGCGTCTGTGCTCCAGCTGACTTTTGATCCTTCAGCTGTTTTATAGGGCAGGATAACACTGCTTCTTGCATTTGTTGTATTGCCTCCAATTTCAAGTCCCGAAAGGTCAATATCCACACTTTCTTCATCGGAATATTGGGGTAAAACAGTTATTTCAACCGGTGTGGAAGCCGAATAGGCATTGCGTGTGAGTGTTGCTGTCATGGTCACACTTATCGGATCGGAACCGAAAGAAGGCCGGTAAACCGTTCCGTCCGAAGTTACAACTGATTCATCAGAACTTGACCAGGAAATGGAAATATCGTTACTCACACTTCCCGGCAAGGCAATTTTAGAACGGATTTCATCCTTATTCTCAATGGTAACACTGCTTAATGCTGCTGTAACAATCATGCTGTCCAGGGTGTGGTTCAGTACAGCTGTTTCAGCACTGATACTTTCTATTTCAGTTCTGTTAATGGCCCCTTTGTAAATCCTGAAATTACTGTAAACCGCGTTTTTCAGATAACCATCACCGGCATAACAGGAACGTCCAAGGTAATTGTATCCTGTTGAGCCAAGCGATCCGGGAAGTTTACTGATGGTGCCATTGGCGATCAGATCCGCATCGAGGTAAATATAACTATGACCATTCAGCTGGGTGTAGGTCAGATTGACCCACTTGCCTTTCATCATAGGCACGCCTGCATCAAGCTCTTCTTCGCTCCAGTATCCGGTATTCGAAATGGCATAGCGGGTGGAGATAGCAGTTAAAAACATGTTTCCGTTAGCATCCGTTCCCATATTATCTGAATTGGCAAACGTCCAGATAAAATTACCATTTCCTGTCACTGAAGTACTTTCAGGGATATAAATATTCGTTGAAACAGAAAAACTATCCAGTGTGGCAATGACATCACCAAATGCAGCACTAAAGTCAAAATAACCGTTCTGGTCGCCAAGATCCAGAACAGGAACTGCGCCAAAGGTAGTCAGTTGTGCACCGTTATGCAGCGATCCGGTATATGTATCTTCGCTGTCAGATGCTGAACTGAAATCAAACTCTGCCAGTAATTCAACGGCATCAGAACTGGTTTTAAGGCCGGATAATGCTTCTATCTGTACTGAACTGAGCGCACCGTCATAAATTCTGAAGTCAGCATATTTGGCATTTCTAAGATAGGAATCTGCAGCGTAACAGGATCTTCCCAGGTAATTGTAGCTGGTTTTGCCTAGTTCTGACGGTGTCATGGCAATTTCTCCGCTAACCGTCAGAAGACCATTGTAGTAAAGAGATCCTGTCCCGTTTTGCTGTACATAAGTAACCGTTATCCAGGCACCTTTTTGTAGCGCTGAACCGGTTTGAATGCCCTCTTCACCTGTCCACCGGTTTGGCGTTATGGCATACCTGCCGTTTTTTGCACTAAAAAACAGGCACCCATTGGCATCTGTTGCAATATTATTTGAATTGGCTATTGTCCATACAAAGTTCCCGTTGGACGTTATGGAAGTAGATGAAGGAATATATAGTTTACAGAAAACCGTGAAGTCCTGAAGGGTCGTTACAAGATTTCCCAATCCGGTGCCCATATTAACATACCCGTTTCCGCTTCCCAGTTCAATAACCTGCATGTTGTCAAACGAAACGATTGAAGCTCCGTTCACTAGATCAGCGGAAAAGCCGTTGCCCGATGCATCACTGATGGTTGTGGCATTTAAGGCCTCTGTTGCAGGATTATAGTGTAACTTAAGTGTCTGTGCCGAAAGAATATTAACCGACGAAAGAAGAATTACGGTTAACAAAACGAGTTTAAAAATGTGTTTGCAGGTTTTAGCCATTTCTGTATATTTTCAATAATTAAAAGATGTGTTTTTTTACCACAGTTGCAAAAATAAGCTTTCAAAGCCATATAAGAAGAGAATAATTGTGCAAAGAGTTTCATTTTTTCGATTACGCAGAACCAATAATGTGCCGGAAATGATATTGATAGGAAGAAATGTTGTACTTTCATCTCCGATTTTTTTAGAGCATGGATAATCTTTGGTACAAATTTCTGGATCTTTATTCGGGCAGTTATACCCAAAAAATACTCATTGAGGCGCTTGATCTGTTAAATCAGCTTTGGCCCTACCTTGTTGCCGGAATTGTGCTGTCATCACTGGTTAAAGTTTTTGTATCACGACAAGCCATCGCAGCTATTTTTACCGGGCGGCGAAATGCGATGACCATTGTACTTGCAGCACTGTTAGGTGTACTGTCTCCGCTTGGCAGTTATATCATTATTCCGCTAAGCGCGGCCCTGTTTGTTGTTGGTATACCTTTACCCGTATTGATGGCATTAATGGTCTCTTCTCCTATCATAAATCCGAATCTCTTTTTTCTTACAGCCGGAGCCATGGGTTATGAAATGGCAGTCATGCGGGTTGTATCTGCTTTTTTGCTGGGTGTGACAGCAGGCTATCTTACACAGTTTCTGATCAGAAAGAAAAAACTTACGCCAGAAGCAATTTTAAGGTCTTCACCCGATCTGGAAGCCTGGATACAGACGGAGCAGGATATCAGTTTTAAGGCATTTTTCAGGGATCTGTACCGGATGACCAGGTATGTCAGCAAATACTTTTTTCTGGCCATCGTTCTGGCGGCAGCAATCAAGATTCTGGTCAATCCCTATTACGTGGTTCGGTTTTTAAGTGAAAACTCCTTTTTATCTGTGTTGATCACAACAGGTGCGGGTGTCCCGTTTTACGTTTGTGGTGGAGCCGCTATTCCTGTGGTTCAGCAATTGTCAGAACTGGGTTTGTCCGATGGAGCTGTGCTGGCTTTTTTTATTTCGGGTCCCGTAACTAAAATTGCTAACATTGCCATGATGCAAAGTGCATTCAAAAAAAACATCCTGAGCATATATCTCATTACCGGCATTGGAGGAGCCGCGATTCTGGGTCTTATTTATACACTGTTTAAATAGTTGATTGCCAGCATTAAAACCGTTGTTTATTCCGGTGTTTTTATTAATTTTCCGCAATAAATCTATTTATAATCATATGAACCGGAATGTAACCCGTAAACCTTCAAAAAAGGGTGGAAAGACATATTTAAAATACGCAATACTAATTCTTGCTGCGATATCACTGGATTTTGTGGTTTCACATGTTGCCGACGATCTGGTCACGTATAAATATGAATCGGAATTCGATGCCGTAACGGCAGCTACGGTAAAGGTTGGATTGGTTCCCTCTGATTATGATGGTCTTGAAAATCCTTCTTCACGCGATGCGGATATCACTTATGAACAGGTAGAAGATATGGTGAGAAAGGCCATTGATCTGCAGGGTGGTTTCGACTGGGTGATTGATAAAGGGGATAACGTGATGCTGAAGGTCAATCTTGTGGGGGCGAACAGTCCATCCGGGCAGGGAGAAAATACCGATGTCCGCGTTGTTAAAGCGCTGATAAAAATTATTGATGAGTTTACAGAAGGAGATGTAGAGATCGTGGTGGCAGAGGGTTCGGCCAGAACCAACGATGATCCGGAGTCATCCTCAAGCGTTTGGGCAAACTCTGGTTATACCGCTCTGAAAAGTGATGCTTATCTGAATGGCATTAATTTCAGATTTCTGAACCTGAACCAATCCATCGATGATGTGGTGGAAGTGGATCTGGGAGATAAAGGGATGTCTTCCATACAGGGTTCTGTTTATGGTGTTCATGCTGCTGAACTACAGGCAGATGTTTATATTGTGGTCCCGGTACTGAAAATTCATGATACAGGAATTACAAATGCCTTAAAGCTGCAGGTAGGAACAGCACCGGGTTGTTATTACGGTTATAACAAAATGGCCGGCACAACGCATTCACCCGGATTGTATCACGATGTAGGCTTCAGAAGATGGACAACAGAAATGATCGTTGACCTGTGTAATATTGCCGATATTGACTTTGTGGTGGTGGATGCACTGATGTGCCTTGAAACGTATAAAACATACAAAGGTGATAACCAGGTCAGGATGAATACCATTATTGCAGGCGTTGACCCGGTTGCGGTAGATCACGTTTGTGCAGAACTGATGGGATTAAACCCTGACGATATTGCCCACATCACCCTGGCCGAAAAAGCGGGGCTGGGAACAAACGATCCTGATAAAATCAATGTGGAGGGTGCGACAATCAGCGAGGTAGCCAAACGCGTTAAAAAGAATACATCTGAAAACGGGAAATTCGGTCAGAGCAACAGAACGTGGATTTTATCAGGTCCTTACGAGGGAACAAGTATTGCCACAGAATATATCCCGGGGGAAGCTTCTGTAAAAGCTGTTCCGGGTCAGGATGGATGGACACAGCCGGTGTATTTCTTTGATGACAGGATAGACCTATCATCGTTTTACAGCGACCAGACCAACATTGTAAGTTATGCATACACTAATGTTTATGCACCTAAAGCTCAGGAAGCGGAGTTATGGCTTGGCGCACAGGAAGCAATTTACGTCTATCTGAACAGCGAACTGGTTTACAGTTCCACAACCACAAAGACTTACGGTGATAACGACATTGGAAGTAAGGTGGCCACTGTTCAGCTGGCTAAAGGGGAAAATGCCCTTATGGTTAAAACACTGAACCGCTTTGGAGATTACAGTTTTGCACTCAACATCTGTGAGCCCGAAACAAATTCTATTTATGCCGGAAACCGTGTAAAAGGGCTTAAGTTTTACCAGACTTCCGGTTCTACTCCATTGCAGAATATAACAGGAGAAGGTAAGCTGAAGATCACGCTGACACCTAATCCTGCAAGGGATTTTGTTAACATCAGTGTTGCTGCAGAAGCAGATGAACCGGTCAGGATAATCATTACAAATCTTAAAGGTCAAACCATAAAATCATTTGCCGGAATTCGTGGTTCACAAACATTGAACTGGGATCTGCAGGATGAAACAAATCGTAAAATTCAGGCGGGTACCTATCTTTGCATCTGGGAAAGCAACGGTAAAAGGCAGACCATAAAGTTTATGGTTAAATAGTTCAGAACGGAACAATTATCAGATCAACAGGACCGTTTATCAACTGTTTTATGGATGGTTTTGAGCATAGTCGCGCCTATTTTCAGTATTTCTGTATCATTAAATTCATTTACATCCCGGCTGTAACCCTTTTAAATAAAGGGATGTAGTTAAAAACAGAATTATTCTCCGTTTTAAGCTGATTTAAGAGTAAGAGTCACTACTTTTGCCCTCCTATGATTCTATCCCTGAAATTACTCCCACAGCTTACATTTTATACAGAACAGTCAGTAGCATGAGATTTGAAGATCTGGAATTAATTAAGCCTTTACTTAAGGCATTAGAGGACGAAAAATATGAGGTTCCAACCTCGGTTCAGGAAAAAGCGATACCACATATATTGAAACGAAGGGATGTACTGGGCAGTGCACAAACCGGAACGGGCAAAACCGCCGCATTTGCTATCCCAATCCTGCAGCATCTGTATCAGGACCGTCAGAATCAGAATAGTCCGCGTAAAATTAACGCGCTGATTATTACACCTACGCGGGAACTGGCGATTCAGATCGGAGAGAGTTTTTCTACCTACGGAAAGTATACGGGATTAAAAAATACGGTCATCTTTGGCGGAGTGAATCAGACAGCCCAGATCAGAAGGTTACGCAGTGGCGTGGATATTCTGGTGGCAACACCGGGCAGACTGCTCGATTTGATGGATCAGAATTATATTCGCTTAAACCATATTGAATATTTTGTGCTGGACGAGGCAGACCGGATGCTTGATATGGGTTTTATTCACGATATCAGAAAAATCATCGCTAAACTTCCCGGCAAACGGCAGTCCCTGTTTTTCTCTGCTACGATGCCGAAAAACATTGTGGATCTCTCACGGAAGATATTGAATAATCCGGTTAAGGTTGAGGTTAGTCCGGTGTCTTCTACCGCTGAAACCATACAGCAATACCTTTATTACACCAACAAATCAACAAAAAAGGATCTGCTGCAACATATTCTTAAAGACCGGAAGATGGATCAGGTTTTGTTGTTCTGTAAGACCAAGCATGGTGCCGACAGAATTGTACGCAATCTGTTTAAACAAAAGGTGTCTGCTGCTGCCATTCACGGCGATAAATCGCAGAACCAGAGGCAAAAAGCTTTGGGTAAATTTAAGCATGGTGAGATCCGGGTTTTGGTGGCTACTGATATTGCAGCACGGGGAATAGATATTAACAAGCTGAAATACGTGATTAATTACGACATCCCGAATATCGCTGAAACCTATGTGCACAGAATTGGACGTTCAGGCCGCGCCGGAGATGAAGGCGTTTCCATTTCTATTTGTGAACCGGAAGAAAACGACTGGATCAGGGATATTGAAAAACTCATTGATCAGAAAATTGAGATCATTACCGATAATCCTTTTCCGCAGACGGACCGCCCAATGACAGCAGGTGAAAAGCAGGAGTTCGAAAAGGAGAAGTTGCTGAGAAAGCAGGAATATTTTGCCAACAGGCATAAAAATCAGAAAAGACCGGATAAATCACACTCGGGCAGGCAAAAGAAATAATGATAACTTTGTATGGAATCTTAAAAAAATCCCATGCAACCGCTTATCGATCATATACAGATTACAGTAAAAAACATAAAAGTAGCAGAAGCATTTTACGATAAGTTTCTGCCAATCCTGGGTTTTGACATCAACAGAAAGGTTAAGGCATTTATCAGGGAACACGACTTTCATGTGATTGAATATACGCACGATAACCTTGCTTTTGCCATTACTTCGCCAAGAAAAGCCTTTCAGAACGACAGTATAAATCGTAGAAAACCTGGCGCCTTGCATCACCTGGCGTTCAGAGCAGAATCAAGAGCTGAAGTTGATAATGCATACATGCAATTATTAAAGATCGGTGCTGACATTGTGTCTGAACCACAGATTCATCCGGAATACAGCGATACGTATTATGCTGTTTATTTTAAGGATGCTGAAAACATTAAATACGAGATTGTATGCAATAGCTGACTTTAAGCTATAAGAAATTATTTCTAAATTTGAGATCTTATGAAAGGAGTCTCAAATTTTATTCTCATTACATTATTCCTGCTGCTTGATCCATATGAGGTATTTGGAGAGGTAAAGCTGCCTGCTTTAATAAGCAACGGCATGGTATTGCAGCGCGATATACCATTAACCATTTGGGGTTGGGCTGATCCGGATGAAGAGGTTCAAATTATTTTCAGAGACAAAAGCTATGCAACGAAAGCTGATACCCACGGCAAGTGGAGCACAGAGTTAGATGCTTCTGAAGCAGGCGGTCCTTACGACATGCAGATTAACACCATTACCATCCATGATATTCTGATTGGTGATGTATGGTTATGTGGAGGACAATCGAACATGGAGCTGCCACTGAGCAGGGTTACCGATCTGTATGCTACAGAAATTGATCGCATAAATAATTCTGATATCCGTATTTTTCGCGTACCCATAAGCTATCATTTTCAGGGACCACAAACCAGACTTCCGGGAGGCTACTGGATGAAAGCAGTGCCGGCTCATATCAGGTCTTTTTCTTCTGTTGCGTTTTTTTTTGCTGCCGAACTCCAACAGCGCTATCACGTTCCGGTTGGCCTGGTGAATATTGCGGTAGGTGGTTCGCCGGCTGAAGCATGGTTGAGTGAGGAAAAGTTGAAACACTATCCTGAATATGCCGAAATGTTGAAAATCTGTTCAAACCCCTCATATATTGACAGTGTGGAATCATCGGACAGGAATCGTCGAAACGCATGGTATAAACAGCTGAACGCCAATGATCCGGGTGTGGCACTTTGGTCAGAAACCGGAGTGGATGTGTCCGACTGGCCTTCCATGTCACTTCCGGGATACTGGAATGATAAGGGACTGGATCTGATAAACGGTTCGGTCTGGTTTCAAAAAAGCTTTGATGTACCGGATAAACTTTCAGGCAGAGAAGCAACGCTTCGCCTGGGACGAATTATTGACAGCGACTCAGCATTTTTAAATGGAGTTTTTATTGGATCTGTTGGATACCAGTATCCACCACGCATTTACAAGGTGCCGTCCGGTGTTTTAAAATCCGGACGAAATGAGCTGATGGTCCGGGTAGTCTGTCCGAACGGTAAGGGGGGATTTGTAGTCGATAAACCATATAAAATTTTGATTGATTCTCTGGCTATTGATCTGACCGGCATGTGGAAGTATCATCCGGGAGCAGCTATGCCACCATTAAACCCTCAAACGTTTTTTCGCTATAAACCTGCCGGCTTATACAATGCCATGCTTTTTCCGGTCCGGGATTTTGAATTTAAAGGCGTGATCTGGTACCAGGGAGAATCAAACACCGCGAAATCGGATGAATACAGGAAGCTGTTTTCCGATGTCATTAAGGATTGGCGTTCCGCCTTAAATAATAGTAACCTGCCATTTTTGTATGTTCAACTGGCAAATTACGGGGAAGCGTCCTGTTGTCCCACCAGGAGTAAATGGGCTGAACTCAGAGATGCACAGCGAAGGGTTTTAGACCTTCCAAAGACCGGTATGGCCGTAACGATCGATTTAGGGGAATGGAATGATATCCATCCCCTGAATAAAAAAGAAGTGGGGCATCGCTTAGCCCTACAGGCAAATAAAGTTGCTTATGGTGATACCGGAATCATAAGCTCCGGTCCGCTCTATGAGCATATGTCAGTGGAAAACAACAGCATTGTCCTTACGTTTAAGTCCACAGGTACAGGGTTTAACACCAATTGCAGGCTGCAGGGATTTGAAATTGCCGGTTCAGATGGACAATTTGTGGCGGCTGAAGCTGCTTTTATGAGTCAAAATTCCATCAAAGTCTGGAGCAACAAAATACAGCATCCACAAGCGGTCAGGTATGGATGGGCTGACAATCCGGCGTCTGCCAACCTTTACAATTTAGAGGGCTTACCGGCTTCCCCTTTTACAACTGCAGACTGAAACGATTTTGGAAATATGGCAGGGAAGGTTGTATATTGTACTGATTATTAAGGATGATCACTTGGTTTGAACCACAAAGAGTTAACGTCATAAAAGTAATACGCCAGCATAAAGTAACATGAATAGGGTTAAAGACCTCATATTTATTGTATTGCAGTTGTACTTTTTTGCTGTACCTGCTCAGAATATTGCTGTGGTTAGCGGGAACACGGTTGCTGTAGATAACGGTATAATTGAAGCTCAGATTGATGGTGGAAAGATGATTTCGGTGAATCTGAAGGGAGAAGCCAATCTTCTGAATAATGGCGGATACGGTTATTTTTCCTACAATGACGATAACGGTTTTTTTTCTCCTTCAGCTCTTCAGCCCGGCATAAAAGTAAATACAGCCGAAATAGCAGATATCTATTTTCAGAAGGTCGATAATTTTGATATTGAAATGCACTTTGTGTTTCGAAAAAACGAGTCCGGGTTTTATACTTACTTCGTGGTTTCGGATGCCGGACTTGCCGGTAAATCGCTTGGACAGTTGCGGTTTGCCTTTCGCGTGGATAAGGCCATTTTTGATTATGCCTGGACTGTAGAACGCCAGGGCTCCATGATTCATCCGGATGTGCTGGCAAATTATGTGGAGGAAATTCAGGATGCGACCTTCCTGCTTCAGGATGGCTCCATCTATACCAAATATGACTGGTGTACCTATAAAATTTACGACGATCTGCATGGCCTTATGGGGAACGGAACAGGTGTTTGGAATATAGAAGCCAGCCATGAATACATTTCCGGTGGTCCAACCATGCAGGAGACTACACTCCATGGGACAAATACAACGCCAATATTGCTTTGTCCCTTTTTAACCGGCCATTTCGGGAGTGAAACCATAACGCTACAGGATGAATATACACATTGGAGCAAGATCTTTGGCCCTGCATTTATCTATATCAACAGTGGAACAAATGAAGAAATTATTGCGGATGCCAGGCAAAAGGCAGCAGAGCTGAAATCAGAATGGCCGTACCAGTGGCTTGGCCATGATTTGTACGTGCACTCCCGTGGCAATTTAAACGGAAAGCTGGATATAAAAGGCCGTGGAACGGTGGATAGTGTCATGGTGGTGCTATGCAAAGCCGGGCCATCCTGGATTTCTGAAGTAGGACGCTGGCAATGGCAACCTTATGACTATTTCTTCTGGGCTGAAGCCGATGAAAAGGGGAATTTTGAAATTGAAAAGATTATTCCCGGAAACTATACCCTTTATGCCTATACGCAGAAAGGCAAATTAATTGATGAGCTGAGACAGGATAACGTGCTTATCAGTGAAGGGAATAATGATGCAGGCATCATTCAGTGGGATGCTAAAGACAGAGAAAAAACAATTTTTCAGATAGGGATAGCAGATCATAAATCCGACGAATATAAGCTGGGAAACCTGCCAAGAGCCTATGGCCGTTGGAAAGAATCACCACATGAGCTGACCTATAACTGTGAAGACGATACTCCACGTGATAACTGGTATTATTGTCAGCGGGTGAACAGCACCTGGGATATAAAATTTAACATAGCAGATGTTTCAGTTTTGAATGATCCCGTAATTAAAGTAGCGCTGGCTGGAGTGGATGCCGGGCCACACCTCGATCTTATCCTGAACGGTGAAACCGTTTCGGTGAACGATCTTTGGAGTGACAGCGGAATCCGCAGATCCTCACTGACCAGTGGAAAATACAAACTGATTGCCTGCGATGTGGATAAAAGCCTTTTACTGGAAGGTGAAAACACCCTGCAACTCAGAAGTTACGGCTCAGCACAGGAATATAAAGGAATAATGTACGATGCGATCATCCTGGAAGCCGATACCAGTAAAAGTGTGCACGACCCGTCGCTGGCATCACTCAAGGTAAGTGCAGGACAGCTTAGCCCGGCATTTAATTACAGAATCGGCACCTACATTGTTTCTGTCCCGCAGGGCACTACAGTATTACCAAGCGTATCAGTCCTTGCTGCCAACGAAAATGCCATGGTCCAAATTGATAACGTGACCGAAATTCCGGATACCGCATATGTGCATGTCACAGCGGATGATGGGATATCTACAGCTACCTACAGGATCATTTTTGATTATGCAACATCAATACAAACTGTTAAAATGGATGTGGAAGATGAAAGCAAGAGGGTAGATGTTTATACGGTTTCAGGCCGTCGTTTACGTTCAGGCGTTGAAAAGGAAAAAGCACTGAAGGGATTGGAAAACGGAATATACATTGTAGGACAAAAAAAAGTAGTTGTTACAGAATCAAAATAAACAATAACATAAATCTATTGATGGAAACAAAATTCTCCGGTCGAAGGGCCTCTGGTCTCTATTATGCACTGCTTTTTCTAATGGTATTATCGACCATTGCATGTGTGCCGAAATCCAGTCAAAAAGAGTTGGTGTTAAAGGATGCGTTCAAGGGTAAGTTTTATCTTGGAACAGCCCTGAACGGAGCCCAGATAACAGGTCGGGATACCTTAGCTGTCCGTATTGTAAAGGAACAGTTTAATGCCATCGTGGCTGAAAACTGCATGAAGAGTGCATCGCTTCAGCCGGAAGAAGGTCGGTTTAACTTTTCGCTGGCTGATCAGTTTGTGAAATTCGGGGAAGAAAATGACATGTTCATATCGGGTCATACCCTCATATGGCACTCCCAGATTCCCCGATGGTTCTTTACAGACAGCCTTGGAAATGATGTCACACCGGAGGTATTGAAGGAGCGCATGAAACAACATATCCTTACTGTTGTCGGCAGGTATAAAGGTCGTGTGGAAGGCTGGGATGTGGTGAATGAGGCCATCCTGGACGACGGATCATACAGACAAAGTAAATTCTATCAGATACTGGGTAAGGATTTCATCAAGCTGGCATTCAGGCTGGCACATCAGGCTGATCCTGAAGCAGAGTTATATTACAACGACTATTCAATGGCAAATGCCGGAAAACGTGAAGGTGTTGTCAAAATGGTGAAAGAACTTCAGCAGGAAGGCATTCGGATTGATGGCATTGGTATGCAAACACACATCGGATTAAGTTACCCGGATTTGGCAGAATATGAAAAAAGCATGGAAGCCTTCGCAGGTCTGGGGCTTAAGGTCATGATCACAGAAATGGATCTGACGGTATTGCCTTCACCATGGGGAAATACAGGGGCTGATATTGCTCAAAACAAGGCATACCAGGAAAAGATCAATCCCTATAAAGACGGACTGCCTGATTCTGTTTTGCAAAAGTTCAACGCCCGTTACCTTGATTTTTTCGGTCTGTTTCTAAAACATCAGGATCAGATTTCACGGGTTACCTTCTGGGGTGTGACTGATGCCAATTCCTGGCGCAATAACTGGCCGGTGAGAGGACGAACCGATTACCCTCTGCTGTTTGACCGCAGTGGCAGAGCCAAACCGGTAGTTACGGAAATCATACAGGAAACCAAAAAATAAAGTAACAAACAATACAATCCGGTCAAAATGCCATAACATGACACGAACACTTTTACTTCTCACGCTGCTATTATGCCTGAACATCACTGCAGAAGACGGTCATCAGCTCTGGCTCAGGGCACAGAACACCGGTCAGGTCACCGTAAAATGTAAAACAGGTTCTCCTACACTGGATATTGCAGCACAGGAGTTACATCAGGGATGGCAGGGTAAAGATGGCGGCCACATCAAACTGAAGATAAAGCAGGACAAAAGGATTACAGGAGATGGATTCCGGCTGACACGAAACAGGATTTACGCTCAAACCGAACCGGGTATTCTCTACGGTGTATATGAATTGCTGCGTCGTCAGCAGACCGGAGCACCTATTGATAGGGTCACTCAAAACCCGTCGTATGATCTTCGTCTGCTGAACCACTGGGATAACCTCGATGGGAGCATCGAACGTGGCTATGCCGGTTCATCCATATTCTGGCGCAAAGGCAAAGATGCCTTTACTGTTACAGCACAGGACAGAAACCTATGGACGGAGTATGCGCGGGCAAATGCGTCGGTCGGGATAAACGGGACTGTTTTGAATAATGTCAATGCATCACCTCAAATGTTAAGTCCAAAGGTTTTGAAGAGGGTTCAGGAGATCGCTGATGTACTGAGGCCTTATGGTATAAAACCGTATCTGGCGGTTAAATTCTCCTCTCCTTCGCTGATCGGCGGACTTAAAACGTCTGATCCGCTTGATCCTGATGTTATAAGATGGTGGCAGGAAAAAGTCAGTGAAATATATGCGCTTATCCCCGATTTCGGTGGATTCCTGGTCAAAGCTAACAGTGAGGGACAGCCGGGGCCACAGGATTTCGGCCGGACCCATGCCGATGGGGCTAATATGCTGGCCGATGCATTAAAGCCGTATGGTGGAATTGTGATGTGGCGCGCCTTTGTCTATAAACCTTCCGGGGATGATCGCGTCAAACAGGCTTATAACGAATTTGTCCCTTTGGACGGAAAGTTCAGGGACAATGTTATCATCCAGTCCAAAAACGGGCCGCTGGATTTTCAACCACGTGAACCCTTCAGCCCGTTATTCGGAGGGATGAAGGAAACGGCTGTGATGCCGGAACTGCAGATTACACAGGAATACCTTGGTCAAAATGTACACCTTGTTTTTCTGGCGCCCATGTGGGAGGAGTTTTTTAACAGCGAAACCTATATGGAAGGACCCGGAAGTACCATTGCCAGATATACAGGTGGTGACATAATTCCTTTTCAACATACGCTGATTGCCGGTGTGTCAAATATTGGTTCTGACCCAAACTGGTGTGGTCATCCCTTTGCGCAGGCCAACTGGTATGCTTTTGGCAGAATGGCATGGAACAATGCCTTAAGCAGTGAACAGATCGCCGATGAATGGATAAAGCTGACGTTTAAAAATAGTTGGGGAAATGACGCAGGCAAAGAGATATTTAATGAAAAGTTTATTTTGCCGGTAAAGGAAATGATGCTTAAAAGTCGTGAAACAGCCGTTAATTATATGATGCCACTTGGGCTACATCATATTTTTGCTGCTAATCATCATTATGGGCCCGGTCCCTGGTGGGCGCCTGCAGGCGTAAGAAAAGACTGGACACCACCATATTATCACCAGGCTGATGACAAAGGTATCGGGTTCGACCGGACCCGGACCGGAAGCGATGCTGTGAGCCTGTATCATAAACCATTGCCATCTGTTTTTAACGATTTGAAAACTTGTCCTGAAAAGTATCTGCTTTGGTTTCATCATGTGCCATGGGATTACAAGCTGCATATTGGTAATACCTTATGGAATGAGCTGTGTTACAGGTATGATCGTGGTGTTAAAGAGGTAGATAAATTTCAAAAAACCTGGAATAATATGGGATTGTATGTGGATTCTGAACGCTTTTATCAGGTTCAGGGTAAATTGCGGGAACAATACGATAATGCCCGTATCTGGAAGGATGCCTGTCTGCTATATTTTCAGCAGTTCAGCGGAATGCCTTTACCTGATAATGTAGAACCACCGGTTTACAGGCTGAACGAACTGATGCAGATAGATAAAAAGTGATAAACCACATTTTAACGGATGAATGCAATAAAATCCCTGTATACTTCTTCATAAAAACGAATTAATTTCTGGATTGAACTCAATTTGAACCGGATAATGCCTATAAGTTTTTAAATTTGCCCCGTACTAACAACGTGCTTTTCACATGAAAAAAACCATTTTTTATGCCTTTGTAGTTATGCTTGGTCTGCAAACTGCAAATGCACAAACAGATTATACTGATTCCATTACTAATCCTAGTTTTGAAACCGGCAATGCTAACGGCTGGAACTGGAGCGGAACAAGCGGCTATACATGGGTTGGCGTGAACAACGATGGAGACGACACCAAAACAGGGACGTACATTGCCGGCACATGGAATGCGAACATTGGCGATGTTGAACTTTCTCAAATGATCACAGGGCTTCCGGACGGTATGTACACCGTCACAGGAGATCTTATGGGAAGCAGCAATGCAAGCACCAGTCGCTTAACTACCCAGCGTATTTTTGCCAACGGGGTATCGCAGTTGTTTGGATCAGAAAGCGATTATTCCACAGATAATCTGTCTGTTTTAGGCAGGGCAGAGACGTATTCTTTCGGCGGATATACTGAAACTCAAAACGACAGGGGACCGTTTTTAACATTGACGGTCATGGCTCCGGTAACCGATGGTAATTTAGTGTTGGGTGTTCGTACAAATGGTAGAGCAACTCAACAGGGATATGCTTTTCCAAACCTTACTTCTGGAGATGGTCATGGATGGTTCAAGGTGGATAATTTTACGCTGACCTATATCGGTGAGTTAACTGAAGAAGTGAAAACCAATGTCTCTCTATTGAATATTAAAGTCACAGATGGGCAGTTTGAACCGGATTTTAATCCTGACTCTCTAACCTATGCGGTGACACTGCCTGTTGGTGCCACATCGGTCAATCCGGAAGTGGTTCCGGCTGTACCCGGTGTTGCTGTTTCAGGAAATGAAGCGGTTGATATCACTACAGGAACAGGGGTGTCTGTGATAACAATCACATCTGTAGATGGCTCAGAATCAAAAATATATACGCTGAATTACACGGTTGAAAACCCGTTTGAAATTACCGGTGAACAACAGGATAAACTTTACACCAATGAGTTTCCACTGGGAGATGTTACGCTTTTGGATGGTCCGTTTAAACATGCGGAGGATCTGAATATCCAGACGCTTCTGAAATATGATGTGGATCGCTTACTTGCTCCTTATCGCAAGGAAGCAGGTTTATCCGCAAAAGCAACCAGTTATCCCAACTGGATCGGACTTGACGGACACATCGGGGGACATTATCTTACGGCAATGGCTATCAATTATGCGGCTACCGGCAATACAACCTGTAAGCAACGCATGGATTATATGGTGGATGAATTGAAATCCTGCCAGGATGCAAACGCAGTTAAATATCCAGCATGGGGTGTCGGTTATGCCGGAGGTGTTCCTTCAGGTAATTCGGTATGGTCAACATTTAAAACAGGGAATTTCAGCAACTATACTGCAGCCTGGGTTCCCTGGTACAATCTGCATAAAACGTATGCCGGCTTACGTGATGCCTGGCTATATGGTAATAATGAAACCGCGAAGGAAGTATTCCTGAAATTTTGTGACTGGGCCATTTCGATCACTTCCGGTTTATCTGATGCGCAGATGGAAACCATGCTGAATACAGAACATGGTGGCATGAATGAGGTACTGGCTGATGCTTACCAGATGACCGGTGAAGCAAAGTATATCACAGCGGCGAAACGGTTTTCACATAAGCAGATTTTAAACAGCATGGCTGTTCATGTTGACAACCTGGATAACAAACATGCCAATACACAGGTGCCTAAAGCTGTCGGATTTCAGCGAATTGCAGAACTGACCAAAGATGTGGCATACACGAATGCAGGACAGTTTTTCTGGCAGACCGTGACACAAAACCGCAGCCTTGCACTTGGAGGCAACAGCCGGAAGGAATATTTTCCACAGGCTTCTGCCTCCATGGATTATATCAACGATGTGGAAGGACCCGAATCCTGCAATACCAACAATATGCTGAAATTGACAGAAGATCTGTTTCGTATTGATCCTCAGGCCAAATACGCTGATTTTTATGAAAGAGCGATGTTGAATCATATTCTTTCCACCCAGCATCCGGAACATGGTGGATATGTTTACTTTACGCCGGCACGTCCTCAGCACTACCGGGTTTATTCTGCGCCCAACAAAGCCATGTGGTGTTGTGTTGGAACCGGTATGGAAAATCATGGTAAATATGGTGAGTTTATCTATACACATGATGACGAATCTCTCTATCTCAACCTCTTTATTGCATCAGAGCTTAACTGGAAAGAAAAAGGTTTAACGCTAAGACAGGAGACATCTTTTCCTGAGGAAGAGCAGACCGTTTTAATTGTATCTGCGGTTGCACCAACCGATTTTACACTGAAAGTTCGTTCACCAAAGTGGGTTAATGCAGGTGAACTGAAAATTATTGTTAACCACGATACGCTTGATGTGCAGTCAGATCCACAAACCTACATCCCGGTTCAGCGCACATGGAGTGACGGAGATACTGTGAAGGTTTTACTGCCCATGCATAATACAATTGAGCAGCTTCCCAACGTATCCCGCTACGTGGCCATCATGCATGGTCCTGTACTGCTTGGTGCAAAAACCGGAACCCGGGATATGGCCGGACTTATTGCGGATGACAGTCGCTGGGGACATATTGCCAGTGGCAGCCTGATGCCCCTGGATCAGGCTCCTGTGCTTGTTGCTGATAGGGACAGCATCCCTGCAAAAATAGTTCCTGTAGAAGGGGAGCCATTGCACTTTAAAGCAAATGATCTGTTTCCTGATGCAGAAGATAGAGATCTGGTACTGGAACCGTTCTACAAAATACATGACGCTAGGTACATGATGTACTGGCTGACCCTGAACAAGGATCAGTATCAGAGCGTACTGGATAGTCTGGCTGAAATTGAGAAGGCAGAACTGGAACTGGATGCACGGACAGTGGATCAGGTAGCACCCGGTGAACAGCAGCCGGAGGTGGATCACAACCTGCAGAGTACCAACTCCAATACCGGAAACTGGCAGAATGAATTCTGGCGCGATGCCACGAATGGGGGATATATCAGTTATTCATTCAGCACCCTGGGGAAACAGGATCTCTCGTTAATGGTTCGTTACTGGGGAAATGAAACCTTTGGCAGCCGTACATTCGACATTTTAATCGACGGTGTGAAGCTGACTACAGAGAACTTAATCGGGAAGTGGAATATGGATCAGTTTATGAATGTGGAATACCCGATACCAAATTCCATGACGGAAGGGAAGGAACAGATCACCGTAAAATTTCAGGCCATTAATTCATCTAATATAGCCGGTGGATTATTTTACGTTCGCTTACTGCAACCTGCTGAAGAGACCGCAATCTCTTACGAAGTAGTGGATAACATGGGTTGGAAAGCTGATGTTGTAGATAAAAGAATCAGGATCACAGTATTGCCTGAAAATGGAACCGTTACCTTGTATGATATCCGGGGAAAACTGATGGAAAAGCGTCAGATAAGAAATTCTTATGAAGAGTTTGAATGCCGTGAGAGCGGGATTAAAATTATCAGGGTTTTTTCAAACGGTGAAGTACAGACTGGTAAAATTGTTGTTCCATAGTTTCCAGTTTTCAGACGGGTTCGCTCTGCATGCAGTAAAACAGATTACCCAAGGTAATGTCTGACGGTCTGAAGTAACTGTTCTTCTTTCACCGGTTTTGGCAGGTAACTGTTACAGCCGGCATCGAGAGCTTTGCGTTCATCTCCGGGCAAAGCGTAAGCTGTTTGTGCAATAATTATTACATCCTCGTCTGTTTCCCGTATCTTTTTCACAAGGTCCAGTCCGTTAATATCAGGTAACCCAATATCCATCAGTATGATATCCGGTTTAGTTTTGTTGAAAAGCATCATGGCTTCCTGGCCGGTTTCGGCATACAGAATATTTGAAAAGGACTCTTTCAGAATTTCTTCATAGTAAACTTTGCTTGCCAGATCATCTTCTACAACAAGAATTTGTTCTGTGTTTACCTGTTTTTTCGTCCGTATTTTCTCATTAGCTGCGGACTCAACTTCCTTCTGGGGCAATAGCGCAACCGGCATCTGAAACCAGAATTTTGAACCTTTGTCCTGTTCTGATGCCAGATTAATTTTGCTTCCCATCATTTCCGTCAGTTTTTTAACAATGGCAAGTCCAAGACCTGTTCCACCGTAACTTCGGGTGGTATTATTATCGGCCTGACTGAACCGTTCAAATATAATTTGCTGCTTGTCTTCCGGTATTCCGATACCGGTATCAGATACAAAAATCTCGACTGTCTTATCGTCTTTCATAATGAATCCAAAATCGATACTACCTTTATGGGTAAACCGAATTGCATTGTCCAGAAGATTCGTAATGACCTGGGTGAGGCGATTCTCGTCACTGTTTAAATAAACCGGATTTGGAGGTATTATTACATTTACGGATACATCCGGTTTTTTATACTCTTTAATTTTATTCTGATAGATGGCATTGATACTGGAAAGCATTGTACCGATTTCAAAAACATACTCATCAAAAACAATTTTTCCTGTTTCAAGTCTTGAAATATCAAGAATGTCATTGATTATTTTCAGCAGGCCCTGAGCACTTTTGTTTATGATTCTTCCAAATTCCTGCCTGTTTTCTTTCGTCAACGTATCACTTTCGGTAAGCAGATTGGTAAAGCCCAGTATGCCGTTTAACGGGGTCCTTATTTCATGACTCATATTGGCCAGAAAAGCCGACTTTAAGCGTTCACTCTCTTCTGCCTTCTCTTTGGCAATTACAAGATCATTAAAAAGCTTCCGTTTCTCTGTTACGTCATGAACAACACTGTGCAGAAGGTTCTTCCCTTTATACTCTGTTTTGCTGGCATAGACATCCACATCTCTTATTTCCCCGTTTTTGAGCCGATGTTTAAGTTCGAAAAATATTTTTTTATTCGTCAGGACCAAATCCATTTTATGCCTGATCTCATCTTTGGATAAAACATTGATCTCAGCGATATTCATTTTTTTCAGTTCCTGAATGCTCCATCCATAAAATTCTGAAGCCGCTTTATTGGCCTGAACTATGTCACCGTTATCGGGATCTAAAAGAAATTTAATGGCCGCATGATTATCAAACAGATTGCGATAAGATTCTTCACTTTCCTGTAGCTGTATTTCATAGTTTTTCCGGTCTGTAATATCCTGTATTGTTCCAAACATTCTTACAGGTTCCCCTTTGGCATTAAATTCCAGTTCACCGTTTCCCAATACCCAGCGGACAGCCTGATCATTATGCCGGATAATCTTATACTCCTTTTCGAACGGGTGTTTTCCTTTAACCACATAATTGATAAAGTATTCCATCATCTCTTTTCTGTGATCAGGATGCACCAGTTTATTCCAGCTCTCAAGTGTATGAGGCGTACTTTTTGTGATTCCAAAAATTTCATCCAGTACAACAGAAGAAGTCCAGTGGTTATTTATGATATCCTGATCGTAGGTGCCAATTTTGCCGACCCTTTGCGATTCTCTTAGCCAGAATTCACGTTCCTTGTAGCGAGCTTCACTCGCCTTGAGTTCATTCTGGTATTTTCGCTCATCTGTCTGATCTCTGAAAACAATCACCACACCAATCGTTTTACCTTCACTGTTTTTTATGGGCGCACCACTGTCAGCCACAGGAAACTCGTTTCCGTTTTTTGAAATTAACAGCGTCTGTTCTGCCAAACCAACAACGGTTCCACTCTTTATAACCTTCTCAACAAGGTTTTCTGCGGTCTCACGGGTCTCCTCGTGTATGATATGGAAAACCGTTTCCAGGTTTTTCCCCTTCACCTCGTTAAACTTCCAACCGGTCAGTTTTTCTGCAACTTCATTCATCTGGGTGATTTTTCCCCGGGTGTCTGTACAAATTACCGCATCTCCAATGCTCATCAATGTGGTGCGGTATAATGCCTCACCGTCCTTATTGGCATTGAAGTTCTTTATATAGTTTTCAATTAACTGGATTAAAATGGAAATAATGGCAAATGCCAATGGAAATACTGTTAGTACCGGCACCCATAGCTGATTGAAAAGATAACTGAATTTGAGCTCAGGATGTACAATTTGTGAAAGCAGCATGAAAACATGGGAAATAATTCCGATAAGCAGGAATTGCCAGAAGTTTATTTTGTACAGTTTTTCCCTGAGGTAATAGCGGAACAGTAAACCGATGCCACTGCACACCAGGATGGTTGCGAGTCCTGGTAATGTGCCGGCTCCACCCAGGTATATCCGGTAAGCAGCCGATATGGCAGCTGAAATAAGCACTGTCAGACCCCCGCCCCAAAGGCCGGCCAGGGTCAGAACCACCGATCGGCCGTCATATATGGTTCCCTGATCATAGACAAACGGATTCATCATAGCTGCAATGGCTATAAGACCGAATAATAAACCACTGGTTAAGTGATATAACCGGTTTAGATCGCGTTTGTACCATTCAATAATGCCATAAAGAAATGAAAGTGTTACAAGTAATGTAGCATTTTCTATAAATTCCTGAGTCATTTCAAATCCTTACTGTTTTCCCAAAAATACTAATTTATTCGCATCATAAGCCTTTAAAAATTAAGGAAAATCAAAATACAAGGTGTAAACCAGTTGACTGTCAGAGAGTAAGTTCCATCGTTCTGTTCTACTGATTTTATCCTTTAGGATTTTATTAATGCGCATTGTTATCAACAATTAATCCCGTTTATTCGTTTTAATGCATATGAAAATGCTGGAATGGAAATGGATAAAACGATTTTTCGAATCGATAAAATGGATTGCCCTTCGGAAGAGAGGCTTGTCCGAATGAAACTCGATGGGAACCCGGATATTGAAAATATGGAGTTCAATTTATCCCAAAGGCAATTAACCGTTTACCATAACGGGCATATTCATGCCATTGAAAAAGCATTAAACAGTCTGAATTTGGGTATGAAAAAATTAGCAACAGAACAGATTGCTCCTTCTGATATTGAAGAAGCTGCAAATCAAAGAATTGTACTTTGGGCAGTGCTGGTCATTAATTTTGTTTTCTTCATCATAGAAATATCAACAGGACTTATTTCCAAATCAATGGGATTAGTGGCTGACAGTCTTGATATGCTCGCAGATTCATTTGTGTACGGTTTAAGCCTTTTTGCAGTGGGAGGCACCCTGGTGAGAAAGAAGAATATTGCCAGGCTTGCAGGATATTTTCAGATTCTGCTTGCCGTGCTTGGTTTTATGGAAGTCATCAGGCGTTTTATCGGCAGTGCACATCTCCCTGATTTTACCACGATGATTATCGTGTCTATTTTTGCATTGCTTGCCAATGGAATATGTCTTTATATGCTGCAGAAATCCAATAGTAAGGAAGAAGCTCACATGAAGGCCAGCATGATTTTTACATCCAACGATGTAATCATTAACCTGGGAGTAATTGCAGCGGCCATATTGGTTAAGGTGCTGCAATCCAATAAACCGGACCTCGTTATCGGATCCATCGTATTTATTCTTGTTATGCGTGGAGCGTTCCGGATACTTAAGCTTGGCAGAAAAGATTAGGCAGAAAAAGGAGACCTGTTTGGAATCATGTACACTAACAATAGTATACCTGTTATTCAAGCTATAATTTTTATTTCCCTGTGATTGTTTATAAATTTATCGGTGACTTTAAACAGTAGATGTTTATGAAGATAAATGAACTGCAACCACTTCCGGATTATACTGAAGACGCGAAGATGCGAAAGGCACACCTGCAACTCAACAATCTTATCCTGGCAATAAAAACAAAAGATATACCGGACAGAATCATCAGCATGATTAATGCTGAAACAGATAAGATAAATGCGGTTAAAATTCCCGGTCCTGATTTTCATAAAAAATTACGGGCAGTACAGAACACATTGATTAAACTTATGGAAAAGGAACTAAAGATTGTTCCCAAAAACCATTATCGTAATCAGTGGATGGCACTTGGGATGGCTGCTTTTGGAGTGCCATTAGGCGTAGCATTTGGCGCAAGTCTGAAAAATATGGCTTTTATCGGAATTGGAATACCCATTGGCATGACTATCGGCATGGCGGTTGGTTCTGATATGGATAAAAAAGCTTATAATGAGGGGCGGCAACTTGATATTGAGATTAAATAAGGGATGAATCTTTTACATTAAAAACCATGAATGAGAAGATCAAATTTGTAATTATCGGCAGTGGAAATATTGCCAACACTTATGTTTCTGCGATCCGTAAAATTGAGAAAGCAGAGGTTGTTGCATTTGTGTCACGCCAATCAGAAAAGACTACCGCTTTAGAGAATCTGCCGGTTTTTCATTCCCTCGACAGTGTGAATATTGAATTCCATGCAGTTATAATCTGTACACCAAATGGGTTACATCATATTGGGGCGGTTGAAGCTGCACAGCTAAAGAAGCATATATTATGTGAAAAGCCTATCGATATTTCCACAAAGGCGATAGATGAAATGATATCTGCGTGCCAGCAAAACAATGTGAAGCTGGGTGTTACCTACCAGCGCCGTTATAGTTCTGATAATCCGGTTGTAAAAAAACTGATTGATCAGGGAAAGCTTGGGAAAATTTTCTCCGTTGATCTTTCAGTGAAAAACTACAGGGATGATACCTACTACAACTCCTCTGCATATCGTGGAACATGGGACATTGACGGTGGTGGGCCTTTTATTCAGCAGGCCTCACACTATATAGACCTGTATTACTGGTTTTTTGGCAGACCACAAAAACTGGTGAGCAGCATGGGAACCTTTGTACACAACATTGAGGTAGAAGATCACGGAGCAGTAATTTGTGTTCACCCGGAAGGGATGATAGGCACCATTACGGCCTCAACAGCAACAAAGCCGGGCTTTCCGGCAAAACTGGAAATCTACACCGATAAGGGATTTCTGGTGATGGAGAATGATGTGATAACACGGTGGGAAATTGAAGGAACAGAAAATCCGTCCGTCGTTAAGTCTGCCATGAACCAGCACACCGGATCGGCAACTGCTGTCGTGAATGACACCTCTAATCATGAATTTATTATTCAGGATTTTGTTGATGCAATACGCTTAAATAAAGAACCATTGATAACGGGTGAATCAGCACGTCATGCGACGGAAATCATTCTTGAAATATATAAGAACCGCTTTTGATTGTTAAATAAATTATATATTTTTCATTTTAAGCTGTACAACTATTAACAGGGGTTATTGGTTCTAACTGTTGCACTCCACTTCTCCGCTCTGACTTATTTTCAAAATTGGGAAAAATTTGAAGGCTTTGTGATATTCCTGTGATCTTTGATGATGAATTTTGTAGATGAAAATTATCGCGGAGTAATGCCATTGAATGAACATAAAAAGGAAATGAAAATGAAACGGATCATAAATATGATGGTTCTGGCAGTGATCACCTTCACCGGGTGTGCGCAAACCGGAAAAGATAAGCAGAAAGAAGACAGTCGCTATTTTCGACCGTTAACACGGGCTGAAGAACGCGTGATCGTTAATAAAGGAACCGAGCGTCCCTATACAGGAAAGTATGAAGATTTCTGGCAGGAAGGGGTATATGTTTGTAAACGTTGCGGAGCCGAATTATACAGGTCATCAGATAAGTTTAATGCACAGTGTGGCTGGCCAAGTTTTGATGATGAGATTCCGGGAGCAGTGACACGAACTCCCGATCCGGATGGTATGCGAACAGAGATCACCTGCAGCAATTGTGGTGCACATTTGGGACATGTATTTACCGGTGAAGGTTTTACACCAAAAAATACCCGGCACTGCGTAAATTCCGTTAGTCTGGTTTTTATTCCGTCTCATCCACCCAAAGATGCCACTTCCGATACGGCCATATTTGCCGGTGGTTGTTTCTGGGGTGTGGAATATTATATGGAAAAAGCACCGGGTGTACTTGATGCTGTCGATGGCTATATCGGAGGACATATTAAAAATCCGACTTATGAAGAGGTATGCAGCCATACAACAGGTTTTGCAGAGGCTGTTGAGATCGTTTATGATCCGAAAAAGACGGATTATGAAACACTGGCCAGGCTATTTTTTGAAATTCATGATCCGACACAGATGAATCGTCAGGGCCCCGATATTGGGGATCAGTACAGGTCAGAAATTTTTTACCGGAATATGGATCAGAAAAATACAGCAGAGAAACTCATTGGCATACTGAAAGACAAAGGTTTTAATGTAGTGACCAAATTATCACCGGCTACAACATTCTACAAAGCTGAGGATTATCACCAGGATCATTATGACCGGAAAGGAGGTACGCCTTACTGCCATGGCTATACAAAAAGGTTCTAAAAAGACATTTCTGTAACTGACTCATAATTAAATTCCTGGAAATTACTTTCCGGGAATTTTTTTATGGAAACGTGTAGATTCTGTGACTTTTCTGTGATAGTTTTCCCGGAACTTCGTCGTAGATAAATTTTAAAAATCAGTATTATGAAACTACTACGTTTAACTTTTGGACTTACAATGATCGGATTATTTTTTGTGTCTTGTGAAAAATATAATCAGATTCATGACGGAAAACATTCTCATAAAAAGGCGATGTATACTGTAACCGTTGAAAACGTATTCAATGCCTACAGTTATTTTCAGTCTGGTGTTGTTGCTGTTCCGGAAGGCGCATCAGATCCGGGACCTGCTTTACCGGGGCATTCCTATAAATTTTCGTTTTATGCCGGACCTAAGCATATGTTGTCCTTTGCAACCATGTATGGGTTTTCAAACGATGGATTTTATGCTCCGGATGGTATGGGTATCAATTTGTACAGTGGCGGCAATCCGGTAACCGGTGATATAACCTCCAGTGTCATGCTTTGGGATGCCGGAACCGAAATGAACCAGATGCCGGGTATGAGCAATATGCATGATGGTGCGGATGAAACAGGTACGGTTATGCTCATGTCGGATGTGGGTGATGGTTACGATTACGGTACCGTAGCAACTAACCTGATGGTCACTCTTGAATACAACGGTAACCATATGTTTACGGTGACTATTGATAACATGGGTGGAAGTACAACAGCGATATCACCCGTGGCATGGGTGGTTCACAGCATGGATAATCCCCTGTTTGAAAAAGGAACGGCAGATTATGGTAAAGGACTTGAAGATTTGGCTGAAACAGGAAATGCATCGGTATTAGGTGATTATCTTGCGATGAACAGTGGCTATGTATCTCCGATTGCACCGGGCGTATTTGTGGTACATGATAATAAGGAGATGCCAATATTTACAAACAACACACCGGATTATGGTGAAGGCCTCGAACAACTGGCCGAAATGGGTGATCCTTCCGTAGTTCATACCTCTCTGATGGGTGAAGGTTATCAGACTGGCGTTTATAATACTCCTGATGGTGCTGCTGCTCCGGCACCAATTTTCCCGGGAGAAAAGTATATTTTTTCATTTGAAGCCTATCCCGGACAGCGCCTGAGTATAGCGAGTATGCTTGGTGCCTCAAACGACCTGTTCTTAGGTACGGGAGATACCGGATTCACATTATCATCTTCACCGGGAATGAAAGACATCACGAAATGGTTCAGCTTATGGGATGCAGGAACGGAAGTGAATGAATATCCCGGAACGCAAACGCAGGCCAACACCGTTGAAGGCGGAAACGTGATGATGGTGAATGACGGGTTCCCTTACCCAATGGTGGATGAGATGATAAAAGTGACCATCATGAAAAACTAGAACTATATCGCAGGGGTTTTACCTAAAGTAAAAACAGGAAAATGAAAGAGTCAGCCTTTTTACAGGCTGACTCTATTTATATTTTAAGGTTGATATGGCCCTTTAACCACTAACTTATCACCGGACAGATCCACTTCGAACAGATGCGGAATTCTGACAGTTCGTCCGTTTACTTTTTTATGGCTGTGAACCGACATCAGATCTTTTCCATCCAACGTTTTAAACAACATGCCATGGCCAAAATTAGCCGGTGTTATCGGTTCCTTCTGTTGAATCCATGGTCCATCAAGTGTACCACTTTCTGAATATGCAACGCCCTGCGTATATACATCATAAACCCAGCTGGTCCAGATCATTCCCAGTCGGCCGGTTCCGGTTTTAAAAAGATATGGACCATCCGTAACCTTATTCGGTTTTACGTTTCCATTTTCATCGCGTTCCCTGCTCCAGGGTGAATCACTGGCTCTGAACAGTAGTTTACCTTCTCCTACACTGCCTGACAGATCAGGTTTCAGTTCTATTTTCTCAATTGTACCATCCAAGTTCTGCAACCATTCATAGCAGTAAATCATATATGGTTTTCCGTCCTTATCCACCCAGAATGTGCCATCAAGGGTTGGTTTGTCTGCCGGAAGATAGGTAGGATCATCCATGGGTACATACGGACCATCCGGTGTATCACTGACCAGTATATGGCTGGCTCTTCTGTTTATGACATTGCCACGAACAGTATCGATATTCACGCTTCTGTTGGTAAATGTGGCGAAATAATAATACTTTCCTTTGTACTGATGCAATTCAGCAGCCCAGATCATCGGCCGTGGTCCCATCCAGGAATCGGGATCTGTTTTAGCTACAATATACGGGCCGGTCCATTCTTTCAGATTTTTACTTTTCCAGAGCAGACCACCTGTTCCGGTCATGTAATACATCTGTGTGTTTTGATCTGCCAGAATACATGGATCACTAAGACGGATAGAATCCAACGGGATATTCTCCCTGACTTCAGGTATCCACCGCTGTGCAGAAACCTGAAAGAAGGTTGCTGCGGTTAAAATTAAAGTTAACAGTGTTTTCATGCGCTTTTATAATATAATGTTTGTGCCATGGGGCATGTTTGCTTTTTAAACGGTAAACTCTCAGATTCACGTAATGGAAGAAAAATCAGGGATTTTCAACAATCCTGATGTTAATCCGGCTACTATCGGTAAAGTTAACAAATTCTGTGATGATTAAGGCTGTGGTAGGTGAGCAACAGTAAATTTAGGGTTGGGAACATGCAAAAAACGTCAGCCGCAACAATACGGCTGACGTTCAAATGTTACTAAAATAGCAGGGAAAACAATCCGTTTCCCTCTTTACTTAAAACCAGTTCTCATTCGCTATACTTGTACAGTTTAAATTGACTGTCCTTCAAATACGCCGGAATATTCCAGCGGAACAACATCGCCTTCAAAAGTAAGACGTCCCGGGCGTAATCCCGTAACACTGGCTGTTGATATACCTCCGGCACTTATGCTGAAACTTACATCATAGATGCCTATGCCGGTCATAACATTCATCTGAACAAAAAACGATGCATTTTTAGGATTTTCCTTAACAGACCATTTTGTAATTTTACCTTTAGCGGTGACTCCTCCAACACCATTGGGCCCGAGCCTGTAGTTCGAACCTATCTGTATAACGGCTTCTGTAGAATCCACCATAACAAAATTGATTGAAGAGCTTACCCAGGCACGGTTACCCCATTTATCCATCAGATGATCTGCTTCAAGAACAAAATCCCTGTTGTGGAGCATGTCCCGGGTTTGATTGTATTCTTTTTCAAGCTGAGCCTTTGCCTCGCGTTTTTCTAATTGTTTTTGATCGGCCCTGCTATCCTGACCCATACCGTTTGAGAAAAATATCAATGGCATGAGTGCTAACATCATTATCAAAAATCTCTTTTTCATGACCTTAAGTTTTTTGACAATAATGGCATCAAAATCAGTTCCAAAACTTGTTTTGAAACAACTTAATGGCCTTAAATTCAGAATATTTAGCAGTAGACAACACTAATTAATAATCCGTTTATTCCGGTACAAATTTCGTGACCTTAGCGGATACCGGTTTTACGGTTTGCAAATAGGCAAAAATAGCTTTCAGATCGTACTCATCCATGGTACTGTACATAAGCCACGGCATCTCAGAGTTAAAATCACCGGAGTGAATGTTCTGTGGCGTATACGAACTATCTGCGTAAATTTTAAACCGGGCAACAAAACTTTCTGCAGTCCAGTTGCCTATGCCTGTCTTTTTGTCTGGTGTAATATTGGCAGAATAGACTTTACCTCCGGTGCGCAATGGAAACTCCATGCCACCGGCAAACTGTTTATCCATAATATATTGACCCTTATCCATAGGAGTATGGCAATCGGTACATGAGGCTGCTGTGGTCATGTATTTACCGTAAGCCACGATGTCACTTTTATCAGGGCGACTGGTAAACCCGGGTTTCATGGGGATGGTATGAATAATCAGACTCATGGGAAAATCCGATTCTGATTCCGGAACTTTATTCTCAAGCGGATCAATGGTTCTCAGATATGCTATAACAGAATATATATCCTCTTTATCCAGTTTTGAATAGTTCGGGTAAGGCATAACAGGGAAAAGTGCCTTTCCATCTTTGTTAACACCGCTGGTTATAGCTCTTAAAAGTTCCCCGTCACTCCAGTCAGACAATGCGGCTGGTGTAATATTTTTAGCATAATATTTCCCGGGGAAGCCCATTTCCTGGTTAAATACCTCGCCTCCTTCTCCCTGTGTACCTGGTTTGGGTGGACCCGAAAATGTATTCCAGTCCCTTTGGGAATGACAGTCCATACAAAGCATTACGCTGTTTGCCAGATACTTGCCACGTGCAACACGTTCCGGTGTTATTTCAACTGTTACATTTTCGGGTACAGGTATGTTTGGTAAGGCAAATTTCAGGTATAGGACAAAACCAATAACAACCACGACTATCGCCAGAAAGCCGTAGCCAAGAATTTTTTTAAACTTTTTCATGACATTATATTTTAAGGTTTCCAAACAGAGAGTAATACTTGTAAACAGAGACAGAGGGTAGTAATTCCGGACTTTATTGTGACGTATCAAACGGATAAAGAGTCGCAGGTGAGCCATTGTAAATTTAAGAAAATTAGAAACAGTGAAAAGATATTTCTGAACATACATCGGAAGACTAAAAGCCTTTCCTTTCGGTTGAAAGCATTATGCGGCGGATATAAATTTTAATTTGTAATCCTGTTATTTGTTGGTAGTTTTGTTAGGTTTATCAGTTTATAATTTAACACGTTGCCCATGCGGATTTCTGTGCTTTGTTTTATGGTGATTATCCTTGCATCAGCTTGTTCCAATGCTGTACAACGCATAGATCTTTCGGGTGAATGGCAATTTGCGATGGACGGGAATGATGTAGGACAAAATGAAGAATGGTACACAAAATCATTTGATGAAACGGTTCAGTTGCCCGGATCCATGATGACCAATGATAAAGGTTTTATCCCGGATCTGCATACACCCTGGACGGGTTCTATTTATGACAGCTCGTTCTACTTTAATCCGGATCTGGCAAAATACAGGAAGGAAGGCGATATTAAGTTTCCATTTTGGCTCACACCCAATAAGTATTACAAAGGTGCTGCCTGGTATCGGAAAGAAGTCCGTATTCCTGAGGACTGGCAAGGAAAGCATGTTGTACTTTACCTGGAACGTCCGCACTGGCAAACCACGGTATGGGTTAACGATGGAAAAGCAGGGGAAGAAAACAGCCTGTCAACACCACATGAATTTGATATTACAGCATTCCTTAAAACCGGATTGAATTATATTACAATTGAGGTTGATAACCGAAGTGATAAAGTAAATGTGGGACCCGATTCACATAGTATTTCGGATCATACTCAGGGCAACTGGAATGGCATTGTGGGTAATTTGTATGTGGAAGCGAAGTCTGATGTTTTTATTGATGATGTACAGCTGTATCCTGATGTTGAGAATAAAAGTGTTAAGGCAGTCATTCAGATTAAAAATACAGATGCAAAGGCAGGAGAGGCCATAATTAAACTTCAGGCCGGATTGGTTGATTCGAAGGCAAAGCACCTGCACGAAACTGTCAAAACGGTGCAACTTCAGGGGACAACTCAAACACTGGAACTGGAATACGCAATGGGTGATAATATGAAACTCTGGGATGAATTTACGCCTAATCTGTACCGAATGCATGTTTCTCTTATTACCAAAGATAAAACAGGAGATTATACTGAAAAAACTTTTGGAATGCGGCACATCGGGATCAGGGATGGAAAGATTGTCCTCAATGATCGACCAATATTCCTCCGTGGCACACTGGAATGTGGTGCTTTTCCACTGACCGGTTATCCACCGACCGATGTTGAGTCCTGGAAGAAGATTTTTGAAGTGTGCAAGGAGAGTGGCCTGAATCATGTTCGGTTTCACTCCAATTGCCCACCTGAAGCTGCTTTTACCGCGGCTGATGAAATCGGCATTTATCTTCAGCCTGAAGCCGCAAGCTGGCCAAACCACGGGACAGCACTGGGTAAAGGCCGCCCGATAGATGATTATATCATAAAGGAAACAGATCGCATCATAAAAGCTTATGGAAACCATCCGTCATTTCTTTTATGGGCCTACTGCAATGAACCATACGGGGCATATGTACCGTTTCTGGATAAAGACCTGAAGATTCGTAAAAGGGAAGATAAGCGTAGGATTTACACCGCAGCCTGTATTGGTAAAAGCTGGAGTGTTAATCCGGAAAGTGAATTTATTGTACGTTCTTATCCCCGTGGGTTGCCGTTTAAACAAAGGCCTTCAGCTGATTTTAATTACGACAATCGCATTGCCGATGAAAGCCGACCGTATATTACCCATGAGATGGGACAGTATTGTGTATTTCCTGATTTCTCTGAGATTGATGAGTATACCGGTATCTATAAAGCGAAAAATTTCGAGATGTTCAGGGATATCCTGAGGGATCATCACATGGGCGATCAGGCTGAGGATTTTTTAATGGCTTCAGGGAAGTTACAGGCCTTGTGCTATAAAGCTGAAATTGAAGGTCAGCGGAGATCTGAAACACTTGATGGATACCAGTTGCTGGGCTTAACAGATTTCCCGGGACAGGGATCAGCCATCATTGGTTTGTTAAATGTGTTCTGGCAGGAGAAAGGCTATATTACTAAAGAAGAAATCAGAAGGTTTAATGGTGAAACCGTGCCGCTGGCTCTGTTCGATAAATTTGTGTTTACAAACAATGAAACACTGAATTGTCCGCTTAAGGTCTCACATTACGGGCAATATGATCTTAAAAATGTTAAACCTGAATATACCATCACAACGGCAGATGGAGATACGTTATTAAAAAGCAGTTTCCCTGAAACGAATGTAAAAACCGGGCAACTGAGCTCGATAGGAAAAATTTCGTATTCCCTGAATACAATTATCAGGGCAACACACTGCAGGCTCGAATTCGATGTTGACAATCATAAAAACGCATGGGATTTCTGGGTTTATCCGTCAATACTTCCGGAGGTAAAAAACGATGAGATTTACTATACTTCTACTCTTGATCAGGCAGCGCTGAAAAAGCTTGAAGAAGGAGGTAAGGTTCTGCTTGATGCAAACAGCAAGGTGGAACATGGCAAAGATGTAGTCGCCTACTTTACTCCGGTTTTCTGGAATACGTCATGGTTTAAGATGCGACCACCACATACTACCGGCTTTCTGGTGGAGGATGAACATCCGGTCTTCAGGGATTTCCCAACATCGTATCACAGCGACTATCAGTGGTGGGCGATTGTTTCCGGTCGGCAGGTGATGAATATAGATAGTTTTCCACCGGCTTTCAGACCTATGGTACAACCCATTGACACCTGGTTTTTAAGCCGTCGTCTGGCACAACTGTTCGAAGCCAAAGTGGGAAATGGGAAACTGGTGGTTACAACACTGAATATAGACAAGGACAATGGTCCGGCTTCAGCACAGCTCCGGCAAAGTATTGTTAAGTATATGAATTCAGAGCAGTTTAACCCAAAAGATTACCTGTCCGCAGCTACAGTCTCCGAACTGTTTGAAAAGAAAAATCGACAGAAAGTGGAGATGTATACAAAAGAGAACCCGGACGAGTTACAACCTAACCGTACAAAAAGTAAAAGGTAAGGATGAGGTTAAATCGGGAATAAGGATTTAGAAAGCAATCGTTTATTGCACGATTACCAGATCTGGTAGATTTATGAGGTTGAAAACAATGATGATATTTAGTCTTCTGAAATGCACAATAATCGTATGATATGCAAATAAAATACGTCTTACTTATACTATTGGTAACAGCTTTTGGTGTACCATCTGAAAGCCGTACAATCACCTTTAAAACGTCAGTTTCTGCAACTAAAGATGTTATTCATAATCAGCTTAGGATGGGTGATCCGGGGCCGGAAGGTAAAGCTTTGAAAGTGAATAACCGCTACCTTACGCTGAATGGACAACCCGTTATTCCGGTGATGGGCGAATGCCATTATTCACGTATTCCCAGGAATCAGTGGGAAGATGTGTTACTGAAAATGAAGGCCTGCGGAATTAATATTGTAGCCTCGTATGTAGTATGGATACACCACGAAGAGGTAGAAGGACATTTTGACTGGTCAGGGAATAAGGATCTTAGAGCATTTGCAGAATTGTGCCGGAAACATGATTTATGGTTTTATCCTCGTATAGGGCCCTGGGTACATGCTGAGGTTCGTAATGGTGGCACACCGGACTGGATTCTGACTAATCCTGAAATAAAGGACAGGTCGAATGATGCGGAATACCAGCATTATGCTGAAGGATGGTATAAGCAAATAGGCTTACAGTTAAACGGATTGATGTATAAAGATGGCGGACCGGTGATCGGCGTTCAGCTCGAAAATGAATACAGGCGTGGAAGAGGAGGCGAAGCACACATTTTATGGCTGAAAAATACGGCACGAAAATATGGGTTTGATGTACCTTTGTATACCGTAACAGGCTGGGGCAATGCGTCTGTGCCGGCCTATGAGGTTATTCCCTTGTATGGTGGCTATCCGGATGCACCATGGCAGACAGATCTGAATCGTGGCACATCGTGTGATGAGTTTGAGTTTAAACCCTTCAGGGACAGTGAAACAATAGGGAATGAGGGTGTGCAGGTTAAGAAGCCTTATGTGGATAACAACGCATATCCGTATTTTACCTGTGAAGTAGGCGTGGGTATCATGAACACGGATCACCGGCGTTTATTCATCAATTCAAAAGACGGACCTGGGATTATCATGTCTAAGATAGGTTCAGGTAGTAATCTGCCCGGCTATTACATGTTTGCCGGTGGAACCAATCCCCATGGAATTCTGACGACACTGGAAGAGAACAAAGAAGAGACCGGATACTGGAACACCAATCCGGTAGTATCTTACGATTTTCAGGCAGCTATCCGCGAATCGGGTCAGCTTAATAGATCCTATTTTGAGGTCAAAAAACTGCATTATTTTTTAAATGAATTTGGTGACAGGCTGGCACCCATGGAACCTGTGTTTCCTTTTGAACCGGATGAACTGAATTGCGCTCTCAGAACAGATCAATCATCGGCTTTTCTGTTTGTATCCAATTACTGCAGACACAATAAATCAGGAGAAAAGAAAAATATTCAGTTTTCGGCTGAACTGCATAACGAAACCGTTACGTTTCCATCAAAAAATACAAATATTCCCGATAGTGCCATGTTTATCTGGCCGGTAAATTTTAAGATGGGTGTGATAACCCTGCGCTATGCCACAGTTCAACCCATGTGCAGGGTGAATAATACCTGGATATTTTTTGAAACTCCTGGAGTTGATCCTGAACTGTGCTTTGATGCAGAGGGCATTAGTGAAATCAAACTTCATAACAACCCGGTAGAGAAAACGGGAGGAAATTATGTAGTAAAAGGAATAAAACCCGGATTATCTGCCAGGGTTAGTATTACCGGAGACGATGGTTCCGAAATAAATGTGATTGTTTTGGATAAAAAAGAGGCTTTGAATGGATGGCTTCTTAGGGCAAAAGAGGAGAAACATTTTTTTGTTTCTGATGCGGGACTGTATTTGAATCAGGAAAAGCTTAAAGCATTCAGTACATCAGCAGCATTTGATATTTATCAGCTTACTGAAAATGGTTCTTTTAACGTACAAAGTTTCAATGTCCCGGTTCAGGCTGTTAAAGTGGGCGTTCATGAGACAAAACCACTGGATAGTGCAAAATGGTTGATCAGCAGTGAAGGTCAACCCCCGACCGGTAAAAGCAAACTGATGCACCGTTTTTTCCTGAAAGAGTTTATGCTGAATAACGCTTCGGATATAAAAAGCGCAACATTAACAATATATGTCCAGGGAACAAGTCATGTTCAGGTTAATTCCAGATGGATAAACAGTAATATTAAAGCAAACAGACTGAACACTATAGATATGACCGGATATGTGCAAAAAGGGGAAAACAAATTGTTGCTTGAGTTCCCATACCAATCCAGTCAGCAGATGTTTGCTGCGAAGCTGGAGGTAAATTATTTTAATAGGGACCGTGAAACAATTTATTCTGATCAAAGCTGGTTGGCAAACGATAATTACAGGTATCCATCATTTTTGACAGATTACAACGGATTCAAAGCTCCGAAAATCATTGAAGGTCAGCGGCCTGAATACGTCTGTGATATAACCGGGATAACATATGCCCTGATGTTCCCCGATGATTATCCTGAAGGGTTGAACAACCTTTATCTTGAGATTGATTATACCGGTAATAAGGCCAGAGTGTATCACGATGGACGTTTGATTGCTGATGATTTCTACAATGGAACAACATGGTCAACAGGAATAAACCGTCTGGGCTTCTATCCTGCCGGTCAAATACTGACACTGGAAATCGATCCTTTAAAAGATGCTACAAGGGTTTATTTTGATATACAGGGTGCAGCTGAAAAGGCCAAAGAGGCCAATGTGGAAAGCGTTCGATTAATTCCCGAGTATAAAATGACATTTGAAATTAAAAATGATCGTTTAATTCGGGACCGCATAAAATGATTTGTATTTTTGAAAACAAAAAAACAGAATATGGAACCAACCAATTTTAGCATTGAAGGTAAAGTGGCTGTTGTTACCGGTGGCGCAGGCGTTTTAGGCAGCAGTATTGCTGAAAGTTTACTCCTGAAGGGCGTTAAAGTAGCCTTAGTGGACATCAGAGAAGATATATTGAATGATAAAATAACGCAACTGGAACAAGCAGGTACAGTAAAAGGTTTTGCATGCAATATTCTTGATGAAGCCTCTGTGAAAGCTGTCAGAAAAGACGTAATGGATCAGTTTGGTCGAATAGATATTCTGCTGAACATTGCAGGAGGTAACATGCCGGGAGCCACGCTGACTGAAGATCAGACCTTTTTTGACATGAAGATGGAAGATTTCAAAAAAGTGACGGATCTGAATCTCAACGGGACCGTTTTGCCCAGTATGATTTTTGGTGAGGAAATGGCAAAAAGTGGCAGTGGCAGCATCATTAATATCTCATCTATGGCTACATATTCTGCCATTACACGGGTTCCGGGTTACTCGGTTGCCAAAACAGGGATCAATATTTTCACCCAATGGCTGGCCATGGAAATGGCGATGAAATTTGGAGATAAGATCCGTGTAAATGCTGTTGCACCAGGCTTTTTCATTGGTGATCAGAACCGCGCAGTATTAATTAATCCTGATGGATCGTTAACCGAAAGAAGTAAAAAAGTGATCGCTAAAACACCCATGAAACGCTTTGGTGATATTACGGAGCTAAATGGCTTGGTTCAGTTTTTATGTTCAGATGAAGCCAGCTTTATTACAGGTGCAATCATTCCTGTAGATGGTGGATTCAGTGCTTACAGTGGCGTTTGATAAAAATACAGAGGTATGGCTTTAGAGAAAACATGGCGATGGTTTGGGGTAAATGACCCGGTTACACTGGCTGAACTCAGGCAGATAGGTGTTGAAGGTATTGTAACGGCATTGCACCATATTCCGAATGGTGAGGTCTGGCCGGTAGAGGTCATAAGGGAAGTAAAGTCACTCATTGAATCACATGGAATGCGCTGGAGTGTGGTCGAAAGTCTGCCTGTTTCTGATGGCATCAAAATAAAATCGGAACATTATGATCTCCTGATCGCCAATTATAAACAATCCATCCGAAATCTTGCGGAATGTGGCATAGACCGGGTTGTTTATAATTTTATGCCTGTTCTGGACTGGGCACGAACCGATCTTTCATACACTTTATCCAATGGTGCTGAGTCACTGTATTTCGATTTTGCTCTGTTTGTGGCGTTTGATGTTTTTATCATTGAGCGGCCGGGTGCAGAAAACGATTATCCGGAAGAAGTGGTTAAGGCCGCACGTGAAAAGTACGCGGATTTAAGTAATGAAGATAAAACGCAGTTAGCACATAATATTATCGTTGTTACCCAGGCATTTATTGATGGTGCAGTTGGTGAATCGGAGCAGGATTATATCAAAGCATTTCTGAATTATATTGCTAAATACAAGCGGATCAGTAAGGAAGATTACAGGCAGCACCTGGCTGACTTTCTGAATGAAGTTGTTCCAGTTGCAGAAGAATGTGGTGTGAAACTGGCTATCCATCCCGATGATCCGCCATTTCCTATTCTTGGGTTACCGCGCATTGTCAGCTCACAGGATGACCTGGAATGGATATGTGCTGCGGTTGATTCGCCATCAAACGGTATTACGTTTTGTACGGGCTCACTATCGGTCAGAACCAATAATGACATGGTATCCATTATTAAGTCTTTGGGGTCGAGAATCCATTTTGCCCATTTGAGAAACAACAATGTTTCGGATAATGGCAACTTTTACGAATCCGGACATCTTGAAGGTCGTATCGATATGTATGCGGTTCTTAAATCATTGCTCGAAGAACAGAACAAGAGACGCGACAAAGGCCAAAATCCGGTATTGCCATTCAGGCCTGACCACGGATTAAAACTGCTTGATGATTTTACCCGTAAAGCGAATCCAGGCTATCCTCTTATTGGTCGTTTAAAGGGTATGGCTGAGATTGACGGTCTGCAGCGTGGAATAGAGAGGAGTCTGTAAAGCCACTTTAGCATACAGGTGCTTCAAAAGGTTCCGGATTTGTTTCTACCAAACTTTCGGACCTACGGCCCTCAATTTCTGAAGTTTTATTGATCGCACCCCTATTTTTTGTATAAACGTACATTGAGGAATTCTAGATGTGCTCCGTAGGAGTGCCTGTATGGTAGAAATAGTGTCATGATAAAAACCAGAGCCCGGTAAGGGCGAAAGAGTTCAAGACTAAATTCTAATCATTTCGTCGCAATGTTTTCTATTGGATTTTACGTTAAAAACGCGTACTTTTAATCTGTTTTGTTGAATGGTATTTATGGCTTTTTTTGTTATTGGATCTAAACGATAGAAACAACATTTAAAAATAAACCGCTTAATATGAAAAAATTACTAACATTCCTGTTCTTGGCAGTATTTCCTTCGATTTTATTCGCACAAATGACCTTAAGTGTTAACACAAACCTACGAGGTTATAACGACATTGGTTTTGACCTTGAATTATCGGACAGCATCAGAATAGATTGGGGGGATGGAAACGTGGATACGGTAAAAAATTTGAATATAGTCCGGCATTCTTATATGGCCCCACGGGAGTATAAAATAAATGTAAGCGGTAGGTTGAATAGACTAAAATTGAGGGACAGCCTGCGTTTTCAGATTGATTCAGTTTTGAGTTTTGGAGATCTTGGATTAACAACTTTGAGCCATGCCTTTGAAGATGATTCAAATCTGGTTTTTATACCAGATTCAATCCCTGAAACAGTCAAGGATCTTAGTTACATGTTTGCCGGAGATACAGCTTTTAACCAGAATATCTCAACATGGAAGGTAGATAGCATCACCCTGATGAAAGGAATGTTCGCAGGTGCTGAGAATTTTAATCAGGACCTGAGTTCATGGAATATATCCAGAGTAACCGATATGACCGATATGTTCAATAGTTGTAAATTGAGTACGGAAAATTATACGGTGATGCTTGTAGCGTGGTCTGAATTATCACTTCAGAACAGTGTTGTGTTTAATGCAGGAAATTCATTGTTTGACAGCAAAGGTGATACAGCCAGACAAATAATTATCGATAATTATGGGTGGACAGTGAGTGACGGCGGACTGGAGGATATGGATTCAGATGGTTTGAGTGACAATTATGACAACTGCCCTGAAACAAATAATCCGGACCAGGCCGATCTGGATGGAGATGGTAAGGGTGACGTATGTGATGACAGCGACGAAGATGGGATCATTGATGCAGAAGATAACTGCCCGTATACATTTAATCCCAAACAAATTGATATGGATAATGATGGTATCGGGGATGTCTGTGATGATGATTTATCAAGCCTTCTGGTGATGCATATTAATACCATTGACAGATTTAATGGATTTACATTTATCTTAGGTTTAACTGACAGCGTAATAATTGACTGGGGTGATGGAATTCTTGATACTGTTGTCAGTGAAGATCTAAAAACACATACCTATTCAGTAGATGGAATATATACCATAAAAGTTACAGGGGTAATGGATACCCTGAATTTTAATATCAGAGCACTTTCCCCACTGGATTCTGTAAGTAGTTTCGGCAATTTGGGTTTAAAATCTTTAAATCATACATTTTATGCCGCGTTCAATTTACTATCAGTTCCAGACAATTTGCCTGAAACTGTTGAAGATCTGAGTTATACCTTTCTCAATGCTTACAATTTTAATGGGGACATCAGTTCCTGGAACGTTGAAAATGTAACTAATATGGAAGGTATGTTTAAAAACGCGAATAATTTCAATCAGGATATTAGAAACTGGGATGTAAGTAGAGTCAGGAATATGAGTTACATGTTCAATGGGGCTGAAAATTTTAATCAGCAAATAGGGCAATGGGACGTATCAAATGTAGAGGATATGTCATATATGTTTTCAGCCATAGGTTCATTTAATCAAAACCTGGAAGCATGGGACGTCAACCATGTTACAAATATGGAAAGGATGTTTTATAAAGCAAGAAATTTTAATAGCAATATAAGTGGTTGGGACGTAGGGAGTGTTACAAATATGGCCTGGATGTTCATGGGAGCAATTTCCTTTAATCAGGATATCGCATCATGGAATGTGGGTAATGTGACCAACATGGAATTAATGTTTGAACGAGCTGATAGTTTCAATCAGGACTTGAGTACATGGGATGTTTCCTCTGTAAAAAATATGTCTCAGATGTTCAGAAGAGCTCCATTATTTAACCAGAATATAGGTTTATGGAACGTTAGTAATGTGACTGATATGTCTTCCATGTTTCAGGAAACTACATCTTTCGATCAGGATTTGGGATCCTGGAATGTTTCCAATGTAGAAGATATGACTGATATGTTTAAAAGTATTGCACTCAGTACAGAAAATTATAATTCACTTTTAACTGGTTGGTCAAACCTACAACTTCAACAAAATGTCATTTTAAATGCTGGAGAATCCCGTTTTAGTGATTCTGAGGCGAGGGATGCAAGACAGAATATCATTGATAACTTTAACTGGACCATATACGATGGTAATTTTGGAGAAAATGATACGGATGGTGATGGTGTAGATGACAGTTATGACAATTGTTTGGGGTACTATAATCCCGGGCAGGCAGACATTGACTGTGACTGGATTGGAGACGATTGCGATGATGACTTGTCGGCGATGATGATTTTCAGGATCAATACGGAATTGGGAAGCCTTGACAGTATCGGTTTTGATATGGAAATGGGCGACAGTGTTTGGGTAGATTGGGGAGATCAGGCTGTAGAAATATTTATTAACAGGGATGCCTATCATACATATGCTACGGATGGAGAATATACGATAAGAATGTCCTTAAGTTTGAACGCACTGACCTTGTCTCAAAACTTAAAAGAAGTACTGATTGGTATTGATAATTTTGGACTGCTCGGAGTAACATCTTTCAGTAATGCTTTAAAAGGAGCCACCAACCTTTCAGAAATACCGCACGATATACCGGAATCAGTGTCAATAACCAGCGCCATGTTTTCAGATCTTTCAACCGTTAGTTTTGATATTTCAGACTGGGATGTGTCTAATGTAACCGACATGTCAAATATGTTTGCAGGCAGCAGATTAAATACAGAGAAATACACCAGACTTTTAATTAACTGGTCAACACAGAACTTAAAGAATGATGTTGTGTTTGATGCTGGCTATTCAACGTATACAAAGGAAGCTGCATCATCCCGGCAATATATCATCGATCATTTTAACTGGACGATCATGGATGGTGGTTTGGAAACCGGAACCAATATTAATACGGAGATTAATGATAATGGAATCTCAATATTTCCAAATCCTGTCAATGAACGGTTTACTATTGAACTAACAAACGAGGATATCCATAGCTTCGATGTTCAGATATTTGATGTTTTGGGGCATTGTATTTATCAGTCAACGATTGACGGAAACAGAACGGAGGTGGATATGAATAAATTTGACTCCGGGGAACTGTTTTATGTAAGAGTGGTAAGTGCTCAGAATAACTTATTTTTTAATATGAAAATTCTGAAAAAGTAATTCGGAAAATAAAAACAGAAGCAATGAATATATCGTGGGGTTCAATAAAAGTGAATCCCGGCTGATCAAATTTTGTAAGGCTATTTTACCACTGTTCTGGTTCAAAAAAAATCAGTATTTTAGATAAAAATTGAGAACCATGAAAACTTTAATGTGGAGTTTTGCCTTGCTGCTGGTATTTTCGTCTTGTTCTTTGGATAGACAGACGAAAATTAAGAAACGTAGCCATCCCAGTCATATTTACAATTTTGTTGATATTACACATCAAAAACTTGGCTACAAGGAAACGGATTATGTGCCCGTGTATTCTGACATTTATCACAAAGATGGTTCGGAAAGGTTTTTATTGACCACCACACTTAGCATCCGAAACACTTCGTTCACAGATTCGGCTTACATTGTTTCTGCAGTATATAACGATTCTTATGGGAAAAAACTGGCCGAATACATTGATTCAACTATTCTTCTTTCACCACTGGAATCTATCGAATTTGTGGTCGGCGAAAAAGAGTCTCAGGGAGGTGCCGGAGCCCATTTTTTGGTTGACTGGACAGCCAGGGATAATTCGGATCAACTGCTGATTCAGACTGTTATGATTGGTTCTTATGGACAACAGGGGATATCGTTTACGGCCGATGCCAAAATAATTAAAAGCGCATACACGAAATAAATGAAATTGTCAGGTCACATGGGACTTAGTCATTATTTTTGTGTTTTCTCATTCCCCAAATATTCCCTATTTTTAACCCTTAAGTATGTTTTAACCTTATAATATCATGAATAAAGTCCTTATGTTCTGCCTGCTGATGTTAAGCAGTGCAGGTTTTGCACAGAATCTTTCCAACGATTTTCCCTGGTTTGATGGTTCAAAATCCTTTGATGAAAGGATAGATCTTTTGTTGCAGGAAATGACGCTGGAAGAGAAATCCAGCCAGCTGCTGAACGCCAGTCCGGCTATAGAACGCCTGGGTATATTTCAATATAACTGGTGGAGTGAGGCACTTCATGGTGTGGCCCGATCCGGACGCGCCACGGTATTCCCTCAGGCCATTGGTCTGGCTGCAACCTTCGATCCGGATTTGGAATACCGCATCGGTGATGCCATTTCGGATGAAGCCAGGGCCATCAATAACGATCTGGTTGCTTCAGGAAAACCCTACATACAATATATGGGGCTTTCATTCTGGAGCCCGAATGTAAATATATTCCGTGATCCCAGATGGGGCCGTGGTCAGGAGACCTTTGGAGAAGATCCATTCTTATCCGGTAGCATGGGCGCCGCTTTTATCAAAGGGATGCAGGGCGATGATCCAAAGTATTTGAAGACTGCTGCCTGTGCCAAACATTTTGCGGTCCATAGCGGACCCGAAGCGGACCGCCACCATTTTGATGCCGTGGTGAGTGATAAGGATCTGTACGAAACCTATCTTCCTGCCTTTAAAATGTGTGTGGATGCAGGCGTGGAAGCCGTGATGTGTGCCTATAACCGTACCAACCATCTGCCATGCTGTGGCAGCAATCCGCTCTTGGTTGATATTTTAAGAAATCAGTGGGGCTTTAACGGCCATATTGTGAGTGATTGTGGTGCTATTGCCAATTTTCACAGAACTCATCATGTTACTGAAACGGCAGAGCAGTCTGCTGCTATGGCCATAAAGAGTGGTGTGGATATCAATTGCGGTAGTACCTACCATGCACTTGTAAAAGCCGTAAATGACGTACTGATCTCGGAAATTGATATCAATAACCGCTTAAGGGAAGTGCTGCGTACACGGTTCGAACTCGGACTTTTTGATCCTCCGGCAGATAATCCGTATACAAAAATACCGGTATCCGTCATTAACAGTCAAGAGAACAGGGCACTGGCCCGGGAAGCAGCACTTAAATCGGTTGTCTTGTTGCAGAATAAGAACAATACACTGCCATTAAAAAAGGATCTGAACTTTGTGTATATCGGAGGTCCGTTTGCAGGGGATATTCATTCCCTTATTGGTAACTACCACGGGTTAAGTGATAACATGGTAACGCTTGTGGAGGGTGTGGTTTCGAAAACATCACCTTCAACACGTGTGGGTTACCGGGCCGGCACATTAGCGGCCACTGAGAATAAGAATCCCATAGACTGGTACAGCGGACAGGCAGGAGAGGCGGATGTCACCATTGTGGGTATGGGATTAACCATGTTAATAGAAGGCGAGGAAGGTGAAGCCATTGCATCGGAGTTTAAAGGGGACAATCTGAGCATGAAATTACCTGAAGCACAGATGAAGTATCTACGAAAGATAGCTCAACGCAAAGGCAATAAGAAGCTTGTCGTGGTGTTGTTTGCAGGAAGCCCTTTGGATCTGACAGAAATAAGTGATCTTGCTGATGCCATTGTTTATGCCTGGTATCCAGGTGAAGAAGGTGGAAACGCCGTGGCGGATATCATATTTGGCGATGCATCACCATCGGGCAAATTACCGATCACCTTTCCAAAATCTTTGGATCAACTGCCTCCCTATGATGATTATAACATGGAGAACCGGACCTATAAATACATGAAAGCGGAGCCTATGTATCCGTTTGGGTTCGGTCTGACTTACGGAGATATAGAGCTTGGTGAACTTGCTGTTGAGAAAACAGGAAAAGGAAAATCCAAACAACTGACTATAAGTGTACCGGTTCAGAACAATGGTAAGGTCCGAACAGACGAAGTGATACAGCTGTATATCACTCTACCGGATGCCAAGGTAAAAGTGCCACAGGCAGATCTTAAGGCCTTTCAACGGATTACGCTTGATCCGGAATCAAAACAGAATCTGAGTTTTAGGCTGACGCCGGCAGAGATATCATACATCAACGATAAAGGTGAAACGGTAAATTATAAGGGGAAAGTGAAAATTATGGTGGGTAATGCCTCACCCGGAGAACGAAGTGCAGAACTGGGAGCCTCGGTAAGGGAAGTTGTGGTTGATTATAAATAACCTGTAAAATGATTAGAAGCTTAGCCATATTATTGGGATTATGCTTTCTGAATCTTGCATATTGTCAGATGCCGGAACGGAATACTGCTAATATTGAAAAATACAAACAGATCTGTCGCGACAATATTTACAGCGAAATGAAGGGCATGTACCGGGAAGCAGGAGGCGCACTTAAGTTTCCGTTTCTCGCACCCGGAAGTAATCAGTACCTGGATATGTTATGGGACTGGGATTCCTGGCTCAGTGATGTGGCATTACGACAGATCCTGCTGGAAAACGGAACAGAAAAGGACCGGAAACAAGCATTGAAATATGAGCAGGGTTGTGTTTTGAATTCCCTGAGTTATGGCGGCATGGATGGCTGGATCCCTATCTGGATTGAACGCAGTGCACCATCACGGAACGAAATGCTTCAAGGGGTGAATGCATATAAACATAACATGCATAAGCCTACCCTGGCTCAGCATGCAGCATTTATTGTACAGAACATGGATGGTGATGCCGAATGGTTGCGGGATGACTTTTATACCCTGCAGGCTTTTGTGGACAGATACCTCAATTTTCAGAGGCATAAAGCAACGGGATTGATGTACTGGGAAACTGACGAAGCTATTGGCGTGGATAATGATCCGAGCACGTTCTACAGACCGGATGAAAGTTCCGGCTCTGTCTTTTTAAATGCGTTGATGTATAAAGAGCTGAAAGCTATGGTTTATCTTGCGGAGTGTCTGAATCTTGGGGAGATAGCAGGTTACTACGAAAAAGAAGCTAACGTTCTTTCTGACCGGATCAGGGAACATTGCTGGGATCCTCGCGATGGTTTTTATTACAGTGTGGATCTGAACCTAAAACCGGTAGTAAAACCTGACGATGCAGATGCTAAAGCAGGAAAGCTTATTTTTCATGTGGGCCAGCCACGGACCTACGATTGTCTGATTCAAAGGCTAAGTATCTGGAGCGGATTTATGGCCATGTGGGCAGGCATAGCCACGCCGGATCAGGCTGAACAAATGGTCGAAAAACACTTTCATGATACAACATCGTACAATGCACCGGCAGGAATCAGAACACTCTCTCCGCTTGAAAAGATGTATGATACAAGAGCTAGTGGAAATCCTTCGTCATGGCTGGGACCGATTTGGATTAATGTCAATTACCTGGTATTCCGTGGTTTGGTGGAGTATGGCTATGATGAGGAAGCGAAGGAACTGGCTGAGAAAACTATTTTGCTGTTGGGACGTGACTTTGAACGGTTTGGGGCACTTCATGAATATTACCTGCCCGACAATGGTGAGCCTGTTTTAAATAAGGGGTTTCAGAACTGGAACTTTCTGGTACTGAACATGGCTGCCTGGCTGGACGGAAAAGATATAATTAAAGAGTTTTAATTAACCGTAAATTGAAGAATTTCAGATGTGCTCCGTAGGAGTGCCGGTATGGTATAAATGTTTGCAGGAACAAAAAACTGAGCCCGTTAAGGGCGAAAGAATTTATAGCAATGTTTGCATTACATCATGTATCATTCGTTTGTCTTTCGCACCTACGGTGCTCTACCTTACTATCTGGATCTACGGCTACCATACTTTCGGACCTACGGCCCTCTTTTTCTATAGTTTAATTGATCTCTACGCATATTCTTTTTAGTTAAACGAATATAGAGGTATTACAAAAGTGCTCCGTAGGAGTGCCTGTATGGTAGAAATGTTTGCAGGAATTAAAACCGGAGCCCGATAAGGGCGAAAGAAAAACTTCAACGTGAATTAACTTTTAACCGGTATCTACTTCTTTATCAAAGGATAAACATGCTTGAAAATGGCGGCATGTTACGGAAAATATATTTTATAACATAATTATCTTACTTTTGCGGCTCATTTAAAAAAGCGCAAGGTTTGGATTTTAAGTTTATTGATAAGAAAAGAGGCAACGTAAAAGACGATATATTTTCCGGTTTAACTGTAGCACTGGCATTGGTTCCTGAAGCCATAGCATTTTCGTTTGTGGCCGGTATTTCGCCTATAATCGGGTTGTACGGTGCCTTTATGATGGGGCTGGTTACATCAGTTATAGGTGGTCGGCCCGGGATGATATCCGGAGCCACAGGCGCACTTGCGGTTGTAATGGTTCACCTGGTAAAAGAGGGGAATGCCATGGGTGATCCGGGCATGAACATGGGGCTGCAGTACCTTTTTGCCACCTTGATTCTGGCGGGGATGATTCAGATGAGCGCCGGCTTTTTAAAACTGGGGAAGTTTATCCGTATGGTGCCGCATCCGGTTATGATGGGTTTTGTGAATGGCCTTGCAACAGTTATTTTCCTTTCGCAGTTAAATATGTTTAAGATTGGTGGTGAGTGGTTGAGTGGTTCATCATTATATATTATGCTTGGTCTGGTTTTACTGACGATGGGGATTATGTTTTTCCTGCCTCGTCTGAGTAAGAAACTTCCGGCTGCTCTTATCGGCATTATCGTTGTTTCTGCTGTGGTCATTGTGGCTAAAATTGATACTCCGACAGTTAAATCCTTTATCATCTCCGGGGGCGGAACAGGCATAAAAGCCGGCCTTCCAACATTCAGCATTCCGGTCATTCCGTTTAATTTTGAAACGCTGAAATTTATCTTCCCGTATGCCTTGATCCTTGCGTTGATCGGGCTTATAGAATCCTTAATGACCCTTCAGCTTGTTGACGAGCTGACCGAAACAAGAGGAAGTGGTAATCGCGAATGTGTGGCTCAGGGAGCAGCCAATATGGTGAATGGCTTGTTTGGTGGAATGGGGGGCTGTGCCATGATTGGGCAGAGCATTATTAACATCAAATCAGGTGGGCGAATGCGTTTGTCGGGGATTGTAGCAGCCGTGGCACTGCTCATATTCATCCTGTTTGCTTCAGGTTTTATCGAAATGATCCCGATTGCAGCTCTCACCGGTGTAATGTTTATGGTGGTATTCGGAACATTTGCGTGGAGTACATTCAAAATTATCGGAAAGGTACCCTGGTCCGACTTTTTTGTCATTTTGCTGGTGACGGTGTTAACCGTTATTTTCGATCTGGCCATTGCCGTATTTGCAGGCGTTATTGTATCAGCACTGGTGTTTGCCTGGGACAACGCAAAGCGCATCCGTGTAAGGAAGCGGTTCGATGAACGCGGAGTGAAGCATTATGAGGTTTGGGGACCTCTGTTCTTCGGGTCAACAACCCTTTTTAATTCAAAGTTTGATGTTGAAAATGATCCTGATGAGGTCATCATTGATTTCAGGGAATCGCGTATTATTGATCAGTCTGCCATTGAAGCTATAAATAAGATCGCCGAAAACTATCTGAAAAAAGGAAAAATAATTCACCTCAGGCATCTGTCAAAAGATTGTGTGAACCTGATCGACAAGGCTCAGAACATCTGTGATGTAAACGTTCTGGAAGATCCGGATTATTTTCTGGCTATTGATAATTACCGGCAGAAAATGCAGGCGCTGGGAAAGGTCTGAACAATTATCATTGCAATAGGATCCGGATGGCTCTTTAATTTCCATCAGTTTGAGTTATAGTAAAACGGACAGAGATGCGCAGATATGATTAGCCAGGGATAAGGATCCCTTTTAGCCAAAGCAGAGGAAAATAGATCAATAGAAAAATCTCGCCAGAACCACATATTCTGGGCATTGTTTGTTGCTGGTTCAGTACGTGGATCGTAGGAGGTTTTTATATTCTTGTTGCTCTTATTTGGCTCATTCCGGATAAGCGAATAGAGAAATCTGTTTCATGATGCCGTAAAATTTGCTCAGATCTGTATCAATTATTTCCCTGAACCCGATTATTTCAATAAATTTGGATGTATTCACCCCCGTTTAACAGGTTAATTATGAAATCAGAAACTGTTAACCAACAGGAATTTTTGTATGTCATCCTTGCTTCACTAATCCTGCTGATTGTCTATTCTGTTGCTTACATAGCGATTAACAGATATGCACAAAAGCACAGTGATAAAAGCAACGAGTTATTAATATATCTTCAGCGACTGACCGGTGTTATCTCATTTGGGGTGGTTCCTGTAATTGTTGTTCAGCAGGTGTTGGATACAGATATTAGGGATTATGGCTATTTACTTTCAAAACCATATAGTTCCCTTATCTGGCTGGGTATTCTTTCGGCTATTGTGATTCCTCTGAATCTGGTTCAGGCTAAAAAGGATACTAACCTGGCAGCATATCCACAAATCAGGGCATCAGAATGGAACATCCGAGTCTTTTCATTGAGTGCACTGTCATGGACGGCTTATTTGCTGGCTTATGAATTCTTTTTCAGGGGATTTTTGTTTTATGCCGCACTGAGATTTACAGGTTTATACTGGGCCATAGGTATTAATGTGGTGTTATATGCGCTTGCTCATGTGCCTAAAGGCCGCTTTGAAACCATTGGAGCCATACCTTTGGGCATTTTACTTTGCATCGTGACCTATTTCACCGGATCATTCTGGGTTGCATTTGGCGTTCATGTCGTCATGGCGCTATCCAATGAATGGACATCACTATTCTATCATCGGAAACTGAAAGAGAAACCACAGACTTTATAAAAACAGCATATAAATATGAAAGTTTTTGTGACAGGAGCTACCGGTTTTATTGGCAAACAGCTGGTTACACGGTTGGTTGAAGAGGGCCATTCGGTACATGCATTATACAGAACGCCGGAAAAGAAGACAGAAATTGATATGCCGGGAGTCTTGCTTTTTCAGGGTGATATTCTGGATCAGGAATCCCTGGAAAAAGCGATGGCAGGCTGTGATGTGGTATTTCATCTGGCAGCATTTGCAAAGTTATGGGATAAGGATACGGAGAGCTGGTACAGGATCAACGTAACAGGAACCGAAAATGTGCTGGATGCGGCGCATAAAGCAGGCATCAGGCGCTTTATTCTAACCTCCACAGCCGGAAAGTACGGTCCTTCCACAGACGGAATTGTTACAGAGGCAACAAAACGGACCGTCCCTTATCTAACGGAATATGAAGAAACCAAGGATATGTCAGAACAACGTGCGCTGACATATCCCGGACGTCCTTTCGACGTGGTCATTGTCAATCCCACCCGGGTTTATGGTCCCGGTTTACTAAGCGAAAGCAATGGTGTGACGCGTATGGTTGATATGTATGTCAACGGCCGTTACAATGTGATTCCGGGTGATGGGGAGAGCGTTGGTAATTATGTGTATATTGATGATGTGGTTGAGGGGCATATTCTGGCGCTGAAAAAAGGAAAAGACAGCGAAAATTATCTTCTGGCAGGAGAAAATGCCTCATTCAATGAATTCTTTAAAATACTGGGTGAGGTATCGGGTGTACAGAAGAGGATGCTGCATCTGCCAACCGGAATTATGTCATTTGTGGCTACTCTTTTCGAGGCATGGACAAAGGTTTCAGGCAGGCCGCCTCTGATTACCAAAAAATGGTTGAAACGGTTTATGTATAACTGGAATGTATCCTGTGAGAAAGCTGAAAAAGAACTGCAGTACAAACCGGTTAACCTGGAATTTGGGTTAATAAATACGGTAAAGTGGCTGAAACATATAAAAAACAGTTAGGTCTGAGCCGATTTGCCACTGACAATTTTGGCTTTTGTCTCTTCGCTCATTTCATTTTTAATTCTCCTGGAAACCAATGGTATTAATAGGCGGGGTGGTATTATTTTAATCATCAACCAATTGATTTTATTGATAATACCCGGCACGATCACTTTTCGGCGTTTCAGAAGACTCTTTACGGCAATTTTAGCCAGTTTTTCGGGTGATTGCAGACCTGCATGTACCCACCAGCCCTGTTTTTCAATCCGACTGATGATTTCACTGTTGGTACGTATTGGTCCCGGAAAAATCACAGTGACAGAAACTCCTGTGCCACGCAATTCTTCAGATAATCCTCTTGAAAAGGAGTATATAAATGCTTTCGATGCAGGATATACGGTTTTAAAGCCAATGGGACTGAAGGCTGCCATGCTGGATATGTTCAGGATATAAGCCTTCTTATTCAGCATCAGCTGCGGCAGCAGGGTATGTGTAAGCAGGGCAACCGTTCTGATATTGATCTGAATGATCCTTTCAATGTAAGAAATTTTGGAGGTATGGAATTGTCTGGTTCCTCCTAAACCTGCATTATTCACCAGAATATCGATATGAAACGGCTTAACCCAGTTCCTGATTTGCTCTATAACTTCAGGATGCATAAAGTCGACCTCTAAAAAATGGACCTCCACATGATGCAGATTTCTGATTTGCTGACACAGCATTTCCAGTCCTTCATTTTTCAAAGAAAGGAGAAGAAGATTTTTTTTACGCTTTGCCAGTTCAATAGCTATGGCCCGGCCAAATCCCTTGCTTGCGCCGGTTACGAATGCAAATGTTTTATCAGATGTCATGAATCAATGCCTTTGTTTTAACCGCAATTACATTTATCATAATCACCATGTTTTATATTTCATATAATAAATTACGGAAATTATTACTTACCATAAAAGTGAAAGTTCAATAAATTATCAATTTAATGGTTTTCTGAATGAAATAAGGTAACCATTTCCTTTCCAGATATCCATTAATTTAACCTCCTGCATTGGCTTTGGAATCAGATGAACCGGAGGAACAACTTTTTCCTTTATCCCCGTCAGCATATTAAAATATCTACCTGCTTTTTCTGATTCATCCGCAATAACAATTTTAGTTCCCGGTTTGGCTACACGTATCATTTCTGAAATCGCTCTTTCTTTATCAGGGAACAGATTGATGGACCCCAGATGAAAAACAACATCAAAACTGTGATCCATGAATGGCAGATAGTGAGCATCTGCCTGAAATAGTTGGGCCGGGATGCGCCATTTTAATAAATTTTTCACGGAATGTTTCAGCATCTGCTGCTGGATGTCAAGCCCAAAGAATGAAAGATTTTCAGCCCGTTTATGGAGCAAACGAAAATTTTCTGCGGCACCAATTCCGGTTTCAAGAATTTTATAGTCGTTTTTTATTTCAAGCTGATCCAACACTTCCTTTTTAGCCTGCGCTACACCACCACAGACCAGAAACATCAGATTTGTTGCTGGAGTATATATTTTAGCATATTGTGTGCGTAAGAACTTATCCCAACTGCTGTGGTATTCAAGTTGTCTCTTCCCCATAAAATCGATGTAATTCCGGTTAACAGGAAATACAAGCTCACATTTCATACATTTATACTGAAAGCTGATTTCTCCATTTACGATTTGCATCATTTGCATTTGACCATTACACTCCGGGCAGCAAAAAAGATGTTCCGAACCTGGATGCAAATCCGTTAATGCTTCACTTATGATGCCGGGTTCGAGTGCGAAGGCCATGTTTTGAAAGTGATCGTTCTCTGTACCGGAAGCTGTGTTATGTTGTAAATTTGTATTCATGATGATTTAGTTTATGTCCTTATTTTTGATAGGTATTCTGAATGAAGAGTCTTTGACTTAGTTCCTTTGGAAGCCGCAAATAAGTAGTAAAGATGATCGGGAAGAAGACTTTTTATCCTATAAAGAAGTTTATTTACAGTTCCGGGAATAACAATAACGTTATGGCGGTTTAAAGCATTAAGACTGATGCGCACTACCCGTTCCGGTGTCATCCAAAAAATGCCTTTTTTCATCCATTTGGGTAGAATATTTCCGTCAATATTATCCATAAATTCGGTTTTTGTAAATCCGGGGCATAAAACCTGAACTGTAATATGCTGAGGGTTTAATCCAAGGGACAGACACTCTGAGAAAGACACAAGAAACCTTTTCGATGGTGAATAAATATAGCTGTAGTGTGCCGGCATAAATGCTGCAAGTGAAGCGACATTTATAATTTTTCCGAATCCGTTTTTCAGCATTTTGGGAACAATATGGTGCACAAGTTTTACGACAGCTGTGATATGTACCGCCAACATGTTCAGATGGGAGGTGTAATCATCGCTGAAAAAATCGGACTGGCAACCAAAACCAGCATTATTAATAAGCAGTTCCACGGTTTCAAGCCTGTTGGTCTCTTGCAGAAAAAGGTCGAGAGAATCTGAACAGCTAAGATCAGCAGTAAAACAGCTGACATTAGTCAGATAGTGTTTTTCAAGATCCGTTTTTAGCAGCATTAGTTTAGTTGTATTTCTACCGGTAAGCAAAAGTTGATAGCCGCGTCTTGCAAGTTCTCTGGCATATGCTGATCCGATACCTCCTGAGGCACCTGTGATTATTGCAACTGGTCTTTTCATGACTTTTGAATCAGGGTTTACAGGTTCTCCAGCTGAAGTTTTAATCTGGAGAGATTGTTAAAGTATTCCCGTTTGATTACAGGCTCCTGTATCCAAAGCGGAAAAAGAGGCGGTTCATCTGAAAAGGTGGTAAATATTATTTTTGTTGAAGCCGTACTGATTTTTTCAATGTTCCATGTTGCCCGGTATACTTTAATTCTTACAATACCCGGATATTCAGTGCCGCTTTCAGAACTGACAACAGATATTACCGTACGGTTTTCATTGATAGGGTAAACATTGTACAATGCAATAACATCCCGGTTATCCAGGGGCCATGGCAGTTGAAAAACGATATGCTTCAATGTTAAGCTTTCAGATTCAGATCCTGCAGGTTCAACAACCGTGACGCTCTTCATCCAATCCTTTATGGTATGAGTCTGTCCCAGATAGCTTACCGTTTTTGTATAGTTGCAGTCCAGGATCATTTCTCCTTTACGTTCTCTTACGTTAAGTTCATTACTTAATTTTATCCAGCGTTCAAACAGCCGGATACCGTTTTTATCTTTTACACAGTTCCAGTCAGAGATGACATTCAGATTGATCTGTTCACCTTCAGGTTTCGTTGCAGAGGGAACGGTAGCGAACCAGAACCTGTAGATTAAAAAAAGCAGGATTAACATGACTTTGAGTTTCATATTAGAGGTTTTTAAATTCACATGACATAAAATTTCTGCAGAGTGCTTTTCCTTTTCGGAAAACGGAGCGATGATTAATAATCCGGAGTTAAATAATCATTTACATCGTAAAGGTATCGCTGTTGTAAAGGATAGAAAAAGCTGTTTCGAAAACGAATTGAACAGATTTTGCAGGCGCTAATAATTACTGCATGATTCGTCTGAAGATGTTGCAGATTTTGCAAGGTTTTATTTCACCAGGGTATTAAAGCAGCAATATGAGCAATAAGTTGTATTGAAATAAGATAGATCTGTAATTTTATCCTGACCCTAAATACTCTGGCGGAATTTCAGAATGGCATTAAGTTGTTCATTAAAGAACCGGTTACGTTCCTTTTCACCGGATTGACTGATAAGATTTGATATCCGTATCAGGCCGTTGAAATGGTTTTTAATTTCATTACAGAAGGGCTGATTATTTGTTTGTAGCAAGCTTAATACGTTAAACGTAATGTAGGAGAATAAGCCTTTATCATGTTTTACGAGAATTGTATTATCGTTTAAAACAACTTCGTTACAATACATTTTAAAATAGTCGGGTAGCCCTTCAGGTTCTTCACCTGATTTAAACAGGAATCCGTATTCGGCCTGCCGCTGGATATGTTTTATCCATTTTTCCGCCTTGTCCAGTAAATTCAGCAAATCATCCTTCGAATCAAATAAACCCGAAATCCAGTAGTATTCAATCTGGTTCAACAACATTCGAAAGGTATCTTTATTCCAGATTTCAGTTATTGGTGTTTTGGATGCTATGGTCAGCGAATCAAACCCTCTTTTATAGGTTGATTCAGAAAAATCCTTTAAACTGAATTTGTGGGTTTCATGATTTGGAAATCTGAAGAGTGTTTTCTCCCAGAAGAACACTTTAAATGCGGCTATTTCAGGTAAATGAAAGTATTGGTATATGGGTGGATCCTTGGCTGCATAAATGAGTTCACAACCTTTTAGGGCATGAATTTTTCTTAGGTCGTTATAAATTTTATCCAGCCAGTCGCTCACAACAAATTTTTCAGGATGCAGATGCGTACTGTTAAAAGTAACATTTGCGGAATAAGGATTTAGGATCTCATCGACAGATATATTGAACCTGCTGTTCAGGCTGGCCAGTTCTTCCAGAGTCAGAGGTTTTTCTCCTCTTATTCTGCGGTATGCACTGTCTGTACTTACTTGTAAAGCATTGGCAACTTCATGAACAAGTGAGATATTATCAGGTAAAATTTCTTTTACACGGTTAAAGATATCCTGTTGTATCTGAGAGGTGCTGTTCATAGATATAAAATTAGGGAAATTTTGATAAAAAATAATAAAAAATATGAATGTAATTGTCAGCCTTACAGAGCCTTATTTTAATGTCAGCGGCGAAGGGGAGTGTTCTGATTCGATCACGAAATTTACTATAAATACCGCCCAAAATCCATTGCCGGTTTTTTAAGGTAATGGCTGGTCTGAACTTTTTCCGTTTATAATGAGTTTTATCTGCTGATACTTGCTGACTAAAATTGTAATTCCTCAGGAAATCCTGCATTAATTCCGGTTTTTTCCATTAATTAGCCGGATTTTTAAATTTACGTAGAAGAATTTCATGCAGATGAGATCGGGCAAAAACAGGAATAAAGGAAAAAAAGGCAGTTCAAATATATTTGGATTGCTAAAACCATATAAACTCCTCATCGTTCTGTTGGTGATATTTACACTGATCAGTAACGGTGCGAATCTGATTATTCCCAAGATTATATCTTACGGTATTGATGCCTATTCAGGTGGCGGCTATGATATTCACAAAATCATCTTTTATTTTATGCTTGCTGCAGTACTGATTTTTTTATTTTCAGTATTTCAATCCATTACACAGGCATATACTGCAGAACGTGTTGCTATGAATCTGAGGAATAAATTGTCTGATAAAATTTCACAGCAAAGTTTTGCTTTTATCCAGGACTCCAATCCATCTAAGCTCCTCACCAACCTGACTTCTGATATGGATTCGTTAAAAATGTTTGTCGCACAGGGCGTCACAAACATTGTCTCCTCTGTATTTATGATTATCGGTATCTGTATTCTGTTGCTGACGATTAACTGGGAGCTGGCTATTCCTGTTATTCTGGCTATTCCTGTTATCGGAATAACGTTTTTTATTATTCTGAAAAAAGTCAGGGTCTATTTTAAACGGAGCAGAGAAGTCATTGACTGGCTTAACAAGGTGATCAATGAAAGCATACTGGGATCAGCCATAATAAGGGTATTGAATTCACAACAGCATGAGTACCGAAAGTTTCTGGAAGCAAACAGCGAAGCCAGGGATATTGGGATTTCTATAGTTACCTTATTTGCAACACTCATTCCCATCATCACCTTTGTGGCAAACCTGGCAACACTGACCATTCTTGCATTGGGTGGTCATTTTGTGATTAACAGCAAGCTTACACTGGGGGAATTTGCAGCATTCAACAGCTATGTAACCATCCTTGTGTTTCCGATTATTGTGATTGGTTTTATGAGTAACCTGATTGCACAGGCATCGGCATCTTATGAACGCATTGATAAGGTTTTAAAAGTTCCGGATAAAACGGATACGGGACATATTGAAACCAAACTGAATGGCGATATACGTCTTAAAAATGTTTCGGTTTTTTACGACGATAAGGCTGCCCTGAAGAATGTAACTTTTTCGGTTAAGCCGGGCACGCGTACAGCGGTTATCGGGCCTACAGCGGCAGGAAAGAGTCAGCTTTTGTACCTGCTTACCGGTCTTATAAATTGTGATGCGGGAACTGTGGAGTTCGATGGGAATAATATTGCCGCATATAAAAAAAGTATTTTTCATCAGCAGCTTGGGTTTGTTTTTCAGGACAGCGTTATGTTTCATATGAGTTTGCGGGAGAATATTGCTTTCAGTGATCTGGTAACCGATGCATCCCTGGAAAAAGCGATCAGTACAGCTGAGCTAAGAGACTTCATCAACACCTTGCCTGATAAACTTGATACCCTTGTTTCTGAACGGGGAACCAGTCTCTCCGGTGGACAAAAACAACGTATTATGCTGGCCAGAGCTTTAGCCCTGAATCCGGAAATCCTTCTTTTGGATGATTTTACGGCCAGGGTTGATCAACAGACAGAGCAAAAAATACTGAAAAATGTGTACGATAATTATCCCGGTATCACATTGATAACGGTAACCCAGAAGATTAATCCGGTTAAGGATTTTGACCAGATTGTTTTACTGATGGAAGGAGAAGTTGTGGCAACCGGTAAGCATGAGGAACTTTTAAAAACATGTCCGGAATACATTCAGATTTATGAATCTCAGAAAAGCACCAGCCATTATGAATTACAATCTTAATACACCAGACGGAGCAGAAAACAAAAAGCAGAAGGTGCGTTTCAGTTCGCTGAAAAGTTTGGTGGGGCATATGGTAGAGGAGAAGAAAACGTTGCTTATAGCTTTTATCGCTATGCTGGTAACGGCAGTTCTCAGTCTGACAGGTCCGATGATTATCGGATATACAATTGATCACTACGTGCAGACGAAACAGTTTCATGGTGTTTTAGTGTTCAGTGGTATCCTTTTGCTTATGTACATTGTGGCACTCTTTTCAGGATATTTGCGTACAAGACTAATGGGATCGGTAGGACAACGCATGTTGTTTACACTGAGAAACGCTGTTTTTACTAAACTTCAGGAACTGCCATATGATTTTTTTAATCAGAACAAGGCCGGGGATCTGATTTCCCGAATTAACAATGATACCGATAAGGTAAACCAGTTTTTCTCACAATCTCTCATGCAGTTTCTCATGTCAGTCCTGATTATGATCGGATCCGGTATTTTTCTGTTGTCCATTAACTTCCGCCTGGGTGCTGCAGCCCTGTCTCCGGCTATTCTCATCTGGGTATTCACCAAATTTGTATCACCCTGGGTTAAAAAAAAGAATTCAGAAAGTCTTAAAACAACCGGGTTCCTGAGTTCAGAAGTACAGGAAAGCCTGAATAATTTTAAGGTAATTGTAGCCTTCAACCGGAGAGATTATTTCAGAGAACGATTTAAAAAGGCAAACCGTAAAAACTACTCGGCTTCAGTCAAAGCTGGAATTGCCAACGCTTTATTTATGCCGGTCTATACCATCCTGTCCAATATCGGGATGCTAATTGTACTGACATACGGAATTTATCTTATTTCTCAGGGCAGTTTTACCATTGGTTTCCTGATTAGTTTTATTGCATATGTTACCAGTTTTTACAATCCGTTAAGACAGCTGGCATCTCTTTGGGCCAGTTTTCAGCTGGCACTTGCAGCATGGGAACGTATACAGAAGATTCTGGCCCTCGAGAGTAATATGAAGCGCGTATCCGGTGGTAAAAAGAAAGAAACGGACTCGTTCCTGACATTTACAGATGTTACTTTTACATATCCTAACGGGACTAAAGTTCTTAAGCGAATCAATTTTAATTTGCAAAGGGGAAAAACCTACGCATTTGTCGGACCTACAGGAGGTGGCAAAACCACAACAGCTTCTCTCATTTCGCGCCTTTACGATCCGACTGAGGGACAGGTTTTACTCGACGGGACAGACATTCGGTCCTATTCCGAAGCAGAACGGATGAAAAAAATCGGTTTCATACTTCAGGATCCTTTTATGTTCAGTGGTACCATAAGGGACAATATTTTATATGGGAATGAGGAATACAGTGGAATGGACAACAATAAACTGGCCGGAATATTCCGGGAGAGTGGTTTGGAAAAACTTTTGGAGCGGTTTGACAACGGGCTTGAGACCAGGGTGGATATTTCTGAAAATGGCATAAGCCTTGGACAGAAGCAAATTATTGCATTCATGCGGGCTATCCTGCGTAAACCGGAACTGTTGATTCTGGATGAAGCCACGGCAAATATCGATACCGTTACGGAACAAATGCTGGATGAAATCATTCAGAAACTGCCTGAGTCAACCACAAAGGTCATTATTGCGCACCGTCTGAATACCATTGCCAATGCCGATGTTATCTATTTTGTAAATACCGGTGAAATAACAAGAGCCGGTTCGCTTAACGATGCCATTGACATGCTGATGCACGGAAATATGGCGAGTTAAATAATCAGGGTTGAGCTTTGAGTAGTTCTTCCAGATGTTGTTGTTTTACAGGTTCCCTGTATCTTTTGGCATAAGGCGTATGGTAGCTGTGGTTTTGCAGGAATGTAATCTGCATTGCATTCCATTCCTTTTCAGATCCGATAACATTCAGATTCATCAGTTCACGGAAGAGTGTTTGACTCACCGGATAAAACCGGTCGGTTCCGAGGTAGTCCAGATCTGAATCGCACAAGATACATTCCAGTATGTTCAATGGCTTCTGTGGTATTCTGGTTGCCCTGATCATGCCATTTATCCGGGCAATCTCCGGATCACTGTAATTCCATTCAGGCAGGATGTTCCGGGCAATCCGTACACTTTCTTCTTCGTGATTTATGCTGCTTACCAGGTAGCCTGTATCGTGCATCAGAGCGGCAGTTCGCAACAGGTATGCGTCAGGTGGCGGAACATGCATGCGTTTGATATATTGCTGGCAGACTTCCAGCACACTCAGGGTATGGTGAACCCTGTGATAGGTTAACTGATCTGAAAGTTCATTTTCCAGCATCCGGGTAATGTGGTGTTTCAGTCCTGCGATATTCTTCATGGGTTATTTTCTTTTTCAGCTTTGGTTCGTCTTGTTTTAACGGTTCCCAGGGGCCTGATCTTTTTCTTTCCCAGAAATCCGCCTTTTACCTCTTTTATGCTTTCTACATAGAAGAAGGCATTGGGATCAATCTGCATGATGGCTTGTTTGATGCGGTGAATTTCAAGGCGTGTGACAACGGTAACAACGATATCCACATCGTGCTTAACATGGTATGATCCGGGTAAATAGCCCCGTTCACCTTTATACACAGTTATGGCTTTCCCGAATTCGTTTACAATCTGGTTCTTCACCTCTTCATACTCCTTCGAAATGATGGTGAGCGCTGTAAATTCCTCAAACCCGTCCACAACATAATCCGATGTCTTCATGGCGGTATAGTACACCAGGATGGAATACATAGCCGGTTCAATACCGAACTCGATGGCAGCAGTCAAAATGACCAGTGAATTGAACAACATGATGATCTCGCTCGTCGTAAATCCAACTTTTCGTTTGGTATAGTGAGCAATGATTTCCAAACCATCCACAACGCCACCTCCACGGATAACCAGGCCAATGCCAAGGCCCATGAGGAATCCGCCAAATACGGCGATCAAAAGTTTGTCCTGCGTTACCGTAGGTATATTCAGTACCAGCATTAAAGCGGCCATCAGCAAAATGGCAATCAGGGACTGCACAGCAAATGTTTTACCGATTTTTCTGTAACCCAGGTAAATAAAAGGCAGGTTGATCACGATCAGTAGGATGCTGAAATTGATTTTAAATACCAGGTTAAATAATATCGATACTGCCGTAACACCGCCATCCAGGAATTTATTGGGGATCATAAAGCCCTTTAATGCCACAACCGAAATAAATACGCCGATAATGGTTGTTAGCATGGACTGCAATGAAAATATGGATTTCCAGTCGATACGGTTTTTCTTACTTTTTAGTTGTGTCTTATTTTTTTTACCCATTACTCTATTACTTCGTAGGTTACCATCGTTTTAGCTTTATTTTTCAGGCTGAGTTCACCATTTTGTTTACAGTTAAAAAATTCCCTGATCTTTTCATATGAGTTTTCACTGATAAGAATCTGTCCCGGCCCGGCTGATGCCTGCAAACGTTGTGCAACATTTACTGTGTCTCCAATAACGGTGTAATCCAATCGTTTAAGGCTGGATGAACCGATGTTTCCGGAGACCATTTCACCGCTGTTAATCCCGATAGATACGCTGGGTTTAAACGTGACATGTTCGGATACTTCAGGCAGGTCCGCTATTTTATTTCTTACCGCCAGACAGGCATCAATAGCACGGTCCATGTGATAATCACCACGAAAAACAGCCATAATGGCATCGCCAATAAACTTATCCACGAATCCGCCCTGGCTGATAATCTCTTTTACCATGATATCAAAATAGCTGTTCAGCAGTTCCACTACCGTATCCGGTTGTTCATTTTCACTGATTGAGGTAAATCCACAGATATCTATAAATGCCACGGCTGCTTCAATGGTTTCATTGGTCATGATAGATGATTCAAATTCTTTGGTATCCATGAAGTTAAGCACTGTTTCATCCACATACATTTTCAGGATATTGTTCTCTTTGATTGCCCGTAACGTTTCTCTGACCTGGGTCACCTGTTTTATGGTTTTCTCAAGGGTTATCTCCAGGTCCTTAAAATCGACCGGTTTGGTTATAAAGTCGAACGCTCCCCGGTTCATAGCTGTACGTATATTATCCATATCACCATAAGCAGATATAATGACGGACTTTAATACAGAGTGTTGTTCTGCCAGTTTGCTCAACAGGGTTAACCCATCCATCTCAGGCATATTAATGTCGCTCAGCACAATGTCAACATCGGGATTATTTTTCAACTGCTCCAGTGCCTTCACCCCATTTATGGCGAACACGAAATCATATACCTTGTCTCTGATCTGTTTCCTGAATTTCTGCTTGACCAGAATTTCCAAATCAGCTTCGTCGTCTACAACTAAAATCTTTGTCATACTACAATGTTTTAATTTTTTCCTTCAATGAACCAAAATCAACCGGCTTGGTCAGGAAGTCATCTGCACCAAGCTCCATAGCTTTCCTGTAGTTTTCATCATCACCGTACGCCGTAATCATCATGACTGTTGGTGGTGGTTCATGCATTTTTTGCTTAATTTTTGCCAGCAACTCCAGACCGCTCATACCAGGCATATTGATATCCGAAAGAATTAATATGGCTTCGTGCCTGTAATGTTCTATTTGCTGAAGTGCTTCTTCACCCGAATAGGCAAAGACAAATTCAATCTCACCTGATCTGATCTCCTTTCTGAACCTTTGCTGAAACAAGGGTTGAATATCCTTTTCATCGTCTACTACTAATATCTTTCTCATTTTAATACAGGTATTATGATTATAAACTCTGTTCCTTCACCTTCTTTTGAATTTACTTTGATCTCTCCTTTATGCCCTTTTGTTATGATATCATAACTCATGCTTAGCCCAAGACCGGTACCCTGGCCGGCAGGTTTGGTGGTAAAAAAGGGCTGGAAAATTTTTTCAATGACTCTTTCAGGAATACCATTTCCATTATCCTTCACCATGATTTCAGCCCTGTTACCGGTATATTTCGTGCTAACTATGACCATTGGCTTATAAGCTTCCGGACGCATTTTCTTTTTATCGGTAACCGCAAAAAATGCATTGTTAATCAGATTTATCAGGACCCTGCCAATATCCTGCGGAACGATTTTTATTTCAGGCATATCAGGATCAGAATCCAACCTGAAATCAGCATTAAAGGATTTGTCTTTGGCCCGTAATCCATGATAGGAGAGACGGAGGTACTCGTCGGCCAGAGCATTGATGTCTGTGAGTTCTTTCTGTCCGCTGTTACCACGGCTGTGCAGCAGCATATTTTTAACGATGGCATCAGCCCGTTTACCATGTGAAATAATTTTTCCTTCGTTGTCTTCAATGTCTTTAGCCAGTAATTTAACTTCATCAAAATTTTTATTGTCAATCTCTTCCTTCATTTCAGCAATGAGTTCTTTGTTTACCTCTGAAAAATTATTGACAAAGTTCAGGGGATTCTGAATCTCATGTGCGATACCGGCAGTGAGTTCTCCAAGCGAAGCCATTTTTTCAGACTGTACCAGCTGGTCCTGCGTTGCCTTGAGCTCATTATAGGCTTTTTCAATTTCTTTTGCCTGAGCCAGCTCTTTTTCGCGCGACCTTTCTCTTTCTTTCTTAAGTAAGCGGCGTCTCTGAACTCTGTCGATTATGATGATAAGACCAATGAACAAGAGGAGATAAAGACCATATGCCGGCCATGTAAACCACCATGGCGGAAGGATGGTGAATCTGTATACGGCAGGCTCACTCCATACACCATTAAATCCCCGTGTTGCTACTTTAAAGACATAATCGCCGAATCTGAGATTGTAATAATTACGTGAAACAGGCTCATTGGTTGTTCTGGACCAGTCTTTGTCTGCTCCTTCAAGAATATACCGGTAGATTATCTTATCCCTGCCTCTTATCTCCGGATTGGTGAAAGAAAAACTTAATGAATTCTGATTATACGGAAGTTTCAATCCAACCGGAAGATGAAAGTCCGGTGATATGCTATCCCATTTTATGTTATTTTCTGCATAATAACCCGAATCCGAAAACTCGCTGTTTTTTAAATAATAAGCAGTCGAATGGATATTCCATAAAGTATCAATATGACGGAATACTTTATCCTTATTTACAAGGTCATAGAAATCAGGCTTCTGATCCATAATACTGATTCCGGATATATGTACAGAAGGTTTGTTTCTGTCGATGGTGGGTTCCTGGGTTATAACAGTCATTTGCGGAGAAACACCCCACCATATCTGTCCTGATTTTGTGGTTGTGGCAACCATTTGATTGTAGTCGTTGAAAGGGAATCCATCACGTTTACCATAATTGTAGAAATGCCATATTCCGGTGCTGTCAAATGTTTCCGGTGGTCCCACAACGACCATTCCATCCTGTGATCCGATATAAATTTTCCGGTTTGATTCCGCCAGATCATACATGGTTTCAGGATAGAGCCCCTGGTGACCCGTAAAACTTGTAACTGTTTTTTTATCGGTATCGATAAGTTTAAGTCCCAAACCGCCAATCCACAGCTTATCTGAAGCAGTCCTCAACATGGCTGTATTATACTCAAGCATTGCTCCATCATCTTTTTCAAATTTCGCGATGCGGTCTTCAGCCGGATCAATTACATAAATACCGGATATTGTGCCAACCCAGAGCTTCCCGTTTTTGTGTTCCAGAAAGCCCCATACGCGGTCCATAGGTTTATCCTTGTAACGGGTCATTTTTTTAATCGATTTTTTTTGTGGATTGAACACATAGATTCCCAGATTTGACCCTAACCATAATGAACCGTCCTGTTGCTGGAAGACTGCAGAGATGAATAGTGGCATGCTGTACTCTGTCATGCGCTTGTTTTTCTTATCAAATATTGCAAACCCATTGCCTCCAGCTGCCAGTATTCTTCCGTCTTTCAACAGACATAACTGGTATCTCCTGTTGTGTGCCATGCCATTGTTTGTGGTGATCAGTTTAATTGTATTCCTTTCGGGATCATAAATATTTATCCCGTTATAGGTTCCAAGCCACATCAGGCCGTCATTATCCTCCAAGATACCCCAGACATCATTACTGGCAAGTCCGTTGTTCATATTCAGATGTTCCGGCAAGCCACCTTCAGGATCAATAATCAGCATCTTGTTTTGAGGTGTTCCAATCCACAAATTTCCATCCATGTCTGTCAGAGCACTACACGGAATTCTGCTCGTAAACATTAAAACGCCAGTAGGGATCTTTTTTAGTTGTTTTTTTTCAGGATTATGAACATAGACGGTATCATTAGCGATCACCCATATTTTCCCGGTTTGGTCCTCCACAACATCCAGGGCACTGGCATCATAAAAGCCCTGCTGATCGCTCAGGATCCGGATATTCTTTCTGTCTGCCGTTACTGAATAAGCACCTTTGGCAAATGAATTAATCCATATATCGCCTGATTTTGTTTCATAAAAATCAAATACCGGAGCGCTTTCCAATCCGTTTTCATGGTTTAAAATACGATAAGCAGTAAGATTTTTATTGATTATGTAAATCTCTTCACTGGTTCCAATCCAGATATTGTTATTCCGGTCTTTTAAGATCCCGATGTAAAAATTATTTTCTTTACCTGATTCAGGAAACGTAAAGCGTTGAATGGTTTTTTGTTTCATATCAAGTATACCAGCCTGTCCATCAAAAGCTGTAAACCATAGCTTTCCGTTGGATTCAAAATCAAGTCTTGCAAAGGGGACATCCAGTTCAATAAGCTGAACCACGCCTAAAGATGGAATTAGTTTATACATGCTACCGGCTGATGTTATTAACCAGAGATTATTTTCAGGGTCTGCTTTCATGTCAATGATGAAATCAGGATTGCCGTTGGACAGTGTAGGCAGGAAGTGATAGGTTTCAAAAAAATTCCCTTTATAACAGGCCAGTCCTCTTTCAGTGGAAATCCATATGTTGCCGGAACTGTCCATTGCTGTTTCACTGATGTAGTTTCCCGGCAAGCCTTCTTCAAGTCCCATCTGAATTATCCCCGATGTTGAACGGGGATATTGCGTTGGCAGGCTTGATTTAGTAATTACCGGTTTTGGCAGAAGGAAAGTTTTGGTTTTAAACGTATCTTTTTTTATGGTATCCATATTAAACGGATAAAGGGCTAGTTTATCCCATGTGAGAGGTATGGTTTTAAGCGGTTCTTTTTCGTCTTTAAAGGTGTTTACCGTAAATGGTTTTGATGGCAGTTTTTGTAAATCGAAGGGGTAAATTTTTTCCACCGGTGTTGTATCTCTGTCAACATCCTGCCATTCAATAGGTGTTCGTTCCGGGTAGGCAAAAGGGGTGGTAACCGGAGCAGAAAAACCTGAAGCATTTTCAGGAAAGGGAACGGTTTTGTTTTTTAAACAAGCGGTTGGGATCAATATCAACACCAGGCTTCCGATATAAAAATAAGTACTGCTCTTTTTCATTTGTTTAATTTTTTGTGTTATCCAATGGCAGAGAAACAATAAATTCTGTTCCTTCATCCTGTTTACTGTTACATGTAATCGAACCATTGTGTCCTTTTGTTATAATGTCATAGCTCAGGCTCAAGCCTAATCCGGTTCCATGACCGGTAGGCTTTGTCGTAAAAAATGGCTGGAAGATTTTTTCCTTTACGGACTCTGGAATTCCATTCCCATTGTCGGTTACACATATTTCGATTTTGTCTTTATTTTTCTTTGTGCTCACGATTACAGAAGGTTTGTAACTATCGTCCACCTTCGCTGAAGCTACGTCGGACACGGCACTTCTACTTCGCTCAGCACAGGCATAGAAAGCGTTATTTATTATGTTCAGTAAAACTCTTCCAATATCCTGCGGAACAACATTTAGTTCCGGAATTGTACGATCTGCTTCTAATTTATAATCCGCATTAAACGATTTGTCTTTTGCCCTTAAACCGTGATAGGACAAACGCAGGCATTCATCTGCCAGGGCATTCAGGTCAGTCCGTTTTTTCTGTCCTGTGCTGCCACGACTATGCTGCAGCATACTTTTTACAATGCCTTCTGCCCGCTTTCCATGATGCGATATTTTTTCAAGGTTCCCGGTGATATCTTCCAGTATTTCATTTATGGCTTTCTGGTTTCCCTTTTCCATTTCTTGTTTCAGTTCATCAATTAATTCATGGCTTACTTCCGAAAAATTATTGACGAAGTTGAGTGGATTCTGAATCTCATGTGCAATGCCTGCGGTGAGCTCACCCAACGAGGCCATTTTTTCGTTATGAATTAATTGTTTTTGGGTCAGCTGCAGATCATTAAGCGCTTTTTCAACTTTAATTTTTTCATTCGTTAATTCACTGTTTTTAATTTTCAGCATAGATTTAAACCGTTCATTATCTGTTACGAATTTCAGCAGAAGGAAAAAGCTGATGGAGGTGATAATGGCGATATTGAAAAAATAGAATACCATACGAATCTGATTGGGTATTTCTATTCTTTGTAAGGGATAGAAAATATCAACCAGAGTGGAAATAAGAACAACTGCAAGAAAGAAGAAAAAGAATAACCTGGCTGTTTTGGGGGTATGAAACATCAAAGCGCCAAGCGGGCTTAGCATCGCTGCCAGTACTACTACACTGCTTTGGTCAAAACCACCATTTAATATATGGGTCAGGGTTGGAAACAACAGGATGCCGATCAGTTGTGCACTTCTGAAAAAGTTATATTTTTTCGTCACATAATATACAAGCAGATTTACAATGGAAAAGCCAATGTAAAACATAATAGCTGTCATGGCTTTGCTAACGCCCAGAAATACATAAATAAATGAATACACCAGGCCAAAAAAAGAGGTTAATCCGACAAGTAAAATCAATATGCTTCGTCGTTGTATCTCTTCCTCCTCCAGGTGGGAATAGGCGAATATGTTTGCAAGTCTGGTTTTGTAGTTCATAATAACCATTGTTTATCAGATCACTGCTTCGTTTTCGTTTGCTGTATTCAGGTTTACACGTTTCATAATCAGATATATGTATGTTGCATCCAGAACTGTTGTAACGGCACACATGCTTAATAAAAATCCATCGCTGTACCTTAAAAAGCAGAAGGCCGAAATAAGCAGGGTCCCAACCCCTTTAAACCACGCTGCCCAGACGTTAAACGGTTGGGTGCGAGACAGGCGAAGCAGCAATGGAATATACATGGCACTCATCATTACATTAAGTATATAGCCTGAATAAGCTCCATTGTGACTGATAGGGTGATCGTAGTTTTTAATGTAGAAAAACAGGATCAGAAACCAGGATGCAATTCCTGATGCAATGATCAGGACTGCTCTTTTGCGTAAGGCTGGGAGCTCAATTTGTTTGAATCCATACCTGAACAGGTTAAATACAATAAAACAATCCAGAAAGAACCAGATGCGGTAGCCCCAGACATACAACAGGCCCATATTCGTCATGAAAACAAAGCTCCAGAGAAACTCCCATGCAAAATTTGCCGTAACAGCGATCAGAGGAATCTCAATGAATCCACTTTTTTTGATGACTTTCAGTACAACGATATATGTAAAAACCCATAGCAAACATCCCAGTGCGAAAAGGATGTGTTGCAAAACGGTGTAATCTTCAAGATTTATAATCGGCTGTGCCATGATTTCTAATTTTAATTTTCACCAGCTATTTTTTGCTGAACAGATTTTTGAAAAACATAATGATCTTTTCCATGAGCTTTGCCCAGAACGGTAAATGAAACTGGTAGGGCAGTCCCTGGTTATATCTTTTTTGATCCCTGTTCCTGAGGTGAGATAAAATATCCGGTTCATGCAGGTTCCAGACCTTACACAGTTCAGCTGTTGAATCTGTGGCTTCCAAAATGGCATTTACGGCCCGGCGTGCAGCTTCATTGGCTCCTTCCATCGTTGCCAGGTCTGTGAATGTTCGTACATAATCTGATGCCAGGAAGAAGTTCGGAATGCGGGTGTAGGCCTCGGGTCGTAAATCCCACGAATTGATGGTATTCACCAACAATGGTTCTTTGTTGGTGTCATCCTTGTGATGTTCAACTGTGATATCGTGATCAATGTACCAATGCAGAATCTGATCGTCCTTCAGCACCTCTTTCCCATCTACGTTCAGACTTTGCTTCAGTTGAGCCCACACATCTTTCATAATTTCTGTATAGGTACAATCTCTGGCCGGTTTTTTCCCTTTTTTTGTCTTTCCGGTTTTCGGATCTGTGATATCGAACTCTAAAATTCCGTCTGTTTCCCAATCCGAGATGTCAATGGACAAAATCGTTTTCACCTTTCCGTCATACCGGTCTGTCATGTCAAAATCATTCCAGAACTGTAGCTGCGATATGGATGTGATTGCCCATGGCGAATCGGAGTAAATACAGTGACCATGTACAATGTCAATCTCTTCCGATAGATAAAACTGCATCCCGTTCATCCAGGCGACACTCGGTGCCAGCTTCTGAACGCCCTCAAGTGTTGGATCAGCCTTAAGCATCTCAGGCGATAAAAGCCCCGATGCAACTTCAACAGGTGTGGCTAAAATATAGTAGTCGCCCGTCACCAGTTTTTTCTGCGGCACCCCTTTTTTATAGGTTTCCACCCAGGCACCACTGATCTTACCATCTTTCATATCCAGTGCAACAGCTGACCAGTTGAAATTATAGGTCACACCTTTCGATTTAAGGTAATCCAGCCATGGGTTGATCCATACATCGTTCGTTGGACCGTTTAAAACGCGGTCGGTATTTACTCCCGGATTGGACATGTTAAACAAGAGCTGCAGAAAAATATCGCCGCCCGTTTTGGTACTGGCTTTTTTGGCATTGGCAGCAACCAGTGTACGCGTTAAACCCTGAACCAGTAAGGCCTGATAGGTTTTCGAAAACCTGTCGGCTTCCAGAAAATCCCACCATCCCAGTTTTTCGTATTCATTCAGCCTGCGATCGTAACACGAGGTCATAAGCTGCCAGACTTTATGTGCAAAAAACGTTTTCTCTTCCGATGTTAGTCCGGTATTGGCATGCATGCTGTGAATCAGCGCTTTCAGGTCGGATAAAGATCTCGGGAAGTTTACCGTTGCCATTATGGGAGCCTTGCCCGATCTTAACAGGCCAACGCGGGTTACATCAGAAAGATTATCATATACACCGGCACTGTTGTTTTTAAACGGAATCCGTTTCATGGTATCGGTGACGTGCTTATAAAACCCAGGAAAGAACCTGAATCCATGTTCTCCCGGCAGATAAAGCTCAGGATTGGGTTTGTTGGTTCCCGGAACATTTATACTTCTGGCTTTTCCTCCCGGATATATGCGATGTTTTTCATACACTTCAACTTCGAACCCCCTTTCGATCAGTTCGTGTGCGGCGCTCATACCAGCTACACCACCACCTAAAACAATGACTTTTTCGGACATAGAATATGAATTAGTTAACCGTAAATGGAATGGGTTTAAATCATCCTTATGTAAGTATCCAAATCGTATAAAATGCAGCTTTACTAAACTGCAAATTCAGAAGCAGCTGAATTGCAATGCAACCCGGATAAGCTTAACTTTTCCGGTTCCTGATTAATCAGAAAAATAAAGGGATTAATTAATATAAGTGCACTGAACCCAAGGGACATAATCATCAAATAACATTGAATGATACGATGCATTATGCGAATAGAGTGGTCGTATTTGAGCCGGAGAATTTTAATGTATGAGGTAAAACCTGTGATTCAACAATTAGTATGAGAGTACATTGAAACACTTATATCTAATAACACTATGATGCATAGAGTTGTTTAACAAGTATGTAAATATGTAAATTTTAAATAAAAAGTATTAACGTTACCATTATCAGCCTTTATTGTTTCGGATTCAGTTTCCATTATTTATTTCTGCATTTTCAAGCTTCTGAACCTGAAGTTTGTGTTTTTCAAAGTTGATAAATTTCATCATAAAGAGCATAAAAATGATGAAAACAAGGTAAGCCAGGATAACATATTGCCATTCAAACTGATTTCGTAGTTGACCCATCAGCCAGGCGCCGCAGGTAAGGCCAAGATTTGAGACGGCCATATAAAGAGTGAACTGTGTTGCTGATATGCGCTTCCAGCAAAGATGCATGGCAATGGCAAAAACTGTAATGGTCAAAAAGGCATCGAGTGTATAAAAGGCAATAAAAAATCCGGTCACAAAACTTCTTTCTTTCCACCATGAATGTCCAAATGACATAAGTAAGATTATGGCTGTTATACTAAGAATATAAATGACAGACATCCGTATTTTGCCAAAGAAATCAATGAGTGCACCCCCTACAAACATTCCCAGAATGCCTGATATAAGTGTTGCGAAAGCGAAAGTCTGGGAATACATGGTGTCAGTCCAGCCAAGTTCCTGCACGGTAAAAACAGGTAGTATGGCATCAATCAATCCCCTTCCTGTGGAAAAGCAGAATGCAGCCATACCCATGAAAAGGCTCACGGGTAAAAAGAATACCCCGAAGAGGCTTTTAAAAATCTTTTTCCAGCTGTGCAACTGAATATTTAAAGATTCCGGTGCACTTTCACCTTTACTCCATGGTAACAGCTTCTCTCCCGGCCGTTCTTTTAAGCACAATGGAATCAGCATAATTAGAATAACTACAGCAGCAAATAAAACCATCGTACCTGTGTAGCCGAAATGGTTGAAAAGCAGACTGGTTGTAGCAACCGTTGCAGAAGATCCAAGAATTTTGGAACCCCACATTAAGCCATTTGCTCTTGCCTGTTGCTTCGCCGGCAAAATGTCTATTGCCAGTCCGTCCACGGCGATGTCCTGAAAGATGCTGAACAAACTGCTTAAAAAACCCATGATCATTAAAGGATTCAGATTTGTTAATGGATCGCTGACCAAAGACATTCCCAGAAAACTTAGGGCCAATCCAAACTGGCCAAAAAGCAGCCATGGTTTTCTGCGGCCCATTGGTAAAAATGTAAAACGATCCATAAGCGGTGCTGCAATTATTTTAAAACTCCAGGGCAGTCCTATAACGGCTATAAAACTTCCGATTTCGAGCGCACTTTTACCATTCATAGCCAGCCAGGCCGGCAAGGCAAACCAAAGAAGGCCATTAGGAATTCCCTGGGCAAAATATAATGATGCAAATGATAAATACCGGAGAACAGCACTCTCTGATAATGCCGGAATTCGAATACTTTTCTGTTTTGAAACGGGAAATGTCAGCATATGATCAAATTTATTATGGTGATAATAGTAAACCTTGATCAGTTCGGAGAGAATGCAAAATTCCGGAGAGAAAGAGAATAAAATGCAGGTTAACAGATTAGTTATGTAACAATATGTAGACAGTTAAGTTTAAGTATATGCATTTCAATTTACTGCAGGATTTGTTTTCAGCACATAAACAAATGCTGTTGTTTTTATGTTTTTAAATTAGTTTGAATTCAAACTAAAATGTAATTTTGCAGCATGATTGGATCAAAACAAGAGCAGAACAGAAAATCAATAGGTAAAAACATCGGGTTTTTATCCCGATCGGCTCACCGTTACCTGAAGCATCGATTCCGGGATTATTCCATCGGGCATGCCCAGGTGTTAACACTTCATTTTATCAGCAGGAACGACGGGTTAAGCCAATATGAACTTGGACATTATTTTAACCTTGATAAATCATCTGTTACCTCACAACTGAATATCCTGGAAAAAAACGGATACATTATCCGTAAACCGGATGAGAATGATTCACGGGGACGAAATATTTTTATCACAGAAAAAACCAAAGCCTTGCTTCCTGAACTGTATGAGCGGTTTTCGGAATGGAGTAAACTATTACTTGAAGGGTTCACCGAAGAGGAGACAGAGATGGTTTTTACCCTGATTGGGAAGTTGATTCTTAATGCAGAAAAGGCGATGGAGGAGTTAAGCAGAAATGAAGAAACGAAGTAAAAACCTTACTGAAGGTAATATAAAAAAGCAGCTATATACCCTAACCTGGCCCATGCTGTTTGGCATGATGGGCATGGTTATATTTAATCTCGTGGATACCTATTTTGTGGGGAAACTCGGCGTAAAACAATTGGCTGCCATGAGTTTCAGCTTTCCCATTGTGATGTTTATCAACAGTCTGTCGCAGGGAATAGGAATAGGCACAAGTTCTCTGGTATCCAGAAATTTTATCACTGAGAGCCGGGAGAATGTAAAGCTGATGGCAAGCCGTTCCATATTGCTGGGTGTAATTGTAGTCGCAATTTTCGTGACTGTAGGATTGAACACCATGCGGCCTGTTTTCAGATCACTGGGAGCTGGTGAGGATATTCTGGGGTATGTTATAGATTACATGGGAGTGTGGTATTTTGGAGTTCCGTTTGTGGTGATACCGATGATTGGAAACAACATCGTAAGAGCTACAGGTGACACATTTTTACCCGGCATGCTGATGCTCACATCGGCAGTTGCCAATGTTATTCTGGATCCGATTCTGATTTTTGGCTGGGGGCCGGTTCCGGCTTTGGGTATTAAGGGTGCTGCCCTGGCAACGGTAATAGGAAGGAGTATTGGACTGATATTTATTTTATTTGTTCTGATCCGCAGAGAAAAACTCCTGACGCTTAAATTCGGAAAGATCAGAGAAATACTGAAAACCTGGCGAAACGTATTGTACATAGCTGGACCGGCTGCAATCGGCATGCTGATAACCCCTATATCCATTGGCTTCATCACCAAGATTATTGCCGGGTTTGGCAAAGAAGCTGTAGCTGCATTTGGCGTGGCATCACGCGTTGAAATGTTTGCGCTGATGGTCATCGTTTCCCTGGGATCGGTACTGATTATTTTTATCGGACAGAATGTGAGCAAACACAAGTTTGCCCGGATTTTTCAGTCACTCACTTATTCCATGAAATTTTCCATGTCATGGGGAATTCTGGTATTTGTGATTTTCGTCTTTCTGGGTAAATATATTGCAGGTGTTTTCACTAATGACACCCTGGTAATTGAGGTTACGCGCAAATATTTTTATATTGTTGGTGCAAGCTATGGATTTCAGGGATTGCTGATGTTGAGTGCATCCAGTTTTAACGGGATCAACAAACCATATCCATCAGCCATCTTCTCAGTAGTCCGGATGGTTGTGTTGTACGTACCGCTGGCCTGGCTGGGATCGAAAATACTGGGCATAACCGGTGTTTTCTGGGCAGGTTTTCTTGCGAATGTTTTAGTCGGCGTATTATCCTTCCGTTATCTGAAAAATACCGTTCGAAAACTTGAATTATCGGTAGAACAGGTTTAGATTCTATTCTGCTTCATAGCTTCTGATTTCTTTAAGAAGTTCGGCCGCTTTATGAATTTTTTCATCGTATACTTTTCGGTTGATCCAGGCACCCACAAGGTAACCAACTGTAAGAATTATGACGATTTCAATGCCAAACATCACTAAATTCCTGTACAGATCAATTCCTGCCAATTCAATAAATACAACCGGCATTAATGCGATGGTAAAAAAAGGTAAGAGCGCCAGTTCTGTTTTACGGGCTCTGAGAATGAACGAATTTAATATGGTTAATTCTTTTTGAAGCGAAATAATATCAGAGTTGTAAAAGTTGATTCCGGCAAGCATCCGGTATCTTCTTACAGAGAAAAAAAGATACACTGTTGACAAAGTAACAGCAACGAAGCCTGTGATGCTGAATTGGGGCGATTTAAACTGATTTAGAGAAAGAATCGTAATTAAAACGATTGTGCCTATCATGATGACAAGGCTGATTATCTCAGTAATCAGAGGCTTTCTTATATTCTTTCCAGATTTTTCCAGGTTCAGTTGCAAAAACAGCTCACGATTGAACCGAAGCACTTTATCCAGTTTTTTCTCCTGATCGTTCCATTTTAGTTTTAAATCTTCCAGATCCATACTTAGCTGATTAAAGATTTTTTAATTGAGTTTTTAATTTATGCCTGATTCTGTTCAGTTTTGTTCCCACATTGGATTCGGAAATTCCCATAATTTCAGCTATATCATTGTAGGAAAGATCATCCAGATACAGAAGTATAAGTGCCTTGTCAAATTCAGTTAACCTGCTTATAAAAGTGTAAAGCAATTCATACTGATCATCTTTTGGTGTATTATTTTCGGCAACTTCTGATATCACTGTTTTATCAAGATAGATGAGATTTTTATTTATACGGTAGTCGGTTCTGTAAAATGATATGGCGGTATTAAGAGCTACTTTGTAAAACCAGGTTGAAATTTTTACCCGACCGTCAAATTTAGGATATGAATTCCATAACTGTATAAGAATTTCCTGCTCCAGATCCTGTCTTTTGCCGGGATCCGGGCAATATGAGTGACAAATTTTATAGATCAGATTCCTGTTGCTGTCTATCAGGTTAATAAATTCTTCCTTCTTCACGTGTTGTATTTGGCTTTATTTTATTATTCGCGAAATGATGCTTAAAATCACACCCCGATGAAAAAAATGTAAAAGTATGGGCTGGAGAGGAGTTAAAAAATAAAATCCCGTTAAATATCTGAAACAAAAAAAGGGAAGACAGGCTTCCCTTTTTCATCATTATTGTAACATGTTATCTTTCAAGCATTTCCTCTATCATCTCCTTACTTACTGTGTCGTTTTTCTTTGATGAGGGTCGTAGGATCAGACGGATACCTCTGTCGTAGGTGATATAGTTCCATGACCAGTTGGCAAAAACGACAGCCTTACTTCTGAAACCAATAAGAAATAACAGGTGTACAACCATCCATATCATCCAGCCTACCATACCGCTTAGCTTAATGTTTCCCGGTAAATCGGCAACGGCCTTATTCCGTCCTACCGTGGCCAATACGCCTTTATTAAGGTATTTAAAGGTTTTCATTTTCTTTCCCCTGGCTATATTGTTCAGATTTTTTGCCAGTTGAGTTCCCTGCTGAATGGCTGGTTGAGCTAATCCCGGAAGACCTCCGGGGTATTTTTTATGGTGCATAAATGCGATGTCACCGATAGCAAAAATGCAGTCATAAGTCTCTTTTTCTTCAAAGTTCCTGAACACATGATTGGTATCATCAACGTGAATTTTTCCTTTGCTGACACTGTTTTCTCCAAATCCTTTTATCAGGTTTCCGCGAACACCGGCTGCCCAGATAAGGGTTTCAGATTCAATTTCCTGTCCGTTATCAAGATGCACTACTTTGCCATCGTATGATGTTGTTCTGCATTTCAGGATAATCTGTACACCCATTTTTTCAAGATACTTTCGCGCTGTATTGCCCGATTTACCGGACATTGCAGGAATTACACGATCTTCACCTTCAATAAGGAAAATACGCATACTGTTCATGTCCAGCTGGGGATAATCTTTGGGCAGTACATTATTTTTGAGTTCAGCCAAAGCTCCGCATACCTCAACACCGGTTGGTCCGGCACCAACGACCACGAAGGTCATCAAGCGTTCTTTTTCCTTGGCATCTGTAAGAAATTCTGATTTTTCGAACTGTTGAAAGATGTGACTTCGTAAATCAAGTGCATGCGTTACCTGTTTTACAGGGAAGCCATGTTCTGCGATACTTTTGTTCCCGAAATAATTTATTCTGGCGCCTGTAGCCACTACCAGGTAATCATAGTGCAACTGGCCGGCGGAAGTTTGCAAAGTCTTATTTTCAGGATCAATGCGGTTCACTTTCAGCATTCTGAAATATGTATTCTTGTGGTGTTTGGTTACCTTACGCAAGGGCCCTGCAATAGAATCAGGTTCAAGTCCTGCGGTGGCTACCTGGTAAAGCAACGGCTGAAATGTGTGATAGTTATATCGGTCCAGTAAAACAACCTGGTACTTTGTGTTATCAAGATGCTTAACCATACGGATTCCCCCAAAGCCACCACCTATAATAACAACTCTCGGCAGATCTGATTCAGGTATATTTACGGAAAGCAGATGTTGATCTGACATTTTAAAAAATTTAATTGGTTTAAAAATAATCCTTGAGTACTTGTTCAATCTTCAGTGGGGAGGAAGTTGAAACTATGATTAAGAGTTTTTTTGTTTATGTTACAAATACCATACTATGTTTTTCCCTTTTTAGTTCACTCACAAAACAACAGTTATTTGGATAGGTTCATTTTAGAGGCGATAATTAGTGAAATTTTTATTTAATTAAGTTTTAAATCAGCCTCGGAATGCTGGAATAAATACTCAACTGTGGAGTTTTTACACGCTGCAATACTTTAAAATCCACATTATTTATTGATGAAAATCAGTTTACTGACCTATTCCTCCCTGATACACGGCTACAGATCCCTTTTCCGTAATATGGTACAGCACTTGTTGTCTAGTGATAGGAAAAACCAGAGAATGCAATGATACCTACGGCAGGCCCATTGTAAATATTTGAAGATAACTATTAAAACAATTCAATATGCAGAACTATCATGAACCACCCTCCGAATTATCAATACAAACACGTGATTTTACCAGAGCTTTAACGACACTTAAAGAGGAGGTTGAAGCTATCGATTGGTATGAACAACGAGTTGATGCTGCCGAGGATCAGCATTTGAAAAAAATATTGAGACACAACCAGCTTGAGGAAATGGAACATGCCTGTATGACGCTGGAATGGCTTAGAAGAAATATGAAAGGTTGGGATAAGCAGATGAGACAATATTTGTTTACAGAAAAAGATATTGTAAAAATTGAAGATGAGTAAAGGAGGATAAAATGAATATTTTAAAGAAATCGTTAGCCCCAATTACAGACAAAGGTTGGGAAGAAATCACAGATAAAACCAGTCAATACCTGGATTCATACCTCACGGCCCGCAAGTTTATTGATATAGACGGACCGAATGGAATGGAGCAGGGCGGAGTATCAACAGGACACCTGATCACACCGGATAACCAGTCAGATAAAGGAGTGAATTACGGTGTACGAGAAATATTGCCTTTTGTGGAAATCCGAAAGCCGTTTGAACTGGATCTTTGGGAACTTGACAACCTGGAAAGAGGGGCCAGAGATATTAATCTGGAGCCGCTTGAAGAAGCAGTAAAGGAAATTGCACTCTTTGAAGAAAATGCGGTCTATGAGGGTTTTGAACCGGCACAAATTAAAGGACTGCATCAGGTGGCTGAATACAAGCCGGTAACACTTCCTAAAACGACAAATGCCTTTTTAAAGGAAATAGGAAACCAGATTATACGGTTTGAACGAAATGGTGTGTCTGGACCATATACCCTGATAATGGCTGCAAAAGAATGGATTGATCTGGTGCAGATAGCAGAAGGATATCCCATACTGAAACAGTTAAAGGAAATTATTGGAGGTAAAGTCATTATTAATCAGTCCAACAATAATTCATACCTGGTAACAGAAAGGGGTGGTGATTATGAACTTGTTCTGGGACAGGATATTTCGGTGGGGTATGACTCGCATAATACAAAAAGTGTTAAACTTTATCTTACAGCATCATTTACTTTCAGGGTTCTCAGTCCGGAAGCGATTATTGTTCTGTCAGCTGATAAAAAGGCCTAGATTAAAAAATGAGTTTTTCAACAAAACTTTTAATGCCGTAAGTTCTAACATTATTTCTTGTTAATTAAACCAACTTATTACGGGAATACATGTTAAACCAGACATAATTGCAGAACGCTGATTTACGCCGTAAAAACGAATTACAATCGATTTAAAATACAGATATCATGAAACGCAAAAACAATTTAATTACTGGATTAGTATTGGCAACATTCTTTTTTGTTGCACAGAGTTGTAATCTGTTTGCAGGAAAGAATAAATCGGATGAATCTCTTGATAACCTTCAAACAGCGATGGAGATGAAGTCAGAAAATATAACTAAAGCTGTTTGTGTCCTTGCTCCTACCGAGGGGAATGATGTAAAAGGTACGGTTACATTTACAAAAACTGCATCCGGAATTAAGATCGTTGCAGATGTTGAAGGTCTTACTCCGGGTAAGCATGGATTTCACGTTCATGAATATGGAGACATAACAGGTAAAGATGGAAAAACCACAGGTGGTCACTTTAATCCTGACGGGATGAAACATGGTGCACCTGGTGATAAAGAACGACATGTTGGCGATCTGGGTAACCTTGTTGCAGGTCCCGACGGTAAAGCGCATTACGAAAGGGTAGATCATGTGGTCAGTTTTAGTGGTGATCATTCCATTATCGGCCGAGCAATTATCGTTCACGCAGGAGAAGATGATCTGAAATCACAGCCAACCGGTGCTGCCGGAGCACGTGTAGCCGAAGGCGTGATAGGTATAGCAAAAGAGTAAATTAAGATATCATCCGGAAAGTGTTCTCCGGATGATATTTCTATTTTATCGTAACCTTCTTAATTGCTTCATTGGCATTGAAAGTTGGGAAATACATTAGTTCAGCTTTTGCAGGATTAAGGGTGTATTTCCCGTTATATCTTGGAATAAGTTTTACTTCAAAATCATAATCCCCTTTATTCATTCTTTGACAAAATACAGCTACCTCATTTTTATAATATTCTCTGTGGGTTTCTAACCAACTATTTTTATATTTTTCTGCATATGAACATCCTGCCGGAACAGGAATATTAATCATAACATATTCGGCAGATTTCTTTACCTTAACATGAACGTTCAGTACTATTTCTTCGCCTGCTTTTAAGGTATTTGATCCGTTACTGAATGCAGACGTAACGACAAAATCATCTGCTTTATATTTTGGTTCGGGATTCCAGTAACGTTGATATGTAGTGACATAAACCGGAAAATCACCGGTTTTTGAGAATACAAGATTTTGTCCCGGATCAAACTCCATTTCAAACGGGAATTCACTTACCAATTTTTTAATATCACCCTCTATAAACAGTTTTGATTTGTACAATTGGTTATGTCCTCCTTTCAGATCCGGTAATATTGTCGCAATAATGTTAGCTGATTCAAATGTATTTCTCCAATAACACTTTTTGCGCTGCTCGAAAAAGTAATTTCTGATTTTTTGTAGTTCCAAGTTATGCGGAATAGTATCAGCCCGCAGTATTTTATAAGCAAGAATGGTGTTCTGAATGTCGTTATCTACCAGAGAGAGCCTTTTGTTTTCATCCGAAAAGTAAGTGTTCCCAAACAAAGTTGTCTTTTTATACTGGTTCAGGGTGTCAATATTGCAAGACACACCTGTGAGTTGTTTCAGGTAAATCAATTGCAGCAATTGATTAAAGTTTTTTGTTCCTGTGGAATCCAGCTTATGAATGAAATCTACAAAGTCAACTCTTATATTATAGTGCTTCAGAATCATCAGGTATTTAATTCTGGTATTAACATTTTTAGTATTCAGAATATGCCAGATCGCATTTTCGGCGATTTTGTTTTTATCTACAAATGTTTTAAAGCCATAGTCTTCTGCCATAGAAAGTGTTTCCAATACGTAAAGACTTATCCATTCATTTTCTTCAGAGTTCTTCCACCATCCCCAAAGACCATCTTTTATCTGATTCTTTTTTAAGAGCCTGAGCAACTTGTTTATTTCGTGATCCTGTCTAAACTTTTCTCCTTTATAATCAGCAATTTGTTTTTGAGCCAATAAGACTTTCAGTTTGGATGTGATCTGTTCGTTACAGAAATATTTGTAATGCAATACGTGGTCAATCTCATCTTCCAGAACATCAAGCATATCAGCACGGGCATACATTTTTACTTTGCCCATTGCACGATCAGAAGTTATGCTAACGTCAGAATCAGTGTCCAGAACAAAAAACTCACCATTTGTTTCTTCAAGTCCGACAGGAAATACCGGTATTTCCCGCCTTTCACCATCAAAATACCCATCACCCTTTTTCAATGAATACGTTACTGCAAGGGAATCTTTAGGTGCCACAAGCATTAAGGTGTCGAGAATGGAGTTGACACATATTGAGTTATTGCTAAATGAAGAGGAATCATTAACCTTAAATTCAGTTTTAATACTTATTGAATCAGGGGTGTAGTTCAATGATTTACCAATGATAAAGGAAGTATCATTTTGTACGAGAAACCGGGGAACAGCAAGTTTGGCCATTAGTGGTTTATATGATTTAATCAGATCCTGATCCTGACCGGTTTGTTTTTCGTCATTCATGGCAAGGACAAAAGTTTGCCAGCTGGTTATGTCATCAGGAAAGGTAACTTCAAATTCTGCTTTTCCGTTTTCATCGCTAATAAGTTGCGGTTGCCAGTACGCATAATCCGAGAAGTTTGATCTTATGGAACTGGCTTCAGATGCAGCTTCCATAAAAGCTTCATCATAGTCTGCTCCTTTATTTGCAGGGCTGCTGGCTGGGTTAAATTTCCCCGGAACGGTTTGGATAATGACAACGCCATTTGCTCCTCTGGCACCATAAATTGCTGTTTGCGCCGGATCTTTCAGAATATTAATGCTTTGTATAAAGTTTGGATCAAGCTCTGAAATATCACCATTATATACCTTACCGTCAATAATATAAAGTGGTGTTTTATCGAATGTGACTGTTGATTGTCCGCGGACTTTTATATCGATTCCTCCTCCGGGTCGACCTGTAGGAACAATATCCAGTCCAGCCAGGCGCCCTTGAAGGGCACCGGAGATTTCACTTTGTACACTGGGTGTGGAACTTATGAGACTTTCAGTGCTTACAACAGAAGTAGCGGTTGCCAAGCTTAAAGATCTGCTTTGATTCTGTGTACCATATGCAACCACAACAACTTCATCAAGAGCTAAGTTACTTTCTTTAAGTGTGATAAGTTTATAATCATCAAAAAGCAGAGGGACTTCTTTTGGTTCAAAACCAATAAAGGACACAATTAACGCATCGCATTCCGGAGGTATTGTTATGGTAAAATTACCGTCAAAGTCTGTGATTGTTGCGTACTTTGTTCCTTTGGCAATTACATTAACACCAGGTATTGATTCCTTATCTGAATCTGAAATTACCTTGCCTGTAATTGTTAAGCCCGGGCCCTCGTAAGGTTGATACGAGTTAAACTTGTTTCCGATAGATTTGAGCTCTTCCTGCTGTTCTTCTGCTTTAGTTGTATTGGAGAATAATGTTTTTTCAATTAACCGGGAAAAATATTCACTGGAGGAATCTTTGTAAATTTTCTTTGGATATTTAAATGCATAATAGTTTGTACCGTTCTTTTTTATATAAATGTTATCTTCGATATGATATCCAGAACCCGGATAAAAGAAAACCAGTTTATAACTGCCTTCTGAAAGGTTAAAAAACCTTCGGCTCATACCGGGATATACCCTTACAAAATATGGGTCGTTGTACTTCAGGATTAAAATATTCAAAGGCAACCGGTCCATTTTATTCGTCGGATTGTCAATGCCAATTAAAAGTGTTCCATAACCGGAGACTGTAATTCGAGGGTTTGCATATCTTACATGGCTGTATCTTTGTTTGTCAATTTCCGTCTGTCTTATTTCTTTAATGTCATATTCCGTTAAAACAGAGTCTGTTAAACTGAAGTTGTATGGGGACTTATACAAATGAGTTGGGTAATTCTTTTTGTCGAATGTTCTCATTTTCAGAATTTGTGGTGCAAATTCATACTCCATGAAAGGTTCGTGCCTGAATGAAAGGCTGTAGCCATCCAGATCCTGAAACCGTACATCTCCTGCTACCGGTCCTGCTAACAAGCCTTGTCTTCCCCTGTTATACTTTGGTTTCAAATACTGTACTTTCCCATTGCTGTATAAATACGCATATTTTTTACCTGCCGGATACCTGTAAGGGAAGATATATTTGTACAGGTTCTTTTGCTCTACCTTACTGAGTTGTTTTTTTACTTGGGTTATCTTCACTCTTTTACTTATCAGGTTTTCATCGATGCTAAAGATCAGCTTTTTACAAGGTTTTATGTAAACAGAATCAAGGGTTATCAACTTTTCACTTGTTCGTAGCATAATTTTATGAAAACCCGGATTGATCCTGAATGAGTAGGGTTGAGTGAAATCGGACCACCTGAAATATATGGGAATTTTGTCCACATATATTACATGAATTGGTTGGTTAATACCATCTTTAAAAACAAATGGTGCAAACTGGGTGACTATTTTATCCAGCCGGTAGTAATAGGTAAACATATTTTCTCCCGGATATAAGAACTGATAATATGGTATGGAATCTATTCCTGCCAAAAGTTTCCATGTTTCATAATCCAGATGAATGCTTCGGTTATTTGACGTTGTAGCGGGATTAATGAAAAAGGTATTAATGACATTTTTATTTTTTTTGTACTTGCCTAAATATGGTAATGTTGGTGGTGAATATTTAAATTTACCAGTCATGGCATAGGCTGTGAGATCAATACCTTCCACAGGATTTCCATCAATGTCCGTCACGGCAATTTGAATTGTTGTCTTCTGTCCCGGATAGGCTAGTTTCGGCTGGTTGACAGTGATATTTAACTTCTTGTCAAGTAAAGGAATTTTATAATTTTCTTCCTTAATTTTACCGCCCCATAAATAACGTAGCGATACAAAGTAATTTTGCTTGTTTTTTACAGCTTTATTAATGACCAAAGAATCGGAATAGCCAGCATACTTTTCGTTGTTTCGTTTATAAATATTATAAGTGAAAGGAATGTTTCTTGGATTGTCAACAACAATATGTATTGAGTCTCCTGTGCGTTCTGAGAAGCAACGTATCAGGGAAGGTTCTTGCGAGGTAATGAAAGTTCTGAATATACTGTCAGTACTAATTTTATAACCGTAAAAATAAGGTTCAAATTCAACTTTCGCAGGTGTAATACCTTCATAAAGAAATGTTTCATTTCCAAAATTGTCAACTGCTTCAATACAAATACTATCATTGTAATCCTTTCCGTTTTTGCTCATCGAGAACAGAATAGAGTCATTTAAGATCTTCATATTAAAATCTGTTCGGTTGTGCCAGTAGTCTATTTTGAGTTGCTCTGTAGCTAATTCATTATCCGATGTAAATAGTTGGGCCAGTATTGTATAGCTGAAATCTGCTTTAGGAAATTCAAAGCTCGTGATATTAATTTCAGTTTCACCATAAGGCTCCAGGTCCTTTTCAATTTGCATTAAAGTATCCGGAAAATATACATGAGCGCTGTGATATTTTTTTACTGTACTGGGAAGCAGCAGTAGTTTGACTCTAGCGTCCTGCAAATTCAGGTCGTTCTCATCTGTTCCTTTTAAAAGTACTTTCATACTATCGCCCAAAAAATGCTCACTTGTTTCCGTTTCAAGATTTAATGTTATGGACTTTAGTTCATAGTCTTCATATTGAAAGGATTCACCTATTAATGAGTTGTTTTTGTTCTTTTGCAAGTAAACCCAGTAATAACTGTCAAGTTTAAGTTCAAGCGAATCATGGAGATAAAATTCGTAGGCATATCCACCATTATTATATGGTTCAATATCTGTAAGTTTAATGTTTTTTCCACTTTTATTAAGGTAAACACCTAAAGTACCTTTATATGGTTTTTCCTTTCTGTTAAGAAGATATGCTTTAAACTTTACTGTATCACCGGGCATATATTTAGGCTTATTAAATACCATATAGCCACTCGTTTTTGTTTTATTCCCAAAGTAATCGCAATGCCAGTCATCGAAAATACAGGCAATCTTGTGATATGTTTTTTCAAAGAAATGTGTCGTTCTCCAAATGGTCCCATATGTTCTTCTACGGACGATTGATTTGACACCATCAATTGGTAAATGGATAACGAAATTAACAGGTATCCAAACATATTTAAGTGGAGTTCTAAATGCAACATTCCTGTACCCCCGCTTTATGCATGAGTTGTTGTACCGTCGTGACAGGTTGTAATAAACTGTGTTACCTTTCCAGGTAACTTTTAGTAGTCCCTTCTGATTAGATTTTTTATCGATATAACTTTGAGTTTTACGGTTAAATCTAATTTTTTTCAAGCTGACACTTATATCTGCATCTGGAATTATATTACCTTTTAGGTCATAAACCTGAAGGCATAAATCCGTATTGTTGTTTAAAATAAATACATCAAAGTCCTGAATTGTAGTAATAGAGATTCTTTGCTGACTTCCGCTGGAGAATGTTTTCAGATAATGTCCAGGGGCAAGATTTCCTGAATAACTACTGTCTGTTGGAAAAGAATCAATAAGTGTATGAAAATAAGTTGGTTCAACTTTCCAGTTATCCTTTTTGTAAATGGTATGTGCTTCCTTTTCAGTAAGTTTATATATATAAGTATAAGCACTTGTTATTCTGCTTTGAATCAAATCCTGACCAAAAAAGCTAAAGCCGTTTACTAAGAATAATAATACAAACAGGTATTGGAAGACAGATTTTTGGGATAACATCGAAGTAATTTTTTATTGATAACAACAAGGTAGTAAAAAATTACTTCATAATATTCAGAAGCACAAAAATTTACAGCTTATACTTCACATTCCAGATCAGCATAGGGAACCAGTAACTATTCACATCTTTATGTCCCATGCCTGGAATAAAGTTGCTGTAGCCATATAAGTCTTTGTAGTTTCCGGTTGGCAGCGATACCTGGAAGTCAATACTTGAAACTAAGAATTTTAAAAATTTAAATTCATATCCGGCCGAAACACTTAAGCCACTCATCAAAACTCCATGTGAATAAGGAACAGGATACGGGTGGAAATCGAGTTTCGGATCTGTAAATAAGGCTTTTTCATAAACAAAAGAGTTATTCAGAAAAAGTCCTAAATGGACATAGTTAGTTTTTTCGTATGTCTTTCTAAAGTTATAAAAAGCACCGATTTTAAGATAGCCTCCGTTTTGTTTGCTTAAGTCAAATCCTTCATTAACTCCTTTTGTATGAGGAGTAAGGATATATCCAACCACATCATAAGGATTGGTTTTACTGTAATTCAACGTGTAACCAATATCGGCCATACCGGTTATCCATGGTTTATATTCTTTGGAGTAATTACCGTTTATAGTTAATGACGTATATTGTAGCAGGTTCATACCAACATACTGACTACCGGTTTTAGCTGCAATTTTGTTATTGCTGCTTTGAGCTTTAGCGGCCACAATAAAGACCAGCGCAACAAGTATAATCGTAACTTTTTTCATCGAAAAGCATTTAAAATTACTACAAAAATAGTTTTTCATTTGATTAATTTTAGGCAATGATACATATAATTTAAGGTTTATTTTGCCGTGTGATCCATCTTTTGTATCCCACAGTTAGTCTGAAGTTAATGTTACCATACTCAAAAATACCGGTTTCCAATTGGCCAATTCCAGGATAATACTCAGCGCCTATTCCTACAATAATCTGTCTGACATAATTTAAGTAAAAGTCCCGGTTTATTTTAAAGCCTGCAAATGGTGTATGTTTATAATATTCTTTAAAACGATGATTTATAGACCAATCCTGCTCTTTATCTTCTAAAATACCTATGCAGACATCTGCATTGATCGTTTTATAAATATCAAAGTTTATACTTGCTTTATAAATATATCCGAATCTTCTCAACCCCCGGTAAACATCATAATTATTATCAATGAGTTCAAAATCCGAATATCTGTAACTGATTGTCAAAAAAACCCGTTTATAATATACTGATAATTCCGGTAATATATTGAAATCAGAAGTCAGCTGTTTCTGATTTGGTATGAACGAATAATTTGGTCCAACATCAAACCGAATTGCCCAGTTTGTTCGGTTTGGTGCTGGTTCATGGATTTCAGAATTCTGCGAATTCGCAACGGGTGCAAAAAACATCAGAAGAAATATCGGTATAACTCTAAAATAGCTAAACATTACAACTTTTATTCATGAAACCGGATACCAACTGTAAAATCTATCCGGCTGACACTTTCATATTCTCCAGCTTCAAACTGAACTTCGGTAATGGTGTTGCCGTCAGAAATATTTATATTGAATAAGTTACCTGCATAAAACGAAAGCTGAAAACCTAACGCAACATTATTGCTCAGATCAATATCATATCCGATTTCCAGCAGGTAACCAATGGTATGGCCTTTAATACTGTAATTATCAATCATAATATAGTCGTCTAAATAACTTATGTATCCCAATGATAATGTTGAATAGAAGGCGTTATTCTGCAGTCTGTTATAAGTACGGCTGGTAAGCGTTGGCCCCCAGTAATTTATACGAATATTATCGCTCATTTCCCCATAGGTCCTGCTTCCATCCGGTCCTGTGACATAAATATCCGCTGAATTGGAGGTTTTAAACTGACTCAGCCTGAATCCAAAACCCACGGACTCTGATATAAAGTAGGTTATGTCTCCGCCTATGTTTGATCCGGATTTAAGCTTTTTCATATAAGGTAAAAAATCAGTGGGTACATTATCTGCAATCTTCGCAGTCTGATAGCTGTATCCGCCAAAAATCGCAATTCTCAAAGGGTCATAACTCCCTTTATTTGCATAACCTGACTCGCTCGTTTTTTCAACAGGATGAAAATTGTACTTTACATCAGCGACTTCTTTTCTGGCGATCAGAGTCTTTTTATTCTCCCCCTTCATATTGAAGGTAAAGTAGATAAAATCGGGTCTGACTTTGGTAATTTCACAATTCAGTGAATCACCATCTGTTGTAACTATTAAATCCTGAGAAAACAGGCTAAAGCTGCTAACCACAAGAAAAATGTATAAAAGAACGCTTCTCATTTTATACTTGCTTTTATGGAATTGAATTCGGTCCAGCCGGTTTGAATATCAACAAGTTCAAGTTTAGGCCTTCCGACCATAATACCGGATGTTAAACCACATTTTAAAAAATACGTCCGTCCGAATTCAATACTTATCGGGAGTTCGGTTTTTGTCTCTGTTCTGGCTGATAAGATTAGATTGCCTTCTTTTCTCACAATAACAGATTGACAAAAATTATTTGTTACGCTGCATAATAAGCTTTCATCGAGATAAAGATCGTAATCAACAGGAAAAGTTGAACTTCTGTACCTGTAAATATTAATTATCGCATAGTCACAGTTTATTTCGCTTTCCGGACTTATATCAGCTTTGAGCTGTTCAAGGTTATCTGTCCTTAAAATTCTGGCAGTTATTCTATGGCAGGTGGTTCCCATTTCACTGGGAGGAAGGTGTTTATCCAGTTTAAGTATATTGCCTCCTGCTTTTCTGGCTTCAATGATGGCCTCGTTCATAACAGTCTGGTAATCACAATTAGTAGTGAACCCTGAATCTCCGATTTTAACCGTTCCAATCTCAACTGCATCTTCCGGGACTGTATCCTTTAAACCTAATACGACCACGTCCTCATCATATTTTAATGGCGCATATTCTGATGAAATTTTTGTAGATACTGATGGACTGCAGGATACGATAACCAGCAGAAGCAGAAAAACTTCAGGCCTGTCTTTAAGCATTTATCAAGGTTTAGAAGAAGATTAATATTTTAATTGTCAAAAATATAAGTTTTCCACTTCGGGAATGATAAACCGATCAGACCTCCGCCAAGAGCGCCTCCCAAAGTGAACTTCAGGATACGTCTTCCATCTTCAAGACTATGAGGCTCAGATTTTTGATATGTGGATACAGCCCCAATGACAGTCAGTGCAAGTCCTCCCCAAAATGCTCCGGTGGTAAAATAATTACCTTCATGTACCCTGAGGTATTTAATATTTTTAAGTGCAAGGCTCTGATACGCCTGATCCTGCATTGAAAGAAAGTATAAACTATCTGTATTGATTTTAAGGTTCAGTGCGGTTAGACTATTAAAATCTGCAGTTGTAATTTTAGCCTCCCGGTAATAGGTTTTGGGAGGTAAATTTGTTGTTTTAAGTTGAGGAAAAACGGAAGTAACAACCAACGTTAAACAAAACAGTACAAGAATCTTTCTCATTTCGGTATCCGGTTAAAATTAAATCAATATGCCAATCCTGTTGCTATTTACCAGGTGACAATCCCTATTATATTCAGGCTCTTTTTTGCAGATTAAAAGTATATATTACATACTATTATTCCAACGGAAGTGCACAATATTGACAGTCTTCCGGTTTATTTATATTCAATTTATCTTAGTAAACTTACCCCAAAATGTCTTTTCATCTGTAAAAATCCTGTAGAAATAGAGCCCTGAAGGATAATTTTCAATGGATAAACTAAGATTGTATTTGCCCGGGATCTGGTATTCCTGATTCAGCTCTTCAACTACCTTACCTGTTTGATCCATAACAGTTAATCTGATATTTGATCCATTAACGAGGGTATAGGATATATTAATCTTTGAAGTAGCCGGATTGGGATAGCTTTTATTGTTTATCTGACTGCTTAGTCCGGATATGCCCGTTATGGCATTAGGTTGAAGAGCAGGATAGAGGTAAAAGTTTTTCCCGTCATTACAGGCTGCTATGATATAAGCTCCGTTTGAGTAGTTAAGAATTGGTCTGTCATATTTTATGGTTCCGTAGTTAACGTTGTTTTTATAAAGCGTCCCCTGTGCTAGCCAGTTATAATCTTCAATAACCTGGTTGTAAACGCCTTCACAGGCATCGTTATAAAACGAAGTACCTCCTATCCAGAAGCAGTTGACATTTTCAAACCTGTAACTGCCAGGACTCCCGGTTACAGAATTAGAATTGATAATCTGACGGCTTTGGACATAGATGCCGGTATTGCTGTTATGCCCTATGCTTGTATAATATTTTTCGTTGATGGCATAATTCAGTACTGAAGAGGCTACCGAACCGGTAGTTTCATTAACATAATCGCCAAAGGCAAATCCGTTTTCTACCTCCTCGTTGTTATTGCCTGTATTGGTAAGATTAACAGAGTACGATATTTCATCGAATGTTGTACTTCCGGTCATGGTTCGGGTCCAGTAAATTTTACCATCCTGTGGCCCGGTTTCGCTTTGAATCCTCAGGTTCAGGATGTCAGGGATCACCGACACAAAGTCCATGGCATGCGATCGTTTAAAATCATATTCATCTCCATCAACAAAACCGTCAATGGCGTTGAAAATAAAATGTATAACATCCCCGTTAGCAAAGTTCAGTACCATTTTATCATTTGGAGTCTCTGTATAGGACCAGTTATCGTAATTCGCGTTACTTTGAGTCAGTGTGCCGAAGGTTGTTTTATATCCTGTCATTTCGGATGCGTACCAAACGGCATCAACCGAAAGTGATATCAGCTCTTTAGACTGGTTTGTGATATCTTCTGAACCGGAAAAAAGCCGGTTTAAAATTTCGGCATCTGTCTGAGAATAGCAAATTATCGGAGCGAATGATAAAAAAAGAAGCAATGTGAGTAGAGGCGTTTTCATTGAAGCAAGTATTAAGATTTCCGAATGAAAAGGTATAAAATCAATTCCTGAAGTAGAGGAAGCAGAATAAGACTGAACAATTAGTGTTGTGAACGTTATCAAACGTATAAATTTAAGGAAAAATATTGTACGTAGCATTCTCAGAGTCAATGTTTAAAAACCCTTTTAAAGGACTTCGCAATAGTGTACCTTATTTTACGGTAAGGTTTACCGCATCAATTAAATGGAAGATCGGTAAACTAAAATAACAGTTACTGTTCAGAGGTCTGTCCGGACCTCTTTGATCTGTAATTGAGTTAAGGGTTTCTGAATAGAGATGTCAGGTGTGTTTTTTTACATAATCCGTTGGTAGCATCCCATACTCCTCCTTAAAATATTTGCTGAAATACCGGGGACTGTTAAAGCCAACTTCATATGCAATCTCGGCTATGGTCATCTGGCTTTTTTCCAATAATTGTGCACCGCGTTTCAGCCGGATGATCCGGATGAATTCAACAGGAGATTTTCCGGTAATGGTCAGCAGCTTTTTATAAAGATACACCCGGCTCATACCCAGTTCACGGCTAAGGTCTTCAACAGAAAATCGAGATTGCGACAGGTTTTTCTCTACGTAATCTACCGCCTTTTTAATTAGTTTTTCATCCAGAGAGGTAATTTCAATTTCGGACGGGTTAATCGCTATGTTTTTCCTGAAGTGTTGATGCATATTCTGCCGTTTGTCCATCAGGTTGTGAATACGCAGCAGTAACATTTCCAGGTTAAATGGTTTAGTTATGTAGTCATCGGCACCGATTTCCAGCCCTTTAATCTTGTCCTCATCTGCTGTTCTTGCTGTAAGCAGTATGACAGGAATATGTGAGGTGTGGATGTCATTTTTAAGTCGTTTGCACAGGTCCAGTCCATCCAGTTTTGGCATCATAACATCAGATATTATCAAATCGGGAAGGTATTTATTTGCCAGTTTGAGGGCCATATCACCGTCACCAGCTTCCTTAACGGTATAGCGGTCCTGCAGTGTCTCTTTCATAAACCTGCGCAGCTCAGGATTATCCTCTGCCAGAAGTACCACCTGTTTGCCGTTTTGCTTTATGTCTTCGGGCACTTCTGTTGCATCAGTTGAAATCTCTGCTTCGGTATTAGTTTGGATATCAATTGATTCTCCGGTTCCTGCAGGCAGGGTAACAATGAATACCGAGCCTTTGTCTTTTTCACTTTCAACAGTAATGGTTCCGTTATGTAGGCTCACCATTTCGCGAACCAGGTTAAGACCAATTCCACTACCCGAAAGGCCAAGTTCTTTGTGGTTTTGTGACTGGTAAAAGCGTTCAAAGATTTTATCTTTCTCCTCTTCGGGAATGCCAACGCCGTTGTCTTTAACTTTTATAACAACCATTTGCTGTTCATCCGGATTACCGTCTGTTATTTCCACCGATACTTCCACTTTTCCGTTTTCCGGTGTAAACTTTAAAGCATTGGATAACAGATTCATCATGATCTTCTGAACTTTTTCATGATCGAAGTTCTTGTTAAACTGGTTGACCCCGGATTTGAACTTATATGTAATATTCTTCTTGCGAAAACTGTCGGAGAAATTATCGAAGACCTTCCTGATAAATGCAACAATATCACCATAAGAGGGGTTGTAACGCAATCCGTGCAGGTCGAGCTTTCGGAAATCGAGCAGTTGATTAACCAAAGCCAGCAAATGCCTGGCATTGCTGTCAATCAGTTCCAGTAGTTTTTTATCGCTTGTATTTTTTGACAGCCTGATAAGTTTCTCAACGGGTGAAAGGATCAGAGTTAAAGGTGTACGGAACTCATGACTGACATTGGTCAGAAACCGTAGTTTCATCTCATCCATTTCGTGGTGTCTTTTCGCCATCAGTTTGTCGTGCTCAATTTTCAGACGAAGCCGCTCTTTTCTTATCATTGAGTACCTGAAATATACAATCAGCAGTAAAATAATGACGGCATATATAATGTATGCCAGGGGCGAAGCATATACCGGTGGAAGAACAGTAATTGAAAGTGATGTAGCTTCATTGCTCCATTGATTGTCGTTATTTGAAGCCTTAACCCTAAATGTATATTTACCTGCGTTAAGATTCGTATAAGTTACTTTATGAATATTGTCTTCTGCATCAATCCAGTCGCGATCAAAACCTTCCAGCATATACTGGTATCTTACTTTTTCAGGGATGAAAAAATCGAGTGCCGCAAATTCTATGGAGAAAAGATTCATGGCATATTTAAGGGTAATTTTGTCTGTAAAAGTGATCGATTTTGTAAGGATTACACGGTTTTTAATCTCTTCATCAGGCTTAACACTGGAATTGAAGATTTGAAAATCGGTAAAAACAATCTTGGGTTTCAGGTTATTGTACTTTATATTTTGTGACTGAAACAGGTTAAATCCATTAGGACCACCAAAAATAAGTTCGTTGTTTTTTGTTTTAAGCCTGGCATTTGCATTGTACTCCCTTCCCTGTAAACCATCAGCTTCGGTATAATTATAAACTTTAAAATCGTAGCTTTCTCCGGGTTCCGACTGACTAACGACAATCTGACTTAAACCACTTGATTTACTTACCCAGACAGACTGAAATTCGTCTTCCAGAATACAGTTCATGATATCTGTGGGAAGGTTATCATCTTCATCAAAATATTTGATGAAATCGGAGTTAGGATCAGCCACCGTTAATCCTTCACGGGTGGCAATCCATAACAATCCACGGGAATCCTCAAAAACAGCATTGACGTTATTGTTGCTAATTCTGAGGGGTACGTTGGCATTCTTTACAGGGTGATTACGATACCTGCTTTCATCAATGTTGTAAAACGCCACACCAACTGCGGTTCCGATGAACATCGTACCATCGTGCATTTTATAAATATGATTCACAAAATTGGAAGGCAGTGTGACATTGCCTTTGTTTTCAAGCGGCCGTAATTTATGCTCCAATTTATCAAACAATACAATTCCACCTCCCAGTGTTCCAATCCAGATCCGGTTTAGATTGTCTTCTGTTATGGTCCAGATGCTTTCATTCGGGAGTCCGTCTCTTGCTTTATAGCGGGTGAAATTTCTGCCGTCATACACGTTCAGACCGCCTGTATAAGTTCCAATAAAAAGCAAACTGTCACTGTCAAAAAACAAACTTACCACGACGTTATTACTCAAAGAATTTGGATTGGCCGGATCATTCTTAAATAACTTATATGCATTGCTTGTGCGGTTAAACCGGATCAGGCCACTACCATTGGTGCCAATCCATAGATTTCCTGCAGCATCTTCGGCAAAGCAGTTTACATCATTGTATGACAGTCCGTACTGTTCCGGAATAAAGTTGTGATAATGAGGAAATTTGTAGATGCTTTCATGGTAATAGCAAACACCTTTTTTATATGTTCCGACCCAAATAATGTTATTATTATCTATGAAAAGATCGGTGATGGAATTTTGCGACAGGCTTTTATCATCACCGGGCTGATGATAAACCGTTTCAACTTTTTTAGAATATTTGTTGAAAATGTCAATGCCACCATGGTCAGTACCAACCCAGATCAGCCCCTTATCATCCTGTATAACTTTTACGATAAGATTACTCGAGAGGCTCAGAATGTCAGAGTTTATGGTGTAATTATGCCAAATGCCTGATTTGTTCTCACGATGATACAGACCTTCATTATTTCCATAAAGCCACAAATCACGATCAGTGTCAATAAACAATTTAAGATTCAGACTGTCAATACCTGTTTTACCATTCAGGAAAGTATCGCGGTATTTGAGTTTAAAGTTATGAGTGAAACAATCTATGGTACCATTACTGTACACCAGATAATACCTGTTTCCGGTATCTTTAAAGTCCACAATTTGTGATGCCTTCAATGTCTGGTTTCCGAAGGGTGTTACGGGTTCACCTGTACTGTCGTTATACATTTCAATTCCATGAACCTGGTTATGTGTGAACCATATATTTCTATCCTCATCTGAATAAACTTCCTTAAGTGCTTCAATGTTATTTTCATCACCGATCAGTTTTTTGATGTTGGGGATAAATTTCTCCTTTTCAATATCATAAACAACATATTCCCAGCGTGTCTTTATCCAGAGTTTACCGGTACGGTCTTCTTTTATTTTTACAATATAATTATCGATTATGGTCGTTGAATCGTTGAGGTTATGTTTGAAATTGATGAATTTGGATCCATCATAACGACTTAAGCCGGCAGAGGTTCCTATCCATATAAAGCCGTGAGAATCTTTGAAGATGCAGGTAACCTGGTTATTTATAAGGCCGTTGGAATTGTTAAGCCTGAGGAATGAATACCTGGAATTGGCATAAATGTTTTGGATTAATATACCAAACAATACTAGTATGATAGGTTTTAAAATCTTCATTTGGAAGCAAATATCCCTGACATTTTAATATTACTATTCCACTCCGTAAGCAGCTTAAATTACTTCAAAATTAAAAAAATTGCTTTCAGACGCTCTGCCAGTCCTGCTGTTACAAAACATGATAAATTAAAGTTATGGATTTTAAAATTTCCTGCGAAAACTGTTAGCCTTGAATAAAGGATCTAACTGAGTTTTTCAGGGATATCATATTAAGCAAAAGGTTGCCGGGAGGTGTTTTATTCCATTCGTGTATATTTGAAATTTCTGAATCGTACCTTTCCGTTTCCTATGGAACACAATCCGATACGCATGCTCATAAAACCACCAAGAACATTATGGTGAAAAGCTGAAACTTCAAGCGAGTTTTCTGTCTTATTCCATGATTTCCCGTCTGTGCTGTAGTACATATCCACAATATTATCCACATTTTTTATCCTGAGGAAGACGTGTCTGTTCACGACATTTTTTTCTGTTTCAAACTGCCAGCCTCTTATATTGGTGAGAATATTTTTAGAATCAGCCAGAATTCCCGAATAAGCATTTTTGTTATAGAAGACAACCAACCCGGCTATGGCATCATTTTCAATAACAATTTCTACCTCTGCGGTATAAGAGTGGTCTGAAGGCATACAAAGCAGAGGAGAGCACTCCGGAATAGAGTTCCCTTTTCCTTTAATTATTATGCCCTTATCAAAGCTGAACCTGGAAACATCATATTCCCCGAAAAACTTCCAGTGCGGTTTAAGTTTCTTTTCACTGAAATCATCGTTTAAAGTAAATGGTGTTTTTGGTTGATGGATTACATCCTTTTTAACGGGACTTTCCAGGCTGATGTTATCAGGTATTCTGTACCAGCCATCAGGCGTCCATTCTATTGGTAACAGCAATGTTTGACGGCCCATGTTGTAATGCTCATGCTCATAGCCATGAAGAACAATCCACCATTTACCCTCGGCATCTTCAAATACGGTACCATGACCCACCGAACCCCATTTTTCATCGTTGGTTTTGGCTCTTAGCACCGGATTATACGGGGAGTTTTCCCAGGGACCCAGAGGTGATTCTGAGCGCGCCGAAATCACCATGTGTCCGGTTGGAGGACCTGCTGTTCCGCCTTCTGCAACCGTCAGATAATAGTACGCTTCGTGCTTAACCAGTTTGGGTCCTTCCATACAAAAACATTCCACAGACCAATCCCTTGGTATTTCCCAGCCACCATAACTGTGCTTAATATCCCCTGAGATAGACATGCCGTCTTTGCTTAATGGCACATAACTGCCACTGCTGAAATAGAGATAGCGGTTTCCTTCCCTGTCTGTTACATGGCCCGGATCAATCATGCTTACATCCAGTTCTACCGGGTCACTCCACGGACCTGCAATGTTATCGGCAGATACAACATAATTTGTACCACTTGCCGGGAAATAAATGTAATATTTCCCTTCATATTTAACGAGGTCGGGTGCCCAAACGGAACCAACATATTTAAACAGGGCATTGGCCACCGGTGTCCAGTTTATTAAATCGGTGGAATGCCATATTAACAATCCCGGGTAATATTCAAAAGACGAATGGACCATATAGTAGTCTTTTCCGTCGACCAGAATACTCGGATCAGGATAATCACCTGAAAAAACGGGGTTCTGAAACGCATTTTTTGTTAATTCATTCTTTTGATACTGTGCATTTAGAACCGAAGTAAGAGAAATGAACAGGAGATATAAAATTACTTTCTGTTGCATTATAGTTGTATTAGGTTGATCAGATATACATCATTCTCCCGAAGCGGGAATTCATGTTTGAACTTTCCGGTGGCATCAATAGTCGTCAACACACAAAGTTCTGCTTCGCCATTACTTTCCTGTTTGAGAAACTCTACCTGTTTTTTTGTCAGCTGATCCGGTTTATCAAGGTGGCAATACAGGGTATACGGATCGTTATGCATGTAGCCGGTTCGGTACACTTCAAGCCTGTATCGGCCTTCCGGAATGCCTGATAAATCTACGGTCACTGTTCCTTTGTCTTTTGCCGGCAAATCTTTATTGTAATAGTCCTGGTTATTGACAGAATCAGGCAAAGTGTAGGTATAATCCCAGAACAGAACCTGATATGTATTGTCATCATTTTTACATATCCAGGAGGCCTTATCATCATTCTGAAGCTCTGTAATTCCAAGCTTATTCATAAATGCATATGCATGATATGCCGGCTTTTTAATCCCCTGGGTATTCATCAATCCAAAGCCACCATGAAAAGGCGTAAATCGGGGACCGGCCTCTTCAAAAATATCAGTAAAAACCCAGTAAGACATGGATGTTGCCGCATCACCGGATTGCTTTATTCTATCCAGTATATATGCCGCTTCGTGATAGCTGTCATGTAAAGGATCCGCAGGGGTGTAAGATGAACTCCATTCCGTATAGTGCAATTCAAGGTCCGGCATTTTAGATGCTGAGATCTCTTTTCGGGACTGAATAACATCCTGGCTCACGCTCCGGTCATTTTGACTGAGTCTGGTTCCTCTTCCTCCGAATTCATCCAGAAAACCTGCATCCACGCCATATGAATGGGTACTGATAAAATCCAGTGGAACACTGTTTTTGTAACAGTATGCGATCATTTCCGGTTCCCATGCTGCACCAGCAGTTGCAGGGCCACCCACCTTATAATCCTGGTTTACACTTTTAACAGTATTGGCTGCATAGGTATACAGTTTAAAATAGTCTTCCTGTGATCCGGTCCAGAATCCGGGTGTCAGGTTAGGCTCATTCCATACTTCAAAATACCAGGTATTTACTTCATCCGATCCGTAACGTTCGGTCCAGTGCAACACCAGGTTTCGAATCAGATCGCCCCATTTGTTATAGTCTTTCGGAGGTGTGACATTACCTTTCCACCAGAAAATGGTTTCCCTTCCGCTAGCCAGTGCAGAAGGCATAAAGCCCAGTTCAACAAAGGGCTTCATTCCAATGTCAAGAATATAATCATACAGTACATCGATGTACTGAAAATTATATACAGGATTTCCCTGCCTGTCTTCTTTATATACAGCCATGTCGTCTGTTAACAGACCGTGCATTCTGATATATCTGAAATCGCAGTCCTGTTTTACAGTTTTCAGTTGTTGCTGCCAGTCAGCCCTTAAACCTTCGTTTGCTCTGCCGGCACCGATACATTCCTTGAACATTTGATTCATCGGACCCTTCTCATGCTCAACATCAGCTGAAATAGTGCGGTTATTGGTTCCGTTCTGTGCCGTAAGAATTTCAAATGAAGAGATTAGAAGAAGACATGTATAAAGAAAAAATACTTTCATTGGGATTTCAGTTTCACGTTTGGTTAATCGATTTTTATTTTCAGTTTTTGCGCAATATTATCAGATGCATTGCCCACATAAACGATGTAATTACCTTTTTCAAGTGACCAGTCAGCTGCTGATTCGTTGTAGTATGCCAGGTCGTTGACGTTTAATTCCACCAACACCTGTTCCGACTTGCCGGCTTTCACGTATACCTTTTTAAATCCCTTCAGCTCTTTTAAAGCCCGCGTCACTTCAGATCCGGGCTTTCCGATATAAACCTGAATAACTTCAGCGCCATCCCTGGAGCCTGAGTTTTTGACTTCACAGCTTACCCGGATCTTATCATCCGCAGAATACGTTTTTTTGTCCGTTTTAATATTATTCAGATCAAAGCCGGTATAAGACAAGCCGTATCCAAAGGCAAATTGTGGTTTTATCTTTTTTGTATCATGCCAGCGGTAACCTACCAGTATACCTTCTTCATAAACCACATCAACGTTATTGCCGGGATAGGAGAGTTCCCCGAAATGATGGGCCGCATTATCCTCAAGTTTAACGGGGAATGTGAACGGCAGTTTCCCTGACGGATTCACGTCACCACTGATCACTTCTGCAATGGCATTACCGGCTTCACTGCCCAGGTACCAGCTTTGCAGTACAGCTTTTACCTTGTTGAGCCATGGCATGGCAACCGCATTGCCACTGACCAGTACCAAGCCGATATTTGGATTCACTTTTGAAATTTCAGTTATCAATTCTTCCTGTCCGAATGGCAGACCAAAGGTCAAACGGTCGCCACCTTCACAATCCTGGTGATGGTTCTTGTTCAACCCTCCGATGAAAAGCACCATATCGGCAGATGCTGCAGCTTTTACCGCAGCTTTGAACAGAGAATCCGCATCCAGTTTAGAAGGTACTACCCTGCCATAAGCAGATGGACCTGAAGCATAACCCATGGCATGGATGATGGTTGCATTTTTAAAGCGGTTTTTAATGCCCAGAAGAGGAGAAATTTCATATTGCGCTTTCAGTTCGGATGAACCACCACCAATCGTCATGGATTTGGTGGCATTTTCTCCGATTACGGCAATGGTCATGGTTGTTTCAGGATTGAGTGGAAAGAAGTTGTCCTTATTTTTCAGCAAGACTATACCATCAGTCGCAATTTTACGTGCGGCATCCTGGTGCGCTTTGGTATTCTTATTGCCTGCTGGGCGGTTTGCATTCATATTGGTGCGAAGCATCAGACGGAGGATCCGCCTTACTTTATCATCCACAACCGATTCATCGATTTTCCCTTCTTTCAGTAATGCATAAAAAGGAGAGGCCAGGTAATAATGGTCGTAGGCATATTCTTCACTGTCCGTCATTCCGTTGGTCATGGTTCCCATTTCCATATCAAGGCCGTATAATGCGGACTCCATGGTGTTATGGGCACCGCTCCAGTCCGAAACGACAACGCCATCAAATCCCCAGTCTTTCTTCAGTATTTTGTTTAACAGGATTTCATTATGGCAGCAATGTTGTTCATTATATTTGTTGTAAGCGCCCATCAGTGCCCAGGCCTCACCTTTGGTCACAGCGGCCTTAAAAGCGGGCAGATAAATTTCATGCAAGGCACGGTCGCTGACCTTCACATTGATGTGTCCGCGCCACTCTTCCTGATTGTTGAGTGCATAATGTTTCACACAGGCAGCAACACCACTTTTCTGAACGCCCTGAATATAAGGCACTACCATGGTGGAAGCCAGAAACGGATCTTCGCCCATGTATTCAAAATTGCGGCCATTCATTGGTGTACGATAGATATTCACGCCGGGTCCCAGCAGCACATCCTTTTTGCGGTAGCGTGCTTCTTCGCCAACAGCAAATCCGTATTCTCCCGAAAGCTCAGGATTAAAAGTTGCCGCAAGACAGGTTAAAGCAGGGAATGCAGTGATGGAGTCGTTGGTCCATCCTGCATATCCCCAATCGTCCCAGTTGATCTCTGCCCTTACACCATGAGGACCATCCGACATCCAGACTTCAGGAATGCCCAGCCGTTCCACTCCGGGTGTACTGAATTTGGATTGTGCGTGGCACATAGCCACCTTCTCTTTCAGGGTAAGTTTTGACAGGATCGATTCAATCTCTTTATCCATAGCTGTACTACTCTGAGCATGCATTATTCCTGTAAAAAAGAAAGCCGTCAGGATTAAAAACAAGGTTCTGTTCATCGTTATATCGTTTAATTTCATCTACTGTTTTCGCAAATTAGTTCTCTAAAAATTCTGATCAATCATTGTGAGCATTAAGTATAAGTGTTTTCACTTCTATATTTTTTGACTAAAAACCCGGTAATACACCTATTACCGGGTGAGAAAAATCCATTCATCATTTACTTTAATCTTACACTTACAGGTTCACCCGCATAAGTCACTTTTTTAATGTCAGGATTCATTGCATATAACTCAACACTATTCTGTTCTGTAATTATAACCACATTAAATGTTCTTTCTTTCAGCATACCAATGAAGCTGCCCTTACGGGCTCCAATGGTGAGCAGACCTTCATCATCATTCCAAGAAACCGGGATGACCGAATATGCACCATTTTCGTAATTATAGTTGGTTCCTTCATCTTCGTACAAATCAAATGTGGCATTATCTCCGGCATATACATACAGGGTTATGGGATCTGCCGGCTTTTGACCGGTATATTCGATCTCCGGTCCGAACGGAATTATTGAACCGGCTTTGACATAAAGCGGCATCCGTTCATATGGCGCTACTGCCTCTATCTGACGTCCACCCTTTTCAAATTTACCATTATACAGGTTGTACCAGCCTTTTGATTCGGGCAGGTAAACGGTTCTCGATCTTGCCTTGTACTGATAAACCGGAGCTACTAACAGTGAAGGACCAAACATATACTGATCCCCGATATTGTAAACAGCGCTGTCTTCCGCAAAATCCATGGCCAGGCCTCGCATAAGTGTATAATCTTTCAGGTAGGTCCAGCCGGTCATACTGTAAATATAAGGCATCAGCCTGTAACGCATTTTATCGTAGTACAACATCGACTGATAGGCAGGATGGTCTTCCGGAGCCAGGTTGAACATTTCACGATACGGGAACTGCCCGTGAACCCTGAAGAGCGGTACAAAAGCCCCAAACTGGAACCATCGCGTATTCAGTTCTCGCCATTCGTCCATATCTTCACTCCCTTCCCTGGCTCTTTCAAATCGTTTTTGAACCGAAAAACCCCCAATGTCCATCGTCCAGTATGGCAATCCTGCAATGGCAAAATTAATACCGGCAGGTATCTGTGCTTTCATATCTTCCCAGCAGGTTCCGATGTCACCACTCCAGGTTGCAGCACCATAACGCTGAATTCCCGCAAATCCGGAACGGGTGAGAATAAATACCCGTTGATTATTTCCAAGTGATCTCTGACCTTCATAAATACCTTTGGCATTCATCAGTGCATAGGCGTTGAAATATTGGGTTGACGGTCCCAAGGCAGTAGGGTTCATCAGTTTTTTACGGTAAGCAATACTTGCATTGGACTGTATATCAGGTTCTGTGGCATCCAGCCACCAGGCATCAAAGCCTTTGGAATAAAGTTTTGTTTTTATCTGATCCCAGAAAAGTTGTCTTGCATCCGGATTATAGGCGTCATAAAATGAACCGATATAGCCGGGTGGTATCCAGTCGCGAATGCTGTCCTTAACCGCCTGCCTGTACATCCAGCCCTGTTCATCAAAAGCTTTAAAATGGTCAGTGTTGATGTAAAATTTTGGCCAAACCGAGATCATGATGCGGGCATGCATGTCATGAACGGCTTTATTCATGCCTGCTGCATCAGGAAAACGCTTCAGATCAAAATCGTGGCTCCCCCATTGGTCAACAGGCCAGTATGACCAGTCCTGCACAATATTATCTATTGGAATATGCTTTTCTCTAAACGTTTTTAAGGTATTCAGCAGTTCATCCTGTGTTTTGTACCGTTCACGGCTTTGCCAGAATCCCATGGCCCATTTCGGCATAACCTGTGCTTTCCCGGTTATCTTACGGTAACCACTGATAACATCATCGATAGATTCTCCGGTCATGACATAGTAACGGATATTCTTACCCATCTCAGAGTAAAATGAGATGTTGTTTTGTTGTTCCGGATCAACAGGAGAGAGAACTTTAAGTCCGATATAGGATACACCACCATCAGGAATCCATTCCAGTTTAATATGGTGTTTTTCTCCTTTTTTCATGTTCACGTTAAACTTGGCAACAGAAGGATTCCATGAGGTCCTCCATTTGTCAAACTGCAGTTCACCGTCAATCCACAGTCTGGTGTACCCTGCATAGTAACAGAGAAAGCGGTAGATCCCGTTCTCAGTGGCTTCCATGTCACCTTCCCAGGTTATCTCAGCCCTGTTGAATTTAAAATTTTCAGGAAAGTCAGTAATCGTTTCCAGATTTTCATAATCAATGGTTGATTCTGTACGTGTGGTGAAAACATGATCAGTATTCCTGTCATCGATGTATGTGGCAGTAAGTCCTCCCTTTTTGCCTTCTTTGTTGTAAAGTGTTAAGCTGTTGATATTGTCATAGGGTCTAGAATCACCAAACCGGGTTAGTGAATAATTATCCCACAGTATGCCATAGTTTTTGGTAGAAACGATAAACGGAACGGATACCTTGGTGTTATACTGGAACAGTTCTTCGTTTTTCCCTTTGTAATTGATTTCATCTGCCTGATGTTGCCCGAGACCGTATAAGGCCTCATCTTTTGGAGTAATGAATTGTTGTTGAAGGCTAAAAGCATCCACTCCGTCTACCGTTACCGGCTCAAAAAGTCTGCCTCCATTTTCAGGTTCATGAATAACAGGAGAACCATCCGGTTTAAAATAACTGATTTCGCCGGATTGTTTGGATATGCTGACCCTTATTCCTGAAGTGGTAAGTTCGATGACAGAATCATTTTCCATAGTTGAGAAAGCAACGGATTCGATATCAGGTATCTCAATCAGACTTTTTGTCTCGTCAAATGTTTTCGAAGATGATACTTCAACTTTAACAATATTCTCATCAGGAAACGATATCCGTAACGCCTTTGTTCCATTCACCGGTTGCGTCGGATAAACAACTACCCCATCCTTTTTTGAATCCGTTCCGGTGTGTGAACATGCGAATGTGCAGGTGACCAGAAGTAAGATTAAAATAATTTGCTTCATCAATATGAATTATGTCTTTTTTTTGACTTGTTAAATTTCCTCTTTCAGTATGGATATGTTCCATTTTGAGCTCCGGCCATTAAGCCATCATAAGCCGGTTGGTCTCCAACGGTATCCGTATACCTGTTAAATACGCCGGAACTCATGTTAGCCGGGGTTCCGGGATCCCAGTAAAAGGGTACCAATCCGTAGTTTTTAGCCTGTTCAGTAACGTATCTTAAAAAATATACCCGGGATTCGTTATGTTTTTCCTGCCAGACCGTGTTATAGCTAAGGTCGCGCCATATGGCTGCATATTCACCCAGAATAACAGGTATACCGTTATCCACAAACTTTGTTTTCATTTTCCCAAATTGTGATTTTACATAATCTTCTTCACAATCCCAGTCCGGATAACGGCCGGCAGCATCACTGAGATGATACTCTGCTCCCCAGAAATAATACATTTTACCCCAGTTTGCATCCTCTGACATCAGGCAGAACTGATAGGGGGAATAATAATGAACCTCAGCCATCATCCTGCTTGGTGTCGGATCATCCGGAAGGCTCATAAACTGATTTGTTTTATCAATGTCAGTGGAGGGACCGGGAATGATCAGATTCCGGTAGGTATTTCTTCCGCCAGTAGCCCTGACAGCATTTACAAATGTCTGCATATACACCTTAAGTACATTAGCCTGTTCCTGGTTTTCAACATTTGGTTCATTCGCGCCTGAAAACAAAAGGTGCTCGTCATAGTCCCTGAAATATTTAGCGATTTGTTTCCAGATGGAGTCCTGCTTGGCATTTACTTCAACCTGTTTATCCACCGTGCAGTTGTTTTCAAGCCATCCACCGTCCCAGTGGATATTCAGGACAACATACATATCATTGTTCACACAGTAATCAATTACCTCTTTCACCCGGGCGAGCCAGGAATCCTTAATTTTGTATGTGGTTTGATTTTCTAAATACTGATTCCATGCACAAGGTAATCTTACCCCGTTAAACCCTGCATTTTTTACCGACAGAATAAGATCATTGCTGGTTCTGGGATTTCCCCAGGCGGTTTCTCCGCCGATGGCTTCAAGTGTATTTCCCAGGTTCCAGCCCATTCTGATTTTTGATGCGAGTGTTAGTGCATCACTTTCCATTCCGGTATGATCCGGTTCAATCCAGTCGGCAATAAGTACCGGTTCTTCCGGATCTTCTTCCGTTGCAGCTTCCTGAGTAAAAGATACCGTAATATCATCAGCACCATCGGTTGATATGGTTAAACTGCCTGATCGTTCTTCTGTTAGAGTATTCTGCTCAACATAAAGTGTGAGATTTGCATCTCCCTTTACGGTGTGCAGCGATGTATAAAACCAGGAATCTGCATCATAACTTACCGTCCAGGTTGTATTTGAAGAAACCGCTATGGTTTTGGTGCCACCTTCTGCCTTAAACGAAAGGGTTAAAGGATCGGCCGATAACGTGACATCAGGTTCTTCAAAAACCTTCTCCCCGGGCTGTTTTTCGCAACTCCACAAACCCGCCACAACTATCCAGAAGAGTGGAAAAAATAGAATATTTTTCATTTAGAAAAGTATGTAAATGCAGGGTTAATCCCTTGAATGAAACAAAATTAATCAAATGATTTAAACTCCGGGTGTTTTTTCACCCGGAGTTCTATTCTCATTCTGGTTTTATAATGTAGTGGAGTATGGTGGTTTCACCATCCGGTTTATCATTTTCACCCGGTTTGGCATTTTCAAAACCCAGCCACATTCCTTCTGTTGCAATATTTCCAAGGTTGCTTCCTCCATGTCCTACAAAGTGCCATGTAACACCATCGCCTCCTCTGGGCAACCAGCTTGCCGGAGAACCATCGTAATTGATCAGTTGCATACCGAAAACCAATGTGGCTGCTTTGGGATCAATGGTGACCACAGAGGTTGTATCATCAGCTCCTGCCTGCGATTTAGTGCACATTATATTTTCACCGTCCATAAAGAAGGTGAGACTGGCACTTTCGGCTATATTGCGGGTATCTTCGGTCCATATCCATCCGTTACTGGTGAAATCATCACCGAAGGTACTGGCACTTGTCCATCCACCGGTAAAATTCGGAGGACTGGTAACCCAGTCAACGAACCAGTTCACATCGGGAACAAAGGTTTTACCAACCAGCGCACTTTTCCACGGTGCCAGCGGATCAGCTTCGCCGCCGCCCAGCTGAGGCAACAGATGGAAGGTCATATATTCCGGTTTTGCCGGATCACGTGAACCAACCCACATGCCACTTATGGCTCCTGTCGGGTCTTTCTCAATACTTAAAATACGCCACTGGTTTTCAGCGGTGGTCGATAAGTTGACCCAGGAACAGATATTAAATGAAGGTTTTAGTCCGTCAAATGTGTAAACTCCTTTATCATCCAGCGTATATGTCCCTTCTTCAACAGTACCGTCGGGTGCCACAAATACGGCAGTATTGTCATCGGCATTCAATGTCAGGGAGAAGTTGGCATAGGTCTCCGGAATGGTCGCATTAAAACCGGTCCAGTCTGCATACGTATCGGGTGATACCCAACCTGTATTCATCAGCGAACCGTCGAGATTCGCCCAGTTGAAAGGTGTCTCCGGAGATAATACCCATTTGATCTTGCGGCTGACAACGGTGGTCACATCATCCTGCCAACCGTCAGGTAATTCCGGTTCGGGTTCAGCAAATACGTAGTTATCGGCATAATCTTTCGCTACATAATTCCAGATATACCACCATGGGCCTTCATCGTTGGTACGCATCACTGCAATCCGCAATTGATTCTCGTTCAGCGTAAGAACCTTCAGGTCTTTGGTCCAGTTTTCAGCATTGACAATAAAGTTATCCGGTCTTAATATGGTTGCATCGGTAGTAGATAAAGTATGCGCCTTTACATTTAGAAAAAATGTTCCGGTTTCCTGAATACCGCCTTCATTGATTTTGTTGGTGGTCATGATGGCTCCGCCCTGTAAGCTGAAGGTCATGGTGCTTCCCCATCCCATATCCTCATCACTGCTTCCCAATGCGTTTCCGGCAGGCTCCCAGTTAGGAGTATAATCGTCAAATTCAACTGTCGTATTAGGATCAGCATACGACATGGCTCCGGGAGCCAGACCGTATTTACCATTATCTGCTACCCATGTTTTACTGGAGTCAACCCCACCGGTGAGATAAATCCATAACGGGTCATTTACATAGCTTAAATTGCTTGTGTTTAAGGTCAGCTTAAATGTATCAGCCTGAACAAAACCACCGGCGCTTAATACACCGTAGACAAAACTATAATCGCCTGCAAAGGCCAGTTTAACGGTGTCTTTAACTTTAGTGGATCGCCCCATTGGTGTAATCCACAGGGGTGTAACACCGGGAGTCATACTTTCGAGAATTATCATATTGGGATCATCAGCATTCTGGGTAATAGAAAAATCCAGTTGATCTTTGGAAATCGCTTCTCCCAGGCTGTATTCTTCTGGTTGACAGGCGATAAGTCCTAGTCCCAGTACCAAAACTGCTAGTATTATTGGAAATATATTCTTTTTCATATCTGTTATTTTTTTGGAATTACTTCCATCCGTCATTTTGTATTAATACACCACCGGAGCGTGTGATCTGTTGTTGCGGAATCATCAGCAAGCCTTTTTTAGGCGTAACATTGCTTTTAAGGATAACCTTACCGGATTCTACACCTCCGTTTAACACTGTTGTGTTTTCAGCAACCGCGTTGGCGAGTACATCAACGCCCTGTCTCAGAAGATCCCAGTAACGAATCCCTTCAAAAGCAAACTCAAATTTCCGTTCTTCCATTATGTTTGCTTTTGAGACTTCTTTGCTGTCGAGGCCAGCCCTGCTCCTTACTTCATCGAAATAAGTCTGTGCGTTGGCACTGCCAAGCTCTGCAGCCATTAATAACACATCAGCATATCGCATGACAACGTAATCCTGAAACTGGCCAATCATAAAATTATCAGCGCTGTTTGCTTCGGCTACATCACGCAGTACCCATTCATCATTTACTAAAACATATGTTGACAGCGGTGAGTATTTTTTAGATGTATATCCGGTATATTCCCGTTGATCACCATTATCGAATTCAACACCTTCTTCATTAATGGCAATAATGGAAGCCACCTTACGGGCATCTCCATCTTCGAATGCGTTGTAGAATTCGGGTAAAACGGTACATGCGCCCCAGCCTTTTCCGTAGGGCGGTGTAAAATTCTGCACTCTTAAACCGAACATCACCATCCAGTGATTTCCATCCACATTACCATTATAGTCAGATGTAATATTATATTTAATGGCAAATACCGTTTCCTTATTGTCCTTCCCGGCATATGTGGTTACTGTACCCGTCTGATCTTCATTGACTTCCGTTGATGCCGCAGGCCAGAGGTTCTTATATTCTTCTACCAGGCCGTATGCCTCACTACCAATTACATCCTCCAGTCCCTGTAAGGCTTCGGCTTTTGAAACCGTACCTGCCAGATCTGTTTTGTTATAATACCCGGTATAGTACAGGAAAACCCTTGCAAGATAAGCCTTTGCGGCCCATCTGTTTACACGTCCCGGTTCCACGGTTTCACTGCCATATTCTGCAGCAAACAGCAGGTCTTTTGCAATTTGTTTATATGTATCATCAGCCGGGGACTGAGGAATGTTGCCATTCTGTGGTTCAGTCAGCAAAGGAACCTTTTCCCACATGCGAACCATATCAAAGTAAGCATAGGCTCTTAAAAATCTGGCCTGGGCTTCGATGTTATTCATATAGGCAGTGTCACCTTCCCAATTGATCTGATTCATTTTTTGCAGCAGAACATTGCAACGGTAAATAGCCTTGTAGTAAGCTTTCCAGTTTTCATTCAGCATGTCTATATCAGCAGGAGAACGGCTAAGGTCGAATTCATCCAGCAGTTGATACCCATAACTGTCGTTGTTACCTGTTCCGCCAAAACACTGATCGGCCATTACTTCAGAGATAACAGGCAGGGCCTGACCCGAGGAATAGAGAATCTGTATTCCATCGTAGCAGCCGACGACCGCAAGTTCAGCATCCTTTTTGGTTTTATAAAAGTTTTCTGTCGTGATATCAATTATCGGTTCACTATCCAGAAAACTGTCGGAGCAGCTGCTTAATATGAGTGCTCCTAAAGCGATGATATATAATTTTATGTTTTTCATTTTTTCCGGTTTTTAAAATTTCAGATTAACACCCAGTAAAATTGTTCTCGGACGCGGATAATATCCAAGATCAATTCCCGATGAACCGTTTTCCACACCATAACCAACTTCAGGATCCATGCCATCGTATGTTGTAAAGGTGAATGCATTCTGAACGGTAGCGTACAGCCTCAACTGTTTAAATACAGTAGGTTTAATCAGTGTTTTGGTAAAGTCATATCCGAGTGTAATATTACTGATGCGCAGGTAATCGCCATCCTGAACCATTATGTCAGAGAAGTTGATGTAATTCACGTTGGTCTCCGTTACACGGGGAACAGTATTTGATGTTCCTTCACCATGCCATCGTTCTAAAATAGCCGAAGTGTAATTGGAGTAGCCGTTAACCTGATTTCTGTAGGCCTGAACCAGCTGATTGCCGGCAACACCACTTGCAAGGACAGAGAAATCGAGTCCCTTATACGCGCAACCAATGTTAAAGCCATAGATGATATCCGGATTCGGGTCACCAACCATTCCCTTGTCATCGTCGTTGATAACACCGTTATCATCAACATCCACAAATTTCAGATCTCCCGGTTTGGCATTTGGCTGTATCACTTTCCCTTCAGAATTCCGGTAAGATGCAACCTCAGCTTCTGTCTGGAACACTCCGTCCGTCTCAAGTCCCCAAAAATATCCGATTGGATAACCGCTTTCGGCTCTGCGGTAAAACTCACCTGCATTATCAAATAGTTGATTGGTAAGGCCGTGGATTATACCGTCTTCTGTAGGTACATTATTGACAATATTCTTATTTTTTGCAATATTGGCATTGATCCAGTAGTTGAATTTTCCTGCATTATCGTTCCACGACACAGCAACTTCCACACCGGTATTTGTAACATCACCACCATTGAAATAAGGCGGATTGGCACCATCTGTTGCAAATCCTGGTTTCTCAATCAACCAGTCAAGTGTTGTTTTATCGTACCAGTCGAAATTAACACCCAGTTTAGCGTTGATGAAGCGGGCATCAAAACCTATATTTGTTTGCTCTGAAGTTTCCCACCTCACATCAGGGTTCGCAAGTCTGCTCGGATACGCACCAACTGTGTTTCCCGATGCATCGAAGTTCGTGGATTCAAAGTAGTAGTTTGCACTTCCTATGCTTATCGGGGCAACATACTGCCATGCACCGATATTCTGATTACCGACCTGCCCCCAGCTGGCTCTTAGTTTAAAGAAATCAAGCCAGTTATTCAGGTTTTCAGCAAAGGATTCATTACTCAATACCCATCCGGCAGAAACAGACGGGAAATAGCCCCATCGGTTGCCTTCTGCAAATTTGGATGATCCGTCAGCACGGAATGTTGCATTCAGCATATATTTATCAAGATAGTTCCAGCTGAAACGTCCGAAATAAGACAAACGAAGGTCCTCAGCGTTTGGTCCGCCACCATAGGAGAGCAAGGTTAAGTCGGTATTGGTTGTTGCGTTTATGTACGCATGTTCAAAGTCGGATGTATTCAAATCAGCATTGGAAAGATTCATCCATGTGGCACGGTTTTGATAGGACGACATACCGGCCATAACACTCATGTCATGAGATCCGGCGTTAAACTTATAGGTTGCATAGTTGTCCCATGTCAGCGCCAGACCGTTGTTCATACCCTGTCCTGCCTGATCGTGCAGGCGAAAACTGTAAATGGACAACTGGTATACCGGATTAAAAGAGCGGGATTTACCTGCATAGTAATCAACGCCCAGTCTGGTACGGAATGAAAAACCCTTAAACGGTTTAATATCCATGTATACATCTCCAAAAAGTTTTTGATCTCTGTTCAGTTCCTGGTTATTGTACACCATGGCGGCATATGGGTTATTTTCACCTTCAACCCAGGGCTCCCATTCTTCACCATTATACATTACACCGGCTCCGGGGGTGTTATCAAGAAAGTTACCGTTATCATCGTACATGGGTAAGATCGGACTGGTGTTAAATGCTCCGCGGAAGGTGTTATTGTATTGATTACCAACGGATATGCCTTTTTTATCTGTATAGCTGAAGGTCATGTGCTGACCAATGGTAATATAATCGTTCAGTAAGTTATGTTCAGTGTTAATGCGGAAAACATAACGGTTATAATCGGATACCGAAGGACCACCAACCACACCTTCCTGACCTGTGTATGAAAGCGACATGGAGTAGGTTGATGCATCGCTGCCACCATTCAGACCCAATGCATAGTTTTGGGTAACTGCATTTTTATAAAGCATTTCATCAATCCAGTTTGTTCCGCTTCCCATGCCATTTATTTCATCCATGGTAAAATAGGGAAGTTTCCCGTTATTAATGGCTGCCTCATTCATAATTACAGCATATTCCCTTTCATTTAACAGGTCCACCTGACGGGCTACATTCTGCACCCCGTAATAGCTGTCGAAAGTCATACTGGTTTTACCCTTTTTACCTTGTTTTGTTGTGATAAGAATTACGCCGTTTGCAGCCTGTGATCCGTAGATCGCAGCAGATGCCGCATCTTTCAGGATATCCACACTTTCGATATCAGCATTGTTCAGGTACGAAATGTCCCCGGACTGAACACCATCAACAACATACAGCGGGCCGGCATTTCCAATGGTTCCCACACCGCGAATATTTACTTTAAGCCCTTCTCCGGGCTGACCCGAAGTAGACGTAATATTTACGCCGGCAGTCTGACCCTGCATGGCCTGGAGAAACCCTGTTGTGCTGGTCTTTTCAATGGCATCGCCATCAATCTGGACGGTGGCACCGGTAACCAGTTTTTTCTGTTGAACACCATAACCTACCACGACAAGTTCATCAAATTCTGACATGTTTTCCTGTAAAACCACATCAATCTGATCCTGTCCTGAAACAGTTACGTCTTTTGTTTCGAAACCAATAAAGGAAAATGAAAGGACATCACCATTTTTTGCTTTAATGGTATATACACCATCCGCATTGGTTATGGCCCCCATAGTAGTACCTTTAATAATTACATTTACGCCTGGTACAGGCGCTTTGTCGGCAGCAGAAGTCACGGTACCTGATATGGTCCGGATACTCTGGCCAAATGCTGTCAGTCCTGACAACATCAGTAGAAGAATTAAAGCAAACCGGTGATGCCTCCCGGGCATACCATTTGCCATAATACGTTTTTGGGATTTTTGGTTCATCATAGAATTAATTAATTAAGTAATAACTCAGCTTTAATCATCCTCCAAATGTAGATTATAGCGTAGTTTCAAACGTGAATTAATGTTAATGATGAGTGTTGCTTTGTTAACTCAGGTGCTAAAAATGTTGCATAGATATGCGTGTTTTGTTAACTCGAAATGGGCCGTTTCTTTCAGTTTGAGTCAGGTAAGTCTCAATGATACTGCAGATTAGATTAAGTGCCAGAACAAAGGTTAATGAAGTTTAATTTTCGGGTTCACATCCAATATTTCAATGTGCCTCTTACTTGTTTTTCCGGCTTTGGGTTAACCTTTTAAATATCGTGTTATTCGTTTCCAAAGGCATAACGCCTTCATTAACCGTTTTCAGCTCTTCCACAGTGTAGAATGCATTAGGGTTATGTTCATTGATAATACTGGCAACTTTGGGGAGTTGCTTTCTTTTAACAATGGTAAGGATAATGTTTACAGGCCCTTTTCCTCCTTTGGCATCAAGATAAGTGACGCCGAACTTTTCATTACGAAGGTTCTCGATAAGTTTTGTGGTATCTTTTTTGGGTATAATGCGAACAAGAACCGTTCCGAGTGAAAGGCGTTCTTCGAGTCTCATACCGATGTAATTCCCTGTCGCAAATCCTCCGCCATATGCCAGGTAACACCACACATTGTTCAGGTGTTGCATGATTTGTCCCATGGCGAGCAGCCAGATGATCACCTCGAAAAAGCCGAGCAGTGGGCCGATAACCTTAAAACCCTTTGATACGAAGATAATACGAAGTGTTCCAATACTCTGGTCACTGATGCGGGCAAGAAAAATCAGCAGTGGTATAAGGATATACGTATAGAAAAAAGAATCTGTCGGAATGAATTCAGACATGCCTAATAATTTTTGTTCCCAGCGGGTAGTTGTTTGTTTTACAAAGTTACTTTTTGCGCATGAAAACACGAATCGGAACACCCGAAAAATCCCAGTTTTTTCTGATTTGATTTTCAAGGTACCGTCGGTAAGGCTCTTTCACATACTGAGGCAGATTACAGAAAAACGCAAAAGATGGCGTTGTTGAGGGTAACTGCGTCACAAATTTTATTTTTATAAATTTTCCTTTTACGGCCGGTGGATGATAGTTTTCTATGGCTTCCTGCATTACCTCGTTCAGTTTTGAGGTGGGTACTTTGCGGGTTTTATTCTCATACACTTTCATCGACATTTCAAGAACCTTAAGTATGCGCTGCTTGTCAGGCACAGAGGTAAACAGGATGGGGAAATCTGTAAACGGGGCAAAACGTTCTCTTATATCGCGTTCAAATTCTTTGGCCGTATGCGTATCCTTTTCAATAAGGTCCCATTTATTCACACAAACCACAACGCCTTTGCGGTTGCGGTTAATAATATTGTAGATGTTCATGTCCTGTGCTTCAACGCCACGGGTGGCATCAATCATCAGAACGCACACATCAGAATATTCTATGGAGCGGATAGCCCGGAGCACGGAATAGAATTCAAGGTCTTCACTTACCTTGCCTTTTTTTCTAAGGCCTGCTGTATCAATAAGAATAAAATCGTGTCCGAATTTATTAAAACGGGTGTTAATGGAATCACGTGTTGTACCTGCAACATCTGTTACAATGTTGCGTTCTTCTCCGATAAAAGCATTGATAATGGATGATTTACCCACATTGGGTCTGCCAACCACAGCAATCTTAGGCAATTCTTCGTCAGTTTCTGCTGTATCCTCTTCCAGGTTTGCTGCGACATGATCAAGCAGTTCACCTGTACCCGAACCATTCATAGACGATATCATGAAATAGTCACCCAGTCCAAGGTTGTAAAATTCATATGCATCGTTTATCTGCATATTGTTATCAACTTTGTTGACAACAAGAATCACTTTTTTCTCCGTTTTTCTCAGGATCTCTGCAACAGCAGAATCCATATCAGTTATGCCCGTTGTTACATCAACCAGCATAATGATAAGATCGGCTTCAGCTATTGCAATAAGTACCTGTTTACGGATCTGTTCCTCAAACACATCATCAGAATTCACCACATAACCACCGGTGTCAACCACAGAAAACTCCTTTCCGTTCCATAACGATTTTCCGTAATGGCGGTCGCGGGTAACTCCTGCAGTCTCATCAACAATAGCCCTTTTGGACTCTGTCAAGCGGTTAAACAGTGTTGATTTGCCAACATTTGGCCTCCCTACAATAGCAACAATACTCATGTTAAATTTTTTGCAAAAGTAATCAATTCAACAGAATTTAGCCCTTTTAAAAAATAAAAGTCCTTTTTCTGTTAAGCTTCCTTTAAAGAGCAGGTTAACTTTCCGAAATATCATCAATGTAAATACTTCTCCAGCGGGTCATACCCTTTCCATGTTCCCAGAGTTTTTACCGGTGTAAAGTTTGCAAATAACTCCTCCCTGAACCATTTGTGCTGCCGGGTTTTGTGCACCACATTCAAATGGGGATCAGACCGGTAAGCAAACCGTGCCATGTGCGACCGGTCTTCCCACAGACTGAACGTCACCTGCATAAATAACGGGTATTCTCCAATACCTATGGAGAAGATCAATCCCGGACTTTTATTTAGCATATGTCTTACCCTCGGAACATTCATCCAGAAACGGGGAACATGGTTCCATTTTATGGTTGCCCTGGTGATGACCCCTATTAAACCGCCTTTTGTTTCACTGAAATCTGTAAATGGTGTTTTATCCGACCATTCTCCTCTGGCATTAGAAGCATGCATAAACACGGTCCAGTTATATGCAGAATGTGACCTGAACTGCTCAAACAGCGCAGCATGGTTGAAGAAGTTATCCGCGTAGTCTTCATTTTCCCAAACGCATAAAATGGCAAATGTTGTAAGATCGGGAATAATGGATAATCCGCCCTTACTGCCGCTACCCAGCAGTTTGAAAAACTGAAGTCCTTTGATCTGACTGAATCCGGATTTGGACAACTGCATTTGGGGTAGCATCCAAAAAATATTCTTCCCTTTAAATTTTAATATTGTAAGTGTAGTAATTTGCATGGTTCCGCTAAAGGATCATTACAAAAACAACAGAATAGGGGACAAATAGTTTTTACAAAAAGAACAAAGCAACACCGCCAACAGATATCAACGCCCCCAGAATTTCGGCTACATGGACCTTTTCTTTATTAATAAGGATGGCCGGAGGAATAATCAGGACAGGTACAATAGCCATGATGGTAGCTGCAATTCCTGCATTGGTTTTCTGAACTGCAAGTAAAGAAAAACCTACGCCCAGAAACGGACCGGTAAATGAGCCCAGTGCCATCCGTTTTACGGCAGGTAAGTTCATCAGGCCGGCTTTGACATTTTTCCAGCGTCGCATCACGGTGATGACCACAACAAAGCCTGCCATTCCGGCAATGATTCTGATCTGCGTGGCCGCAAAGGCATTGTAATCGCCCATGCCTTTTTTGCTGAGTACAAGGCCGAACGCCTGACCAAGAGCACCTCCGAAAGCAAACAACAGTCCCAGCATGGTTTTTGAGAACTGTTCCTTTTTTAATGCCGCATCTGTTTGTTTCCGGTTTGCCCGTTTACGGACAAGCATGACAATGATAATCCCGGAAATGGTGAGACCCATGGCGAGAAAATCTTTCACCGTTAATACTTCGCCCAGCGTAATCCAGGCGATGACTGCAGTAATCAGTGGCACAAGCGACATGATCAGCATGGATATCCGGGCACCGATCATGATAAAGGCCTGAAATAGAAATAAATCACCCAGGACAAATCCAATGATTCCGGACAATAGAAGCCACAGCCACTGATACGATGTTGCATCTACCGGTAGCAGAAACCCACGACTGATATAACTGAAAATACTCAGGTAAATAAAGCCCATAAAAAGCCTGATCAGGTTCAGAGAGAGTGCTCCGACCCGTTTACCTGCTGCCTCAAATGCCATAGCTGTAACTGTCCAGAATATGGCAGTCAGCACTGAGGCAATTTCACCGAAGTGGGACTGAAACATGGCTGAAAATTTTCGCTAAGATAGAAAATGCTTCACATAATTTATGACAGTGAAACCGACTTATACGAAAATCTTCAGTTGTTGTTTATGCCTTTGTACTGATTAAGCTGTTAGACTCACCAAATGTATTGGCAATAAGTCCATCTGCTTCAGGATCATTAAACCATGAGGCGTTATCGACGAGATAACGGAATTCAATATCCTGATCTACAGGAAGCTCCAATGTAGCTGTATAATCTCCGTTTTTAAGCTGTTTCATCGGTTCAGCACTTGTATCCCAATTATTGAACGATCCCAGGATTTTAACGTCTCCGGCATGTTCTACTTCGGATTTAGATAATCGGAATGCCACTTTGCATACCGGTTTTGATTTTAAAAATGTTTTTTTAAAACTCATGACAAATATCTTTAGAATTAATAGATGAGATTTCTTTTTGAAAACAGAACGGATTCAATTAATTAGGTTGTGGTGCTGCAAAAGTAAAATTTAATACTAAAATGACATAATTTTTATTCAGTATTTTAGTGTTGATCGCATTGCTTCCTGTAAATCCGTCTATGACCGGCGTTGAGTAAAATTATGATAATCATGAAAAAATATTAAATAAGTTATGCCAAAAAGGCAAAGTGCATGAATTGGCACCTGTTTTGAAGAAGCTCTGATATAAAATTTAAACGTTATGATGTCGTATATTTTATTGATCATTATTATTATGATTCCCGGCTTAATCGTTCAGAGTACGCTTAAGCAGAAATTTAAAAAATATTCCAAAGTTGGAATAAACGGGATGACAGGCAGGGATATTGCAGAAAAAATGTTACACGATCATGGTATCTATGATGTCAGGATCACTTCGGTTAACGGACAACTGTCAGATCATTATAATCCAGCCAACAAAACAGTGAATTTAAGTCACGATGTATATTACGGAAGTAGTGTAGCATCTGCTGCGGTTGCTGCCCATGAATGTGGTCACGCGGTTCAGCATGCAAGGTCATATGCATGGCTGAATATGCGTTCAGCTCTTGTTCCCTTTGTCAGCCTGGCTTCAAACTGGGTTCAATGGGTTATTCTGGCAGGTATCATACTGATTAATACCTTCCCGCAGATTTTTATCGTCGGTATTATTCTGTTTGCTCTGACCACATTGTTTTCATTTATCACTCTGCCGGTTGAAATGGATGCCAGTAGGAGGGCAATTGCATGGCTCGGCCAATCGGGAATTACAAGCTCGCAAAATAATGTTATGGCTAAGGATGCTCTGAAATGGGCAGGAAGAACATATGTGGTTGCGGCGTTAGGTTCACTGGTAACTTTGCTTTATTACATTATGATAGCCAGAAGCCGTTAAAAAACGTATACAGCTTATCGAAGCATTCCTTTACAGGAATGCTTTTTTTTGTCCTTATTTTCACATCAGTTTCACTCAGCTTTAATTGGGATGCAATACAGGCGTAACACGCAGACAGTAGTTTTGTGATCAAAAGGTTATGTCTTTCCTCAATATCAACATAATACCTTCCCAAAGTGAGAAGTTACAGTTCTGTAGCTTCTCTTTTTTATGGCACAAACTTAAAACGATATATCATGAGTAAAAAAGATCCTGCATCCGGTAAAAAAAGCCTTCTGCTCTCCAATGGTGGCTATTACAGGAATTATATTTCTGACATTTCAGTTTGCGGTTATGAAAAGATACTGGTCCTGGGTTATGAGGCTGAGAAGCTGGTCAGATATCTGCATAAAAAATGCTTATCAGGTAAGATTACAGTGAGTGGTTTATCAGAGGAAGTTTCAAAAGCCGTAGCTAAAAAATATGTTCTGAAGAACCGCATAGAAGTGACCCGGCAAAGTCTGACTGACATGGTTAAGGATAGCCGGACTTTCGATATTATTATCATGCATCTTTATCACAATGATCCGGATGTGGAACCGGACCTCAGAAATCTTAAGCAAATTCTCGGGCATACGGGAACAATTTTCATGCGAGAGAAAAGCCTGAATTTTGATTCGGAAGATATGGTGAACGCATTAGACAGTACTGCGCTTTCACTTTTAAAACAAAATGAAACGACTACAAATATTTTCGGGAATGTTTATGATCTGAAAATCAGGCATAAATAATCCCGTCTGCACATTGATTTTTTTATTCTGCGTGCTTTGTTAATATCATCGGACAATTGATACAATTCATATTAGTATCTTTTATAAGTTTTAACTCATCTTAGTCCTTCAAAACTTAAGCTTATCATTTTACTGAGCAGATCTGCTTTGGATGGCCTAAAGAGTTTTTGATAATGTGTTTTATGAGAAAAGTTTTTACTTCACTCTTATTTTTTATTTTTTTCAGTCATTGCATTTGGCCGGTACATGGTCAGTGGTGTTGTTGTGGATAAAAATACAAAGCAAATGCTGATTGGTGCCACTGTTGTAATTAAGGGAACAACAACAGGCACGGTTACTAACTCCTAACCCTGCATCAGACGTGTTGCGTTTTGTGAAAAAATAGAGATAAAATAACAGATCAGTGAAGAGGTTGTCGTCATGATAACCTCTTTTTATTTCTTATCATCCTTACGGAGAGGGCGTAAAAAACAATGATCCCATTTCCTTTTCAGGATAAAGTTGGGGGAACAATCAAACAACAGGATTCTGCTGATCCATCTGATTGCAGGCTAAAACAGGGCTTATTTAAGAAATGGGAGGATCAGGGATTTCAGGAGTTCGAATGAACCGGAACCATAAACTGTAAAGCCGTCCATGATCTGTTCTTCTGTCATCATAAAGCGTTCACCGGTCAGTTCGTCCCTGCACTTATCTACAATAGACTTTAGGGCTGTTTCATCCATTTCAAGGTGACACTGAAAAGCGATAACATTTTTGTTGTATGTGAATATCTGATTTTCACATGCTGCCGAAGAAGCAAGCAATTCGGCACCTGCAGGAAGGTCGTAGGTTTCGCCATGCCAGTGAAATACAAAATGCAGGTCATTATTTTTCAAACGTACCGGATACCAGCCAATCTCTTTTTCTTCTGCCAGGAAAACAGGCTCGCCCAATGCACTGGCAATAAGCTGAGCGCCAAGGCAAATGCCAATAACTTTTTTGCCGTTATCTATCAACTGACGGATATAGGCCGTTTCATTTATCAGCCACGGATAATCTTCGGTATCATTTACGCTCATCGAGCCACCCATAACCAGGACTGTATCAAAATCTGCAGATTCCGGTAAACGTTCTTTCCATACATCACAATATGAAACCTGATAATTCAGGGATTTAAAAATCTCGGTAAATCTGCCGGGACCTTCAAATTCAACATGTTGTAAAATAAGTACTTTCTTCATGTGCAAGTCATTTCAACACAAAACAGCTAAAGTGTAAATACTTTAGAAGCTTCTACTCTCGATGTCAGTTGTATATTGTATCTGGCGTTAACCTTTTCAAATGTTTTAACAGCCAACTCCGGTGTATTGTTTTCCTGAGACAGATGAGACAGTAAGACATGATTCAGATTTGATCCGGCATGTTCCTGTAATAGTGTCAATGCCTGAAAGTTACTCAAATGTCCGTTTGATGATGCCACTCTTTGTTTCAGGTAGTAGGGGTATGGTCCGTTCCATAACATCTCTTCATCGTAATTGGTTTCCAGGAACATAGCATCACATTGTTTAAAATGCGAAATCATATTGTCGCAGGGTTCGCCAATATCGGTAAATACACCAACCTGTTTGCCGTTAATCTCAATCCTGAAACTGCAGGGTTCAATGGCATCGTGATTTTTAAGAAATGGATGAACCGTAACGGATCCAATAGATACCGGCTGATCCGGTTCAAAAAAAGCATACTTCCCTGGACGGTTTGGGTTCCAGGAAGACTCATATGTTTTTTTTGTCAGATAAACAGGAATATCAAGAACCTTTGAAAGAACTTTAACACCACGCATATGATCGGCGTGTTCGTGCGAAATAAAAATGGCCCTGACTTTATGTTTATCCAGCCCCATTGCTTCCATTCTCAGCAAAACCTGTTTACGGCTTATCCCCACATCCACCAGTACAGCATCAGTTCCGTTACCCACATAGTAACAGTTCCCGTTGCTTCCGGAAGCAATCGCACAAATTTCAACCATTCCGCATTACCTTTTTAATATATCTTCAACTATTGAAGCAGCTTCGTGCACAAATTTATCACAAAAATGTTTAGTATCACCATTTTGTTTGGGTTCAGTTAAAACTTTGCACTGGGTTGACCCAAACTTTTTCCCGAATATCTGTATCAGCTCTTTCGATTGTTCGTAGGTCAGTTCTTTTGATTTTCCTTCCCCTGTTCCTGCAAGTCCCAATGCCATAATGGCACCTGTTACGGCGCCACAGGTTGATCCCGACATGGCTATTCCACCTCCGAACCCTGATGCAATTTGCTTACATTGTTGAATATTCAGACCGAGTTGAATTCCGTAAGGTGCCAATACGGCCTGTGCACAGTTGTTGTCTTCATGGAAAAAAGCTACCGCGTAATCCGGTTTTGACTGTGATTTCATGGTTTCTGATTTTGACGCAATTTATTACATTTTTTTGCAACAAAAAAGGAGATCCGAAGACCTCCTTTCAACAAAATGTATAATCAAACTACTCTGCCAGTCCTTCCTGGGACAGCAGAGTCCATCCTTCTATCCAGTTATCTTCAGGTCCGAAAGCGCCCTTGTAATCCACCCAGTCGTACCAGTCGGAGGAATATGAACTGAGGTTTTTTACCGGCAGGGAATCAGAGGTTACCTTAAACGAAGCGCCACTGTATCCGATGCCATAATTTTCAATCTCATTTTCATTGGAGATGATATCCAGGATCAGCACATCGCTCTTATCCTGTATTTCATGAAATGACTGATCCATAACTTTTCCCAGCGATTCAAAGGTATTCTCAGCAACATCGTAAAAAATATTATTGTTGAAAGCCAGGTCTCCTGCTTCCAGTCGTTCATAACTCGATGCATCGCCTACATACTCTACTGTGATTCCAAGTTCCTGGTTCACAAAAATGGAATTGGAATAGATTCCGCCACCATTGTCCTGAAACGTTATAAGGTTGTGAATCAGGGATTGTCCGCTACCGATAAAGGTGGCGTTGTAAATCTCAGGAATAGTATATGGAATGCCATCTTCCGGGCTTACGCCGCCGTCGTGCTCTGCCAGGCAGTCACCAACCTGTTCTCCTTGTATCGCAAGTAAAAACTGGCACCGGCCATGATAGCCCAGATCGAAGTCAAAAGCATCATCACCACAAAAGGCAACAGCAATATTTTTCAGGTTGACGGAGCCCCCGAATAGCTCAATACCATCATCTTTATTGGAGATCACTTCAATATGACTGATCCGTGTGCCTTTACCGACACCACCCAATGTCAGGCCGTTGATTTCGTTGTCTGTGCCGATATCGGTTCCTCCGTGACGGATAGAAACATATTCAAAAACGCCCGAGTTATCAGCTTCATTATCGCCGCCGTAGACACCTCTGGGCTCTGACAAAGGGATACCTTCGATATAAGCTTCTCCGGACGTTGTGTTAACCGGCGCATTACCTAAAATAATTACTCCACCCCAAAGTCCACGGGTATAAACATCAATTGAGCCCTTCAGGTCGTCACCATCACAGGTAAATATAATGGGTTCATCTTTTGTTCCCTGAGCAAAAATCTTACCACCACGGGCAACAACCAAAGCACTGGCGTTTACTCCCTGGCCTGTTTTTGCACGGATCACTGTTCCTTTTTCAATAATCAGGGTCTGACCCGGATTTACAAATACAAAGCCATCAAGCAAATACTCCTTGTCACTGGTCCATGTGGTTGTTCCTACTCCCCCTGCGTTTGCTGCAACCACCTGAAGTTCATCCGCAGTAAGTTCGTAATCGCTTTTTCTGCAGGAGGTGAAGACCATCAGGACAGCAAATATGAATAATACTGTTTTTTTCATGTCATCCTGATTTAAAAGTTGATTTCAAGATTCAGATACACTGCGGAAGCATAGTCCAGGTTTTTCGCATATGGCATCCAGTCCTGGTAGTTTAACGATGCTTTCAGGTGTTTGTTGACTGCACATTCCAGACCTCCAACAAGGGCACTTCCATCTTTGCTCAGATTCCAGGGCCGTTCATCGCCGTCCAGAATATTCGAATAGATCATATCGTATCGGCCAAATACACTCCATTTATCTGCAAAATACAACTCACCGTATACTGATCCACCCTGGCGGGAATACCCTTCACGGTTTTTGTAGTTGTTTTCCATAGTATAATCGGCACCCAGTTTAAATTTTTCTCCTTTGTAAGCTCCGTAAAGCGTATATACAGTGTTTATGTTATCATCATTCGGGGCAAGGTCAATGCCGGCACGGAATTCAAAATCGGCAGGTTTTGCCACAAGTCCGGCAGAGTATCTAAGGAAATCATCATACTGAAAATCTTTATACCCTTCTCCGTTGGCAATCATGAAATCCACATCAAAAACATCAGAAAGCGATTTTTTAACGAAGAATCCAAGGTCGGCAGAAGCATTGAACTTAAACTCATCCTGGAAGGATTTTCGGATGTAACGCTTACCCCAGAGTTTTTCCTGAAGTTTAAACTGGTATGTTCCGATAAGGCCAAGTTGCAGTTCCCATCCGTTCTTTTTGTATTTAACTCCGGCATTTTTAAAATAGGTATATCTCCGGATCAGTGCATATTCCGAATCATCGTTGATGCTACCAATATCAAGCAGGACAAATGCAGACCAGCCTTCTGCAAATTCGTTGGTGTAACCGAAGTAGGCTCTGGTCACTTCAAATGCCATGCTGGCAGAATTAAAGTCACCAACAGTATTTACAAATGCATCCGTATATATTCGTCCGGATACTTTACCTCCTGCTAAAGGTGTTTCTGCTTTGACGAGTGTGGATATACCAATGACCGCAAAGCACAATAATAAAATTCTCTTCATTGTTGTTTTGTTTGTTGCTGCTGTAAAAAAGGCAGCCGGAATGAGTCTCCGGCTGCTAAAATTATTGTTGTTAAACTATTTCTGCGATAAAAAGTCGCGTTGCGCTTTAATAAGGTTATTCAGATTAAGCATTAAACCTTTGGTTTCCTGAAGAATTGTGATGAATAGCATGCTTGAGCGTGTTCCGTCTTCAGCTTTTTTAAGGCGCTTTATCTGGTTTTTATTGAATTTCTTTAAAAGATCCAGGATAGCAACCTGCTCTTTGAATAACGCATCCATTTTCGCAAAATCATTATCCTTAACTATTCTTGACGCATGATACATAAAGCTTTTTATGTTTTTACATACCTCAGCGAGTTCTTCCTGCTGGATATTGGAAAATGGCTTATGGTTGTTATCGAAATGTGCAAATGTTGGAGAAACAATGTAGTCGAGCGAATGCGCTGTTTCTCTAAGATAATCAAGCACCTGAATATAAAATAATCCGGATTCAAGGCTGCTGTCTTCAAGTTGCTTGAGTTTTTCGTGCGAACGTTTTTTCAGTTTTTTAGCACGTTTACTGATTGATTCAGCAGCAGTAAGCTGTTCCTTCAATCCCTTACGATCTTCAACACGTGCATGATTTATCGTTTTACAGAAGATATCGCCCATGCGGTCAATAACATCATTTACCTCGGTGGAACATGAGTTGATTAAAGAACTTTCAACTGATATTGTTTTGGTTTTCTGTTCTTTTGTGTCTGCTGCAATTTCAGCCTGACGTCTTTTGTAAATTCTCTGTGTTCTGATAACCAGGAATATAGCCAGAGCTATTAAAACGATAATTGCAACGGTTCCGCCCCAGTAAATAATGTTTGCAATTACAAAAGAAACTGTAAATGCAATTAAAGCTGTAAGAAACCAACCACCAATAACCGATAATACACCAGTAACACGGTAAACCGCACTGTCTCTTCCCCAGGCTTTATCAGCAAGGGATGTACCCATTGCAACCATAAAAGTCACATATGTCGTGGATAGAGGCAGTTTAAGTGATGTAGCGAAGGCAATCAGGATACTCGCCACCACGAGGTTGACCGATGCACGGATCAGGTCAAATGATGGTGGTTCTTCCATTTTTGCAATTTTGGCCTGGTATTGTGTGCTGTCAAAGCGTTTCTGAACAAAACGTTTGAGAGCCGGTGGTGTAATGGCTGATGTGCCGCTTGAAATATTTCCTGAGAAACGGACCACTGAACGGGCCAGCAGAGAAGAGCCGAAGCGTTCCTCTCCTTCATCCTGCCGGGCAAGGTCGATGGATGTTTTAATAACCGATCTTGCTTTGCGTGAGGTCCATAGGGTTACTACCATGATAAGGCCGGCAATAACAAGCAGGTAGGTATCTGTCTTAATTTTTCCACCTAGAAAAGCCATGCCGAAACTGTGCGGGTCCGCTCCCGGATTTGCAATAAACTCTTTAAATGACTGGAAGCCTGCCAGAGGTACACCTATAAAGTTAACGAGGTCGTTACCCGCAAAGGCCATGGCCAGACCAAATGTGCCCACCAGCACAATAAATTTCAGGATATTGGCTTTAAAAATCCAAACCGCCAGCTGCATGATTAAAGTCCATGCAATAAATCCAAGGCCAACAATGGACCAGGTATGTTCTTTTATCCAGTCTTTTGTGGCACTGGTCATAAACGATGCATCTTTGGCTCCTTTAATCAGAATAAAGTAGGTAATGAATGTGATCGCTAATCCACCAAATATTGATCCGTAGTATTTCATCGTTTTTTCATAGTTAAACGAAAACCATAAACGCGATAAATACTGTACGATGGCTCCTACGGTAAAGGCAACAACCACGGAAATGAGGATTCCTGAAATAATCGCCAGGGCTTTTGATGTGTTTATGTATTCATACAGGTGCAGCGCATTCGGATCAGTACTGATTTTGATCAACGATATGGCCACAGCCGAACCAAGTAACTCAAACACAATTGATACCGTTGTTGATGTCGGTAGACCAAGCGTGTTAAATGTATCCAACAGGATAATGTCAGTCAACATAACTGCAAGAAACATGTACATGATCTCTGAAAAGTAGAAATGTTCCGGGTGGAATATACCTTTTCGGGCTACTTCCATCATTCCACTGGAAAATGTTGCTCCAACAAACACGCCGAGTGCAGCAACAACCATAATTACTTTAAAAGGTGCTGCTTTTGAACCAACAGCCGAGTTTAGAAAGTTAACAGCGTCATTGCTGACTCCCACAACGAGGTCTGAAATTGCCAGAGCAAACAGCACAATGACGATAAATAAAAACAGGGTCTCCATGATTATTTTTTAAATTAGACATTAATCCCTATGGATTTTTCCGCTGCAAAAGAGCGAAATAAATGTTACAAACCTGTTACATGATTGTGACATAGGAATGACATTTGCAGCCCTTCGCACTCGTAAACTTACTGTCAATTCATTTAATAATCAAATATTTAATTAAATTAATCTAAATAATAATGAAATTGTAACAGCTATGAGGCAGGTGATACAAAAGACTGTTTCCGCTATTGCGTTTGTATAAAGATATGGAATCAGATTTTCCTTAGATAAGATTGAAACCGAACACTTTTTCGATATTCTTTTTTACAATTTTTTTCGCTTCATTAAAATCAATCTCCCTACCAAGTTCCTTTTGAACCGAGGTTACACCTTTATCAATGAAACCACAGGGATTGATGTAGTTGAAGTATTCAAGTTGGGTATTTATATTAAGTGCAAACCCATGCATTGTCACATAACGGCTGCTTTTTACGCCTATGGCACAGATTTTACGTGCTTTTTTAGTGTCCGGTTCAAGCCACACACCGGTAGCACCGTCAAGCCGGCTTCCTTCAATGCCAAATTCTGCAATGCTAAGTATAATGCTCTCTTCCAGCAGATGGATGTATTGTTTTAGTCCAAGGCCGAGTGCTTCGAGGTCAAGAATCGGATAACCCACAATCTGACCGGGACCATGGTAGGTAATATCGCCACCACGGTTGGTATTGACAAAGGCGGCATGCCTGGCCTGTAGCTGAATTGCATTGATCAACAGGTTATTTTCAGATCCGCTTTTTCCTAAAGTATAAACATGAGGATGTTCCACGAATACAATATAATGATCAATGGTGTCTGGATCTGCTTTCCCCTCGCGGACAGCTTTTTTTGCGTCCATGATGGAATCGAACAGTACCTCCTGTTTTTTCCATGCTTCATTATACTCTGTCACTCCCCAGTCCTGAAAATATGTTTTTCCCACAATTGTAAATTTTAAAACCAGTATCCCAGACTTAAATAACTGATAAATTCATTGTTATTTGACGACGTTGTAAGGGAGAATGAAAGTGGTCCGCCAAAGCTGTTGATGGAATAACCCAGTCCGCCTCCCCAGATCATTTTGCCGTTTTTAGGGATATTAAAGTCTGTTGATATCCCGCCAAAATTAAAAAAAGTATGCAAGTAATGCGTCTTAAAAAGGTTATATCTCAGTTCAATCCTTCCAATGGCAACTTCATTTGTTTGGATTTCAGCCAGTCGCATACCATAAAATGGTATCTGGTTTTCGATTATTTCAACCCAGTCATCACCACCTATCCTGGAATAGTGGTATGGTGGGACATTGTCCCCGTAAAGAATCCTGGCATAAAATGCCGGAAGCATGGTGAATCTCGGTAAAACCTCTTTGGCATATTTATACTTTACGCTTCCTATTATGAGTGGATTGGAGTTGTATAGTTTAACAAAATCGCTGGTCACAACTTTTCCGTATGCCTGTAAAAAAGAGCCTTTATGTGGAAAATACTTGCTGTCACGGTCATCCAGTTTAATAAAGAACTGGTAGTTATAAAAGTTTTCATCATTTAAAACCAGGGGGTCTTCTCCGTCCGGTACATTGTAATAGTATGATTCCACGTCATACAATTCCATTTCAAATCCGGCACCAATGGTAAAAGTATGATTGAAAATGGTATGCGTGTTCAGCTGCACTTTGTTGTAATTCCCCTTTACAAAGCCGGCCAGATCTCCCTGATTATACAGGTCGTAACTGGCACCGGAAAAGTCGTATCTGAATTCAAGACCGGGTATGGTTCCCTTATCAAGCGTATAGCGGAATTTAAAACCCGGGAGGCGCGAAAGATTCAGGTCAATCGAGAGCAATGAACCCAGTCCTAGTTTATTTTTTAAAGTTGTATTGATGAGAAGGGAAGCCTGGCTTTCCATGTTATAATGTAAGCCGATATTGAGATAGCTGTTGTTGGATTCCACCAGGTTCAGAACAAGTGTTTTTTCTTTATCCCCAATCAGACTGTAATCCACTTTCTGGTAGTTTGTTGTTGCATATAATTTTTGAACCCCTTCTTTTATCAGGTAGAACGGGACAAAGGAACCTTCCTGAAGTTCAAGTTTTCCCTTGACATAATTATTGAGCTCTTCGTTCCCGTCTTTAACCATTATTTTACGTAAAAAGAAGACATCATCATCGGTAACCGGTTTATAAACCGGTATTGGATTATAACTTAAGCTGAGCGAATCCCGTAAATGAATCAGTCTGTCCTTCTGCTCCATTACGGCATCATAACCAAGCTTGTACATGGCAGCTGCAGCCGGTTTATTAAAACTGGTCATGGTATAGTCAGAAAGGTCCGGTTTAATATGGATATCGCAGGAGTCCACGTTTTTTTCATAAAGGTCTTTTGATAAAATGGCAACTAACTGATTAACAAGGTTTCTGCCATCATTGAGTTCATCTTTTTTCTTCAGGCCTGTTTGAATATCAATACCAATTACAATATCCGCACCGATGTCTTTAACCCTGTCCACAGGGAATACATTGGTTACTCCGCCATCAACCAGTAATTTACCGTTAATGACTTCAGCGCTGACAGCTGCAGGTACCGCCATACTGGCACGCATACTTTGCGGTAATGATCCGTGATCAAGAACGATTTCATCCCCGGTTTCAAGATCAGTGGCAATGCAAACGAACGGAATGGGAAAATTCAGAAAGTTGACATCATCGTGATAACCGATTGTAAGGTCCGAAAGCAACTGCATAATGTTTTGTCCTTCCACAAAATAGGACGGCAGTTCAATTTTTTTGCCCGAAAAGGGAAGCGAAATGATATACCTGTCCATCTCTTCCTTTTCAAAAAAGGGCATCTGGTTCCGAATCATTTTATCACTCAGAATAAACTCCCAGTCCTGCTCGTTAATCAGCTTCATCATTTCGTCAGGCTTATAGCCAATGGCATACATACCACCAACGATTGAGCCGATACTTGTTCCACTGATGTAATCTATTGGGATTTTTAATTCCTCCAGGGCCTTTATGGCACCGATGTGAGCAAACCCTTTTGCACCACCTCCACTAAGGGCAAGTCCAATTTTTTTTTCGTTTTCAGCTTCAGCAGTTGAAAAGTTGATCTGTATTGCACAGAATATGAGCAATATAAAAGTGATCTTATTTGGGGCTAATTTTTTCATTCAGTTAAATAAACCAGCGGTTCTGATGATATAACAAAAAAGTGAATTGTCAGGTTTTTAATATATTGACCAAAAGTACAAAAATTAATATCTACTTTTGAATAAAATACGTAAAATATGAAGAACCGGATTACTGAGCTGTTTAGTATTGAATATCCTGTTATTCAGGCAGGTATGGTATGGTGTAGTGGTTGGCGACTGGCTTCGGCAGTGGCCAATAATGGTGGATTAGGAATTTTAGGTGCAGGATCGATGTATCCGGAAATTCTCAGGGAAAATATTCATAAAGCCAAAGCAGCTACAGATAAACCATTTGGGGTAAATATACCTTTGTTATATCCTGATGTGGATAAAATAATGGAAATTGTAAAGGAAGAAGAGATTAAGATTGTGATCACTTCTGCCGGGAACCCCAAACAGTGGACCCCGTACTTAAAGGATCTTGGAATTACCGTAGTGCATGTGGTATCGGCTACCCGTTTTGCAGAAAAATGTGAAGCTGCCGGTGTGGATGCCATTGTAGCTGAAGGATTTGAAGCCGGCGGTCACAACGGCAGGGATGAAACCACGACAATGACTCTGATTCCGGCAGTTAGAAAGGCAACTTCACTGCCCCTTATTGCCGCAGGTGGAATCGGGTCTGGTGATAGTATGCTGGCTGCAATGGCTTTAGGAGCAGAGGGTGTCCAGATTGGTTCTCTGTTTGCGGCTTCTGAAGAGTCGTCTGCACATCTGAATTTTAAGCAAAAAGTAGCGTCATTAAAAGAAGGAGATACCCTGCTATCCCTTAAGAAACTTACCCCGGTGCGATTAATTAAAAATGGTTTCTTTGATAAGGTAACGGAAGCAGAGCTGCGTTGTGCCCCGGATGATGAGCTTAAGGAACTGTTAGGTAAGGGGCGGGCTAAAAAAGGAATATTTGAGGGTGATCTGGAGGAAGGAGAACTTGAAATCGGACAGATTTCTTCCATGATTGATGAGATAAAACCGGTTGATATAATTATGAAGGAATTAATAGCGGCTTACAACCAGGCGCTGGAACGTGTCGTAAAAACAGGATCATTGTAACATGAACATCTACGATTATACAGAACCATATGAACCGGTAAAACAAAACAGCCATCTTTCTAAAGGGCTTTCTGTCGGTGAAATATTAAAGCAGGTTACACCAACTCAGGTCGACTATGATGTGGCTTTAATTGGTATTGCAAACGACACCAACGGAACCACAAATAAAGGTTCAGCAATTTGTGCTGAAACCATCAGGAAAGAGCTGTATAGTTTACGCGGAGGGTTTAAGAATATCTACGTGTCCGATGTGGGTAATATTAAAAGCAATACAGTCAGGGATGCTTATTTTGCACTGGAAGAGGTCGTTGCCTATCTGATCCGTAATAGGGTAATTCCGGTTATCATTGGGGGATCGAACGATTTTGCCCTGCCGCTTTTTAGTGGTGTTAAAAGCGCCCGCAAACAGGTCAACTTTGTGACAGTGGATCAAACACTTGATGCCACGGATTCTGAAGATTTTGATCACAGAAATTACCTGAAGCCGCTGTTGAATGATCCGGATCTGCTGTCCTTCAGTCTTATCGGCTATCAGAGTTATCTTTATGATGAATTGCAACTTAAGGCCTATCAGAATTTTCCTCAGAATATTATCCGCTTGGGGCAGTTAAGAAAACAGATTCATATCACAGAGCCGATATTTCGGGATGCCGATATGGTGGCCGTGGATATGTCTGCAGTGCGCCTGGCAGATGGGCCAGGTGTAAGATATGGTTCACCCAACGGACTTTTTGGCGAAGAGTTGTGTCAGCTGGCGCGATATGCCGGCTTCAGCGACAGGATTTCATTGTTTTCGTTATTTGAAACTAACCCGGAATGTGATCTGAATAACCAGACCTCAAAACTTGCAGCCCAGGCCATATGGCATTTTTTGGATGGTCTGGATAAGCGTTACAAAGATTATCCGGTCAGGGATATTTCAACATATAAAAAATTCGTGGTGCAGCAATCTGATATTGACCATGAGATGGTATTCTACAATAACCCGCAGAATAACCGCTGGTGGCTGGAGATTGATGCGGTAAAACAAATGATCGTGTCCTGTACCATTGATGATTATCATTATGCTCGGGCCAACAAAATTCCGGATGTGTATTACAAGTGGCACAAACACCTTAAATAATTAGGAATGGGGAATTACGAATTAAAGCGAAGCGAGAGTTTCGTTTTAACCGAAGCCCTCACTTAAATTTATATCAGCGGAAATCGGCGTGATCTGCTGGATGTAAAATAACGATCCATCTGTGGGAGTTGATATATCTGATTGAGAACAAATTCCTAATTCAACATTAATAATCCGTAATTGTATCAAGGTTACTTCGATACGAAACTTCGTTTCACTCAGTAACCAGGCTCCTATCAACGAACACTAATTCCTCATTCTTAATTGATAAACAGAATTGTCCGGTTATAGCTCCAGAGATTCCTCGCTGCACTCAGAATGACAAGTATTTTCTGGCTGTTGGGCTGGAGGATGGGTTGGTTTGCTACAGATTCGAAAACCAACCCATCCTACAGCCCCATATGAACCTAAGAGACTGTCATTCTGAGCGTAATAAAATGAAGCGAAGGATCTTTACTTAATATTGATTTTTTAACAGGGCAACAATGATTGTATGCAGGTTACTTTGATATGAAACTTTGTTTCACTCGGTAACCGGGTTCCTATCAACAAACACTAATTCCTCATTCTTAATTCGTAAATCGTAATTGATTTCCTACTTTTGTAGCCGTAAAAATTTAAGAACCATGATTACAATTGAAAATATCAAAGAACTCTCATCCCGACGGGATGTTCTGAGGAGGTACCTTTGACATCGACCGAAAACAGATAGAACTCGAAGAGCAGGAACTGCGCACCCAGGCACCCGATTTCTGGAATGATCCCAAAACAGCCGAAGCGCAGATGAAAGAACTGAATGATCTGAAAGACTGGGTCAACCGGTACAACGAAATTACTACTTCCATAGAAGACTTACAGGTTTTGTACGATTTCCATAAAGAAGGTGAAGCTTCCGAAGAGGAGGTGGATCAACACTATGCTGAAACGGTAAACCTGATAGAGGCACTGGAACTGAAAAACATGCTGCGTCGTGAAGAAGATCGCATGGGTGCCATTATAAAGATCAATGCCGGAGCAGGTGGAACTGAGTCGAACGACTGGGCGGATATGCTGTTGCGTATGTACCTGCGCTGGTGTGAGAGTCATAAATACAAAGTCACGGAAACGCATTTTGTTGCCGGAGATGAAACCGGTGTTAAATCGGTTACGCTTCAGGTAGAAGGCGATTATGCCTATGGTTACCTGAAAGGTGAAAACGGGGTCCACCGTCTGGTTCGCCTGTCGCCTTTCAATGCACAGAATAAGCGTATGACCTCATTTACGTCGGTTTTTGTGGCTCCCCTTGTGGATGATACGATTGAAATTGAGGTTAATGCCGCTGATATTACATGGGAAACCTTTCGTTCAGGAGGTGCCGGTGGTCAGAATGTAAATAAGGTAGAGACCGGTGTACGTCTGCGCCATGCACCTTCAGGAATTATCATAGAGAATACCGAAAGCCGTTCTCAGTTGGGGAATAAGGAAAATGCTATGCGTATTTTAAAGTCTCAGCTGTATGAGCTGGAGTTGCGTAAACGGATGGAGGAACAGGAAAAGATTGAAGGATCGAAGCAGAAAAACGAGTGGGGATCACAAATTCGTTCGTATGTGTTTCAGCCTTACAAAATGGTGAAGGACCTGCGTACCGGTCATGAAACATCCAATGTTCCGGCTGTTATGGATGGCGATCTGGATGATTTCATCAAGGCTTATCTCATGATGTTCGGTGCCAGCGACAGTGTGGTATCAACACGTTAATTTTCGGTTTGAACACAAACGCAACATCCGTATTAGTGGCCATGAGTGGCGGCGTGGATTCCACGGCAACCGCACTGATGTTAAAAGATCAGGGGTATGCGGTATACGGCATTCACTTTGTTTTTTATCACGAATCAGATAACCTGCAACCGGTTTTTGATGCGTTTGAAAATCTTGCCATTCAAACAGGCATTCCCATTGATGTAGTGGATGTGCGGGAAGACTTTGCCAAAACCATCATTCAACCGTTTATTGATCAGTATATAAACGGTATTACACCCTTTCCCTGTGCACTGTGCAACAAAACGCTGAAATGGCCCTTGCTGCTGGAGTATGCAGATCGGCTGAATTGCGGGTTTGTAGCCACGGGGCACTATTCGCAGATTGAAAACTGGCAGGAACAACAGGTCATTTCTGTGGCTGCCGATCCTGATAAGGACCAGAGCTTTTTTTTGTGGAGCATACGTAAAGAGTGGATGCCCCGGATTTTATTCCCGTTGGGACAGACCACTAAAGTAAAGGTCCGCGATTACCTGGACAAAGTCGGATTTACGTCCATGGCAAAAAAGAAGGACAGTCTGAGTGTCTGTTTTGCCGGCGAAGGATACCAGCAGTTTTTAGAAAAATATGTGCCGGAGGGGAAGCTGAATGCACTAAAAGGAAACTTTGTTTCGCCGGAAGGAGAAGTTCTTGGTCCGCATAACGGCATTCATCTGTATACAGTAGGCCAGCGCAGAGGGTTTAACCTGAATATCGAAGGCCCATTGTTTGTTATAGATATTGATCCCGAAACCCAAAATATTACACTTGGACCACACCATCAGTTGTATAAAACTGAATTTTACATCACCAATTTCTATTTTATCGATCCTGAAAAAGTGATGAGAATGGAACTGGATGTAAAAATCCGCTACCGCAAACAAATGGCCAAAGGACGGCTGTGTAAAACCGATGATGATCAGATTTTAAAAGTTGTTTTATCCGAACCCGAATATGCCATCGCCAAAGGCCAGACTGCCGTTTTTATGCAGGGGAATTTGATTTTGGGAGGAGGGTTTATAGTCAATTAGGAATTAGTATTTTATCCAAAACAATTAATAATTCCTATTTACTGTTGACCGGTTAAAGCTTCAGAGATTCCTCGCTACACTCGGAATGACAGGCATTTGCTGGCTGTTGGGGTGGAGGATGGGTTGGTTTGCGACAGATTCGCAAACCAACCCATCCTCCACCCCCATATGAACCTAAAAGACTGTCATTCTGAGCGTAGTAAAATGAAGCGAAGAATCTTTAAGTAATATTTATTTTTTAAGCATATAACATTGATAGGGAATTAATAATTTATAAAATCGTCAACTCAACTCTTTTTTTTAACTAAATGACAATCAGTTTTTTAAGGTTCCTTATCTTTTGAAGTTTAAAATACACAAATAAATAAAAGTGAGGTATCTAAATGCAGTGATTTTGTCTAGAGCTTTTATTACTCTTACTTCGAATATCAGACAAAACAGTTTTTGTTATTTTTTAAAAATTGTATAACCAATAGTTAATGAGGTAAGATTAGGATCATGTTTATTTTCAGAAGTCACGAATTCCAATATAGTTTTAGTTGGTCTAAAGCGCAATTCCACACTCAGTTTATCATTATATTTATAACCGGCACCAAAGGTGAAGTAGTTTATAAAGTATTTTGAATTGGTTTTCGTTTGTAACTGGTATGTAAAACTTGCCATCCCAAAGGAGTAACCGGCATTCACAAATATCTTTGATTTTTGATTCAAATAGAAATAATACCTGAATCCAAGGGGCAACTCAATTCCATGGTATTTAATATTTGCGATTTTTTCAGAATTACCGGGATACCTCAGATCTGAATTAAAATACACATAAGTAGGTTCAATAAGAAAGGCCCATTTTTGCTTATTCCCGGGTAGTGTAAGTTCTGATTCTATTCCAAGACGATATGATATTTCATTGTCAAAACGGTATTCGTAAATGTAAGGCACATAGTGTCCAAGTGCAGATGTAGCCAGGTTATAATATAAAGATGTTTTACGTATCCCAGGTCTTAAAGCGATAAACACAGGATTAGACTTCTTAGCAAAGTCTTCTTTATAATCCGCATCCTTGCATTTATTGTACAGTTTAAAAATCTTTATTAAATCCTTTTTATAATATTGTGTGCTTTTTATTTTGTCAGATGAAATGGCGTTACAGTGTAGGTCGATTAATAACTGCTTTTTATAATCCTCATTTTTCTTATCATAAGAATAGTTAATCAGTAATATACCATAGTCTGGAGTTACATTAGCAACTTTATCTTTGTAAGGTTTATATATTAACTGAACAATCCTTGAACTGTCAATGCTGTAAAAGTATCTGTAGAAGTCTGCTCCATTGTAGTAATAAAGACTTGCTTTACCTTCCAGAATAACCTTTAAAAAAAGTGTTTCTTCTTTATAGATAGGTTCCCTTGTTTCACTAATGTGAGTTGCTGCATGGCTGGATCTGTCAATGAGTACTTCAGACCTGATATATTTTGATTTGTTATATATTCCGAATTCTTTAACGGAATCTATACCTAAAATAATCGGAGCAGCATCAGTTGATAATTTACACTGAAACTCTTTAGGGTTAGTACTCCAGTCTTTGTTCTTAATATAGCATTCTGTTGAGTCGTTCCGGTTATTAATATAATATCCTTTTTCAAATGATATCTGTCCGTAGATATGAGAAACGATAAAGAATGTAAAAATGGTAAGAGTCAGTTTTTTCATTAGTATGCAAGTAGTATGATAATTAAAATATCATAGTCAATTAAATAAACATTAGTTATCAGGTAAAATTCAACAATGTTTTCATTTTAAAACAAGTTTCAACAGTTTTAAAGTTTAAAAATACATAAATGAAATAAGCCAGCTAATAGAGTGGATTTCATATGCTACTGATCGGATGACTTGAAGTCATCCGATCAGTTTCCATCGCCAGTGTTTGCTTATCCAGGGTTCGCCGGCATAATCTATCCCAATGCGTGGTGTAGTGATATGATCAGAAATCACCGGAGCATCTTCAATCCAGATACGGTTGGATTTAATCAGATCTTCACCATAAAATGATTTGTCCAGGCCAAGTGCTCTTCCGGCTTTTCCCGGACCATCGAACCCTTCAATACCGCGGATCAGAACAGCCTGCGGAATATCTTTTGGTCCGGTTACAATATTCAGCATCCAGTACATGCCATAGATAAGGTACATGTATACATGGCCACCTTCGTGAAACATGATTTCGGTGCGCTTGGTACGGCCCTTGGAAGCATGGCAGGCTTTGTCTTCGAATCCGTTATAGGCTTCAACTTCAGTAATTTTATAGCGCAGAATTTCATCGCCATGATTTACAGCAATGGTTTTTCCCAGCAGCTTCGGAGCTACGTCAAGCACGTTGCGTATGTAAAATTCCCGTTTGAGTCTTTCAGCCATTGTTGCGTTTAGGCTGACTAAAATAGTGAATTTATTTAATAGTTAGCGAGGGTTTCGCTCAAAGTGAAGCCCTCGCTACGACATTGTACTGGTTGGACACAATATTGGTAGCATTTGAAATCAAAGATACAAATCCAAGTGCCGTAGGTACGAGATCATTAGTTAATAATAAACGATATCATATATCATCCCTACGGGATTTATTTTTAATGGTTAACCTGTTTCTACCAATATTTTAGTCCTACGGACTTTAAATAATTAAGAGCGTAAGTGTGAGGTTCCCTTTAGGGAATAAAAGGGTAAGAGTAGGCAAATATGATATCACGGACTATGGTTTAAATTCAGTTATTCCAGGAAAATGTAAAGTCCCCTTTCCGCGTGTCGCTGAAGCTCTCACCGACGCCCATAGCCTTTGGCGAAGGACTTAGCTGAAGCTCAAGGGAATTTTGGGGTAATGCCAGTCATTTCAGAAATTTTCATCGACTTGTGCCCTTTTGTTCCCTGAAGGGAAGTCGTTGAAAATTTAATTACTAACTTTATAAATAACAATACTCCTGTAACTTATGAATATCAACATTAACACCTCAATGTTTTATAATGCAAAACCTCATATTTTCAGAAAAGCGCAACTATTAAGAAATAACATGACTAATGCTGAAAAATTGCTCTGGGAGAAAATACGTAAAAAGCATGTTTTGAATTTAAAATTTCGATCGCAACATCCTATTGATATTTTTATTGCAGACTTTTACTGTCATCAAATTAAGCTGGTGATCGAAATTGATGGCGAAATTCACAACTTTAAGAATCGCAAAGATTATGATATTTCAAGAGAAGATGAACTTGCAAAACATGGAATTAGTGTGATTCGGTTTACAAATAAGGAAGTAGAAAAAAATATTGATGAGGTAATTAAAAAGATTGAAAGTTCTTGTTTGTCTTTACTAAAGGATTCAAATATGGGTTCAAAATAGTAGCGTAACTGTGAGGTTCCCTTTAGGGAATAAAAGGGTAAGCGTAGGCTCAAGGAAATTTTGTGGCAAAAATTAAGGGCCCGCATATGCGAAACCCTTAATTATCTAACCTCTAACAATCGCTACTATAACAAAAACTGGTTTGTAATTGGCTGTATTACGAAACCGGATGTTATATTTTATACTGCACTAATGGCAATTTCTTCTTCTTTTTCAACGAATACACTGCGCACGTAATCTGATGTTGAAAGTGCTGCAATGGTACCATCTGCTACGGCAGTGGTTACCTGTCTGTATCTTTTTTGAATGGAATCACCAGCTGCAAACACACCGGGAATATTAGTTCTCATATCGGCATCAGCAAGAATTTCTCCCCGTTCGTTTGTTTTAACCAGGTGTTTAATTTTATCTGTGTTAGGCACATAACCGATGAACACAAACACACCGTCTGTTTTTAGTTCGGTTTGTTCGCCGCTTTTCAGGTTTTCAATTACCACAGATTCCACGCCATCTGTTCCTTTGATTTTACGTAGTTCACTTTCCATTACGAACGTAATCTTCGGATTATTTTTGGCCTCATTCACTGCATGTTCAAAAGCCTGAAAATGATCGAACTGATGAACGATGGTTACCTTTGTGGCATAATTCGTCAGTCCCACTGCCTCTTCAAGGGCAGAGTTTCCTCCGCCTACTACTACCAGTTCCTTTCCTGTAAAAAAGTCACCATCGCAGGTGGCACAATAGGATACGCCGCGGCCTTTCAATTCGGCTTCACCCGGAATACCCAATGGGCGGGGTTTACCACCAGCAGCTATGATTACCGATTTGGCCTTATATACTTCTTTCCCGTTCACCTCAATCTCTTTGATATTTTGGTTCAACCGGTAATCCGTAACTGACAGGTTGGCTTTGATTTTACATCCGAACGATTTGGCCTGGTTCTTCATGGTATTCACCAGCATGTATCCATGTGTGGTTTCAACACCCGGATAGTTTGCAATCTCCTCTGTAAGTGTAACCTGCCCTCCAATCGCTCCTTCATTCAAAATCAGTGTTTTCAGCTTACTCCGTGAAGCATAAATTCCGGCGGAGAGTCCTGCCGGTCCGGCCCCTAGAATGATTACATCATATAATTCTTCGTTCATGGTAAAATTATTTATTAAGCAAGAAAATTGGGATAAATGAATTTGGTTCACGCATGAAAGCATGAACCAAATAATCATTTGACCTGGGTCTTATTTTTCTACATCAGCTGAGGCGAATTCTCTGTCAAGAATTGAAGTCACCATATCCATACTCTGGATGCTTGATGTAGCGTGTGCTGTTTCTCCGTTTTTGTAATACATGGTAAAAGGCAATCCCATAAAACCTGCACATTTTGGATCGTTACGAACGATGTGTGCTTCAGGGCTGTCGAATGCCATTACAGCAAATTTAACATGGCTGTATTTCTCTTCTTCTTCCAGTTCTTCCATGATGCCGTAAACAGGAATACACATAGGGCCCATACGACCTGTACAAACCATTACGTTTTCATTTTCCTGAATAAACTTCTGCAATTCTGCAGCTGTCTCAAACTCATGTAAGCCAGTTCTTAAATACTTCATTTTACTTTATGTTTAATTGTTATACAAATGCATTACTTTTTGATCCGAGGTGAGCTGTCCGTCTAAATACTGACGGACAAGCACATCCGGATCGCTGTTTTTAACCCCAATAAAAACCTGAATTTTGTGCTGAGCCAAATAGCCTATGATGCCCGGCTCTATAAAGTTTGTGATCACAATACCAATACCCATTGCGTTCAGTTGAGTTGCAATTTCCTCGGTTGATCCAATGACAGGAAGTAATGTTTCCTTTCCGACAACTTTTCTGCCTTCCGTTGCATAGACCGTCAGAAAATCGCATGTTCCGTATTTGGAACTCAGCCTGTTGTCTTGTATTGGAATTGCGATGCGTTTCATTCACTAAATTTCTATGCAACAAAAGTACGGCGCTGCCAAATTCCGGTAAAGAAAAAGCCATTGAAGTATTACAATCCAAAAATTGAAATTTTGCAAAATGATTTTTGGCGAGGGTGTTAGCGAGGGCTTCATTTAAAACGAAACTCTCACTAAACACGTTTTTTTCGCACCTACGGTGCTCGGTTTATGCGGTGTATTATTTTCTACCATACTGTCGGAGCCTACGGTCCTCCTTGCCCTCCGGAGGAGTGCCTGTATGGTAGGAAAACAAGATGCATTAATTGAAAAACCCGATAAGGGCGAAAGAAAGGATTGGTTTAAAACGAAACCCTCGCTGAGCATAAAAAATTTGCTCATTTAGAATTAATTACTACATTTGTAGTATTAAAACTACATTTATGGTTATAAAACAGCTTAATAAGTCCGAACTTCAGATTATGGGATATCTCTGGGAGATAGAAGAAGGATTTATGAAAGACATTGTTGAAAGGTTTCCTGAGCCAAAGCCGGCGTACACTACCATCTCAACACAGTTGAACAGAATGTGCTCCAAAAAATATATCGGGTTCAAAAAACTTGGAAGGGACAAACTGTATTTTCCAATTCTGCAGAAAAAGGACTACTTTTCTGGATATTTGAAAAGTATCATCTCTCTCTTTTTTAATGATTCAGCAACCCAGTTTGCATCTTTTTTCACAAAAAACAGTGACCTCAGTGTTGAAGAACTGGAAGAGCTGAAGGAACTGGTTAAGTCACAAATTTCCCAAAAGAACCAATGACATGGTTGAGTATATTTTAAAATCCAGTATAGGTTTAGGAATTGCGATTCTGCTTTATTACACCTTACTTAAATCCCTTAAGAATTTTGTTTTTATCCGGTTCTTCTTGTTAGCGGCATTGGTGCTGAGCTTAATTGTACCAACAATGAATATAAGGGTAAATAATATGCCTTCCATAATTAAAGAATTCAGAATGAGTAGCTCTGATAAAAATCAAATTCAAAAAGACGTTGTGCAAAATGAGGAGATCCTTTTACGAGACGTTGATAATTTTGAACTTACTGAAAAGCAAAAATTTCTAATAATATATTTTCTTATTGTTTCGGTTTTTTTGATTCGGTTTGTTTTCAACCTGATGTTAATCCTCTTGAGTACCAGAAACAGGTGCATTAAAGTGAATGGATTGAAAATGATAGTAAAAGAGAAGCGGATTAAACCTTATAGTTTTTTGAATTATCTGTTTATAAGCAGCCATGATTTAAAAAATGATGCATCGGCTTCTATATTGATTCAACATGAGAGGGTCCATATAAAACAGTTTCATTCTTTGGATATCATTTTGGTGGAACTGATAAAATGTACGTTCTGGTTCAATCCGTTGATTTGGGTATTTAAAAGAATAATGGTGTTGAACCATGAATATCTGGCAGATGATGGTGTTGTGAAATCGGGAACGGATAGAGAGAAATATTTTAATTGTCTGATTAATAGTTCAATAAAAAAACAAAGCTATCAATTGGTCAGTGGATTTAATTTTACGCAAACTAAAAACAGAATACGTATGGTAAACCGAAAAAGTCCTGCAATCTTCAGAAGATGGGTTACTCTTCTTTTTGCATTGTCATTGTCTGTTTCCTTTTTTATTTTAACCTCCTTCGATCTGGGTGCAGAACGTGAACCTTTCGTAGTTGTAATTGATTCCGGCCATGGAGGAAAGGATCCCGGAGCTGTGTTGAATGGCATACAGGAAAAGGATATTAATTTGAGTGTGAGTAAGCTTTTGTATTCCTTGAGTCTGAATAATGGTGATAATATTAAAATTATACTCACTAAAACAGATGATGAGTTTTTAGAGTTAAAAAAACGGGTGGATATCGCAACAGAAAACCATCCTGACTTTTTTCTGAGCATTCATTGTCAGGATAATATTGCGAAAGGAGTCAACGATTTTATATCCTATTATAAGGATGGCGTATATGCTTCTGAATCATTTGCCTGCTGTGAAGATTTACTTTCAGAATCTTTGAACAAGGAAAGTAATAAAATTATAAGCGGGCCATTTTATGTGCTCAAGCATAGTGAATGTCCTTCTGCTTTATATTCTATTGATCTTTCAGTTGCTGATCGGGATGTTGCAACATTTGCTGATCCCGATTACCAAACGCAAATTGCAAAATCCATTTATAACGGACTTCTGAAAATTCAGGAAAACAGAAAGTAAATTTGCTTAACGAGGGCTTCGTTCATAGCGAAACCCTCGCTGTATCGCTGTTTTTTGTATCTTCGTATTTTAAATAAAATGCGATGGAAGAACACCAGGTACCCCACCTGAACTCTATATTCAGCAAGAGCAGTTGTTTTATGATGCTGACAGAGGATGAGCTCGATTTTATCAGCACTAAGAAACGTCAGATTGTTTATAATAGTGGCGAGACAGTGTGCAAGCAGGGCGCGTTTGCCCCGTATGTATTGTATGTGCTGGATGGTCTGGTGAAGGTTTTTGTGGAAACGGGCAGAGGAAAATTTAAAAGCATCAGCCTGATGAAAGGCGGTGACTTCATTGCGTTTTCAACGGTATTTGGAGAGAGTGTTTACAATTATACAGCAATGGCGCTAAAAGAGTCTGCAGTTTGCATGATAGATAAAGAAGGCCTTAAAAAGATCCTGAAGGATAACCGTGATTTTGCATTTAATATTGTATCGCGCAACTATCGAACCGAGAACCATCTGCTGGAGATTATTAAGACCATTACCCACAAACAAATGCCTGGAAAATTGGCAACGACCTTACTGTATCTTGCGCAGGAAGATTTTCTGAAAGAAGATGTATTTCAACATCTGACCAGAAAAGAGATCGCTGAATTTGCAGGAATCACCATGGAAAGTACGGTTAAATTGCTAAAAGAATTTGAACAGGATAAATTAATATCCCTGGATGGTAAGGACATCAAAATTCTGGATAAACACGGTCTTGAAGATGTCAGCATCAAAGGATAAAAAATCAATTCAGAATTATGAATGAATAATTACGAATTACATTGTTCCTATTCGTAATTCTTAATTCGTAACTCGTAATTAACTAAGCTATTTCCTCGGTGACCTTTCTGGTAATTTTTTCGTGATATCTCGAAAACCGTTCATCCAGCATATGAATTTCAAGCTGTTTTTTCCATTCTTCGGCTTCTGCCGACAAAGCCATCAGTTTTTTGTTGTTCTCAAGGTTGGTGAAGTCAGCTTTTTGTTTTTTTACAAACCCGTGAAATTCACCCAGCCACTTTTCGTAAGTGTGTAAAAATTCTTTCTGCACATCATCAAGCTTATCATCTTTCATATAACCAACATCTGATGCTGTGGCGAGCGGAGCCATAGCTGCAGCTCCCAGTGACAGTCCTATTCGCTTCAAAAATGATTTCCGGCTTTGTTTATCGTTTGCCATGTTTATAGAATATTAAGTTCTTATTTTAAACGATTCCGGATAAAAATGGTTTATAGTAGGACAGAAAAAACATTAAAATATTTGCGATGAAACCATATTTGGCAAATTTACTAAACAGTATTGTACTGATTCTAATCGGTCTCTGGTCCTATTTCGGAAGTGAAACACCATCATTCACTGCACTTATACCGGTATTTGCAGGAGTTGTATTACTGGCAATGGTTAAACCAATGCAGGGAGGAAACAGGGTAGTGGCACATATCGTGGTCACACTAACATTTTTGTTACTGATATCACTGGTTAAACCGCTTACGGGTGCAATTGGCCGCGATAGTCAGATTGGAGTGGTTCGGGTGGTTATCATGATGGCGACATCGCTATACGCCATGATCATCTTTATCAAAAGTTTTGTAGATGCGAGGGTGAAGAAATAGAGTTCTTGAGGGCTGTCCAAAAAGACAAATAAAAATATTTTAAACTTATAAATTGTAAGCAATCTTTATTTTACCTCCCCTAAAGTGGGAGGCTTTAAGTCCCCTTCAGGGGATTTAGGGGTAATTTTATAAAAACTACTTACAATCCGTAAATAAAGATAATTCTGATATTACCTTTTGGACAGCCTCAATATTCTATAACACACCTTTTGTAGAAGGCAGTTCAAATTTAAAGACATCCCGTTTTACCGCCATTTTTATAGAGCGGGCCAGGGCTTTGAAAATGCCTTCAATTTTATGGTGTTCATTATCTCCTTCTGCCTTGATGTACAGGTTGCATTTTGCGGCATCCGAGAAGGATTTAAAGAAGTGCAGAAACATTTCAGTTGGCATATCTCCCACTTTTTCGCGCTTAAATTCAGCATTCCAGACCAGCCATGGCCGGCCACCAAAATCCAGTGCTACTGTAATGAATGAATCATCCATGGGCAGGGCATAGCCGTAGCGTTCAATGCCACGCTTATCGCCAATGGCTTTATATATGGCTTCTCCAAGGGCCAGTGCAGTGTCTTCAATGGTGTGGTGTTCATCCACTTCAAGATCTCCTTTAACTTTAATAGTCAGATCCGAACCGGAATGTTTTCCAATCTGTTCCAGCATGTGGTCAAAAAAACCAAGACCAGTATGAATATCGCATTTCCCCGTACCGTCAAGGTTGATCCGGACATAAATATCCGTCTCTTTTGTTGTGCGTTGAACTTCGGCTGTTCTTTCCCCGGCTTTCAGAAAAGCGTAAATATCATCCCAGTTTCCGGTTTGCAGCACACAAACTTCAGACAGTTCATTGGTTTTCAGGTCATCAGATGTTATTACATCGGATAACAAAATGGCTTTGCAGCCCAGATTGTTTGCCAGTTGCACATCTGTTAGTCTGTCTCCGATTACAAAGGAATTACCCAGGTCATAATCACCTTTCATATATTCGGTGAGCATGGCAGTTCCGGGTTTGCGTGCAGGAGAATTATCTTCGGGCATGGACGGATCAATATGCTCGGCATCAAATACGACACCTTCATTCTTAAACGCAGAAATAATTTTATTGTGTGCCGGCCGGAATGTCTCTTCAGGAAACGAAGTCGTTCCAAGGCCATCCTGGTTGCTCACCATAAGCAGTTTGAAATCCAGCTCTGCAATGTAATGCATGTTCCGGAGCGCTCCCGGATAAAATTCCAGTTTTTCCAGTGAATCCAGCTGATAATCTTCCGGTGGCTCCTTGACCAGTGTACCGTCCCGGTCGATGAATAATATGCGTTGTTTGCCCATTTTTAAGCCTTTAATGTGTTCAGTGCAGTGACTAATTTTGTGTTTTCCTCAGGTGTCCCAACCGTGATGCGAAGTGAACCTTCACAAAGCTTTACACGGCTACGATTCCGGATGATCACAGAATTATCAATCAGTTTATGGTATATTCCATCAGCATCCTTAACCTTCACCAGTAAAAAGTTGGCATCCGAAGGATATATCTTCTCAACATACGGAATGTTTAACAGTTCACCTTTCAGACGTTCCCGTTCTTTTAAAATGGCATCCACCCAATTGGTTTTTTTGACATCATCTTTCAGCAGTTCCATGGCTTTCTGCTGCGTAAGAATATTCAGGTTATAGGGATATTTAATTTTATTCAGAACCTGAATGATCTCAATTGCGGCAAAGGCCATTCCAAGACGGATGGCGGCCATTCCCCATGCTTTCGAAAAAGTCTGAAGAACCACAAGATTGGGATATTTATCCAGCTGGTTCAGCCATGTTGCCTCAGGTGCAAAATCAATATAGGCTTCATCAATGATCACTAATCCTTTAAAGCGGTCCAGGATCGGTTCTATCGCCTCTTTTTTGAGCAGATTAGCCGTCGGATTATTGGGGGAACACAAAAAGATCAGTTTAGTATCCTCATCAACAGCATCCAAAACTGTATCGGTGTTCAGGCTGTAATCGCCATTGAGCAAAGCCGGCTTTACTTTGATATTATTAATGTCAGCAGCAACGGTATACATGCCATAACTCGGCTCCATGGCCACTATATTGTCCTTACCGGGTTCACAAAATGCCCTGAAAAGCAGATCAATGGGTTCGTCACTGCCGTTTCCAAGGAAGATCCTGGATGGATCTACCCCTTTAATTGTTGAAATGCGTGCTTTGAGTTCCCTCTGCAGCGGATCGGGGTAGCGGTTATATGGTTCGTTATACGGATTTTCATTTGCATCAAGAAAAACCGAAGCTGTCCCCGAAAATTCATCCCGGGCGCTGGAGTATGGTTTTAGCTGCTTAATATTATCCCGTAGCAGTTTATTCAGATCAATCTGGCTCATTTTTCAGAATCTTCTATATCTTTTAATCGCAGTGAAACAGCATTTTTATGTGCCATCAGCTGTTCGGCTTCGGCCATTTTCTCTATGGCCGGGCCGATATTCGTTAATCCCTGTGCGGTAATTTCCTGGAAAGTGATCTTTTTCGTGAAGCTATCAAGGTTTACTCCACTGTAAGCCCTTGCATAGCCATTGGTTGGCAAGGTGTGGTTGGTTCCTGATGCATAATCACCGGCACTTTCAGGGGTATACTGACCCAGAAATACGGATCCGGCATTGACTACCTTTTCAGCGATTTCATTGTAGTTTTTGCTTTGTATAATCAGGTGTTCAGGCGCGTAAAGATTGGAGATATCAACAATCTCTTCTGTGTTTTTTACCACGATCATCCTGCTGTTGGCAATCGCTTTCCGTGCCATATCTTTTCGGGGAAGCTTTGAAAGCTGGCTGTCCAGTTCATAAAGAACCGGTGCAATCAAATCTTCAGTATCTGTTACCAGGATGACCTGGCTGGTTTCACCGTGTTCTGCCTGAGAAAGCAGATCGGAAACGATAAATGCCGGATTGGAATCCTTGTCTGCAATCACTTCCACTTCAGAAGGGCCGGCCGGCATATCAATGGCAACATCCTTTAAACTTACCAACTGTTTTGCAGCTGTTACAAATTGGTTTCCCGGGCCAAAAATTTTGAAAACTTTAGGAATGGATTCGGTTCCGTAGGCCATGGCACCAATGGCCTGAACACCACCGGCTTTAAAAACTGACGTTACACCGACAAAATGTGCGGTCCACAGAATCGCCGGGTGAATACTGCCGTCCTTAGAGGGAGGTGTACAAAGTATGATCTCTTTACAACCGGCTATTTTAGCCGGAATAGCAAGCATCAGTACCGTGCTGAAAAGAGGTGCAGTGCCTCCGGGAATATACAAGCCAACTTTTTCTATGGCTACACTTTTTTGCCAGCAGTTTACGCCGGGAGTTGTTTCAACAGTTTGTCCTTCAAATACCTGAGTCTTATGGAATGTTTCAATGTTTTTAGCTGCCAGTCTTATGGCATCTTTCAGTTCTTCATCCACCAGTTTAGATGCCGTTTCAATTTCATTTTCAGTCACCAGAAGCTGATCCAGATCTGCACGGTCAAATTTCTTTCCGAACTTCAGTACAGCATTGTCTCCACCTGCTTTTACCTCGTCGAGTATGGATTGAACCGAGTCAAAAACACCGCTGTTGTCGTTGTCCGGACGGCTTGTTATTTTATCCCATTCCTTTCGGTCAGGGAATCGTAAAACTTCCATTCTTTTTTGTTACAAATTTACATTATCATTTTCTCAATCGGAATCACGAGGATGCCCTGTGCTCCAAGTGCCTTTAATTTTCCTATGATTTCCCAAAATTGTTTTTCTTCGATGACAGAATGCAGAGAACTCCATCCTTCTTCCGCCAATGGCATGATAGTAGGGCTTTTCATGCCCGGAAGCAGCTCAATTATGGCATCGATTTTTTCATTGGGAGCATTCAGCAGTATATATTTTTTATTATTGGCCCTTTGAACCGATTCAATCCTGAATATCAGCTCGTCGATGATGGCTTTTTTTTCATTGCTCAGGGTTTTATTCCCAATGATGATGGCTTCTGATGGCGTAACTACTTCAACTTCCTTTAATCCATTACTGACCAGTGTTCCACCTGAACTGACAATATCGAATATGGCGTCTGCCAGACCAATACCGGGAGCAATTTCCACAGATCCCATAATCTCATGAATCTCAGCACTGATGTTCTGTTCTTTCAGATAATTTTTCAGGATCACCGGATAGGATGTAGCGATTTTTTTACCCTTAAACCATGCGGGGCCCTGATAATCTTCACCCTTAGGAATGGCAAGCGACAGACGGCATTTACTGAATCCCAAACGTTTGATGATTCCCGCATCCTGCTCTTTTTCCAGATATTCGTTTTCACCCACTATCCCGATATCAGCAACACCATCAGCCACCGATTGCGGAATATCATCGTCCCGAAGGAATAACAGTTCGCAGGGAAAGTTTTTTGCCGGAGACAGCAACTGACGTTTTCCGGGCGTCAGTTTAATACCCACTTCTTTTAATAACTCCATCGACTCTTCGTGTAGCCGACCTTTTGTTTGTACTGCAATTCGTATCATTTGTGTTTTAGTTATATACAAATAAAAAAGGCTCACCGGTAAACGATAAGCCTTTGAATATTTTTTGACACATTAGAATCACGGCCTACCGCTGTAGCAGGGAAAAATGATGACCGTGATGTAAAGTGTTCGAAATCATGTTCGATTAATTGTGCTGCAAATGTAAGTTAAAATTTAAAAACTGCAAAAAAACCTGTTATTTGTCATGGAATTTTAATCGATCTGCATCTTTTTGTTTCAGTGCCGGATGAACTTCATCATATTTCACTTTGTTTAGATTCTGTATTTTTATTAAAAAATTTACCATGCTGAAAAAACTGTCTGACCTCAACAAGTTGTTAAAAGCCGATATGCCAACCAAACGTCTCGTTCTGGCTGTTGCAGATGATCCACATTCCTTAGGTGCCGTGATTGCAGCACAGGAAAAGAATATAATTGAAGCTGTTTTAGTTGGTGATCAGAATAAAATTGAAAAAGTAGCCTATGAACATGAAATTACCATAAAAGGTACTCAGATCATTCATGAACCGGATAAGTTAAAAGGCATACGACTTTCGGTGAGTTTGGTTCATAACAAACAGGCAGATATCTTAATGAAAGGCAATGTTAAAACACCGGATTTATTACGTGGTGTATTGAATAAAGATTGGGGTTTACGTACCGGCAAGCTGTTGTCACACTTTGCTCTGTTTGAAGTTCCTACATACCATAAGCTTATTGCCATCACTGATGTGGCCATGAATATATCTCCGGGTTTGAACGAAAAGATTGGCATTCTGGAGAACTCTGTTTATTATATGCACAGACTGCAAATAGCCAATCCTAAAGTTGCTGTTTTAGGTGCCATTGAGGTGGTCGATGAAAAAATGTCTGCAACCCTGGATGCTGCATTGCTTTCAAAAATGAACCAAAGGGATCAGATTACCGGTTGTATTATCGACGGACCACTGGCTTTTGATAACGCTGTAAGCAGCGAAAGTGCCAAGCATAAAGGCATAAAAAGTGATGTGGCCGGTGATTGTGATTTACTTCTTGTACCGGATATTGAGGTTGGAAATGTGCTGTATAAATCATTGGTGTTTTTCTCAAATGCCAAGGTTGCTTCAGTTGTTCTGGGCGCAATAGCGCCAATCGTGCTGACTTCCAGAAGCGATTCTGAGGAAGCTAAGTTTAATTCTATTTTGCTGGCAGCCGTAGGTGCATAATAGACAAATACCTGATTGGGAAATGTAATTTATCCGTGAAAATTCATAGTCAGACTATGATATTTCAAGTACAAGCTGTATTCAAGATCTGCCTATTCTTTCGCCCTTATCGGGCTCCTCGCAATTAAAACGCGTCATTTTTCTACCATACTAGCACACCTCTGGTGCGCTTCTGTTTTGGTGTAAATGCATTTAATGTGGAGAAAAAGTCCGGATAGTTGAAAAGAGGGCCGGAGGTCCTGACCGTATGGTAGAACCAATCAGCATCAAAATGCAGAGCTCCGTAGGAGCGAAAGAATAATAATTGTTTTTCCTCTTGTCATTTTTTTTTTGTTAAACCCTTTAATCCAAATGCAATGGCAAATACCTACACCCAGTTTAATATTCATATTGTATTTTCTGTAAAAGGACGAGAGAACTTAATAACCAATAAATTCAGGGACAGGTTACATCAATATTTATCCGGTATATTGAAAAATAGTGGACAATACCCATTAGCGGTAAATGGTGATAAGGATCATGTCCACCTGTTTTTTGAATTGAACCCTAAAACAAGTATTTCAAATCTTATCAGTATTATTAAAAGCAATTCAACTAAATGGATAAACGAAAACCGCTTTGTTTTAGGCAAATTCAGTTGGCAGGAAGGCTATGGAGGATTTTCTTATTCCAGATCACAAAGGGATGCTGTAATTAACTACATTATAAAACAAGAGTTACACCACAGGAAAAGAACTTTTCGTGAAGAATATTTAGAATTATTGGAGAAGTTTAATGTAAAATTTAAAGGAGAATATGTATTTGAATTTTATGAATAAACTTACCTAAGTTCTTTCGCCCTAATCGGGCTCCTGATTATTAAATTGCACAATTTCTACCATACTAGCCCACCTCTGGTGCGCTTCAGTTTTGGTGTAAATGCATTTAATGTGGAGAAAAAGTCCGGATAGTTGAAAAGAGGGCCGGAGGTCCCGACCGTATGGTAGAAACGATCAATATCAAAAATACGAAGCTCCGGAGGAGCGTAAGAGCCCGGATTATCAAGGGTTTCAATCGCAGTGATGCCCTTAATAACAAGAATGAGTTTTTTTATTAACTTTGGTAATTACTAAACAACCTGAACATGTGGAAAGACTGGTTTTTTTACTCGCGCCGGGAACGTAACGGCATTATTATTCTCATTATCCTGTTGCTGATTTTGCTGATCGCAAGGTTGTTTATGCCAACACTTGTCAACCATAAACCATATGATTATTCGTATTACCAGTCAAAAATAGATTCGTTTAAACAAGCAATGTACATGGATTCTTTAAGGCAGGTGTGGCTTACAGAGGACCATTTTAGTAGCGACTCCCTTTTTATGTTTGACCCGAACACGGCGGATTCGTTAACAATGCGACGTTTGGGGTTTGGTTCGGTCAGTATCAATAATATTACACGTTACCGGAATTCCGGCGGATCATTTCCTGAAGCTAAAGATCTTGGTAGAATATATTCTGTATCAGACAGTGAATTGGTGGTATTGCAGCCCTTCATCCGCATCAGCAAAAAGGAGAAAAGTTTGCCAGCTAAAGAATTGGACGTACCGGTAGTAAAGGTTAATGAGGAAAAGCTGGTTGAGTATGTGAGTATTGAAAAGGAACCTGAAATTGTTATAGAACTCAACAGTGCCGATACCGCTCTGCTGAAAATGTTGCCCGGAATTGGTGCGGTACTTTCTGAACGCATTGTAAAATACCGGGACTGGCTGGGAGGATTTTACAGTCAGGATCAGTTAACTGAAGTTTACGGCCTGAAACCTGATGTGGTGCATAATATTTCGGATCAGCTTACCATTGACACTACGTTGTTGGTAAGGCTAGATCCAAATACAGTGTCTGTCAATCAAATGAAAAGCCATCCATATCTGAATTTTTACCAGGCTAAAGCCATATATGAATACCGAAGAGATAAAAAACCGATAGAAAATTTTGAAGAGCTTATGAGGATAGAAGGTCTGGATACAATAAAACTGAGAAGGATCAAACCTTACTTGTCATTTTCTGATGGAGGAACGAGTGAATAGTAGGTGAGTTTATCGGTAAAATGGATGCGTATAATGTTCATGGCTACAAGGTCTGTCAGAATCCGGTTGGTTGTTCTGGAATTGATCTCAGCCAATCGTTTAAACTTTCCGGCTGTAACGGTTTCTTCAGTGTTGAGCAGATCGAGCAGTTTTTTTACCGGTTCAGACAACAAAAAAGCCTTGCCTTCAGGTCGCTTTTTCTGTTTTTGTGCGTTAATATAGATGGCATTTGCAAGCAGATTCTGGTCCTTAACCCTGATATAAACCTTAAATTTACCATCGTTATCCGGAGCGGTATGAAGTTTATAGTCACTTTTTGCAATTTTTATCTCCAGTACCGTTTTGCCGTTGACATCCCATTCTTTTGCCTGAAAAGGAACGGGAGGCTTGCAATACATATGTGCTGCAGCTTCTATCATATAAAACTCTTCTTCGGAGCGCACGCCCGCAATATTACCATTGTCCTTTACCCCAACCAGCAAACGTCCGCCCTGAGTGTTCGCAAATGCAGCCAGTGACCGTGCAATTTTTCTGGAATCAGAAATTTCAAATTTAAAATCCTGTTCCACGTGCTCACCTTCTGTTATATACTGCAGAATTTTGTTTGTATATGGCATGATGCAAAGATAACTCTATTTGAAATGATATATCTTCTTAATGTATAATGATTATAAATTATAACAATTATAAATAATTTCAAATCCCTAAACCATAAAACTATCTGGTTTTTAATAAATTTACGGAACCTCAATGTATCCATTATGAAATATTTAGCCTTTCTATGTATCCTATTATTCCCGTCATTATTATGGTCGCAAAGTGATTCTCTTGTTAATGCGGTAAAGCAACATCCGGTAATTGGAACAGGAGGGGCCGAAGTGATTGCGTTTGAGGGACAGGCATATATTGTTGGAGTTGGCTTTGTTGAAAATAAGGGACAATCACGATCGGTACTTGAGCGCATAGGAAAGATAAAAGCTGAGAAAGAAATTGCCATATTAATTAATGGCTCTGATTTTACATCTTCTGCAAAAGCTGTAATTGAACAAATTGTTACCACCACTGAAGACGAAAGAACCGTTGAAGAGCACACAACATATATCCAGACTATTAAAGAGAATTCTGAAGGTTTCATTCATTCGATGTCTAAATTAAGCAGCTGGAAATCAGAAGACAATTCAATGTTCTACTATGCCTTATATAAACCCATAAATATCAATTGAAATGAAAAGACAACTATTACTCATTTTGCTTCTGCCTTTTTTTACGATCAGTGCACAGAACCCGGGAGATGTGGCATCATCAGGTGCAGTTGCTGAAACCCAGGATGTTCAGGTGGAGGTCCTGGAATTTCCGGAAGACAAATTAACAGAGTCCGTAATGAATTCCCTTGCCAGGCAGGGCAAAAGTCTGGATGCAATCAACAGCGATGGTTCCATATATGTTATTGCTTCGGGAACGACCACCAGGCCAAGTAATATGCCGGGATTTATTTTATCACGAAATGTTGCATATGCCATCGCAGAGATGACAGCCAAAATGAACCTGCTGAGGATGGCAGGTGAGCAGATCACCTCGGGTAGAGGATTTGAAATGATCGATGATAAGATAATTGGTGAAGATCCGGATCAGAAAAGCAAGGCTTCCATGCTTAAAAAAGCCAAAATGGTAATGGATAAGTCGCTTGATAAAGCATTAAGTGCGCTTGGTATGTCCGACGAGGAGATTCAGAAAATGAATGAATCCAATAAAAAGGCTGTCTTTGAGCAAAAATATAATGAGTCAGTCCGCTCTTTTGTTTCTGGCATGGTAAAAGGTTGTGCTGTGGTCAGAATATGTGAAGGAGAAGCTGGAAATAATGACTATCAGGTTTCGATCTGCATGAAATACTCACCGGAATTCCAGTCCCTGGCTGCCATGATAAAGAACCGGGATGATTCGCAGGCAAAGCAGGGGAAATCGACAAATTCGATGGACAAAATTTTAGGCATGACCCCCGATAAACTTGTCGGCAGAATGGGAACCTATATTACATACGATCAGAATGGTGATATGGTTGTATACGGATTTGGGCAGGAAGAGGTGAATGCAAGCGGTACCAGAGCTTCTGCTGAATTCTCCAGAGCTTACAGTAAAGCAAGACTTTCGGCTGTAAATAACATTAAAAATTTTGTGGCAGAAGATATGATCGCTGACGAGATAAGCGAAACAACTGAAAAATTTCAGCAGTACGCCGATGGCACAGATTCATATTTCTCTCAGCAGAAATGGTCACAGGCTGTGCAGTCAAAATCAAGCACGCTGAATTTACCCACAACCATGGTCAGAAAATGGAAGGGAATACATCCGGTATCAAAGCAAAACATTGCCGGAGTTGTCGTAATGTGGTCCCCAACCATAGCCAACCGGGCAGATCAGCTGAAAGATTCGTTTTCAGAACCAGCAGATGAAGGAGGCAGTCAACAGGCTCAACCTCAAAAAACCAAGAAAAGCAACTACACTGTAACTGGTGAAGAGGAAGAACTATAGCATATTATATTTATTTCTGATTTTTAATTTCCCGGTAATTGCCGGGCAGTTTAACTATGCATACAATGGTGCAATCTACATGCTGAGCAGCAACAGGACAACGTTGTTTTCAGATGTTACGTTTAATCAGACAGTCAGCTCATCTCGCATGCGTACAGCGCAGATCAGCCAGGCTCGTTTGAAGTCGGCAGAGCTGATGGGTCTATATTTGATTTTTAGTGAACATTATCCAAAAGAGCAGCAGATTCAGGCCTTTTTCCCTTTGTTTGTTAAACATTATGGAAAAAGTTTTAATACTGAAGTTTCGGATTTGAAAACCATAAGAAATCCGGATGACAGCAATATCCGTAACATCAGGTTTGAATGTCCTGTGAAAACATATGATATAACAGGAATAAACATCAGCGACCTGCCCGATCTAAAATCATTGTGTGAACAAGAATATCGTTTTTCACGGGATATTTATTCTGCTGAAAGATTTCTTACGTATTGCACTGTTTCTCCTGCCGATCAACTAAGAATGAATGCCGGTTTTCTTTCCAGGCAAAACGCCCCTCTGCCTGCAATGGCAAAGTGTTTTGGGCTTGAACCCGGAACAATATTTGAATCTTCACTTTTCGGATCGGCAGACGCACTGCAACCTTTGGTCTACGAATTACTGGCGGAGAAGGAAGTGGCTGATGAGTTCCCGGAATACTTGCTTTTAACGGATCTTATCACTGTTTCACCCGGTATTGATGAAAAAGACAGCTATTACCTGTTGTATCTTAAAGGGTTGGAAAACAGCGATGAACTTTGGAACGATATACTGTTGTTTGCTTCTGATTACGCCAATAAAACTGAACCTTCTGATGTTTTTAACGCTATTCAACGTTATCCTGGAGCATTAAACATGCACCTCTTTTCAGGTTATAACAGCGATTTTTATAACCATGCAATTCAGTTTTTTAACGAAAACAGGCCAGACAGTGCATTGATCAGTTTGCAGGATGCTATCAATTTTAATGGAGTGACAGTCGAAAAGATTAGCCTGGCAGCTGCCGTATACCGCTTACAACAGAATTATGAAAAGGCACTTTTAATGTCAGTATTCAGTGCTTTTAGCGGTATCGAAAACGCCTATGTACCGGGAAACATATACTTGTCCCTGCAGGCACTGGGTTATAAAAAAACCGAGGAATTAAAACAATACTTTTTAAATTCAATCACCTGTGATACATGGTCAAGAAAAGTTATAAGTGACAACTAAATTATTATATTATGAAAAAGTATCTTTTAGCCATATTCTTAACAATTACTGCGATTACCAATGCACAGTTAAAGGTTCCCAATGATCTGGAAACAGAAGATATTGAGAGTCAGCGTTTAGTGGCAGGCAAAGACGAAAAAAAAATAATCACTTCAGCTTACGGAGAAACATCTGATAAAGCCCTGGAAAATGCCTTGCGTAATGCTGTGGAAGAAGCCGTTGGCGCATTAATTTCCAGCGAGACAAAAATTGAAAATGATGAAATTGTTAAGGATGAGGTTTTATCTTACAGTAAAGGGTTTATTAAAACGTATAAAAAACTTTCAGAAGAAAAAGATGATGGTGATTTCAAAGTAACAGTGGCTGCGATAATCACACAAAAGCAACTCATAGAAAAACTGGAAGCTAAGGGTGTTCAGGTGGCATACCAGACCTCGGGCATGTTTGCGCAATTGCAGGCCTGGGACCGAATGAAGGAAGATGAGTTTAATCTGGCAAGAAAAATACTTTCTGTTGACCCGCAAAAGCCCTTCCCCATTGCTTATAACTTTCAGGTTAATGTAGGTGAACCGGTACGAAAAGGGGAGTATTATTTCATTAATACAAAGGTAATTGCAAGTCCTAATCCGAATTACAGTTCAATATTACAGAATACCAAGGCAATGCTTAATGAGTTAGCCTACGAAGTTAAAGAGTTTGCTTATTTCATTGATTTGTCACATAACAGATCAGCTAACAGCCAGTCGAAAATGACCTATTCTGCATGGGTCAATGTGCAAAAAACAATTGAGATTAAGCGAAATGGTAAGGAGAAGATTAATAAGGATTATCAGTTTCTGCACTGTAATTTTCCTGAATTTAAACCCAGATTAATGAGTGGTACCTATGATATGTTGAACCGGCATGGAAACCAGCGGCTTGAATTTCTGGGTAATCTGGATTATGAACTTTTAGGAATGCTGAGCAAACGCAGCTACGAAAAACCCCTGAGCCAGGAAGATAAAAACAGGTTGAATGACCGCAATCTCCGGACAGACCGGGTGAATCTGGTTTATGATGTTTTCAGTAAGAATTATACGCCATACTTATTCATTATAAGGGAGCCCAAAAAAATAACAGTCTACAAATTTATTAATCCGGCGACGATTGACGTAATCGGTCGTTATTTTACATTTTTACTTGAAGGCCTCCATGTCAAAACAGTGTTTGATATGAATGGGATGGATGATATTGAGGTTATTAATCCTGTTTATCACCAATGCATGTACTCCTACTCATCGGGTATAAAAACAACAACGCCCGAAATCAATAACTTGTACAGGGGAATGGTACTGGAGTCAAATCCTTCGGTTTTAACAGTGGATGAAGAACACAAGTTTAAATCGGAAGATTTTTCCAGAATAGCCAATATTGCTGTTAAACCAACATACGATGGGTATACGTTTTTTGAGACGAAGCCTTAGGTTATCTGTTGAACAGGCGTTTCAGGACGATAAGCAAGCCCAGAAAAACAAGGTTTAACACAATGGAAATGCCCAGAATGAGCGAAAATCCGGAAGCCAGACGGCCGACAATAAGAATAAATTCCGAAGCGAAATTAGTCAGCCATAACGTTGCAAAATTAATCAGGAATAATACTAAAATAAGGATCCATAAGCCACTGAAAGTACCTTTTAAATCAGCTTTACTTAAAGTAATGTTATTCCCGATAGCGAACACCAGGTAAAGAAAAATAAAGGACTTCCAGAATGATCCGGAGCTGAATACACCTGCGAGTAGACCGAAGGCGCCCTTAAAAATCAAACGCACCTGGTCAAAAATTTTAAGGTCTGAGCTGTATCTTTCACTCAGGTCATAGGAAAACAGAATACGTGAAAGGATATAAAGAATGAGAGTACCGAAAATTACCGGACCTATTCCGATAAAAAAATTACCTATATTCTGATATATGTTTTTCTTATTGTAGGTATGATTCACATAACCAAGTCTTCCATCGGAACTATCCCTCTTAAACAGCTTAATCTCTGTTATTTTATGTCCAAAAATTAGTGCAAAAATGGCGTGTCCGGCTTCATGTATAGGGACACCGATGCTGGATACAAAAACCTTATATATGGTTCCTCCTAAAATGTCATTGCTCAGCCTTTCGCTGGTGCCGGATATAAAATTCTGAATGAAGGCAAGAAAAAGGGGAATACCGAAGGCCAGGATAAATGTAAATACGGTCACATAAAAACTCTGCCAGATATACAGGATAAAGTCATTCATCGTTTTTAGTATAAATATAAGCTGATTTATGATTTACAGCAAAAAAACATAATTAAACTAAAAAAATAGTTGGAAATGTTTTGCAACTAATTATTTAGTTGTATATTTGAACTAATAATATAGTTGAATGTGTCATATTACAGTATTAATTATTGAATAATTGAAAAATGAGGGAACTAACAAAGGCTGAGGATCAGGTGATGCAGGTCATATGGGATAAGGGAAAAATAACAGTTGCGGATGTGCTGGAAGATTTGCCGGAACCGAAACCGGCTTATAACACGGTTTCAACTATAGTGCGGATACTGGAGAAAAAGGGGTTTGTTGATCATGAGCCATTTGGCAGAGGATACAAATACTTTCCGTTAATCTCAAAAGATGTCTATACCAAAAAGTTTATGAAAAACTTTATTGGGAACTACTTTGGTAATTCATTTAAAGAAATGGTCTCGTTTTTTGCCAGAACTGATAAGATGGATCTGGAAACATTTGAAAAAATGATGGAAGAGATAAAAAAGGATTTGGAGTAAAGATACAAGAATCAAGACGCAAGACACAAGACGCAAGATGATTTTTCTGTGGAAATCAGCGAAGTTTTCTGCGTTATTCAGCGAGAACCTTGTGTGCGGTGCTTTTAGGTTAATCTGAACTAGTCATGATACCTGATTCTTGATACCTGATACGTTTAAAAAACAGAGTATGAATATCGTAATTAATTATATCGTTGAATCGGCTTTGAGCCTTGGAATCCTGACCCTGTTTTACTATGGGTTCTTACGCAACAGGAATATTCCGGGTTTTAGCCGGTGGTTTCTTCTGGTAGCCCTGGTATTTACTTCGGTTCTGCCTTTGTTTCATATCACCCTGATGCGTCCGGGAATGGCCACAGTAAACGAACCGGTATATTTTGGTTTTATGCTCGATATGGTTAATATTTATGGAACCATAATGAAGCAGAATGTTGTTCCTGCAGTTCAGCAACATTCAGGTCTTCACTGGTTATATTTAGTTGGTTTAGCCTTGCTGGTGATCCGGTTAATCTTTGCCATGTCTAAAATAGGTCTTCTGCAACGGAAAACCATAAGACAAAAAGTGCAGGGAATTAATCTGATCCAGAGCGAGAAGATATTCCAGCCATTCTCTTTTCTGAATACGGTATTTGTGCCAAAAAGCTTTATGCAGAACGATGATGTAGAAAGCATACTACAGCACGAATCCATTCATGTTAAACAAAAACACACATTCGACCTTATTCTGCTGGAATTGGTATTGCTGGTTCAATGGTTTAACCCATTTGTCTGGTTGCTACGCAAAGCCATTGTTGAAAATCATGAATTTATAGCCGATCGGGCTGTCCTTAAAGGCGGCGTTTCGGTAGCGGATTATCAACGATCGTTGCTGTACCAGGTAATGGGAACCAAATTCGATCTGGGGACCGGTTTCAGTTATTCCTTAACGAAAAAACGATTTAAAATGATGAAAACAAAAGTGAATAAGAAAGGCGTATTGGTTAGTGCTCTGTTGAGCCTGATGCTTTTCTCCGGAATATTTTTTGTGGCTGCTTCTGAATTGAGCGTTAATGATCTTGTAGCACCACTGATGAGTGATAATGATAACAGCATTACAGATACCCCGGTAACAACTACACTTCAACAGGATGATAAACAGCCGGTATTTCAGGTTGTTGAAAAGATGCCGGAATATCCGGGTGGGGCGAAGGCCATGATGGAGTTTCTGTCAAAAAATATAAACTATCCGCCGGAAGCAAGAAAAAATGGCATTCAGGGGCGTGTATATGTGAATTTTATCATTAATAGAAAGGGAGAAGTCAGTAATGTTAAAATTATTCGTGGTGTTGACCCTGAACTGGATGCAGAAGCATTACGCGTAGTGAAAAGCATGCCGGACTGGACTCCCGGTGAACAAAGAGGAAAAGCTGTAAATGTGGCGTATAATCTGCCGATAAACTTTGCATTGGGAGAAGGGAAAAAGGAAGTGACAGATGGTGCAAATGTGGTTGAAGGAGAAATGAAGGTAAGCTATACGCAGGAGGCTGATCAGAATGATAATATCATATCCGGAAAGGTAGTTGATGAAAATGGGGAAGGTTTGCCCGGAGTATCTATCGTACTGCAAAACCCGAATCATAGAATAAGCAAGGGTACAATTTCAAATGCTCAGGGTAATTTTAGTATTAGAATTAGCAAAAATGACTTTGTTTCAAATCAAAACCAGTATTTGGTGTTTTCATTCGTTGGATTAAAGACCGTTAAGATTGACCTGAAACCTGTTGTCGGGGGAAACTCGGCAGGAGTAGCACTAGCAACTGCAGAGGAAGTTCATGAAAAGAACGAAGTAGTTGTAACGGCAAAGGATAATCCTGATGTTTTCCGGGTGGTTGAAAAGATGCCACAGTTCCCGGGAGGAAATGCGGCCATGATCAAATACCTGCAGAAAAACATACACTATCCTGATATTGCAACGAAAAATGGCATTCAGGGAAGCGTTTATGTTGATTTTATTGTAGACAAGAAGGGAAAAATTACAGATGTGCGTGTAAAACGCGGTGTTGATCCTTCACTGGATAAAGAAGCCGTCCGCGTTGTTGAGAGCATGCCGGACTGGATACCCGGAACACAACGTGGTGAAAAAGTAAATGTAGTTTATACCTTGCCAATCAATTTTGCTTTAGACGGTTATGGTTCAAAACCTGGTGTTGAATTTGATGTTGAATTGGAGGAAGAAGAACCAATTAAAGTGGTTGTTAATTCAAAGAAAGAATCAGATAAAAGAGAAGTTGAATTCGTTGACGTTGACGATAAGGCTGTAGATCAGGATGTTGTATTCCAGATTGTGGAGCAAATGCCGGAATTCCCTGGAGGAGATGCAGCAATGCATAAATATCTTGCTGAAACGATTAAATATCCTACGGCTGCCCAGGAAAAGAAAATTCAGGGGAAAGTTTATGTCAATTTTATTGTGGAAAAGGATGGTTCCATTGATAATATCAAGGTTGTTCGAAGTATTGATCCACTGCTCGATAAGGAAGCTGTAAGAGTGGTTAAAGCTATGCCAAATTGGAAACCGGGCGTTCAGAGAGGTAAGCCGGTTCGTGTCAGCTATATGTTACCAATAAATTTTCTCTTGAGTTAAAAGAAAACAGATTAATATCAGGTACGTAGAATAAGACTCATTCGTTGGACTCAGAGCAACGGATGAGTTTTTTTTATAAATTGGCACTTCATTTTACTCTGTTTAATTATAAATATATGAAGCATACTTTTACCCTTGTCCTGTTTTCTGTCTTTATTTTAAGTTGGCATTCATGCAACGAGAAGCATAATGTCGTACTGAATATTAGTGGATTAGGAGATGACACAGTTTTTGTCAGATATGTTCCAATATCACAATATTACAGCTCGGAGTGGACAATAGATACAGTTTATTCTAAACAGAATGTTTTTTACTTTGATAGTAAAATTACTGAACCAGTTTTGGTAGAATTTAGTCCTGCTAAAGGAAGGTTTAAACTACCGGATGGATCTTTGTTTTCAGTACCTCAAAAAGAAGTAGTATTGCTAATTAAACCTAATGATAACATTAAGGTTAAAGGAAACCTGGAAGCGAATTATCTGGATTATGAGGCATTCGGATCTGAATATAATGAGATTTACGGCCAAATCAGGTTTAATCAGAAAGATACTATAATAAAATTATCTAAAATTCTTCAGGAATTTAATTTCATACGCTTAGATACTGCTAAAAAGCACGTCAGTGATAGCCTGATAAGCGAAATTGACAAGATGGACAGTATTCTTGAAATTGACAGATTAGATTATGTGAAAAATAATCCGGATAAAGAATTATCCGCATATTATCTGGTTTCACAGGGTTATGATACCATTGAAAAGTATTATCCGAAACTCACTCCAGATATTCGTGAAGGAACTTTCAAAAATATGCTGGATTACCATTATCAGCATATCCTGAGGTTTAATTTAACGGTGGAAAATGAAAAGAAGGTATCATCCGGAACCTTAGCTCCTGAATTTGTTTTAACGTCGTTGTCTGGTTCTGATTTTTCACTGGACTCAATTAAAGACAAGTATATTGTTCTTGATTTCTGGGGTAGTTGGTGTGGATGGTGCATTAAGGGATTCCCTGAAATGAAAGAATATTACAGGAAATACAAAAACAAACTGGAAATAGTTGGCATTGCTTGTCATGATAAAGAAGATGCATGGAGGAGATCTGTTGAAGAAAATGGTCTTGAATGGATCCAGCTTATAAATAAAAGTGACATTGAACACAACGTTTCAATCCTTTATGGCGTAAGAGGTTATCCTTCAAAAATTATCCTTGATAAGAATAAAAGAATAGTGGCCCGTTTTTTAGGTGAGACTCCGGAGTTTTATACTAAACTGGATGAATTGTTGCGTTAAACGTGAGAACCTTGCTTAACCTGCCCTTTCAGGACGCATTGTCATCCTGATTATTCTGACCCAAAGCGCCACTCTGTTTGCTTTGGGATGAAATAAGTTGGGCCTTCAGCCCGATTACCTGAAATAAATCTACAATTCTAATTTTTGAATAATAAAAATCTTTTATAAAAACTATTTCATTAATATGCGCCACGAAGTGGCAGATTAATTTAGCCCAATGCAGAGTTTGAGCTTGCGAAAATGTCGCATTGGGTTAGTAAACCGTACAAAAATGCGCCGGAAAGGGCAGTTTAACTTATAGGCGTTCTCTTAAAATGGCTGCCATCGTTTCTGCATCAAATTTCACCGGATTGTTTTTATTTCCGGATCCGGCCACAATTTTTTCAATGTCATTGGTTGTGATTCCAAATTCACCGAGCGATGGAATTCGCAACTGCTCTGTTATGGCGTAAAGCTGTTCTATAAACAGGTCAATCTTTTTATCTGCAGGGACATCAGCATCTATAAAAATATCGGCAACTGTTTTGTATTTCAAAAAAGCTTCACTGCCACCGGATTCGCGTAATTTTTGAACCGTATATTTATTATTGGCTGCCATTAAAGTTCCGCAAACCACACCGTGAGGAATGTCAAAATAAGCGCCTATAGGAGATGCAAAACCGTGAATGGTGCCCAATCCTGCATTGGCCAAAGCAATACCAGAGATCATAGCCGCATAAGCCATATCGGCTCTGGCTTTCAGATTTTCACCATTCGTAAATGCAGCAATAAGAGAGCGCTTAATGGCCTTTAAGCCGGAAATCACAAGTGACGATGTCATTTCATCGCACGTTGGCGACAGATAGGCTTCTAAAAGTTGGGTAAAGGCATCCATTCCACTGGCAGCGGTTACGTATGGTGGACAGCTCAGGATAAGTTCAGGATCAATAATGGCTACATCTGGAACATAGTTATCGTGGCGCAGCGACTTTTTAAAGCCATCTTTTCCAATCTGAGAAATTACAGCATTCTTAGTCGTCTCACTTCCGGTACCCGAGGTGGTTGGAACGGCAACGAATGGTATTTTTTTCCCGTTGGGTTTCAGATGTCCCACACCTTCGAGATAATCAGTTATATTTCCGCTGACCGCAAGCATGGCTGAAATTGCTTTTCCTGCATCCATCACACTTCCACCACCGATAGCAACAACAACATTAATGTCTTTGTCGGCATAAGCCTCTGTAATCGCGTCTATCATCGCCGGTGATGGTTCTCCTGAAATGGATTCCAGGTATCCTCTGTGCTGTATTAAAACAGGCTCAATATATTCAGCAAACTGCATCGATTTTTTGAAGGAGTTTCCACCTGTAATAAAAAGAATGTGCGAGCCGAATGGTGCAGTCACTTTTTCAAGTTCGGCAAGCTTTCCCGGGCCGAATAATATTTTGGGAAGTTTGGCAAATACAAAAGAATCAATCATAAGTCTCCCCCATTTTCAGGAAATAAAATTGTGTGTTTAACGCCTTCGCGGGGTTTTGCCATCCAGTCAGCCACGGTATCACGCCATGTTTTATAATGTGCAGTTTCTTTGTGAGCTGCTGCAGCTTCTTCCGAAATATAGGCTTCGTAAAATGTAAATTTAAGCGGATCGGCTTTGTCCTGCAGGATATCAAAGCGCAAGTTTCCTTTTTCTTTAACAGAAGCAAGATGATTTGCTTCGGAGGCTTTCATAAATGCACTTAAGTATTCTTTTTTTACCCAGATATGGACAAGTGTTGCAATCATTAGGTGTATTTTAAATGTGATGTGATACAAATATACGGGAATAATTCTGCAACGGCTAAAATGTTTTAATTGACACATAATGAGGCGTGTATGAAATTGTCGGGTAAATGTCGGGTTTTTTCATTATGTTTTTTTATGATCTTAAGGATCAACTTATTAACTTTAAAAGAAAATCCTAATGTTGAAGCAACCCGAACTTGGTGAGAGGATTACAGAATTACGTAAAACAAGCGGACTTACTCAGGAGGAGTTGGTTGAAAGATGCGATATAAGTGTGAGAACGCTCCAGCGCATAGAATCAGGAAAGGTAAATCCAAGGCCTTATACAATACGTATAATTCTTAGTGCTCTTGATCTGGATGAAAATTTATTGACTGAAAACAGAATTACGATTATTAATAATGCAAAACCAGACAAAAAGAATGGTCTGATTAAAACTGATCGTGTTGTTGTTCGTACTTCTGTTTTGCTTATAACTGTTGCAATATTGATTGCATCAAAGCCCTTTAGGTCTCATAAGACTGATGGAAGATCTGAAATTGAAGGATACTGGGAATTTGCAGGGAACTATTATGGTGATTATTTTATTGAAACCGGTTCAACAAGGTACCTGAAATTTGATGATGATTCAAATTTTATAAGTTTCAACAGAGATGGATCTCTATATAATTCAGGTAAATATTTTTTAAATAAAGATCATACGTTTACAACACGACATTTCAATATGGGAGGAAACCTTGGCAATTCTGCCAATTTGTACAATTACAAAATTAAGAATGACACCTTAAGGTTTTATGGTTATTACTTAAAATCCTATGGGAATAACAATTATAAGTCAGAATTTTTAGATGAAGTATGGATCCGTAAGCATAACTGGGCGGAAATAAGTCAGAACTTTAAACGAAAAAACAATAAAAATTTTGCATTCAAATAGGAATTAATAAAAGTATAATATTAAATCAAATCTCATGAAAAAAATTAGCTTTTATTGCTTGCTTGTAATCCTTGTATCATGCAGTACAGGCAGACTGGCCCTGGAAAAGGAGATAAAAGGTACCTGGGTGGTTACCGACCAAAATAGTCCCAGAAATTACGATTTACGTAAAGTAACCATGAAACACGGCAAATTTGAATCGATTGCCATATCAGGTGATAACATCTGGAGGTATAATCAAGGCAATTATGCTGTAATTAGTGATTCTCTTTTGGTTACTGTTCACCAGGATAATAATGGACATTTAAGTCGCTTCTCAAATTTATATACCATAAAAATTGAAGGGGATACATTGCATTTCTATGGACTCTATATCAGGCCTTACATGTCTGTTAAGGAAGATGAGGCCAGGTTGCTAACACAGCCTTCATTGGTGGATGAGATCTGGGTAAGGGAATAAACCGGATTTAGTGACATTTCGAAATGGAAACAACCTGATGAATAAATTAATATTATTTCATGAAAACTAAAACGCTGTTTTTAATGCTGCTGTTTGTTTCGCATATAATTAACGGACAAATACCGGAACATGCACTGTCGTTTGAAGAAGAGGCATTTAATGCATATTTTTTTAATAAAGATGTTCCTGTTGTAAAAGGGAAAGTATTAAATGCAGGTCCTGAAGAACTCAAAGACTGGACGATTAATTATTCCATAGTAACTCCTTTTTACGAATTACAAACGGCTAAAACAAGTCAGCTAAATCCTGACGGAACTTTTGAACTGGAGTTGGATTACGCGTTTCCAAATCAGCAGGTCTGGTTCAGGATTGATCCATTAATTTATGCCAGTTTGTATGTAAATACGGATTTATATATTGAACTTGACGTGAGGCTTATTAAAGAAAAGGGAATGGTACGATTTAATGGAGAAGGTGTTCGGTTCTTGGGATCTGACGGAGAACTAACAAGCTATATGAACAACCATGTGATTTACCAAAGAAGGCAACAACTTAACGTCCAAAGTAAATTACGAAAAAAAAATCTTGAGAGTGGCTATGACAGTGTTTTCTTAGAGCTGGAAGCTATTGATGATAATTATATTAAAGAAAATCCATCGGAATATGCATGGCTCGTAAAAAATGAACGCCAATCAGAGTATTATAAAGGTGTTTTAAGACAGTCACGGGGTCAAAAAATAGATGAAGAAGTATGGAAACAACTAAACCAGCATAGGCCATGTTTAATGTCAAATAACGGCATGAGTTTTTATAATAACTTAGGGTTGTATATTACTTCATTTCCTCACAGAGTTGATTTCACGGGTTTTGAAAAGTATTCTAAGCTCACGCCTGATCAGAAGTTATTAATTGATTCTGCGATTGAATTAAAAACAAAAAACGATCAGTTGGATAATCCTGATTGGCTACCTTATGGAACTTTAGTACGTAAAGCATTGAAATTTTTAGGAGATACAATGGAAATATCACGTGAGGTAAATAGAGCCTTTTTGTATGATAGCTTATATAGTAAACCAAAGTCAGATTTGCTAAAACTACGTATTAGCAGTAAAGATCCAAAGCAGCATAAGGTTTTGCTTGAGTTTCTTTTGCAAAACATGCAAACAGAATGGTGTAAAAATGTTGTACAGAAGGATTATGACATGACTGTAGCTAATGTTGAAAAAATTAATGATTATTTAAATAAAGGAAAGGAATTAGAATCGGATGCGACGATTGGAACTCCAATTAAAACCTTTCCATGGGGAGCCGATTTATACTCTACAGATAAGATTAAGGCAGATCAGCTATTACAAAATATATCAGCTAAGTTTAAAGGCAAATCATTAATTATTGATATCTGGGCTACCTGGTGTGATCCTTGTATCAGAGAAATGCCGTTAAGTACACAACTGCATAATGAAATGAAGGACATGCCGGTTGAATTTATTTATATCTGCACAACAAGAAGTTCAAATATTGAGAAATGGAAATCAAAAATTGCAGAATACCAACTAAGTGGGACACATATTTTTTTAGATGCCGGAATTGTTCAGGATCTATTAAATTTATTTTCAGCAAGTGGTTATCCAACTTATGCTTTTATCGATCCTAAAGGTAAATACATTCCAGGCTTTAATGTAAGACCATCTTCTGTTAATAAAGAGGAGTTGAAGAAATTGGTAATGGTTGCAGGTGAGTTAAATAATTAAATAACAGAAATGTAACTGAATTATCCATATCACGGTTTTATTCCAAAAAATGGAATAACAGAAAATTACCATACGAAAATCATTGAGAAGCTGATTTAAAAAGTAGTTCAATTAGATTAAAATATAAGAAATCATGAAATCTGGAATAATTATCCTGTTCATCCTGTTTTCTCTAAATGCCTTTTCTCAAGACAGGAAAGGTGAGTTTATAATGATTAATGATACACTTAGTCAATATGGAGATATTGATAAGATCCTTGATTTGGGAGTCTTTAAGAATAAGGTGGTATATGTTGATATTTGGGGAACAAAGTGTGGCCCCTGTCTGGATGAGTTTCAATATCTGGACGATTTAAAGCAACGGTTTAAGGATGATTCGGTTGTATATTTATATATGTGTTCCAGGTATGGTAAAACCAGAGACAAAACCAATGAAAAACTTTGGGAAGAACTCGTTTTTAAACATCAATTGAAAGGCGTAAATATCCTGATTTCGAATGAATGTTATAAGGATGGTTTCTGGCAGTTATATAAAAATCATTACAGTGAAAACAGATTGTATGGAATACCAACTTATCTTCTGGTGAATAAAGATGGGGATATTATTAATTTTGATGCTCCAAGACCTTCAAAAAAGGAGATATTATATGCCGAAATACAAAAGCTTCTGGACGAGTGAAAAAGAGGGTTAATTAAAGAGATTGAGAAGTTGTTGAATTAAAAAAAATGTTATAATTATTTTGGATCAAAAGGAGATGCTATGAAAGGTTTTGCTATTCTTTTATTGTCATGCGTGGTCTTTGTTGCATGTCAGGACTCGTATAAAAAATCTGAAATAAAAGGACATTTTGTGGGATATATTCCGAATGAAGTAAGGTATTCTGTTCCAGTCAACGGGGTTTGTTATGAGTTTTTTAATACTGTAACAAATGTTGATAGCAGTGGGAATTTTAAAATAGAAAATGACACAAAATCCCCCTGTTTTACAACGTTGTTCTTAAAGGAAGGCAGGGGACAATTTATACTTGAACCCAATGAAAATTATGGTATTGATATTGAGTCAAAAGGTTATTCAAATAGATATGAATATACATGCAAAAGCAGGAAAGTTCAGGAAGCGTATCAAAATTTAGTGAGTCCCTTGCATCCTCAAGTGGAAGCTATGAATTTTCTAAGCCTTCCAATTGAAATGGCATATCATAATATAGGTTTAAAACTGAAACAGGATATAGAAGTTTTTGAAAAGCTTTTGAATAATGATGAAATTTCAAAGGAGACATTGGATTTAATAAAACTGGACAGGGCCATATTTTATAATTCAGTTCTTGGATATGTTGCAACACTAAAATTTGTTAGGATTAAAAGACGGGACCTTGAAGCAAATGCTGATTCTATTACTCAGGTTTGGGGCAAAGCAATAACAGGTATTCCTTTAAATACGGAAAGCTTTTTAAAGTCAAAATGGGCTTATTATTTTATAGAGAATTACTTATTATATAAAGAATATACACAAAAGGATTATAACTGGGATTCAAGAAAAACAGCACGAGAGGAAGACAAAATACACACGTATCTAATGGGGGTTGCCAAAAATTATTTAAATGACAAAGTTCTTGAATTTTATACCGCCTCATATATAATTACGGCTGCCAAACTAAAAAAATTTGAAAAAGAGTTGATTGATCTTTTTGAAAATTTTAAAGCCGATTTCCCGGAAAGTAATTACACAAGATTTTTAACTCCCGAGATTGAAAAAATTAGAGAATTTTATCAGGTCGCAGAAAAGAAGCCGGATGATTCTATAATATTTCTAAATAACTATGAAAAATTAAATTCATTATCTCAAATTCTGCTTCCATTTAAAGGTAAAAAGGTATATGTTGATATTTGGTCAACTTCCTGTAGTCCCTGTAAAGATGATTTTGAATTTAAGAAAGATCTTAATGACCTGTTAAAGTCAAAAAAAATTGAAATGTTGTATATATCCTTAACCGGGGACAATAAAGAGCAAAAGTGGAAGGATATGATTAAATACTATAATCTGACCGGTTATCACATCAGGGCAAATAAAGAATTAAAAGCAGACCTGGAGCATATTCTGGGAAGTTATTGGATTCCGCGATATTTGTTAATCGATGAAAACGGGAATATCATTTCAAACGATGCCAAACGGCCTTCTGAATTAAAAGATTTGGAAAAGCAGATTCACGAACTGTTGTGATCAGTAATAAAGAAGCATCTTAATTATACCGCTGCGATCCAGAAGAGCTTGAACCGCGGATCTTAATATCGCCGTTACCGGTTTTGAGCGTTTTGCTGCCACTGCTTTCAAAGGCTTTCAGGCTTCCCGATGTGGCTTTCAGGTCGAACGTAAAATCATCAGCACTGTTTTTCAGGTTCATAGTAATGCTGCCCGAAACGGAATGAAATTCTGAATCTGACTTCAGTTCAACATTTTGTCCGGACTGGCTGCCACTGGAGGATGTCAGGTTCAGCCCGCCTTCAAATTCCGATACCCGGATGCTACCCGAGCTGGTCACGGCACTTATCATTCCTTCAATGTCATTAAAACGCAAAGAACCAGACGAAGCGTTGGTTCTGATCTTTCCTTCAATATTTTCAAATACCTGGCTTCCGCTGGATGACCTGGCAGAGATATCACCTTCAGCATCGTATAGTTTAATACTCCCGGAACTGGTTGTAACATCAAGTTCACCTTCAATTCCTGAAAGTGAAATGCTGCCGGAACTTGCTGAAACATGCATTTTGCCCTGCAGACCCTCGGCATGAATACTTCCTGAACTGGAGGTTAATCCCAGTTTGTCGTTTTTTAAGTTTCTTGCAGTAATGCTTCCTGATGAGTTATTAACCTTTACACGAATATACTTAGGAACTTCAAGTTTCAGGTGGCCGGAAAGGTTATTGAAGATTTTGTCGTCCTTTTCAATCCAAACCGATAAGGTCCCATCGTTCACCTCATAAAGGATCTTTGAATTGTCACCGGCCTTTTTGGTGGTCAGTTCACCCCATAGATGCACGTTGTTAGCTTCGTGACTTTCCACCTCTACATTCATGAAAGAACCGTTTACTTCAACAGCTTCAATGTTATTAAACGATTCATCAACCTGATGACTCACTTCTTTATCGTTGGAAACAAAATTGCCAACTAAAAAGATTGCCACAACAAAAATAATAGCTAAAGATGTTTTCATGATAAACCAATTAATTATCGTGGGATTGTACAGATAGTACGTACAAAAATCAGTTTTGTTACAATTTTTGTCACAAAATATTGGTCGATCTCAAAATAACACGCTTAGATCTTGTCAATTCTGGCAGCCATAATAAAATCGTTTGCGGTAAGACCCGATGCACTGTGTGTGGTTAAAGTTACAGTTACCTTTTTAAAGCCCAGAAGTATATCCGGATGATGATTCTGCAGCTGAGCTATTTCTGCAATTTTATCCACAAAAACAACGGAACGGCTATACTCCGTGAACGGATATGTTTTTACAAGTTTTGAGTTGTCTTCGATTACCCACCCCGGAGGAAGCATAGAGTAAAATTCCTTTACTTTAGTGTCTTCCAGTAAATCTGCCCGATGAATACAATTTTGCTCATAAAGTGGTAGCATAATATTTTTATTTTAAGTTTGTTAATCAATTTCTCTTCTCACTAAGGAGAAATGTTGATCCGGATAGTAAAAATCATTACTAATATGGATTACCTGCACTCCTCTGCTTTAAAGTATCAAGTTAGAACAATCAATTCAATTAATTGAATAAGAGCTGTTAAACAAATGAAATAACTGTTAATACCCTGAAAGCTATCTGCTCTTTTCTTGTTTAATAATTAAGAGTAAATTGATTTTTAACCTAAAAAACAAAGAAATGATAAGTAAAGGTTTTGCACAGTGGGAAGGAGATTTGAAAAAGGGTAGCGGATTGATCCGGTTGGAATCATCAGGACACATATCACCATATTCATTTAAATCAAGGTTTCAGGGTGGTTCAGGAACTACACCGGAGGAATTGATTGGTGCTGCTCATGCGGGATGTTTTTCCATGGCATTGAGTAATATTCTCTCGTCACACGGTTATAATGTAGAAAATATAGAAACAACAGCCTCTGTAAATCTTATGGAGGAGGGTGACGGATTTGCAATTAAGGAAATTGTTTTGACAACAATGGGTAATGTACCCGAGCTGGCATTGGAGATGTTTTTAAAATATGCCAACGAAGCCAAGGATAATTGTCCGGTTTCAAAAGCCATAAGTAAAGACGTTAAAGTATCTCTGGAAGCAAACCTGGTGCGCCTGGATAAGTAATCCGCGTTTTATTTTGTCAGTTCTCTGAAGATATCTTCCAGGGAAGACTGCTCAAGCGACATAGACAGAATTAGCCAGTCATTGCCGGCAGCCAGTCTCGATATTTCTTTTCGGATATCGTTGCTGGCTTTAATGTTATATACAGATCCGGACGTTTCAATATCAAGAACAGAACCCAATGACCCAAGTTTTGCCTCATCAATGGCAACTTCAAATTCTACCCTGATGTTGAAACTTTTGTTCAATTGCTGACTCAACTTACTTACCGGAGCATCCGCTACAATTTTTCCTTTGTTGATGATGATCGCCCGTTCGCAAATAGCCTGTACTTCCTGCATTATGTGGGTGGAAAGCATTACGGTTTTTTCTTTCCCCAGATTCTTTATCAGATCTCTGACTTCAACAATCTGGTTCGGATCAAGACCAGTGGTTGGTTCATCCAGAATAAGTACCTCCGGATCAGGAATAAGTGCCTGCGCGATGCCAACACGCTGACGGTAACCCTTAGACAAAGCCCCTATTTTTTTATGGCTTTCAGGAGCCAGACCTGTAATTTCAATCAGTTCTTCTATCCTTGCATTTATATGATCAACCGGATAGAAACCGGCGACAAAGCGCAGGTATTCCCTCACATACATATCTGTGTAAAGCGGATTATTTTCAGGGAGGTATCCAATCTTAAACCGCGAAGCAATGTCATCCTTTTTTACCTCGACCCCTGATATTTCAGCCTTCCCGGAATCCATTTGAATGTATCCGGTCAGTATTTTCATCATCGTGGACTTTCCGGCACCATTGGGACCGAGAAAACCAACAATTTCACCTCTCCCGATAAAGAATGATACATTATCAAGTGCTTTCTGTTTGCCGTAAGTTTTTGTTATGGATTCTACTTTTATCACAATTCTAATTTATTAAGCGCGAATATCCGTATTTGTCTTTATGTCTATGAATTTCAAATCAGTAAAACAAGCAAGCGCAATTTATATTTTTAGTCTTTTTCTCTTATTTTGTCTGTTGTCCCAGAATGAAACAATTTTAATTGTTTCAGGATCTGTCTCATAAAAAACTAAAAAAACTTTTAGTGGAATAACACGTGTATGTTTATTGGAAGTAAGCCTTCCAATTAATTCGTTTTTTGCAATACTCTTTGTTAAATCATCAATTTCATTAAGAAGTTTTAGGCTGTAACGGATACTTTTGTTCCTGAGGTTGTAGAATTCAAGAATCTTTTTAAGTTCTATGCTTGCACGTGTTGACCAAATTATTTTTTTGACAGCCATTCTTTCATTTCAGTCATTAATTGGTCATTTTCAATAAAATCACCGTTTTTAATTTGCTCTCTACCTTCAGTAATAGAGTCTTGTTGTTCAGCAGTTAATTGGTATAATGATTGTTCCGATGAATCAAATATTGTTTGAAGAGCTTTCAAAAAATTTATATCATTCGAATCCTTTATCCTCGAAATTAAGTTGTTTTTTATTTGAGTCGTCAAATCCATATTTTTTGTTTTTAATCTTCATTTCAAAATTAAGTAAATTTTATGAATCTAAAGATTCGTGTTTTAATTTTTAAGGTTTGATAACTGAGCACTTTAATTACAATATCGGAAACTCATGTATTATAATTTTTTAATATCTCAACCTGATTTATGTACCTGTTTTTATTGCTGTTTTTTTATCACCTTTGCACCATGAAACAAAATTATTCAGACAGAGGCAGAAAAGGGGGCCGGGATGGTTCTCCTAAAAAGGACTTCAGAAAAAAAGAAGGACAAGCCGGATCACCTAAAAAGGATTTTCAGCGCAGTGAAGGTAAGGGTGGTGCTCCTAAAAGGGATTACAGGAAGAAAGACGGAGATGAAGGAGCTCCCGGAAGGGAGTATAAAAGAAAAGGAGGATTCGATAAACCCCGCAGAGATGCCGGAGAAGGTGGATTCAGAAGTCGTTCTGCCAAAAAAACTTCCAGGTCAGATTTGAGATTAAATCAATATATTGCACGTGCAGGAATCTGTTCTCGTCGTGAAGCCGATAAACTGATTGAGCAGGGGCTGGTAAAAGTCAATGGAAAGTTGGTGACAGAACTGGGAGTAAGGGTCAATCCGTCCGACGAGGTTCGGGTAGACGGAACCCGGATCAAGCCGGAAAAGAAAGTATATATATTACTGAATAAACCCAAAGATACAGTTACAACACTAAAGGATCCGAATGCCAGGAAAACGGTTTTCGACCTGATTAAAAATGCCTGTGAAGAGCGTGTTTACCCGGTTGGACGGCTGGACAGAAACACAACCGGTGTGTTGTTACTGACTAACGACGGAGATTTATCAGCACGTCTGACACATCCTAAATTTAACCACAAAAAGATTTATCATGTGTTTTTAAATAAGGATGTGACCAAAAATGATTTGCAAAAGCTCGCCGACGGGTTTGAACTTGAAGATGGTTTTATCGCTGCCGATGTGGTGAGTTATGCCCATCCCGAGGATAAATCGCAGATTGGAATTGAAATCCATTCCGGAAGAAACCGGGTCGTGAGGCGTATGTTTGAACACCTCGGTTACGATGTGGTTAAACTTGACAGGGTATATTTTGCCGGACTGACAAAGAAAAACCTGCCACGGGGTAAATGGCGTTTCCTTACCGAACAAGAGTTGAATATGTTTAAAATGCTAAAAAAATAAAGTTATGTTTCAGAAAAGTGTGTATGTCAATCGGAGAGATCAATTGAAAAAAATGATGGGTAGCGGGTTAATTCTGCTTCCAGGGAACAACGAAATGCCAATGAATTACGAGGATAACACCTACAGATTCAGGCAGGACAGCACTTTTCTGTATTTCTTTGGGCATGATCAGGCCGGTCTTGCTGCCGCAATAGATGTGGACAATAATGAGGATATCTTCTTTGCCGATGAATTCACGTCTACAATGATCCTGTGGATGGGATCGCAGGAAACCATGGCAGAAAAAGCGCAGAAAGTTGGAGCCAAACATCTGCCGATGAAAGCATTCGGGGAACTGATTGCCAACGCATTAAAAAAAGGACAACGCATTCATATATTACCACCTTACCGTGCTGATCGTAAAATATGGCTGGGAGAGTTGCTGAATGCTCATCCGAATAAAGTGGAGACTTTTGTTTCAGAAAGGCTGCTGAAGGCATGTATTAAAATGCGTTCCATTAAGGAAGCAGTCGAAATAGAGGAAATCAGGAGTGCCATGCCAACTGCCTATGCCATGCATACAACTGCCATGAAGATGGCTAAGCCGGGATTGTTTGAACGTGAGATAGCAGGACGTATCGAGGGCATTGCTGCCAGTGATGCTGCAGGAATTTCGTTTCCCATAATTCTAACGAAGAATGGTCATATTCTCCATAATCACGTTCATCCGAATGAGCTGAAACAGGGCGACCTGATGGTTGTGGATGCCGGTTGTTCTTCATTTCTGAACTATGCCACAGACCATACACGTACAACACCTGCTGGTGGTAAGTTTACTCAAAAGCAAAAGGAAATATACCAGATTGTGCTGAATGCTAATGAAGCTGCAAGAGAGGCGACCAGGGCCGGTGTATATTACAGGGAATGTCACCTGATTGCAGCTAAAACAATTGCATCAGGACTAAAGGATTTGGGATTAATGAAAGGCAATGTGGACGATGCTGTGGCAGCAGGTGCACATGCACTGTTTTTCCCTCATGGACTGGGCCATCATATGGGCCTGGATGTGCATGATATGGAAGATTATGGAGAGGATCTGGTAGGATATGACGAAACCATATCGCGCAGCCAGCAGTTTGGTTTAAAAAGTCTGCGTTTAGGAAAGAAACTGGAAGCCGGTTATGTGATCACCAATGAGCCCGGGTGTTATTTTATACCACATCTTATTGATGCCTGGCAGGCCAATGGAACCAACGCGGAGTTTCTGATCTTCGATAAAATCAATTCCTACCGCAATTTTGGTGGTATTCGGCTGGAAGATGATATTCTGGTGACAGAAAACGGATGTGAGCTGCTTGGTGAACGTATTCCGATAACCGTAGAGGAAGTGGAAGCCATGTGTGCTTCAGGAATGTGATCTTTAGCAACACTTCTTGTGTTCCACCGTTATATATTAAATACACATTATGCCAAAACAAAAAGGCAAAAAGCCCAAAATCAATAAACGTAACCTCTCAGGGTTAATCATGAATGAATTCATTCAGACCCCCAAGCAGGTTATGAATTATAAGCAGCTTTCTAAAAAGCTGGATCTGAAACGCATGTCTGAAAAGCAACTGGTGAATGTTGTACTGACAGAACTGGCTGATGCCGGACATTTAAATGAAATCTCAACCGGTCGATTCAGGCTTAATAATCAGGGTGCTTTTGTCACCGGAACACTCTCCCGCGATGGAAGTGGTGCTGCTTATCTGGTTCCTGATGAAGGAGGGGAAGAAGTGTTTATACCGGATCATGCTTTAAATAAAGCATTGAACGGCGATACGGTTAAGGTGGTGGTTTATGCCAGACGTAAGCGTCGCTTGCCTGAAGGTGAAGTTGTTGAGATCATCAAGCGGGGTAAAAACGATTTTGTTGGAGTAGTGGAGGTATCGCATAATTTCGCCTTTTTAGTGCCTGATACCAAACGCCTGGGATACGATATTTTTATACCGCTGGATAAGCTGGGTGAAGCAAAGCAGGGACAAAAAGCTATCGCACGTATAGTGGACTGGCCGCAAAAAGCCAAAAACCCGATTGGGAAGATTATTGAAGTGCTTGGTAATGTAGGGGATAACAATGCGGAGATGCACGCCATCCTTGCTGAATATGGATTGCCGCATAAATATCCCGAAAAAGTCATTCAGGCAGCAGAAAAGATCAGTGATCAGATTGACCCGGAGGAAATAAAAAAGCGGCGGGATTTCAGAAAGACCACGACGTTTACTATTGATCCATGGGATGCAAAGGATTTTGATGATGCACTCTCAATTAAGAAACTCGAAGATGGTTTATGGGAAGTTGGCGTTCACATTGCAGATGTTACACATTATGTCCGACCCAAAACCTTACTGGAAAATGAAGCCTATAAAAGAGCAACATCTGTTTATCTGGTAGACAGGGTTGTTCCGATGCTGCCGGAACGCTTATCCAATAACATATGTTCCCTGCGGCCCAATGAAGAGAAACTGACCTTTTCAGCTGTGTTCAAAATGGACGAAAATGCCGAAGTGAAAGATAGCTGGATAGGCAGAACTGTTATTAACTCGGATCGCCGTTTTGCATATGAAGAGGCTCAGGATATCCTTGAGGGAAAACCGGGTGATTTTGAACAGGAGTTGAAGATACTGAACAGTCTTGCTAAGAAATTAAGGAGTAAACGATTTTCCAGTGGCGCCATTAACTTTGAACGGTCTGAAGTGAAGTTCGAAATTGATGAACATGGTAAACCATTGCGGGTCTTTTTTAAGGAACCAAAAGATTCCAATCAGTTAATAGAGGAATTCATGTTGCTGGCAAACCGGACTGTCGCTGAATTTATTGGTAAAGTTCCGAAAGGGAAGAAGGCCAAAACATTTGTTTACAGGATTCACGACAAACCCTTGCCGGATAAATTTGATACCTTCAGACAGTTTATAAAGAAGTTTGGCTACAAAATTAATGCAGCCAGTGAGGAAAGCATATCTGCTTCATTAAATGAGGTGCTTACCAAGGTAAAAGGTAAATCGGAACAAAATCTGATTGAAACTATTGCGATCCGTTCCATGGCAAAGGCTGAGTATTCTACATTCAATATCGGGCATTACGGACTGGCATTCAAGTATTATTCACACTTTACTTCTCCCATACGGCGTTATCCGGATATGATGGTTCACCGGCTTCTGGATCGTTACATGAATGGAGGACGCAGTGTAAATGAAGAACAGTATGAGGACATGTGTCAGCACAGTTCCGATATGGAACAACTGGCTGCTCAGGCCGAACGTTCATCCATAAAATATAAGCAGGTAGAGTTTATGAAGGATAAGCTTGGAGAGGAGTTTGACGGTGTTATCTCAGGTGTTACCGAATGGGGGATATATGTAGAACTGGAAGAGAATAAATGTGAGGGGATGGTTCCGTTGCGTGACCTGGATGATGATTTTTACGTGTTTGATGATGCCAATTATTGTATCACCGGAAGAAGGACGAATAAGACATACCGTTTGGGAGATGCGGTAAGGATTAAGGTCGCCAGTGCCAATCTGGAAAAGAAACAGCTGGATTTTCAGTTATTAGCAAAGCAATAGTGCATGTTTTATTTGGTAAATTTGGGCTAATTCTGTAATATTGCACTCCGAAATTTTCAATGAAAATTTAGGGCCTCTCCTCGAATGTTCGGGGCAGTTGGTTATCCCGATAGCTATCGGGACTGACTTTACCGAATATTCGGAACAGGTGGTCAGTATAAATCAAAACCTGAAGCATAAAATATTACTAAACGGGCCTATAGCTCAGTTGGTTAGAGCACCTGACTCATAATCAGGTGGTCCCTGGTTCGAGCCCAGGTGGGCCCACAAAAAAGCAAGAGCGTGAAAACGAGAGTGATCACGCTCTTGCTTTTTCCCTCAATACTCGCCCTCAAACTCTTATTTTTATAATTATATGAATTCACGAAAGTTTTGCAGAAAGCTACTTGTGAAGGTAAACTACAAAGAAAACTTACACGCAGGTTAGGGTTTTATGGAAGTGTGCTATATCATGGTTCTGTCTGATTCTACGTTGCTATTGGTTAGCCTGCTTCATATGAATTATGTAGTAATGCTCAATTATTAATGATGAATCCATCGTTTAAGCCAAACATCATATACACTGTAAAACCTGTTCCCCTCAGAATTATAATCACTATAAATCAGTTCATAATCAGTCAGGCTTTTTAATGATCTTAATATTGTTGCAGAAGAACCAAGATTGTGTTTTCTTATAAAATCAATTGCGGTAGGTTTATAGACAATATCCTCATAAGCGATGGCTTTTAGTAGTTGCCACTGTGCTTTTGTTAGAAGATTTCGTTGTGAATAAAATACGATTTCCTGTTCATTAAGTATGGATAATGCCTGTTGCTTCCATAATTCCAAAGTAACTTCTGTTTGGGTTGCAGCAAATACCTGTTTGCAAAGGCTCTGTACAAAATATGTATGTAAATCGCACCAATCCAATATTTCGTGAATGATATCAGGGCTAATTTTTTTGTTATATGATTTAAATTGGTTTTCAATGAATTCAGAATAGGATGTACGATCAATTTTATTTAATTTGATGATATCCGTGCTTCTGTAGATAGGACGTTGTGGAAGTGAGAACAGATCTATCATTAAATGTTGCTGACTACCTGCAAAGATAAATGACGTTTTTTTAATTTTTGGATGATAGTTCTTAGCCATGCATCTGTATTTTCTTCAGGATAATTAAGAATTTGCTGAAATTCATCGATAGCGATTACATATTTTTGATCTGATGTATCGATAAACTGAAAGATATTTTCGATATTATTTTCAGTTTCCTGTTTTTGAATATTAAATGACGTGTAAGGAGAACCAGTAAGACTGTCGAATCCAATGGTTGGCCTTAGTGAACGGATAAATTTCCAAATTTTATTCCCGGTTGTTAAATTTTTCTCAGATGCATTAATTAAAGCGGATGAAAGTTGATTAAGAAAACCAGTCAGGTTTTCAGTATTTAATATATCAACATAAACGCCTATTACATCATTCGGTAATTGGTTGTTAATGTGATGTATTAGACCGGTTTTACCCATTCTTCTCACTGATAATAAGGTAATAGAACTCCCATTTTTAACTTTTTTGAGTATCAGATCTGATTCGTGCTTTCGGTCGCAGAAATACTTTGGGCCAATATAAGTAGTTGTTGTAAATGGATTCGTTGGTTGATCAGTCATTGTGATATAGTTTTACAACAAACTTATCAAACAAACTTATCAAACAAAATGTAACTTACAAAATGTAACTTACAAAATGTTATTGTCAGATTAATGGATGTTATCGAAAATAATCTAAAAAATGACTCAGAAACAGTATTAGATTTAGAATAAACTTTAGGTAATGTAAATTGAATATCAATAAAATTATGCTGTAAAACATATCATTTAGCAAGAATGGGAATAGATATCAGATATTGAAATTTCGCATAAAACCCAACTAAAGATATGTTCTACAACACTTTTAAGTAATTTAAAGTGTAAAAAGTACGCGATTATATTGAATCTATTGTCTTTTAGTATGAACGAATTGGGTAATACTAAAAAAATATTTTGTTTATATTAAATTTATATTTATCTTTGAATTAACATTTAAAGAACTATAAGTTAGTATTGAGGTTTAAATGTGTTTTTAGCATTAACATTTCATATTTTTTTATTGAGGGAATAACACTTTTGCTAACATTAAAAAAGAGAATCATGATTTACAATCAAAAACAACGGCAGCTTATTATTTGGGATCAGAGGGGAACACGGGAAAAGTTTGTAAGCTATTTTTTGTTGTTTAATCTGGGACTTAGATTAATGGTCAGAGATGCTTTCAGAAGGTTAAAGTATTCAGAAAGTACAGTTCATGAAGATGCCGTTTATCATAATGAACCTGTAGTAAATTCGTAAAGGATTTATTATTAAACAGCAAAAATATAGCAGCATTATGCTGAAAAATCCGCAAAGGTATTGAATACTTTTGCGGATTTTTTTAATCTGTTACATAAACTGTCAACTTTCTAAAAATAAGAGGTTGTAATTCAATTAAAGATTAAATTTAAAGTGTTGGGTAATTTATTTAAAGAGTTTTTATGCAAAATGAGTGTGATTTTTATGGGATTAATATAAAAATGGGGAATCACAAAAATACATGTAGGTAATAAACCATATTTGTGATATCTAGTAGATTATTATTGTTTTGAAAATTTTATCAATTTTATCAACTTCAATAGTTAATACATAAACTCCTTTATTTAGTCTGGTTTCACCTGGAATTATGTGAATTGTGTTTCCCTGCTTAAATACTTGTTTTTCTGTATATACCAATTGACCTTCACTGTTAAACAACTTAAATTTTAAATCACGTTCCGTGTAAACTGAAATATCGACATAAATGACTCCTTTATTAGTCGGGTTTGGATATACAAAAAGTTTATAATCTTTAATATCAAGTGTATCCAAATCTTCTATTTTATTCAATTCACCATCAATCCAATGAATTCTATCTGCGAGCCATGTTTTTAGATACTCTATTTCATCGTTATAGTTTTTACCAATATAATAATTTGGCCAAATATTTCTATTAATAACGTCAAAGTGACTAAAGTTACGTCTGGCGGGTTCTTGCAAAATATTAACCAATGAATCTATGTAATTATAAATATTATTTATTGCAAATTCTGATTTTCTAAGCTCTGACCACCTTCTTTTAAGTAATTTATTGAAGTAAGGATCCTGTCTGAATTTATCCCACCAAAATGGAACCTGATTTATTTCTTTTTTTGAGACTGAGTTATAAATCCAGCCTTCTGCACTTTCTCCTGTATTAAAATTTGCATTACCCAATGAAAAGTTGAAGTCCCATAGTGGACCCATTACAAGTTTTTTGTTTTTATCTTTATACATATATGAACTAAGTCTGTATGCATCAACGTTTTTACAAAGTTCATTTACAATAAAAAAGTCAACAAACGATAGAACATCAATGTATTTTTTATAATCTCCGGATCCGTTTACTGATTTATATAAAGATGATTCAAAATCAGTCACATACTTTTTAATATAGTTTATCTGATTTTTATTTATTGATTTTTTATCCGGTTCAACAAAGTTTATTTTTATTTTATTCGTATCGGCCGGATTTGAAACAAACGGGGAGTTCCAGAAATAGTCACCTCTGTCAATTTTAAGCAAAAAACCACCACTAATATCCTGCGGTAAAACATCATAATTATTTAGTGAGTGTAGATTAAGTCTGTTGTTACTGATTTTAATCTTTTCGGTAAGTAAATAGACTCCCATATAATTCTCATTAATAACCAGTTCGATAAATTTTGTATGTGGATTCCATCTGTCCGTTAAATTTCCAAGGTAGTATGCTAGTGCATTACGAATTAAGGATTTATCAGCATAGGGACCGTGTAGTACCCAGTCATTTTCTTCGGGTAGTCCTAGAAGACTTACGTTTAAGTTATTCCCATGTTCATCTCTTGTTTCAATGGAATAATTCTTTTTATCGTATAGCATTGAGCTCGATCCCCGATATTCAATTCCGATCGACCCTGAATATTCATTTGGTGACGAATCAATATTATTTATCTCATTACTGTAATTAATAACTCTTAAGGTAGCATAAACCTTAGGTTCGTTGGTTATTACATTGTTATGAGTATTAATTAAAAATATTGGTAGATTAGAATAAGTAAAAGGTATTGGTGTTGTAAACCAATCTGCACAACCGGAATAGATGATATTATCACTTATAATTTCTCCATGTAAATATATGATAGAAGTCAGATCACTGGAAGACTGACTGGAGTTTAGAATTTGAACAGCGATTGTATTTTTACCATCATAAAGTACTAAATCATCAAACTTATGTCTTTCTGGGAGGTATCCCATATACATATTTGCTTCGTGATCGTTTTCTAAAGGAGTATTGTAATTTGGGATTGAATCTTTTAAATTAGAAGATCGTGATATTTCTTTACCATTCAGATAAAAAACAAATGCATCATCATAGTCAATATCAAGGAATAACTTTTTAATGTTATTTTTATTTGACACAAAAAAATCTTTACGTAGATAAAGAGAATGGCATTGAGGAATTATTGTTGAATCGTCACCATCACCAAATCCAATACCTCCATACCCCACTTCCCAGGATGTATCATTGTAATCATAATTGTACCAGTCTTTATCGGGTAAGTTGGTTTCTGTTGCAACGTAGTATTTCCATGTGCCATTTGCATCAATAATCATTTCCCAATGGCTCTGGGAAAATGTAGGGATCAGGAAAGCCTGCATAACTATAAAAAATGCTAGTTTAATTATGTTATGTGTCAAATTTAACTTTAAGCTGAATATTGAAGACATGATATATTATTGCATTTTTAATGTTAAAAGGTCTTTCAATAAAGTAACTAAAATCTGCACTTACCGAGTCATTGATTTTGTACTTATCACCTAGTTTAAACCTCCATTTTTCAAATTCATATTCCTTTTGTTTGATCTTCACAAAGTTTTCAAGTGAAATATATCCTTTGTGCGGTGTTTTTTTAAAATTATACTCAGCTTCCATTCGATTCCTATGTGTTAATTCACTGAAAAGACTTCCAGAAAACTTCGTAAACTGATAGTAACCTGTTTGAAACCTGGTGCGGAAACTGAATTCGAATCTTTTTTTTTCTTCCTTAAAAGTAAGGGCCAAAGCGTCACGTTGAAACAGGGTTGATGATCCATTATATGTCCCAAATATTCCATAACTTAAAAATCTATGAGCATATTCTATTTTGAAATACTTATTTAAGTCATCATAAGCTTCTATATCAAATAGAATGTCTTTAACATTCATTTGATTCAGATGAGCTCTGTATTCGAGATTATATGAGATTCCCCAATCCTCCCATATTCTTGTATCTACTTTGAAGGAAGACCAAACTTCAGGCAAATGTTGTATCTGACTGTAAGACGCTTGCGTATTTATTAGACCGATAATTAGTCCTAAAGTAATAATTATAGTTTTTCTTGTCAATTTGCATTTTGTTTTTGTTGATTTAATTAGAACAACAATTCTCCTCTATTGTATTAGTGTCTCTATGCCCTATGTTACCTTAAAAGTAGTATTTACAATTGCAATAAATAATTTAAATAATACGATAGCGTTAATTAAATATCTTTCTAAGATAACATATAACGTTATAACAAAAATAATGGCAAAAAGTTAAATAAAACAAATATCAAGGAACATTGTATAAGCAACATGTTAAAAAATATGTTTTACTTGTAATTAACGAAAACTTAACATATATTTGTTGGTGTTAATGTAAATGCTAGAGGAATGAAAAATATTTGTTATTATATATTGGGAATTTTATTATTTGTACTTTGCGATAATGTACATGGTACAAATTACTATTTGAGTAATATGGGGCATGATACTAATGTGGGTACATCAGTTCAAAAACCATGGAAATCATTGGATAAAATTAATAGTTCAAAGTTTTATCCTGGAGATTCTATCCTTTTTAGGTGTGGTGATGAATTCTCTGGAACAATAATTATTCCCAATAGCGGTACTGAGCAACATCCTATAGTATTTTCATCCTATGGATATGGAGCGAAACCTAAGTTCAATGGATTTGAACGATTAAATTCATGGGAAAGTTTAGGTAATGGTATTTTTAAAGCATATACTAAGGCAAAAAACACTCTTAATGTAGTTTCAATAGATGGTATAAACCAAAGAAAAGGAAGACATCCAAATGATTCGTATTGGATTTTCGAAAGTGCAACAAAGACATCATTAACTGATTCTAAGCTTACGGGTAGCACAGACTGGACTGGAGCTACTGTAGTTTTAAAAACCTCAAGATTTACACTTGAGAATAGAAAAATAAATAGTCATTCGAACAATACAATTAACTTCGATGCAGTTGATTATTCTTTTGCAACTACAAATGGCTATTTTATTACAGACGACTTGCAAACTCTAGACGAAATTGGAGAATGGTATATAAAAAACGGCGAGTTCTATATTTATACAGGTGGATCTGATCCGGATAAATACAACGTTCAGGTCAGTAAAACTGATACATTCGCATTATTAAGGTACAAGAAGTTTGTAGAATTTTTAAATCTGAATATAGTTGGATACAACGAACAGGTATTTACAATAAACAGTTCAAATAATATTAGCATAAAAGATTGTGATGTAAACTTTTCTGGAAATTATGTCGTTTATGGAGGTTCTAACTGGGGGGCATCATCTGATAGGTTGGTTGTGAAAAACTGTACAATTTCTAATACTAATACATGTCCAATAATTCTGTACGATGAATTTAGTAATGCGGTACTTGAGAATAACTATATAAATAACAGTGGTATGATTCCAGGGATGAAAAAGGAAGATGGTAAATATGGTGCTATTGCAACATGGCAAACAGATGGACTTGTAATTAAGGGAAATACAATTATTAATACAGGATTTAATCCGATATCATTTATAGGCGATAATATAAAGATAATAAAAAATTATATCGATACATTTTGCACTGTATTGGATGATGGTGCAGGGATTTATACATATTCTGGATCACAGGCCGATGATAATGATGATTTTCTTATAGATGGAAATATAGTATTAAACGGTATAGGTGCCTCAGATGGTACAAAAGATAGAGAAAGTGCAGCATTTGGAATATATCTGGATGATGCAACGGACTATACTAAGGTATTAAACAATACTGTATACAATTGTTCATATGGTGGATTGTATTTACATAACAATCAGAATATAACAGTTGAGAATAATCTTTTACTAAATAATAAATATCAATTATATATAAACCATGGAAGTAGAGTTCCAACTATGCCGATAAGAAATGTGATTTTTAAGAATAATTGTCTAATATCTTATAATACAATGCAAAGATCGGTTTTTTATGTAACCGTTGAAGATGTTTTTAATAGCATCGGGAGTTTTGATAATAACATTTACTATTCATTAAAGGATAATAATCCCAAATTTACAGTTTCATTAAATGGTTGGGGACATGCAGTTGATTACAACATAAAGGAATGGAGCAATTTAATTAGCGATGAAAAACAGTCAATTGCGAGTTTACCAGTTAAAGAGCCATTAGCGTATTACTTCGTCTATAATACTCAAAATATAAGTGAGAATTTTCCACTACCCTACGTACAAATGATCGATTCAAAAAAAAGAATATTTGATAAGAATATACTCTTAATGCCGTTCTCGTCTGTATTCTTATTTAAGTCAGAATCTGATACTTTAAAACAAGTAATTGATCTAAAAAAGGGCTGGAATATAATTTCATCATATCTGATTCCTGCAAATAGTAATATCTTCGAAGTGTTTTTACCGTTAATTGAGAATGATCTTTTGATTCAGGTTCAGGATCAAAACGGTAATACGCTCGAATTTGTTCCAAATGAGGGATGGAAAAATAACATAGATCCAGGTAAGGGTATTCTTTCAGTGAAAGTAAATGTTAAAGATAACTGTAGTCTTATGTTAACAGGATCACAACCAAATTATCCAATGACAATTAATCTGAATGAAGGTTGGAATATTTTACCATTTCCATATTATTACAGTAAAGATGTCAATGAGATTGTGGGTAAGTATTTGAATAACAATACATTAATTAAGTTTAAGGATCAGTATGGAAGAGCAATTGAAAAAATAAACAATTCAGAATTTAATAATTCGATAAAAACTCTACATCCAGGAGAAGGATATGAAATACGAGTTTCCCAAATTACCACTTTAACCTATTATTGATTTTAACATATTAGCTGTTCATCTTAAAAAGTGTAAAAAATGTATTTTTCCAGGTGAACTATTACGGGTATTTATATAATTAATTGTCACTGTGGTGAAGTTATGAATTTAGCTTTCCCCAATTAATTTGAAGTTAATATCTTCTAAGAGTGTTTTTAGAATTGAAGTTATCATTTTATTTAGACAATTAACATTTATGCACGAGTTTACAGTCAAAACCTCAAAAAAATATTATTTAAAGAGGAGTTTTATAGTTTCAGCTTTCGTTTTTCTATTTTTTAATCTTTATTCAACAACTTATTATGTAAGTGAAAATGGTAATGATGGTGCCAGTGGTTTATCAGAAACAAGTGCCTGGAGGACCATTTCAAAGGTTAATTCTGTTGGTCTAAATCCAGGAGATAAGGTATTGTTTAATCGGGGGGATATTTTTACAGGAAGCCTTAAGCTTAGTGCTTCAGGGACGTCTGGTAGTCGGATTATATATGGAGCATATGGTTCAGGAAAATTGCCTGTACTCTCAGGGTATAAAACATTAACGTCGTGGAGCAATTATTCAACCGGTATTTACAGGACATTCATTGGAAATGTTCCCGGGTTGAAAATTGTAGAGTTTGATGGTAAGATAAAACCCAAAGGAAGGTATCCAAATGACAAATATCTATATTTTGAAAGTCACAATAGTAAAACATCCATAACGGATAATGAGTTGTCAGCAAGTCCAAACTGGACTGGTGCAGAGTTGGTTATCGTCTCTTCAAGGTGGACGATTGATAAATTACCAATTATATCTCATAACGGAACTGATATTTATTATGGAGGTGTTATATCATATGAACCCAGACATGATGATTTTGGATATTTTATACAAAATGATATCAGAACATTAGACCAGTTAGGTGAGTGGTATTACGACGGAAGCTATTTGTATGTTTATTTTGGGAATGAATTCCCATCCAGTCATACTGTTAAAGCCAGTATAATAAATGATATTGTCTATTCTAATTTGAAAAATTATACCACATTTGAAAATATTAAATTTGAAGGTGCAAACCGGTATGGGTTTTATGGATATGTAAGCAATGACATAACTATTCAAAATTGCGAAATTGAAGATACAGAAATTTCTGCAATTCGAGGTCAAAGTTGTAGAAACTTTTCAATTATTAATAATGTTATAAATTACTCCAATAATTTTGCAGTTGATATTGATAAAGGAGAACCTTACGCAACAATTAATAATAATACGATATCAAATACCGGGTTATTTCCTGGGATGGGGGACGTCCAGTCCATTGGCATAAGAGTTTTATGCGACAACAGTAAGGTGCAATTTAACAGAATTGAAAATACCGGTTATTCTCCGATACTTTTTAATGGAAGCAACGTATTAATTGAGAAAAACTATATCAACAATTTTTGCTTCCTGCTTGACGATGGAGGAGGTATTTATACCTATCACGGATTATATACTGATGTGCCAAAAAACAGGTATTCAAACAGAAAAGTAATAAGTAATATTGTATTAAATGGTATTGGAATGGGGCCAAGTGGTGCAAGCAAGAACAATACAGGTACTAATCAGGCCGCTGGGATTTTTTTTGATGGAGGATCTGGTGCTGCGGAGGTTAGAAATAATACGGTTTGGAATTGTGGTTATTCTGGTATTGCATGTCTTAACTCGCACAATATGATTATTTCGGATAATACCTTTTATGATAATTTAGCACAAATTAGATTAAGTCATCGTGCAGTTCAGGACCCAATAAGTGATGTTACATTTACCAATAATATATTATTTGCAAAGGATTTTGATCAGTTAGGATTACATTACTGGGTTCAGGATTTAAAAGGTGAAACGGCTGTAAATGATATCGCAGGTTGGGGTTATTTTAATAATAATTATTATTGTAAACCTGCAGATGAGACGCAGGTATTTTTAAACACAGGTGCTGGTGGAGGAGCTTATAGATCCCTAGCAGAATGGAGTTTATTTACCGGACATGAGAAAAACTCAAAAATTACACCGGTTTCAGTAAAGGATCTTAATCAAGTTGAATTATTATACAACGCATCAAATGAAAATAAGACAATTCCTATTACTTCCGGAGCTGTAGATGTTAAATTGCAAAGGTATAGCCAAAGTGTAACTCTTGCCCCTTTTTCTTCTGTTATTCTTATTCATGATGATATTATATCCTCTGTAACGAATACTGCACCTGCTATTGCAAACCAAACGTTTACAATCGGTAATGTTGAGCCAGGAGGTTTTATAGGTAAAGTACTGGCCACAGATCCAAATTCCCAACAGACCATATCTTATAAAATAGTGGCTGGAAATGATAAAGGGTATTTTTGGATAAGTCCCAGTAATGGAAACCTATATACTACATCCAGTTATGATTCAAATGTCGATTTATCAGGGATGTTAACTGTTGAGGTTACAGACAATGGAAGTCCAGCTTTATCTACAAGAGCCGAGATTAGCATAGTTCACCAATTATCAGCATCAAACCCCGATGCAGGAAATTTAAATCCGGTTGTATTTGATCAAACATTTAGTATTGGTGAAATTAGTGCTGGAGGTTTTATTGGGAAAGTGATTGCTAGTGATCCTAATACAGATCAGAGCATTAATTACAAAATTTATTCAGGAAACGAATCTGGAAATTTCTGGATAAGTTCGTTAAGCGGAAATCTGTATACGACACCAAGTTATAATCCATCGGTTAATCTGTCAGGCTCTTTAGTTGTAACCGTTACGGATAATGGAACCCCCCAATTAAGTTCAAATGCAATTATTACAATTGAACATTTTGCCTTAGACAATCAATCACCTGTTATTGAGCCACAGGTATTTAATATTGGCTATGTTGATCCAGCAGGATTTATCGGTACCGTAAAAGCAGATGATCCGGACGCAGGGCAGTCTCTTTCATATAAAATTTTATCAGGTAATGACGATGGAAATTTTTGGATAAGTCCGGTTAATGGGAATTTATATACAACATCCAGTTACGATCCAAATTCAAATATTAGTGGTCTTCTAAGTGTTCAGGTTACAGATAATGGAACACCTGTGAAAAGTTCGCAAGCAGTAATAACAATTGATCAGTCCAATGTTGGTAATCAATCACCATTAATTGAAGACCAGACTTTCACAATAAGTTATATTGAGCCAGGTAATTATATTGGTACAGTTATTGCTGAAGAACTGGATGCCGGGCAAACGTTAAGTTATAAAATAATATCAGGTAATGACTTAGGCTATTTCTGGATTAGTCCAATTAATGGAAACTTGTATACCACATCAAATTATTCCACATCAGAAAATCTAAGTGGCACTTTAACAATCCGCGTTACAGATAATGGTTCACCCGTGAAGACTGCAGATGCTAATGTTATTATTGATCATACAACCGGAAATTTAGCCCCTGTAATTAGCAATCAAACATTTACATTTGGTTATGTTGAGCCGACAGGTTTTATCGGAACTGTTCAGGCCAGCGATCCCGAAGGACAAGCTTTATCATATAAAATAATATCCGGCAATGCATCTGGTAATTTCTGGATAAGCCCCAAGAACGGGAATTTATATACCACTTCCAATTATAACAGTTCCGTAAATTTAAGTGGATCTTTATTGGTTGAAGTTACTGATAACGGTACTCCGCTAAAAAGTTCAAGTGCTGAAGTTGTTTTGAACCATACTATATCACTAAATGTAGCTCCTGTGATTAACGATCAACTATTTACTGTAGGATATCTGGAGCCGGGTGGATTTATTGGTAAAGTTAAAGCAAGTGATCCCAACGACGGTCAATCGCTTTCTTATGAAATTATTGCTGGAAATGATGACGGTAATTTCTGGATCAGCCCTATAAATGGAAATTTGTATACTACACCAAGTTACAGCTCAATTGTTAATATTAGTGGAGTAATAACAGTTCAGGTTAAAGATAATGGAACTCCGGTTAAGTTATCCAGTGCAAGTATATCAATCGTACACACAATTTCCGGTAATAATGCTCCAGTTATACTGAATCAAACTTTTACAATTGGATATACTGAACCAGGTGGTTTTATTGGAACAGTAAAGGCAACTGATCCTGATTTAGGTCAGAGTTTAACTTATAAAATAGTTTCTGGTAATGAAAGTGGTAATTTCTGGATTAGTCCAATTAATGGAAATCTTTACACCACACCAGGTTATGATCCTAATTCAAATATCAGCTCAAATCTCATCGTTCGGGTAACAGATAATGGTACACCTATCCAGAGTTCAGATGGAACAGTCTCAATCAATCACACAGTAAATAAAACAGTTAAGCTAAATTCAACGGATGAAAGTTCACTCTACAGTGATACATTACTAAATACAAAAATATATCCTAATCCCTTCGTGGGGCATTTTAATGTCAATATAAGAGTGGCATTTGCAGATGTTATAAATGTTTATATTTACGATTTAGGTGGTAATGTTGTTGGAGTTCAATCATTCAGGAATGTTAAAGATCAACTTAATATTGAATTTAGACTGGATTATCTGGATGACGGTATTTACATTGTTAAAGTAATAACAGAGAAAGAGGCAATTACTAAAGAAATTGTTAAGGTAAGTAATTGGTAATATTGGTATTGCATTTTATTTAACATCCAATTTTCAAATTGAAGTTGATATGTTCTTTTAACATTTCATATAATATCAAATAAATAAGGCTGTCCACATGGACAGCCTTATTTATTTTTTACGTCTTGAAATATATAAATCCTAGACGACTTGTGTTCTTTTATAATATTGAGATACTGCAATGAAAATCACAAAAATAAAAATGCAGATATTTTATTAATAGTATACAGTTAATTTAGATTACATTTTTATATTCAGCATTGAATGAGAACTTAATGTTTGTTTAATTTGAAAAGGTTCATGATAAAATCTAACAAAATTAAGGTTTCAAATACGCAGAGTACATTAGACTAATACCTTCATCAAGCTCAATTTTGTGATGCCACCCGAGCTGATGTAATTTTGAAGGATCAGTTAATTTTCGCATTGTTCCATCTGGCTTTGTATTGTCCCATTTAATAATACCATCAAATCCTATTTCTCTTTGAATAGTATCGGCAAGACTTTTAATGGAAATTTCTACTCCCGTTCCAATATTAATATGTGTGTTAACTATTTCGTTTTTATTTGTATATTCAACTGAATTAATTACATCTTTGAAGTCCCGGTTCAACATTAGAAATACACATGCATCTGCCATATCTTCTGACCACAGAAATTCTCTGAAGGGACTGCCTGTACCCCATAGAGTAACTGTAACATTTAGTGTGCCAGGTGAATGCGTTAACACATCAGGATCTATTCTTATGCCATATTTATCCAATACAGTCAGTATGTTTTCCATTGGAGCACTTCCATTTATATTTTCTACAGGTCTTTTGTTAAAGTCATCCCTTATGGCATCCCAATTTTTTTCTTTAAGACATTTTGCCAGGTGAATCTTACGGATCATGGCTGGAAGTACGTGAGAGGTTTCCAGATTAAAATTATCATTTGGGCCATATAGATTAGTAGGCATTACCGAAATAAAATTTGTGCCGTATTGCAGGTTATAGGCTTCACACATCTTCAGACCGGCTATTTTGGCAATCGCATACGGTTCATTAGTATATTCCAGCGTATCTGTCAGCAAAGAGGTTTCAGGCATAGGTTGTGGTGCATTTTTAGGATAAATGCATGTTGACCCAAGAAAAAGTAGTTTTTTTACCCTGTGAATATACGATTGGTGGATAATATTATTTTGAATCTGTAGGTTTTCATAAATGAATTGACCTCGGTAGGTATTGTTTGCAATGATTCCACCAACTTTTGCTGCAGCGAGAATTACATATTCAGGTTTCTCCTTACCAAAAAATTCATTGACCGCATTTTGATCTAACAGATTTAACTCATCTTTTGAACGTAGTACCAGATTTGAATAACCTTTGGATTTTAATTTTTTTGTAATCGCTGATCCAACCAATCCCAAATGTCCGGCAACATATATTTTACTTAGTTTATCCATTTTTGTTTTTTGGGGAAATATAATGTTTAAGTTGTTTTTTTATCTCATTTGATGTAAAATGCCTGAATTTATATCTAAACAGTGCTCTTCTATTTAATCTGTATTCAAAACCATAGTGAATAGCATCTTTACATGGGTTACATATACCACATGGTTTATTTTGATGTGGCGTATGGCAAAACCAGGATTCATTCATAATATTAAGAAATTCATTTTGCATTGCAATTATCTTCATATCAGATTTGGTTTTGTCAAAGATTGGCATTTGAAAATATTTAAATACTTCGAGAAAACATGCATTTGATGAATTAACTGTAGTTGCATATGTATTAAAATTCTGATATATTGTTTCCTTTATGTTTTTTTTAAAGTATTCATATCGCGGATGCCCCACAGATTTCTCCACGCTTAATTCAAGATTGGTAATAGATTGTTCTTTACAATATTGTGCCAGCCATTTATACTGAATGCCATAGTGTACATGCTGTATTAGGGTGTTGAAATGGTGATCGATATCAGCATCTTGTTTGAGTTGATCAGTATTAAAAAATACTGTTGGTAATAGTACAGCTTCTGTTCCAAGTTGTTTTGTTTTTAATAATTCCTTTATTTTCTTTTGAGCCTGTAATTCGTTTCTGAGTGATTTTCTGTTATTATCTATAAGATAATAGGGCTGCACAGATTTCTTAAAAAGAATTAGCAACTCACATAATCTGAATGTTGAATCCCAACCTCCCGTCCAAAGCAGTTTTATTGGTTCAGAAATATTCATCTAAAAATTGGGGCTTATAAATTTTTTTAGTTGTGATTTGGATAAAAATCTGGTGTAATATCTTATTTTGGCTGAGCGGGGAAGTCTGTAGTTAAAGCCGAACCAGATAATATCTTTACAAGGATTACACCTGCCGCAAGGTTTCCCTTTTATTGGATTGTGACAGAACCAGCTTAAATGAAGAATGTCGTTAAATTCATTTGCTTTAGCAATATCTACCATTTCATTTCTGGTTTTAAGCCAGATGGGCCAGTCATAAAACTTAAGTAACTCATAAAAGGGTTCACCCTTATATTTTTGATTTAAAACAAATGATTCATAATCAATTCCGGTCCGTTTTGTTAAGTATTGTTTAAGAAAATCATGTTTTTTGCTACCAATGGTTTTTTCAAATCCCAGTTCTAAATTTGAGATGTTATTTTGATTACAGAAATTCGCCAACCACTCATATTGAGTACCCAAACCTATTTGTTTTTTAACCGTGAGATAATTCTTTTTAATGTAATTATCAAATCTAAGATCAGAGACACAATAATACTCTGGATTATATAATAAAGATTGCGTAAATGGGAATTTTGAGAAAAGTGTATGCTTTATGTGAGATTGGGCTAAAAGTTCCTCTCTTGTTGAATTTCTGTTTTCATCAATGAGATAAATAGGTTGTACTGGTTTCTTCAGCAAAAGAAGAATCTCGCAAAGGCGATATGTTGAATCCCATCCTCCCGTCCAGAGTAGTTTAATAGTTTGATTGATTGAATTACTCATTAACATATTTTTTAATAAAATGTACTAAGGATCTAGGTTTTAGGTTCCTAACATGATACCTTAGCTTAGCCTTTTTATTTAATCGATAATCCATCCCATAGTCTACGACATCTTTACAGGGATTGCATGTACCACAAGGTTTCCCTTTAATAGGTGTATGGCAAAACCATGTTAGATCCATTATTTTTGTAAAACTAAAGTCGTTTGCTATAACTATCATATCCTGTCTTGTTATATTCCAAAGAGGCCAATAGTAATACTTAAATAATTGATTAACTGCTGAATTAACATCATTATCTAAGATTCTGAATGTTTCGGAATTATTTTTTATACATGAAGACATATACGGTCTCAAAAAATTACCCTTTTTACCATTTTCTGCCTTTTCAAAGCTTAGTTCCAAATCGTAAAGTTTATTTTTTTTGCAAAAAGTGGCCAACCATTGATATTGTATTCCGAATCCGACGTTATTATTTAAAATATTGTAATTTTTGTTTATAATAGCATCATCTTTTAAGTCAGAAACGGAATAAAACTTTGTAGGCAATATCAATTCTCGGGTGAATGGAAATTTGAAAAATATCTCCTTTTTAATATCTTTTTGAGCTAAAAGTTCATTACGTAATGACAACCTTTTTTCATCTATGAGATAATATGGCTGAACTTGAAGTTCATTCAAAATTGTTAGTTGACACAACCGAAAGGTTGAATCCCATCCTCCAGTCCATAGTAGATTGATGTTTTTTTTCAGCATAAGTTTTTTTGAACTTATTAATGCTTATTCTATTCAAAATAATTTAAAATATTAAAACCACCTGCCTTTAAATATGCATCTTTTTTAAATAATTTAATATCAGATAGGACCATATCACTTACTAATCCCTGAAGGTCGTATTTTGGTTTCCAGCCTAGTTTTTCCAGAGCTTTGGATGGGTCTCCAATTAATAGATCCACTTCCGTAGGTCTGAAATACTTAGGATCGACTCCAATGATCTGGTCATTCTTAGCCACTCGTTGTTTTATTGATTGAAGAAATTCCTCCCCAACAACATTAACGAATGTGTTTTCATTCACCCCAGTCAAAATACCTTTTTCGTCTTTACCTTCACCATTAAATTCTACTTCTACACCAAGTTCATTAGTAGCCATGGTAATAAATTCCCGGATACTGGTTGTTATTCCGGTCGCGATTACATAATCGTCCGGTTGATCTTGTTGGAGAATTAGGTGCATTGCTACAATGTAATCTTTTGCATGCCCCCAATCTCTTTTAGAACTGAGATTTCCCATAAAAACTTTATCCTGCATTCCCAATGCAATTCGACTAATTGCCCTTGTGATTTTTCGGGTGACAAATGTTTCACCTCGTACTGGAGATTCATGATTGAATAAGATACCATTACTAGCATGTAAATTATATGCTTCACGATAATTAACAGTTATCCAGTAGGCATACATTTTGGCAACGGCATAGGGGGATCTGGGATAAAATGGTGTAGTTTCTTTTTGTGGTACTTCCTGAACTAAACCGTATAATTCAGATGTTGAAGCCTGGTACACCCTTGTTTTTTTTGCTAAACCAAGTAATCGTACGGCTTCCAGAATTCTAAGTGTTCCTAATCCATCTGCATTTCCTGTGTATTCGGGCGTTTCAAAACTTACAGCTACATGACTCATGGCTGCCAGGTTGTAGATTTCGTCTGGTTGAATTTCCTGGATGATTCTCGTAATATTCATGGAATCCGTCAAATCACCATAATGCAAAATGAAATTTCTGTTTGTTTCGTGTGGATCCTGATAAATATGATCTATTCTGTCAGTATTAAATAATGAAGATCGACGTTTCATCCCATGAACAATATAACCTTTTTTTAATAGGTATTCTGCTAAGTATGCACCATCCTGACCCGTAACACCGGTAATAAAAGCAACTTTATTTGACATAGTTGAATAATTTTGGTTTAACTGTTATTATTTAGTGACTTTCTATTGTTCTCCCTTTGAAAACAATAGTTTGAAAGTAATTGTTTTATTTAGCATATAAATTATCCAGTATATAAGAACCGGAACAATAATGGTAAACATTCTTGTTTCAGCGCTTCCCAATAGACTTCCACCAAGGTAAATACATGTAAATAACAGTAAGAATCTGATATCTAATGGAATTTTCTTCCAGTTTAATATTGTTGGCAGAAGTAATATAAGGGAAAAAACTGATATTATTCCATTAAATGGGAGTCTAAATAAAGTTTGAGGCTTTTGAAAAGAATAGGAGTAAGGGAAGTTAAACAGAAGTCTTCCTGCATTACTGAAACAATTTTCTAAGAATTTCTTTGGATGATTCTTTATATTTCGAATTGCAACTTCCTTATAAGCCTCATCCTGTTCTGATCCTTTCAGCTTAAGAAAATATTCGTGATCCTTTTTATGATTATATTTTGTATTAATTTCGAGAATTGGATTTTCTTGTAAGAGCGCTGAATCAATATCTAACTGATGAAAAGGAAACCAATTACCATATTCGTTTTCGTAGGGTGTTGACATCCAATATAGATTATTTCCTCCAACATTACTTAGATAAAAAAACTTACCTGTTAAAGTATATGTATATACCAAGTACGGAGAAAGTGTTAGAAATGACATAGCTAATAGTAGCATAACTCTGATATTAGGTGCACTATTCTTTCTGCTAAGAAGTTGTATAATCCAGATAACAATCAATGTGACAATAACATAACTAAAAATAACTTTAGTTAGAGCAAGAAAGCCAAGTATAAATCCGGAGAACGTCAGTCTTAAATAGGATATCTTTTTTTTATTGAATAGGTTTATATTTAGAAAAATAAACAGAACAACTAAAAATGTTGAGAATGTTTCAGGTAAAATATATTGTATGTTTTCAAAGGAATTAATATAAAATCCCCAGAAGACACATGCAGCCAAAGATAAAATTCTATGTGCTATTTTAGTAAGAACCTTAAATAAGAGAACAAGTGATAGGTATAGAAATACTGCATTCAACAGCTTAATGAACAAATATGGAATATTCAATTTAACAAATGGCACCAAAAGAATTGAATATCCAGGTCCTTTATCCAACCAAATTTCTGGAGGAGGTGGTGAATAGTAACCTTGAATTAAGTTTTGGGCATAATAAATATACCGGTTTTCATCTCCAATAAAAATGTTTTGTTGAACTACTAGGATATAAATAACATATATGATAAGAAATGGGGAGAATAAAATGTATGGATTCTTGGTAAATGTATTTTTTTTCATAGTTATTTTTTAAAAGAGGTTCCAAGGTGGAATAATTCTTCAAAGTATCTTTTGCTTTGTAACGATAAAAAGCCAAGACTTAAAAACTGAATTGCAGCTATGAAAGTAATACCTCCAACCAGGAAAGTTTGAGGATGAATATTAAACTGGTGAGCAAGACTTAAGGAAAACGCATTTTCGGATTCACTGATATAAGTTGCAAAATCTATCATTCCATTGAGTGTGTCTACTAAAAGCCATATCAATTGATACATTGACAGAAAAAACAAAACAGTACCAATTCCTATGAAAAATATATAGGGTCTGAAGATAAACCCGGACATCATGCCTGAAAATACACCTCTCAATACCCTAATGCTTGAGGTTCTGTTTCCTTTATGTTTATTTTGTTCAGTCCAGTCCAAATGTGCAGGTATCTCAATGATACGGGCTCTCAAGATCATGGCTTTATACAAGATTTCCGGATTAATTTCATAATCTTTCGTTTTTAGGTTAAGCTTTTGGATGAATTCTCTCCTGTACGCTCTGACCATACCGGTATACGTATGGTATTTTTCCTGAGATGCTATTCTCATAAATATATTAACCCACTGGCTCATTATTTTTCTGAAAAACGGGACCGCAGTAACTTTTCCTCCTTTCATATAAGGGGAAGCTACTACAATATCAGCACAAGTGGCTATTAAAGTGTCAACCATTTTTTCGATATGATCAACGGAATAACTCAGGTCAATATCAAGGACAACCATAATTTCTCCTTTAGCATTTGAAAACCCTGTTTGCAATGCATGCCCCAGATTCAGATTAACCGGATGGTGAACAACCCGGATTTTATTATTTCTGCTTGCAATTTCATCTGCAATATTGCCCGTATTATCTTTACTGCCATCATTCACAATCAGTATTTCCCACTCATATTTTTGTGATACATTTTCCAGGTAATTAACAATAAAAGTGAGATTACTCTCCAGTATTACTTCTTCATTGTAACAAGGTAGTATAACTGAAATGAAAGGTTTTTTTATAGTTCCCATTTGGTTCAGTATTGGTTATAATAATTTTTCTTTAAGGTTTTTATTTTGAGATAAATAAGTCGCATGATTACTCATGTTGACCAGTTCGAAATGTTTGGATAATTCAGAAAACACTGTTTTAAATACATCCACCTTCTTATCACTTGAGATATTCATACCAGGGAAGAAAGTAAGTTGCGTAATTTGATCACCTCCAATAAGATCTAAGGGATGAAGCAGAAAACTTGGCTGAGTATTGGTAATTTTACAGAAGAATACAGCCATTTTAAGATATATACGCATAAGAAATTTTGAAATACCGCTTAAGAAGAGTAAATAGCTTAAGTGAAATGGGATTCGGAGTACTGGAATTGTTGTAACCGGTATTTCAAGGATCGTTTTTACATCGTTTATTTTCCAGCTGTATGGTTTAACAGGTCTTCTCCCATCTGAAAAATTTCCAAACAGGTCGTCTCTGTTCTTTTTTTCTTCTTTTGATAAACTAGCCGTCATAAAATAATATCTTCTTGCCAATGGACCAATCCACGTTGGTAAAGTTGATGCATCGTAAATATATTCCATTTCATTCAAAACTTCAAGTAACTCTTTACTCCAGCTAAAACCTGGGCCCCTGAAGCCAACAGGTTTTTCACCGGTTGCAAATACAATGGCATCTTCAGCAGATCTTAGCTCTTCACGAAGTTGTTCTTTTGTGTATTTATGAATCCATGATTCATGATGAAAAGAGTGATTACCTACTTCATGACCATGATCAGTGATCATTTTTAAGAACTTCTGGTTTTTCTTTAAAACGGCATCCTGTCCAACAATGAAAAATGTAATTTTAAGGTTTAGTTCGTCCAGAACTTTAAGAATATGAGGAACAAATATGTTTAGGTAGGACGGATAATCTTCCCATCCATTATCACCATGAATCTTCATGTAGGACCATTGGTTATCCAAATCAAGAGAGATACTTGCTTTCTTTTTCTTTTTCGTCATTTTATTTCTTTTTGAATATACTCCAAAAAATATCAAGAGCAGGGTAAATCATGTTATAATCTTTTTCTCCCTTTATTGTATCTATTATGTGAGATACAAATTTTAAACCCGGATATTTATGTTCAAATAAGGTCAGAGCATGATTAAGGCTTATTTTCTTTTGAGGGGTACCTGTTTCAATGAGTTCAAATTCGTATTGTTCAAAACATGAGGTCAGCGATGATCTGGAAAACCAGTTCAGCACACTTGGAGGGCTGTATTCGTGCCAGTTCTTACCCATAATTTTTGCATACATACTCTTCATATCCCAGCTTTCAACAAGTATATAGCCTCCGGGCATGACAATATCGTTCAGTTTCTCCATGGCGACATTAAGGTCATAAAAATGGCCTATGACCTGTATCAAAGTCACCAAATCATATTTACCTCTGAAATCAAAGTTTTCAAAGCTGTCGTTTATAATTTTAAGATTTAACTCCCTGATTCCGTAATCAGTCATCGTCTTATTTGGTTCTATGCCAAATACTTCCCACCCCTTATTCGAAAATCCCTGCATGACAAATCCGGCAGCTGCACCAATATCCATCATTCTACCAGGGGTTCTGTATTTACCTAGTATATTGGCATAAAATTCACCTTCTTTGATGATATTGGCTTCCTCTTCAAAATAATCAGGGTAGCCATCTTTGCCACCAAAAAAATAATCGTCGCTATACACAGCCTGTAAATGTTTTTCAAGAGGTAGATCTATTTCTGAATATCTGAAATCACATCTTTCACATTCCAGAATCTTATACTCACCTTTTACAAAAATTAATCTCTTAGGTATTTTACACTTCTTGATATTCCTGCAAAACATCATCTAATATTTCTTTCAGTTGTTCTTGGGCTAATTGAATAGTCTCATTTACGTTGAGAGTTCCATTTGTTATGTGGGCAGAATTAAGCAGATATAAACCATTAACTGAAGATTTAACCGGGGGTAGATTAGAAGAGTAGTTTAATTGGTTTAATGCAAATACATTGCGGGCTCTTGCTATTTCAATATGTTCAATATCGTTCAGATGTAAATGGGGATACATTTTTAATAAATAATCGATAAACTGATCTGAAATTTCTTTATCTGATTTGTTAAAGTAGGGATCGTTAGATTGCACATACTTTGGTAAATATACCAGATGCTTGTTCTTAAGTTCTGATTTATTAACCAACGCAGTCATCTCTATTACACCGGTAAAAGGAACTCCCGGATCAGTAATGTTGGTTACATAATATGGAGATATAGCCTTTTTTAGTATTAAATTAGGACAAATCACCCCAAGATATTCAATACCGCTGTGTTTTTGAATTTCTTCTGGGCTAAGATCAGGAATCATTTCCGGTATAAATGATGAGGGTACTGTATTTATTACATTATCAAATTTGAACTTTGATCCGTCTGAAAACTCAATATTTACATTATTTTCGCTTCTGTAAATAGTTTTTGCTCGGAATCCTGAGTTTAGTACCACTCCTGATTCTTTTAACTTTGAACTAAAAACTTCAAGTATTCTTGCATAACCACCGGGTAAATATCCAAACATTTCCTTTTTCAGCCCGCTTTTTCTTGCGGAATACATACGTTGGATTGTTGCCCATATGAAAGCTGCAGAAGTTTTTTTATAGGTGTCACCTAATTTTGCCCGTAAAAGCGGCAGCCATATTTTTTCAAAAGTTTTTTTCCCGGATAAACGTCGCAGGAATTTTTCCACTGTAATTTTTTCCAGCTTCTTCCAGTTCTTCATCTTTGAAGTATAGAAAATAGTTCCACCCAATCTAAGCTTATCTATTATATTTAGCGGAGGGAACTTTAAAAATTCAAACGTGTTCGACATGGAATATAATTTCCCGTTTGTGTAGAAACCTGTCTTTGTTTCTACCCATTTCATGTCTTTATCAAGATCCAAGTCCTTTAAAAGATTTCGGGTATAGCTATCTGATAAAAGAATAACATGATAGAATTTATCCCATGTCATACCGTCAGTATTCCAGGCACTTGCAAGACCTCCGAAACTGGGTGCAGCATCAAACAGAGTGACTTTATAACCTTCTTGAGTAAGACGGAATGCCAAAGTCATACCCAACATGCCTCCTCCGATTATTCCAAATGTTTGTTTATTATTCATTTAAAATTTACTTTCAATTTATTCGTCATCACGAGGAACATACTATTACCTACAGCAAATGAATTTCATTTTGTGACGAAGTAATCTCATTTTTTAAGTATAATTCTTTGTTTAAGAGATTGCATCTTCCTCCTTTGTCGTCATCGCAATGACGTCTGAATTTGTACGTCATTACGATCCGTCAGTTTACGGAGAAATAATCTCATTCAAATTGATTAGAAAGATCTTCCCATTCCGGATTTAAAGATTCAATTAATTTAATTTTTTTAATTCTTGATCCGGATTTAATTCTCTTTTCCTCAAAAATAGCTTCCTCCATAGAAGTAAAACCTTTAAAATATACCAATTTGCTAATATTGTATCGTGATGCAAATGATGTAATATAAAGTTTGTTCTTGTGTTCGAATATTCTTTTCGATAAATCTGAAGTAACTCCAGTGTAAAGTACCTTATTATTTTTATTTGTTAAAATATAAACGTACCCGCCTCTTTCCATTTATTTATTAAAAATGAGATCGCCGCGCTCCGCTTGAGATGACGTTATATGCAATCGTCATCACGAGGAACATACTATTACCTACAGCAAATGAATTTCATTTTGTGACGAAGTAATCTCATCATTTAAGTTAGTTTCATTGTGCAAGAGATTGCTTCGTCGTCGTTCCTCCTTCTCGCAATGACGTTAAGCCAGAACTTCTTTATTTTGTGCATTAAATGCATACTCAACAAGTTTTGACTGAAATCCATTGAAAGAATAAATTTCTTCAATTTTACCGGGATTAACTATTTCACAACCTGTGGAACAGGTAGATGCCAGATGTTGTACATCTTCAAATTTCGCTTTATTAAAGTCTGTTTCGGCGTATTTCCAATTGAAAAATTCTATCAAAGATTTTACTTCATTTGCAACGCCTTTTTCACATGCTATAAAGCTGTCATATACAAACCTGGTAAATTCTTCTGATGGTTCCTCTTTACCTCTTCCAATACCGCAATACGGAACTTTGATTTTGTTAACAATATCAGCATGATAAATGTTACATCCGTCAAAAATTCCTTTGTTTGATTTATTACTTAATATTTCATCTTCATGATCAAGATAATACTTATGCGAAGTGCATAAAAAGGTAAATTCGGTATTCTTCAATGCTGCATTTAAGTCATTGGTAAAAATACTTTCGAATCCATATTTCATAATGTTTTGATCCTCGGGCTTTACAAATGGGTCATGTATTGTTACATCACAACCTTTTTCGATCAGAAGTTTAGCCAGTTCAAGAGAGGGAGAGTTCCTTGTATCTTCAGAATTAAAGCGATAAGCAGCACCTAAAAGGGCTATTTTCTTATTGTCCAATGATCCAAATGTTCTTTCTGCCAGTTCAATACTCTTTAAAGGTGCTTCATCGTTTATGGCTCTTGAACCCACAATCAGACTATTGGTCGTATTTTGCTCTTTTTCAATTTTTCTCCACCAAAGTAGGATGCCGTCTTTGGGCAGACAATGTCCTCCAACACCAATCATTGGAATCAACAAACCGCCTGAAGGAACTGCATTTGGATCAGTAGTAGCATTATCCGATTGCGAAAGGCGTTCATTAATACTATCTCTTAATCTGAAAAAGTCGATATTATGATTGTCGCAATATCTTACCATTTCCGCAGAGAAAGCAATTCTTACGTCTCTGTACGCATTTTCAAGTGTTTTTTCAATCTCTGCAGTCAGGCTGTTAGTCGTAAATAATGTGCCATTCTTTACAATGTGCGAATAAACTTTTTTAATCATCTGAGGCGTTTCCGGTTGAAGTCCTCCGATTAATTTATCTGAAGCTGCAACGCGCTCTACAAGTCTTCCCGGCATGACACGGTTAGGACTGTTTCCCAAAAGAATATCCTTTCCTTCGATTAAACCAAATTTTGCAAAGTGATCCTTCATGACAGTCATCATGGATGATGGTGCTAAAGTAGATTCAAAAACAATGATTGGTTTTTTATGTGCAGGTTTGTTTTGGAGCGCTTCAGCCAGACTGGTTAAACCACCAAACATGGGGCCGTAATCCGGTTCAAGGCCTTTTTTGTCAGTTTGAATAGATACTAATATCATATCAGCATCTGCAATATCATTAAAGTCATACGAAGCACTCAGAATTCCTTCTTTAACACTTTTTTCTACAATATCATTTAATCCCGGTTCTATTCCTCCAATTACTGATTTTCCGGAATTGATAGCATCAACCTTCCATCCGGAATTTTTAGAATTACGTTGGATTACAACAACTTTAGCCGGTGTATCTGTACCAATTTTTATTTTAGCATTAGCCAGAAGAGCTGCCATGGGCATACCTACGATACCCGGACCAACAACTCCTATTTTTTCAACTTTCCAGTCTTTCATATATAAATGTTTAAATGTACAAGCGTTTTAATGTTTTAATGTTGTTTTTAGATATTCAATCATTTTATTAGTGCTAATTGCAATTTTTCTACACGATTTCTGTAAATTATCTGTTTGATCATTACCTAAATATGCCAAATCCTTAGCTACATAAAGCATACTTCTAACTTCCCCGCATGATGCTTTTGAAATATACAGATATCGAATAAATTCTTTATTAGAATCTCTTTCAAATCCTTCAGCAATATTGTTCATAATTGAGATTGACGCTCTTTGAATTTGATCTTTGTATCCAAAATCCTTTATCATTTGAAATGATGAATAAATTGTTTTTACCAGATTCCGGGAATCTTTCCAGATTGTTAAATCTTCAAAATTTTTTATCGTTGACATAATTTTAGGTTTAAAGGGTTATCTTTTTGATATAATATTCAATATCAGTCTTTAATTCTTCAACATTTCAACAAATTAACATTCTAACATTTCAATATTCTACAATTGCAGCGATTTAATAATTCAACATTAATTATCAATATAGGTATTAAACCATAATTCAAGTGATAATAATCCCCAAAGCGAACGGCCAAATGATCGTTCAGATGCAATTAAATCTTCAATATTGGCGTGGTCAAAAATCCCTCTCTCCCTACTTTTCTTAGAAAGCAAAATATCGCGAATAAAATCAGAGGCGCCGTTTTTTGCCCATAAATGAAGTGGAACAGGGAAGCCCATTTTATCTTTTCTGTTTAAAATAGGTTCCGGTAAAATATCCTGAGTTGCTTTTTTTAATAAATATTTCATTCCGGCTCCTTTATATTTCATTGCCGGTGGCATTTTAGCCACCAGATCAACAATTCTTCTGTCAAGCAGTGGGACCCTCGATTCAAGGGAAACAGACATACTAACCCTGTCTTCCACCTGCAGAAGACCTAACAGGCTGCCAAACATATCGAAATGGGTCATCTTGTTGTAATAAGATTTGGTGTCAGGGTGATTAAAAATCTTCTGAAACCGTTCAAAGACCGATTCTTTATTATAGGTCTGCTGAAAGTCTTCAGTGAAATATGATAAGCTACTTCCACTTCGGTCAAGCAAATGAAAATACCGTCGATCCATGGGATCAAAAGCTCCTTTTTCCCAGAATTCCCGCATCATTGGCACATATCTGTGTATGTATGGCAGATTTGGAATTATTGATTCAAGAGAAACGATGTGTTCACCTTCTTCTGTTGATTCAAACATGGCTCCTTTAACTGCCTGCTCAAAATAGGCTATCATATATCGTGCGTATCCACCAAAAATTTCATCACCACCCTGTCCGCCTAATACAACTGTTACATTCTCTTTGGCAAGTTTGGAAACCATGTACTGCGGGAAAATACCCGGGCCTGCAACAGGTTCATCTAACTGATATATTAGTTTCGTAAGGGTATCTGTAAAATCATGTTGAGTAGGGAAGATTTCAAAGTAGTTTCCATTTACTGCTTTTGAAACTTCTTTTGCATAATATGTTTCATCAAAATCCTTGCCTTCCCTGAAAGCTCCTGTGAATGTTTTTAGTCTCCCATCGTAATACTTCGATGCTAAGAGTGTTACAATTGAGGAATCCATTCCTCCGCTCAGATATGTTCCCAGGGGGACATCACTTCTCAACTGAATCTTTATAGTATCCTCCAGAAGACTTCTCAGTTCTTCCACAAAATAAAGTTCTGTATGATGTTCGTCTACTTCAAAATGTGGTTCCCAATAACAAATCTGATGAGCATCATAATTTTGAAGGTCAATTACCATGTAATGTCCGGGCAATATTTTATAAATGCTGTCAAACATTGTATTCTGCCCCATCACAAATTGAAAAGTCAGATACTCCTGTAAAGAATCATCGTTTGGTTTTGCATGTACAGCCGGATGTGCCAACAAAGCTTTAATTTCTGAACCAAACAGAAAGTGTTCATCTGAATTGAAATAGTAAAGTGGTTTTATACCAAAGTGATCACGCGCGATAAATACTTTTGACGCCTTATTGTCATAAATCACAAAAGCAAACATTCCGTTCAGATAATTCAGGCAATCAGCGCCGTATGCCTCGTATGATTTTAGAATAACTTCCGTATCAGAATCAGTTTCGAACTGATATCCCTGGTTTTTTAGTGATTCTCTTAACTCAATGTAGTTGTATATTTCACCATTGAAAACAATTGTATTTTCCTTGCATGCCATCGGTTGGTGGCCACTTTTAAGATCAATAATTGACAATCGTTTATGTCCTAGGCCAACGTTATTGGAAATATTATATCCTTCGTCGTCCGGCCCACGGTGAGCAATTTTATCGGCCATTTTCCGAAGTAATGACTCGTCAGCAGACTTTTTTGATTTATTTATAATGCCAACAATACCGCACATGATTTATCGTTTTGGTCTTAAAATTCCTCTTAATACAGATAAATAAAGGTCGACAAAGTATATAGGGGTCGAGAGTAGATATCTCCTCCACATTCTTCTAGGTTCCTTGACTAACCTCCCAAGCCATTCTAGGTTTAACTTGATAATAATCTTATTGGGTCTCTTTACTGTTCCCGCATAAAAATCAAATACAGCACCTATGCTGCAAACAATTTGTGCAGATAATTCATCTCTGTGAATATAACCCCATTTTTCCTGTTTTGGAGCTGTCATTCCAATAAATAGGACTTTGGGATTTACTTTATTTATTGAGTTTATCATTAAATCATTATCTTCTCTTGAGAATTCTGCTTTATAAGGAGGTGAAAAAGTAGCGATCTTTATATTTGGGTAATTTGATGCTACTTTTTCCTTTAATAAATTTAAGGTAGTTTCAGTAGAACCTAGGAAAAAACAGTTTTCATGATTGCCATTTAAAACATTTAACAGATAAAGAAAAGCGTCATATCCAGCAATTTTTCTAATTTTTACCTTTTTATAAAATATATTTATTCCATGGGCAATACTTATGCCATCTGGTAATAATATATCTGATGATTTTAAAGCTTTGCTAAAAAGTAAATCCTTTTTTGCAATTCTATAAGAATGTGCGTTTAATGTATTGATCGTAATTTTTTCATTGAAAGGTATTTGATCTACCTTTTCGATAAAAACTGGATAGCCAAGTAAATCTAATGATTTTAAAGTCATGCAATTAAGATTGATTTGAGATTATTTCCTCATAGAGATATTTCATTTTTTTTGAATTATTACTCCACGTCAATTCAGATGCTTTATTAAGAGCCCCGATTGACAAAGCATTTATTAATTGAGGATTCTGATAAACATTTAGCAAGACATCTTCGAAATCTTTTACACTTTTTGTAAAATTATTTAATGGTATTTTAATTCCGCAAGTATTGTCAATAATATCACCTTGTCCACAAGTATCATGGCAAATTACTGGTAACCCATTTGATAGAGCTTCGAGAACAACTGTTCCAGTTGCTTCAAATACACTTGTAAAAAACAGAAGATGAGATTCAAGAATATATTCTTTTACTTTTTTATGCTCTACCCATGAATGGTATTCAATATTTTCAGAATGTTCAGATATAGTATTTTCAGAAACACCAATTACTTTAAGTCTAATGTTATAATCTTTTAGTTTCTTCATAACTTTAATGGCTATATTAAGACCTTTAGTTGGAATGTTTCTTCCAATCCAGATAAGATTTAATGTTTGATTTTGCTTGTAAGACTTTATTTGATTATGAATTGTTCTCGTTCCAACTTCATGAATAACCGGTATTCTCTTTTTCTTATATTTTGAAAGTTCTTTACTTGCTAAAGAATTGCATGCAACAATCGCATCATAATTGTTTATAGCCTTTTGAATGTATGGCAGTTTTATCTGAAATTTATTCAGAACATTTTTTATTAACTGCTTAAATATATGTCGTTCAATTGTCGAATTCAATGACGATAGTTTAACACCACCGAAACCTCCAACTGGGCCCCATATTTTGGGAATTCCATTAATCTTCCAAAGTAATCCAGGTTCTCTGTAGCCAACCATATTAAGTTGATGAATTACGTCGATTTGATTAAGTTGTATAATTTGTTTGGCCATTTGAAGTGCTCTTTTTTGCCAAGCGTGATAATGAAAATAAAACCTCCAATCTCCTTGGTTCCAACACATTTTTCTGGCTTTTAGTCCTATATCGATGAAATAAAAATTTAGATTATCTTTTTGTTGAAGGGAGACAATTTTACTTTCTATTTCTGTTTTAAACTCTGATTCAGTAATAATATATAAATTGTGTATTTTTGAAAGTTCGACTATCCAGTTCCATCCCATGCCTGGTTCAGAGCCTTTATTGGGACTTATTGCATATGCATTAATTAAAACTTTCATAAGCCATCATTTAACAAATGGTCATAAATGGAACCAATTTTCTTGTTAATATTGACCAAATTAAAATCATTTTCGGCTAACCTTACAGACTCTTCTGCAATGCTTTTTCGTAACTCTTTATCTGAAATCATTTTATTCAGTTGATCTGCAAGTGTTTTTATATCTCCAGGGTTGAAGGTTAATGCATTAACCCCGTCATTTAATACATCACATAAACCTCCAACTTTTGTTGAGATAACGGGTAATCCGTAAGACCATGCATCCAGTATTGCCATAGGAAAACCTTCTCCGTAACTAGGAAGACAAAAAATTGAAGCATTAATGAATAATTGTTGAAGATCAGGTCCTTTAATCCAACCTGTACATTCTATCTTATTAATGATCTTTCTTTCTTTAGCTAGTTCTTGTGCTTTATCTATTTCACCGTTTCCAGCAAACACAATTCTCCAGTCAGGATGTTGCGTAGATATTGTTGAGAAAGCATTTATTAAATCCATGTAACCTTTCCGTTGAATTAGTGATCCTGCAAATAATATAATCTTTTCTTTTTGTTTCTCAGTTATTGTATAATGTAATTTTGAACATGGATTATATACTACTTCTACTTTATTATTTATATTTAATTCATCTGCTAACCAGGTTTTCCAATAATTAGATAATACAATTATCCGATCAGCCTTCAAAAATAAATGGGAATAGTACTCACGAAGACCATTTTTCAAATGTTCAGGATTATGCCCTGGAGGATGGAAATGGATGATGATTTTTTTGTTAAACCTTTTGGCAATATTTATAAATATGGATTTCCGCTTGGCAGAATTTACTAATGTCAGGTGTACATGGATTAATTCAATAGTTGTTAAATAGAAAAGGAATTTTAAAATACCCAATATTAGCACTAGAATCTTTCTTATAATACTTCGATCAATATGCGTTGGGATCCAGACAATATTGTATTTCCTCCAGAATTCACCTTTCTGATGAGACTTTATTACAGACGTTATTCCCCCTCTTGTTTTGGGTGATGTTGCTATGACTGCGATCCTAGTTTTTTTCATCATTATTTTTAAGCTAATTATATTTGCAAGTCAGAACATCGTAGTATTGTTTACTGATGTCATTAATTTGAAATCTTTCTGAAGTCGATAGGACGATATCCCTATCAAACTTTATTTCATTGTTAACAACTTTAATAACAGCTTTGCTAAATTTGGCTTGATCCAAATAAGGTACCAGAATACCATTTACAGTATTGATTATTATATCAGAAGGTCCGCTAGGACAATCGTAAGATATAACTGGCGTTCCCAATGCGATTGATTCTACCAATACGTTTGGAAATCCTTCATATAAAGAGGTAAGAACAACTGCTTTTGACTTCATAATATAAGGTCCAACGTTTTCTGTATATCCCAATAATCTTATATTACGGGATAGATTACGTTGTCTTATTATATTCTGAAGGTCATTGTAAAGAGAACCAGTCCCTAATATGTTTAGTTTAACTTCTGAGTTAATCCTAATTACATTATCAAAAATTTCAATTAAATCGTATAACCCTTTTTGAGTTTCCAATCTCCCAATGAAAGTAAACTCTACTCCTGTGGGAGATTTAGGTAATTTTGATGGATTATTACTGGTAAGAACTGATGGATTGAAGATAGTTATAATCTTTTGGTTGGATATGTTAAAATTCATTATAAGGTCTTCTTGCATGCCTGTAGACTGAGCAATTATTAGATTCATTTTTTGAAGTTGGGTTTTAAGAAGAGGAAAAACCAAGTATTTATCAATCAGCCTTGTCGGGTTGTTATATGCATGTGATAACGTATTGATGCTTCTTAGTACAATTGTGGTGCGCAGTCTTAAAAGATTCTTTAAAATTGAAATCACAATACACGGTTCAATATGAAATGATAATATCAGATCAGGTTTATTCTTAATAATTATTTTTAATAGAGGCCATATAGATTTTCTTACAGAATTTACATTTATGTCAATTACTTTTGCATTTTCATCTAAGCGGTTAAAAAGGGTTTTATTTTTTAAATTCAATGCGACCAAGGTTATATTTAATCCCTTTTTTATCAGTATATTATATAGCATTACGCATACTTTTTCTGCTCCACCTGGGGATAAATCTTTGATGAGGAAATATATTTTATTTTCAGAAGAAAAAGGTTTCATATAAAAGTTACTTAAGTGACATAAAATGAGTTAATTTATCCCCATAGCTTTTGTAGTCAAAATGCTCTTTACCAATTTCAAAACCATTTAAACCAATCTCTTTTGCTTTTGTTGGGTTATTAATTACAAATTTCATTAATCCTGCAAACTCATTTGGGTCATATTGATCTGCTAAAAGGGCATTTTCGAAATGTTTAAAGAACACTTGCATTTCTCCCAGATTTGTTGATATTAAAGGAGTCTTACTTGCTGTATACTCACTAATTTTATGAGGAAACCTAGCTATATCCTGAACATTATTTCGTAATGGTATAAGTAGTGCACATGCTTCAATATATTTAATAGCCAAGTCTTCATAGTCAAGGTATTTGTAAAATCTAATTAAATTTGATTTCGTAGAAATATTAATTCGGTGCTCCAGTTTTTTAGCCTTAATTTCACAACCAGAACTAATCAGGATTAATTTATACTCTTGGTTATTAAGTAGTTCAAAGGAATTAATAATAAATTCAATTACATCATAATATGCCATTGAACCACAATACAGAAAGTATTTATTATTTGACTTTGAATGATATTTTTGTCTGACTTTTTCAAAAAATTCAAAATCAGTCATTGGGGGTAAACGTAGGATTCTAATCTTGTTATTAGAATTAAAAATCTGTCTTTCAAGATACATACTAATAGGGAATACTCCGTCTAAAAGTTTATATGCATACCTTTTAAAGAGATAAAGATTTAAACGGAAAATGATGTTTTTATTTTTTAGTGATACTTCTTCTTCTTCATGATGAGGATAATATACTTTATAACCTTTAATTCTTGAAATTATCCAATATTTGAATATAGGTAAAAACATACCTGAAATAACGCTAATAATTAATGCATCACATTTATGAGTAAGCAGATAAGAAATTTCATTAAAGTTACCCTTAAATTTAGCAATTCGTCTATTAAAAAAATACTTGGGGCGAACTATTGTTCCACCAGTATACATATATGACATACCTTCATGTACACCATTTTTTTTGATCTGTTCTGATTTAGAGGAACCCCAAGAATTGCAAAGAAAAAGAACATCATTGTTAACAGTATTTAGACTTTTACCTATCATCTTAAGTTTTTCAATTCTGGCAGTTCCATAAGGAAAACCATTTACCCCAACAATGAAAATCTTATTTTTTTTCTTCATAGATTGATTATTCATTCTTTTTCTTTAATTGAAGATAAGAAATTTTTAATCATATAAGTTTGAGGACAGTCTGGAATAGAATGCCAAATTAGATTCCGATCCCAGTATCCAGGGAAATTTGTTGTAACAAAACAGTAACTTATTTCAACAATTTTAAATTGATTTTTTTCTTTTATGAAGTCAAAAGCAACAGATTGAGCACTTAACTTCTTTGACGTCTCAAATGCAATATTAATACAATCAGTATCAAATAAAGACTGATCATACGACTTTATTCCGCTTCCGGAAGCCCTAAAATCGCCTTTCCGACAATACCTTATTATGCCATAGCATCTATCTCCAATAATAACCAGTCTTGTATCAAAATCATTATCGGGAATAAAATCCTGAAAGTATATGTAACCCTTATGATTTTGTGAGTATTTCTCTAACTCAGTTGGAATAAATAATCTAAAGAAGCCTGAAATAAGGCCTCTGAATGCTTTTATATTCTTATCTCTTTTCAGTACCCAATACCTATCCTTAAATCGTGAGGTCTTATTAATATGAGAGAAGCCTTTTTTGAAAGCCTTTTTTACAAGTTTTGTTGCTGCTGTTTTATTATTTACTAACTTAACATTTACGGATCCAGCACCTCCTCTTAATTTAAATACTTTGGGGAAAGTTGTTTTATTCAGCCAGGACAGAGCATCTTCTTTAGAATAAAAAGTATAGGACATAACAAATGGGGCTCCAATTGATTCGAATAAATATTTTTGTCCAACTTTGTCATCATGATGCCAGGAAGTATTAATATTTGGAAATACTTTTATTCCCATCTTTTCAAGGGAATAGGTCAATTGTCTCGCAAATATGGCAGCTTTATAACAGTTCTGATCCCAGTGCCACATTAAACCTTGACAATCTTTCAATTGGTCTATTATATCATTTGCATGACAGTTGACAATTTTGTAGTCAATATTATTGTTTTTACAATAATCTAACCAAATGTCACTAAAACTTCCGGAAGTATGATGAATTGCAACTTTCATTTTATTTACAAAGACGAGTTAATTTGCAGTAGATTACTTTTTCATTTATTGATATTGTTAATGAAATCTTCGATAATAAACCTTTCTGCATTAACTTCTGCTTTGTGCCAGTTTAAATCTCTATCCCAATAACCATCGCAGTTTGCAATTATATCTCTACAATATATGTAGCTAATCTCGCAAATGACAGGTTTATTATTTTGAAGAAGAAAATCATACGCAATTGATTGTGCCCCGAGTTTATCGGCAATATCAAATGCAATTTTTATACTTTCATTATTATAAATATCTGGTGAATTATCATATAAACCACTCCCTGAAGCTCTGAAGTCATCAGGACGACAATATCTTCTTGTTCCAAAGCATCTATTCCCAACTATAATGAGACGAGTATCATATGTGTTATTCGGGATGAAATCTTGAAAAAGCACATAACCTTTTTCTTTTGTAGAAAAACGTTCGACTTCAGTAGGATAAAAATACCTGAAGATACTGCTAAAAAGCGATTTTAAAGCTTTAATGTTTTTATCTCTTCTCAAAATCCAGAAACGATCTTTAATTCTTATCCATTTATTATAATGTGAAAATCCATTTCCGAATGCTTTATGAATTAACCTTCTGGCCTGTTTCCTATTTTCAACTTTCAAAACATTAATGCCACTTGCACCTCCTCTTAACTTAAACACTTTTGGATATGAGGTTTCATTTGCCCATTCCAGACTTGATTTTTTTGAATATGATGCATATGTCGTAACGTATGGCGCATTTATCGATTCCAAAAGATATTTTTGTCCCAGTTTGTCATCAAAATGCCAAACCGTATCAATATTGGGAAACACCTCTAATCCCATTTTGGATAATGAAATAGTTAACTGTCTAGCAAATAGCGGTGCCTTATAATCGTTCTGATCCCAATGCCACATTAACCCATCACAATCTTTCAACAGTTCAATAATGTTATAATTATAGCAATTTACCAGTTTGTATTCAATGTTGTTCTTTTTGCAATATTGAATCCAGCCATCACTAAAACTTCCTTTTCTTTCATGAATTGCAATTTTCATAGTTGGTATTTTAGGTTTTTGATGAATTTATTTCAGATTTTAAATAACTTATAATGATTTTATTAGTTATATCGTAGTGAGACTCGCATCGCATGTAGTTCAGAATTGACTTTAATTGGTTTTTTCGTAGAAAATATTTTTGAATATTTAATCTTCTTACTAGTGCTTCAAAATATCTATTATTTATTATGTTTGATGTGCTAAACATTGAGAGAATTAGTTCCTCGTTTGATTTAACAAAAGAATTGAATTTTTGGTTTAATAATTCTTCATTTTGTATAGCAAGGTTGATCTCATCAACCTCAGCTAAAAATTCATTTTTTTGTGTTTGATTCAACAATTCTACGTGCAAAGCATCTTTACATTGCTCATATGGATAAAGATTGAAATCTATTCTTTGGGTTTTATTAAGTATTAATTCCACAACCATTCCATTATGCCACCCAGGTAGTTTTGAACTGGAATGAAATAGGAAGTTCCCAATACCATAAAAAATAGGAACATTTTTATATATTTCATAACCGCTGGTGATATGGGTATGATGACATATAATCGCATCTGATCCAAGTTCGGCGAAATAACGATACAGATTGATCATTCTGGGACTAGGATACTTGTAATTCTCGTGTCCTCCATGTATAATTAAAATTACAAAGTCAGCATTTGCTTTAGCATGAATTATTTGTTTTGTATTATCTATTATATCTAAAGGATTAGCACCTCCTGAATTTAATGTTGCATTTGACCACTCATTTTCAGCAATATTAATTATTGCAATAGTTAAATTATTAACTTTTTTGTAAAAAATATTTTGTGCTTCTTTAAGATTTAGTCCAGCTCCGGTGTATTTAATATTATTGTCATTAAGTGCATTAAAAGTATGTTTTAGACCTTCTGCTCCATAATCGTATATATGATTGTTGGCAAGTGTTACTAAATCAATATTAATACTTTTAAGTGCATGGGTCGTTAATGGATTGGCTTTTAGATGAGGTCCGGTTTTAATAATTTTGTATTGGTCCTCTAAATTATTAAGAGAACTTTCAAGGTTTATAATATTAAAAGATTCATTAGAGAATAATTGCGTTATTTTACTTCCAAAGAGAAGATCGGGTTCTTCAATTCCTATTTTTTCTAATTTTCTACCTAGATAGATGTCGCCTGCTATTAGTAATCTTGTACTGTGCATTTTAATTCTGTTCAATAAAATTTATAAGTTCTTTAGCTTGTTTTTTATAATTAAACATTTCTAAAGCTAATTGCTTTCCTTTTATCCCTACATTATCTGATTCTTTTTTATTAAGCATAACATGTTCCAATGCCTTGCCAAATTCTTCTGGGGAGTCTGGTTCTACCAGAAATCCATTGTAGCCATCAGTTATAAATTGAGGAATTTCGCCAACTTTTGTCACTACAACCGGGACCCCGGTTGCGAGATATTCGCCGAGTTTGATGGGAAAATTTCCGGAGTTTTGTTCATTATTGGGTTTAGCAACGGCAAGGATTTTTGCTTTAGTTAATAATGCAGGCATTCTGCTTCTTTCAACAATACCTGTAAAAATAACTCGTTCATTTAGCGAAAAGTTTTTAATCTTCTGATGGATTTCAGCAAGTTCTTCTTGATTAGAATTATCTCCAATTAGAACTAATCTCAACTCAGGGAATTTTTTGTGCATCAAATTAAATGCATCTATAAGATCTGGGACTCCATCTTTATTTCCCGTCATTTTTCCACAATAGGCAATATACGGGAAATCAAATTCTGTCTTTCGATATTCTTTGAAAAAAATTGGATCAACTACTGACAGTATCTTTTTAGTATTAATATTGTACTTCTTTATAAATAGGTCTAGTTTATCATTAATTACAGAAACTGCTGTATACTTAGGCAGAATAAATTGTAAGTATAAATAATATTCAAGTTTATGCCTTAGCGTCTTGGGGAGCACTGTATATGGTAGTTCGGTACGTTCATGTAATGATTTAACCTTATGTCTAATTGCTAATTTATGAATAAATAGATAAATAAAGATATCGTTGGGATAAATAATTATCAGGTCTATTTTATTATCCTTTATTCTTCGATATAGCTCTTTTCTCGTCTTAAATATTGCATTGAAGTAATAGAATAACTTATTAAATCTCCCAACCCGTTCATGAACATTAACAAAATGATAATTAACTCCAAAATATGTCTTGAAAGTCTTGCCAGGTTTATGGTTTGAAAGAATAAAAAAGTCTATGTTATGACCGAGTTCATTCATTCCTCTTGCTAAAAGGGCCTGTCTGATTGCAGGAGCTGCGCTATCCGGATGCCCGGAACCTAACGAAAGTATAAATATATTCATTCAATTAATATTACGTTATTTTATTCTCCATCTATTAGAAGTGAAGTCATAAAATATCTCAGGATGTCTATACCAGGAAAAGGTTTTTTTGTGAGAAAGTTTACGTTTTAATAATGAGGAATTAAGGGTAAGATATTTTATAAAATCAGATTTTATTCTATCCCTTATATTATTTTTTCTTAGTTCAGTAATTAAATTATTAACTTCCTGTTCATAAACTTTTTCAGCTCCCCTCCTTGTATTATGAAATCTAAAGCATCCAAGAATAGTATTCATAAAATACAAATCTGTGTACTTGAAAAAATCAATCCACAATTTAAAATCTGCAGCGGATTTAAAATTAAGGTCTAATCCATTAACCTTATTCCAAACAGTTCTTCTCCAGAAAGTAGATTCCTGCTGTATCCATTTATGGTTGAATCCAATGATATCATATTTGTTTATGAATTTGTGTTGTGATACATTTTGAGGTCCAGTTCCCGCTGAAATGTGTGTAGGGAGACCTGTAACCCATTCGATTATGTCAAATTCATTAAACAACATCGCAAGTGTATTCAATGTCCAAGGATATAATAGATCGGAACTATTTATCCATCCCATTATTTCACCCTTGGTATGACTAAAACCTTTTTTAATAGCATAATATTGTCCTTCATCTTTTTCACTAACCCAATAAGATAGATATGATTCATATTTTTTGATTATTTCTACACTATTATCGGTTGAACCTCCATCGATGATGACGTATTCAAGATTAGGATAATTTTGACTAATAACTGATAATATTGTTTGCTCAAGATGTTCGCCTTGATTAAAAGATGGAGTAACAATGCTTATTCGTGGATAGTTCATTTATCTGGGTATTAAAATGCAATGTTATTTTTTATTTCAGCATCAGTAAAGCCTCTTATCTTTGCGTCATAGCAAATAGATATACTGATCCAGAATAAAACATAATTCAAACTAAATGATGTTACTGTGGACGGATATGAATTAAGTATAAAGATCAGCACCCATAGCGCAGATGCTTTAGATAATTGATTGTTTGATTTATTTAATCCTAAAAAGATAGCAGGTACTGCAATTAAAACAAATAGGATTAGCCATATAAGCCCTCCGTTAAGTATGATCTGTAAATATCCAGTTTCAATAACTGCCCTTTTCCCATCGGGAGTTAATCCAATCGGACAATAATACTTTCCATTTATGCCTTTTCCAATAAAGAATTCAAGATCGGTTAAGTCATCATAGAAATATTGTTCTACCTGAGTTCGGGTATCTTGATAAAGTCTTTCTGATAAAAGATATAATGTACTGTTTTTATCTATTGAGATCTTTGTGAGAACAGTTAATATAAGCGATAATAATATTACAGTGATTATTATTGGTTTTACTTTTTTTGTACTGTTTTTTACATTAAGTATATACGCAAATATCACCGGGAGAAGAAGATTAAATATGAGCCCTCTTCTTGCTCGTATTATTGCAAAGGCCAAAGCAACTATAATAAAAATGAATGAAATAACCTTCTTTTTTTTGGTTTGAAAAGGATATGTAAGTATTATGTAGGTAACAGGAATTATGAGAAATCTTGAAAGGTATTCCAGAATAATTTGTCCTTGTATATTTAGCGGATTTATAATACTCATAACTGAGATAGAAATCAATATTAAATAAGAAAATCCCAATAATATAATAAGATTTGATATTATATTAATATTTCGAATTTTGAAATTAAGAAAAATAAAGAATGGTGTCAGATACATCAGAATGCCTAAAGACCCATCTGTAATTAATTCTCTAAGAAATTCATATTTAAAGTTAATCCCTCGTACAAGAATTATTAATGACCAGGATAAGAATAGCGTAACGGTAATTCTAAGATATGCACTATTATTTGAGAGTGTAAAAATATTCGGAGCTGTTAGTAACATGAGTCCGAACCCCAATACCTGTAAGACAGTTGTTATATTGCTTAATGTTATTCCACTAATCATCAATGTATAATCTAAGGTGTAGATTAGAAATCCAAACCAAAAATACTTCATTGAAAGTAAATTACTTTGTGTCATGTTGCCACTAGAAATTTGCATTTTTATTTATGAGGTATTTGATTAAATCTAAATGCTTTTTTATTATTGTTTCGTCACTAAAATCTTCACTGGCTTTAGAAAATAAAACATGTGTTAAGCAATATGCCAACCCGTCAGATAAATCTGATGGATTTTTGTATTGGGCAAGGTAACCGTTACTTTTATGAACTAATACGTCTGGTATTCCACCAATATTAAATCCAACCACGGGTGTTCCACATTTTAGACTTTCGACTACGGTCATAGGACCAACATCTGCCAAGGAAGGTGCAACAAATACGTCTGCAGCATTATACGTTATTTGTGTTGAAAATCGATCTGTCAATTTCCCTAGGTAAATAGTTTTAAATGGCAGTGTATTAATATCATCTTTTGTTAATCCCGCACCAAAAATGAGTAGAGTAATATCTTCATATTTGTATTTTTTTGCTAATTGGTTTAAGGCGGACTTCAAATATTTCCAACCTTTATAAGGACTATCAACAGATGTTGCTCCAAATGAAATTACCTTTTGATTAGGTTCAATATTAAGGATCGATTTTGCAGTTTTCTTATCTATAGGTTTAAAATTACTCTCAGGTACTATGTTTGGGATATGAAAAATTTCTTTTTCACGAAGTAGTTTTGAATCTTTAGCTTTTTCAAACAACCATTTACTCGGTGATACGAAGTATAAGTTGGAATATGAAGATATAAGTTTCAATTTCATCTTAAATTGGATCTTTGACCAATCATTACTTTTTCTTGATTCAAGTACTGGGCATTTAGAACAAGAAGTTTTAAATTTTTCACAATCGAAGCTATGATGGCAGCCCCCAGTAATCATCCACATATCATGGAGAAATATTACAACTGGTTTCCCTAAATCAGCAATTTTTGCAAAACTATTTAAATTAAAAAAGCCACCGAGTACCCAATGTATGTATATAACATCAGATTTTTTAATAATTTCGTAATCTGCAACATTACTGCCTAGAAATGTCTGAGTAAACTTCCCGTTTTTTGATTCTGGATTTTTCACTAAGATGTTATGAATATAAGAATTAGCTTTTGATATTATTCGTTCTTTAATTCCGGTATAAGTAATATCTTCATAAGGGTAATCATCTGGTCGCAATGATAGTATTTTTGAACATATACCATATTCTTTCATTAAATCATTAAGTCTTATTGCTGAACTTGCTGCCGAATTAGTTGAATACTGAAGTTGAATTATTTTCATGTATAATTTATTTTAACCAGATTCCTCTTTTCTTCTTAATAATTATCATATAATATTGAAATGGGGCTAATAGTATTGCATTGAAATTAGCTATTATTGCAGCAATATACAGTGATTGCACTCCATTATTTAAGTAATTGATCATAAAAAGGGCTACTATTATATAGATTATTGGACTTAGAATACTTGAAACAAACTGTAGTTTTAATGCATTTATACCATTTAGAAAATTCACATATTTACCACCAAAAACTAATACATTAAAATATAACATTCCCCAAAGAGTAAGAGTAAAGCTAATATTTACCGTCCCATCACCAAGCCATAGTTTGTAAATGGTTTGTGAGAATATAAGCATTAAAATACCAACTATGGCTAAAATAATATTCAGATGATTGTATTTTTTCATACTGTTTCTAATCCAGGCAATATCTTTTTTTAGAAAGGCTTCTGTTGATGCTGACCAAAATGGAGCCAGAAATATTGTAAACAGCATATTTAAGACGCTAAAATATTTATAGACAATATTGTATGAAGTGACTTCAGATGGTCCATAATACTGTGCTATAATTATGTTTGCTGTCTGAAATTGAATAATTCCAGCTAATTGAATAACAAAGAATTTTACCCCCAAATTAAAAAGCTCTTTCCCATATTTAAAATTAACATATCGGAAGCTTGGACGATAAAGGTTTAAATCTTTTCTGAAAAAATAAAGATTTGCCAAAACCAGTACTACAATTGGGGATAAGCACAAAGCTAAACCAAGTTTTACCAGTGAGCCTTGCGTTATGTGCGTAAGAATCAAGACAATTAGTAGGCTTATACCATGTCCCAAGACTGTTATTAATGAGGCTTTTGCCGGTTCCTGATTGGCTGTGATTATGGTTGAGACTATTCTTAGAATAAAACTGATACAAAAGTATGTGAATACAATTATGGCCAGTATGGTGACTTCACTTCTTAGGGTTGCATCAACATTGAGAATTCTAGTCCAGTCTAAGAACTGATTTACAAATATAAAAATGAGCCAGACTGAAGAAAATACAATACCTAATACCGCATATGTCGTACTGACATAGATTTTAGCCTTTTGGGAATCATTATGCGCTATAGCTTCCGCAAATTTGTTACGTAAACCTTGGGTTAGACCAATATCAAAAAAGCTAAACCATCCAACTATCGAACTTACGGTTAACCAGATACCATATTTTGTAGGATTAATGTAATTAATGACAATTGGTACCATTAAAAGGCTGATAATAATGCTTACACCTTTTATAAGGAGAGAACCAATAATATTTTTTTTAGCTTTTATGCTTCTCTCGTGGCCCTGATTTAAGTATTTATCTACAAATTTCAGAGATTTGGATATGACAAACATGTTATTTAAATACTAATTGCAAAATGTTAATAAAAATGTAATTTAGGAAACATATTCACCATATCCTTTTTTTATGTAGGATTTGGAATATTCGTTTACAGGTAAATCGTTTATTATGATTCCTGCGTTTTTAATTTTATTACTCTCAACAACTTCTTCAATTTTTCGTATTAATTTCCTTTTACTGTTCTTAATTCTTAAAACAAAGAGGTTTAAATCAGCATAAAGACTGGTTGTTAGTGCATCAGAAACTAATGAAATAGGTGCATTATCTAGAATAATCACATCATATAATTCTTTACAATGGTCAATCAAATCTTCAAGCATACCGTTTTCGAGAAGTTCAGTAGGTTTTTCTGGTACTTTACCTGCTGGTATTAAATCCATGTTTTCAACTTTGGTTTTATAAATTATTTTTGAGATTGAAACATTACCGGTTAAATAATCGGATAAACCTTCATCAATATCATTTTTAAAGAATAAATTTTCGAGTTTTGGTTTTCTGATATCAGCACCGATCAAAAGTACTTTTTTGTTATTCATCGCAAATATGATAGCAAGGTTGGATGAAATAAAGGTTTTACCTTCACCTGGTAACATTGAATTAACTGAAACGACCATTCTATCAGGATGGCCTAAGAAATTTTTAATGCTGAATCTCAATGATCTAAAGGATTCAGTAACACCAGATCTTGGATTTTCAAGTATTGGTAGCTCATTAGTTATCTTTGAACTAATAATACCATCAATAACCGATATTTCAGTTCTTGTTTCAACTTCCTCTCTCGATAAAATTTTATTATTTAGATTTTCTGAAATAAAAATGAATAAAAAAGGAATTAAGAAACCTATCGCAATATATATTACTAAATTTTTAAGTAAACTTGGACCAACTACTTCACTTGCCTGTGGTAATGCCGGATCAATTATCTGTACAAGGGGAGTTGTTGAAGCTTGAGATAATTCTGCCTCGGCCTTTTTCTTTAGCAAATAATTATACATGTTGTTATTGAGTTCAAAATTCCTCTGCATTCCTATTAATTCCTTTTCTGTCTGTGGTAGCGTCTCGAGCCTTGACTGAATTTCACTATATCGCCTATCAATTGCGACAATTTCAGACTTCGTATTGGATATTAAGTTTTTAAGATTTTCATCTAATGAATTTATCGTTATGTCGATTTCTTTATTCAAAAGGATATAACTTGGAGTGTTTTCTTTTACACTAAATGATAATACTTCTCTTCTACTATAAAGTTGCATTAATCTCTGAAGAAGAGAATTCAGGTTGTCATCTGCAATACCTGCAATAGAGGGTGAACTTATTTGTTTAATTCGTTCAGAATCATTGAGATATTTTTTTAAATTCTCATAATAATTTAATTTTAAGCTTGTTTCATGTTTTTCACTCTCAATATCTTCAAGTTTTTGATAAATTAAGTTAGCTTCCTGGCTTAGGTCCATAACTTTGTTTTTCTGACGATAATCACTAAATATTTCTTCTGATTTTGAGAGAGAATCTTTGACTTTATTTAGTTGTTCATTTATAAAACTGACTGAGTTTTCAGATTTTTTTGCCTGCTCTTCAATACCAAGAGTAATAAATACATTGTTTAGTTCATTTAAAAAATCTGATTCTTTCTGGGGTATATTTCCAATTACCTGAAGTTTTATTACCTCAGAATTTAGGTTCGGTATTTCTACTTCCACTCTTCGTAAATAACTTCTAGCCAGCTGATCAAGATTATTAAAATTAAATATATACTCTCCAGAACTGGTTTTTGTATTATTATATAAAATAAAATTAAAGTAATCATTTATAAATGGTTTCCCAAATTCACCATTTTGAGTAAAAGAAATTTTTGTCTTTTCACCTCTAAAATATCCTTTATCCTTTACACTTAATATATACTTTTCAGTATCTAGTACTTCCAAATTTAAATCAATGTTATAAATATTTTGTGCATCAATTGGAATTATGACATCAAAAGGCACATCTTTGTACATTTTTGTATTTAAGAGGGTACCTTTTTTCTCCCAATCTGTAGTCCAGTTTAAATTTGCTATTGCTTTTCTGTAATTAGTGAATGATTGTAAAACTTCAATTTGATTAGACATATTAGAGCTTTGTTTCCCGATGATATTCTCCATAGTGATATTCGAGTTTAATGGGTTGTTATCACTTTTAATGAGAATTTTGCTTTCTACCTGAAACTCAGTTGGAGTAATCTTATATAAGAATAATCCTGTTGCAGCTCCTAACATAACTAAAATGAAAAACCAGGGCCAGTTGCGTAAATACCGACTAATATTTGTCGAATTTTGGTTTGTTTGTTTAGTGCTTAATGTAGTTGTCATTCTTGTATTTTTAGTTATTTTAAAATGGGAGTAACCATCAGACAATTAGAATCTTGTCGGTTGGTAAAGGATTTGTAAACCTAAAAGTGTTGTGATTGTAGTTATAAAAAGTGAATATGTTTGAAGGTTTAAATCAATCTTTTTGTTTAGCCCGGGCTTAATATAGATTTCATCAGATGGAAATAGATAATATGCATCTGATTTTAATACGTTTTTATTGGTAAGATCAAGGATATATGTTCGCACACTATTATTTGATTTTCTAAAGACGCAAACATTACTTAAGGATGCATTATCAGTAATACCTCCTGCTTGGCTGATTGCATCAATTATATTAATTTTCCCTTGATAATTATAATAGATTCCAGGGTTTTTGACCTCTCCGTTAATAGTAATTCTAAAACTTAGTAGTTTAACACTTACTATAGGTTCTTTCAGATACTCAAGTGATATTTTCTGAACTTTTTGTTTGATTTCATCAATTGACAGTCCAGAAACTTTAATGTCTCCTAAGATTGGAAGTACTATAGTACCTGCTGAATCAACCTGATACCCATTAATAAACTGTGATACAAGGTCACCGTACATTTGTTGGGTTCCGGTCATATAACCACCAACTTGTCCGGAAGGACTAAAAAGTTGATTAACTTCAGGATCTAACGTTTTAATACTAACATAAATATTGTCTAACGGACGAATTTTGTAATCATATACGGCATCAGAATTTGATAAGATTTCATATTCTTCATTAGATAGCTTTTGAAAAAACGTAATATCCTTAGTTGATCTGCATGAAAATAAAAGAATAAATAAGGCACTTAAAAGAGGTAATTTTATGAATCTTTTCATCTCGGTATATAATTAATTATTAATTAAATCTACTGTCCATCTCCGGTTAATACAACCTTTACGGTTTTAAGAAGAATAATGAAATCTAGTTTTAGAGACCAGTTATCTATATACTGCATATCCATCTTCATCCATTCATGGAAAGGTATATTATTTCGACCTGAAACCTGCCAGATACAGGTGATACCCGGTTTCATACTTAAACGCCTTGACTGCCATCTTTCATACTGTTTCACTTCTGATGGGATTGGTGGTCTTGGTCCTACTATAGACATATCTCCCCGTAAAACATTAATAAATTGAGGAAGTTCATCAAGGGATGTTTTCCGTAAAAACTGTCCAATTCTGGTAATTCTGGGATCATTTTTAATTTTAAAAACAGGACCTTCCTGCTCGTTCATGTGCATCAATTTTGCCTTCAGCTCTTCGGCATTCGTCACCATGGTTCTGAACTTAAGGCAGTTAAAATGTCTTCCATGTAAGCCCATTCTTTTTTGCTTAAAGAATACCGGTCCTCCATCCAGCTTGATTAAAGCGCTAATGATCAACAATAATGGTGACACAAGAATTAACACCAGACCTGAAATTATTATATCACTTAAGGCCTTTACTTTTAGTGCCAGATAATTATCAGGCGTATTTCTAAACGTTAAAAATGGCATCTGACTTAAATAAGATACTTTTGACTGCATCTTTACAAAACTCAAAAGTTGGGATTGCATTCTGAAAATTACACCCACCTCCGCACAGGTATAAATATAATTTTGAATTTCGTTCTGATCAAAATAACTTTTACAGTAAATAACTTCTTCAATGGCAACATTATCTATGATTTCTGAGAGATCCGATTTTGGGATATATATTTTACAGTCTTTCTTATATTTTCTTATAATCTCTGAATCTTCAGTCATAATTCCGTAAACTTTATATCCCCAGTCAGGAATATGCATTAATCTTTCTATAAAGTAATCGGAATGTTCATCAGCGATTAACAAAACTAATCTGGTATTATAACCTCTTCTTCTGAAAAATTTCATAGTTGAATAAAGAAAAAACTTGAAGGTAAAGAGGGATAGTAAGTTTATTAATGCAAAAATTCCAAGAACTCCTCTTGAAATTGTTTCAAAATGTAAAAGAACTATGGCTGTATACAGTATTAAGTTTGCTACCATTAAGGCTGTAAAGTATTCAAGGAACAGTGTTGAATACATTTTAAAACGAAGGATTTTTCCAAGACCAAACTGATCAAGAATAATAAACCAAACGAGAATAACCAATATAGTAAGATATTGGTAGTCCGTAACATCTTTAGGCAGAGGACGAATAAACTTATCAGAAAGCCAGTGTGCAGCGATAAAAGTTGCGACCGTTATCAGAACCTGAATAAAGACGCTGGTTTTTTCCAGTATGGGTTCACGTTCTTTAATCATGATGACAATATTTTAAGTTATATTGAGGATTAAGGATATTAAAACAGTAAGATCTGTCAGTTTTTAAACTAACGTAAGGGGTCATTCGCAAATTTAGCATTTTATTATAAATAACAATCACTTGAGTTGGTTATTAACAATTTGACAATTAATGCGTTTAAAACAGATTGCCATAGTTGATTTAAATTATGACAACTTCTCCAGTTTTTTACGTAAAGTCATATTTTCCAGACTCAGTTCTGCAAACATGCGTTTAAGTCTGTCATTTTCTTCTTCCAGTTCCAGTATTCTGCAACTTTCAGCCAGATTCAGACCTTCATATTTCTTTTTCCAGTTGTAAAAAGTAGCCATGCTGATGTTATACTTTTTAAGGATCTCCTGGACAGATAAACCGACCTCGTGTTCACGCAGGATCTTTTTAATCTTTGACTGAGGAAATTTTGGTTTATTCATGTTATTATCTTTATTGTAAGAGGTTTTTTGTTGATTTTAAGCCTGAAATTTCATGAAAAGACACAGGCAAGCCTACTGTCAGTCACATTTTCGTTCTTTTATTCTGACAAAATAATTTATGGGAGCCAAACAGTTTGATTTACAATTGAGTCAAGCCCCGTGACTGCAATCGTAGATTAGCATTAATTCTAAAAACAAATTTAGAGTACAACAGTTCGTCAATCAATTGGTGATACTACTGAAATCAGTGAAAAATTCATAGTAGGGAAAATACCCATTGTCATGATTTTAAATAACAGTATAACAGTGCAATAATACAATATTAATAAACTGTTTCAGATGCATTATATTAAATATGTTACATATATAGAAAAGCAAATATGTAGTTTAAATGTGGTTTAAATAAGAATTATATACCATGTTTATTTTAGAATTTAAGAATTAATTTCTAATAAAGCTAAATTGTAATATTTGTAAATGCCAGTAAAATAGATGGTTATGTGTGTCTATATAATTTAGAGTTGTATTGGTAAAATTTTACTTTAATTCAATTTTACATGTTTTAATAATCGCAATATTAGCGTGTTAAGTTATAATTCTAAGTTGTAGGTAGGGAGGCAGAGAAATTTAAATTTCCCTAATAGCCGGTAGTTGACATGATTAGTATTTGGAAGGTCAGGTTTGCTTAAACCTTCAGGTATCAAACAACAAAAGAGTTAAATGTTTATGAACAGATGCTCTACACGATGTTCTTTATAAATGTTTTGATATTCTGTTCAAGGCTCCCTTCCTCTTCCATGGCTTTGATAAAAGCACTCCCGATGATCGCCCCATTGGCATACCTACAGGCATTTTCAAAGCTTTTCTTGTCTTTTATGCCAAAGCCTATCAGACGTGGTGTGTTCAGGTTTAGATCGGCAATACGTTTAAAATATGCATTTTGCTGGTCGTTAATTCCCGATTTTGTTCCTGTTGTTGAGGCAGAGGAAACCATATATATGAATCCACGGGATATTTCATCAATTTGCCGGATACGGATATCACTGGTCTGCGGAGTAATTAAAAAGATATTATGCAGATTATATTCTTGAAAAAGAGCTCGAAACTCCCTTTGATATTCATTCAGCGGCAGATCAGGAAGAATGAGTCCGTCAATGCCTGCTTCATAGCATTTTCTGGCAAAACGTTCAAGACCATATTTGAAAACCGGATTCAGGTAACCCATGAGTAACAGCGGAATGCTCACTGACTTACGAATTTCCATTAGCTGCTCAAAAAGGAGATTCAGGTTCATCCCGTTTTTCAGGGCTTGCTCACTGGTTTTCTGAATTACAGGACCGTCTGCCAGTGGATCACTGAATGGCATTCCGATTTCAATCATATCCGCTCCTGAGGTTTCCAGTTCCCGGATGATCTTTGCAGTATCGTTCAGATTTGGATGTCCGGCTGTAAAAAATACAGATAGTATGTTGTTTTGCTTTTCCTGAAAAAGCTGATCAATTCTGTTCATTGTTTCAAATTAAAGGAGGTTTCTTTTTTTCATTTCATCCATATATGCTTCCATGTCTTTGTCTCCGCGGCCTGAAATTGTTATTACAACTGTTTCATCCGGGCCAAACTTTTTTAGGTCAAGTGCTGCAAGTGCGTGTGCAGACTCCAGGGCAGGAATGATGCCTTCAATCTCAGTTAAAGTAAAGGCGGCATTCAGAGCATCCTGATCTGTTGCACTTAAAAACTCGGCTCTTCCACTTTTAAAAAGGTGTGAATGCAGTGGACCGATGCCGGGATAATCCAGTCCGGCTGATATGGAATATGGTTCAATAATTTGTCCGTCATCGTTCTGCATCAGCAGTGTTTTACTTCCATGTATAATGCCGGTTTCTCCTGTTTTTGTGGTTGCAGCAGTTTCTCCGGAATCAATACCAAGTCCTGCAGCTTCTACGGCAATAAGATTGACATCCGTATCGTTGAGAAAATGATAAAATGATCCGGCTGCATTACTTCCACCGCCTACACATGCGATGACATGATCCGGTTTTTCACTGCCGGTTTTTTCTTTTAGTTGCCACCGGATTTCTTCACTGATTACAGACTGAAACAAGGCAACCATATCGGGATAGGGGTGTGGCCCTACAACGGAACCAATGAGATAATATGTATCTTCCGGGTTGTTGATCCAGTCACGTATTGCTTCATTGGTAGCGTCTTTAAGCGTTTTATTTCCACAGGTTGCTGCTTTGACTTCGGCGCCCAGCATTTTCATACGTGCAACATTCGGCGCCTGACGTTTGATGTCGGTTTCACCCATATAAACTATGCACTGTAGTCCCATTAAGGCACAAACTGTAGCCGTAGCTACACCATGCTGACCGGCACCGGTTTCTGCAATGATACGGTTTTTACCCATGTGTCTCGCCAGTAATATCTGACCAATGGTATTATTAAGTTTATGTGAGCCGGTATGGTTAAGATCTTCTCTTTTAAGATATACCCTTGTGTTATATTTCCTGCTCAGATTTTTAGCGTAATATAGCGGACTTGGTCTGCCTGCATAATCCTTTTGTAATTCTGCAAACTCTGACTGAAATGCTTCTGAAAATATTACATTTTCATAGGTTTCAATAAGTTGGTCGATATTGGGTTGCAGCATTTCGGGTATATATGCACCCCCGAATTCGCCATAAAAGCCCTCCTGATTCGCCAGATATTTTGATTGTACTCTTCTCATTTTATATTTCTTATGTAATCAATGGTTCATTATAAGGGTATTAAAAATTCCATTTTGGTTCATTCATCCTGATATTTGTTACAAAAGTAGTGAGTTGCTTAACATCTTTAAATCCTGGTTCAATTTCAAATTTGCTATTCAAATCCAATGCATAAATATTCAGATTGCTAAGACCGGAAATTACAGATTCGTCACCGGGACCTATTCCGCCACTCAGAAAGATTGGCTTGCTATTATTATACCGGTTTAGAATGTTCCAGTCAAATTTCTTTCCGCTTCCTCCGTATGCGGAAGTTTTAGTGTCAAACAAAAAATAGTCGCAACTTAACTCATATGATTTCAACTGCTTGAAATCAAAGTCTTCATCAATCCGGAAAGCTTTAATTATGATAAAACCCAGATCACGTAACCGGTCGCAGAATTGCGGTGATTCTTCTCCATGAAGCTGAAATGCTGTCAGGTCATATATCTTAGCCAAATCCAGAATGTTTTCAAATGTTTCATTCACAAAAACTCCCGTCTTAATGATTGATGGGGGCAATGATACCAGAATTTCAGGATTGAGTTTACCGACCACGTAACGCGGAGATTTTGGATAAAATATAAAACCCATCAAGTCCGGATTTAATGCGGCAACATCTTTAATGTTGTCCTTATATAGCATTCCACATACCTTAATTTTCATTTTTTAAATTTTAGAATCAAGTATCAGGTATCAACATTTATATTTAATGATTGGCTAAAGCGATAAATCATCTTAAAAAATTCTAAATAATTGTTCATTATTTCAATTTAACTCAATTAAGATTTAATTCGACTGTAATGGTTTTATCCGCTTAAAAATTCCCTCCCGAATTTCATTGGGACACCCCCTTTTTCTAAGGGGGACGTCGAAACCAGCAATTTTTGTGTAAATGTCCTCCTTGCTCGAAAGGAGGTGGTCCTGACGTTAGTCGGGGCCGGAGGATTTTAAAACATTATGATTTATTTTATGCCGCATTCTCGTTAATTTATCTTGATCCCGATAGCTATCGGGATTGTGTCCTGATACCTGTGTCTTTTATACATTTAATGAAATCAATACAAGCTTGCCCCGGATCATTGGTTTTCATGAAATTTTCGCCAATGAGAAAACCTTCAAAACCAAATTGTTTCAGGTATTGAATGTTCCTTATATCGCTGATTCCACTTTCGGCTACCTTAACACAATTCTCGGGAATAAACTTTCCTACTTCAACCGATGTTTCAATATTAACCTCAAAGGTTTTAAGGTTTCTGTTGTTGACACCGACAATTTCGATGATTGGATCGTATTTTTCAAGTTCTTCAGTATTATGAACCTCAAACAGAACTTCAAGGCCAAGGGAGTATGCATACTGAGCCAGCGACTTTATCTCATCTTTCTCAAGAATAGCAGCTATTAACAATATGGCACTTGCCCCTATTGCGCGGGCTTCCAGAATTTGAAACGGATCAATAATAAAGTCTTTTCTAAGAATTGGGATCGTTGTTACATCGCGTGCATCGGTGAGGTCCTGTGCGGTTCCTCCGAAAAATGCTTTGTCGGTTAGAACCGAAATAGCACTGGCGCCTGCTTGTTCGTAATTTCGGGTTACGTCCTGAACCTTTGCAGTTCCGTTTATCAATCCTTTAGAAGGAGACATGCGTTTGTATTCGCAAATAATACCTGATTTATCCGGGTTTTCCAGAAATGCTTTCAGGGATGGAACCGGTTTTGGGCTGATGCTGTTTTTTAGCTGCTTTTCTGAAATCATGACCTTTTTCTCAGCCACTTCAACCTTTTTATTGGCTACTATTTTGTCAAGAATATTCATAACTAATTTGTAATCTGTTTTAGTGCATGCAGTGCCCTGCCACCCATAAGCGAAGTTCTTGCATCTTCAATGCAGGTTTCAAGTGACTTCTCAGGTCTGATACATTTCAGGGCCATTCCCGCATTGGATAATACCGCATTATTTTGGGCTTCAGTTCCGTTACCATTCAATACAGAACTGAATATCTCTGCAGCCTCTGTAACAGAATTTCCACCAAATAGTTCCTCTTCTTTTAGCTGCCTGAACCCCAAATCTTCCGGACGAAGCACCTCTTCCGTATGATTTGTTGTAAGTTTGAAATCCCCGGTTAGTGAAATTTCATCGTATCCATCGAGGGAATGTACAATGATATAGTTTTTATCTGTTTGTTGTAAGATGTAATTGTACATGCGCATGGTTTCAAGATTATAGACACCGGCAAGCTGGTTTTGTGGTTTTGACGGGTTTATAACCGGTCCCAGGACATTGAAAAAAGTTTTCATGCCCAGTTCACGTCTGATAGGAGCTACAGTTTTCATCGCCGGGTGAAATAAAGGCGCATGAAAAAAACAGATGTTGTGTTTATCGATCTGCCTTCTTAGTTTGTCGGTATCATTTGTGAATTTGTATCCAAAGTGTTCCATTACATTGCTTGATCCGCAGGAAGATGACACGCTGTAATTTCCATGCTTCGCTACCTTTTCTCCGGCACCGGCAACCACCAGTGAGGATAATGTTGAAATGTTAAAGGTGTTTTTGCTGTCACCTCCGGTTCCGCACAAATCTATGGTATTGAATTCACTGAAGTCAACGGGGAGACACAATTCCTGCAGGGTTTCGCGAAAACCACTCAACTCATCAACCGTAATGGAACGCATCATAAAGACGGTGAGAAAAGCTGCAATTTGCGAGTTGTTAACTTCCCCTTTTGAAATGGCGAAAAGTGCCTCTTTTGCTTCTTTTTTTGTCAGCGTCTGATGTTCTGCAAGTCTTTGTAGTATTTTTTTCATCTCAGCAATTTTCTAACCAGTTTTTAATCATTTTTTTGCCTTCAGGTGTCAGGATTGATTCCGGATGAAACTGCACCCCACGAACGTTGTGTGTCAAATGGCGGATTCCCATGATTGCACCTTTATCGTCAACAGATGTGATGCGCATCTCTTTGGGAAGATCTTCCTTGCTCACAACCCAGGAGTGGTAACGTCCGGCTTCGAATTCCTCCGAAACATTTTTGTAAAGCAATTCTTCTTTATCCGTGACATGCATGGTAGTGGATACTCCGTGATACACCTTATTCAGGTTGTATATGCTTCCGCCATACACTTCTGCGATAGCCTGACAACCCAGGCAAACACCAAAAATAGATTTGCTTTCGCCCCATTTTTTTATCAGGGGCTTTAGTATACCTGCTTCATCAGGAATACCTGGTCCGGGAGAAAGAAGGATTTTGTCATACTTTTCAACTTCCTCAACAGTGATCTGATCATTTCTGATAACATCAACCTGGTGAGTACACAATTCTTTTAAATAATGTACCAGATTGTATGTAAAACTGTCGTAATTATCAAGTACTAATATTTTCATTTTTTGATAATTTATATATTTAATATCGTATCAAGTATCAAGTATCAGTCCCGATAGCTATCGGGATTGTGTCCTGATACCTGTGTCTCTGATTATATTTCTTTCGCAATTTCAATGGCTTTTTTTAATGCGCCAAGTTTGTTATTCACTTCGTTAAGTTCGCTTTCCTCTTGCGACTCAGAAACAATTCCGGCACCAGCCTGATAAAATAAAGTGTTATTCTTGCATAGAAAAGACCGGATCATAATGGCATGGTTCACATCTCCACTGAATCCTAAAAACCCAATTGCTCCTCCGTAATAACCTCTTGCTTCTGGTTCATATTTATCAATAAGCTCCATGGCCTTATATTTGGGAGCACCGGAGAGCGTTCCTGCCGGAAATGTGTTCCCTAAAACTTCAATGGGATTTGTGCCTTTATTCAGTTTCCCACTTACCTCTGAAACCAGGTGTAAAACATGTGAATAATACTGTACTTCGCGATAGGTTTCAACTGTAACATGATCCGAATTACGACTCAGATCATTTCGCGCCAGGTCTACCAGCATAACATGTTCAGCATTTTCCTTTTCATCCTTACAGAGTTGGTCGGCCAATAAACGGTCCTGTTCATCATTTCCTGTGCGTTTAAATGTTCCTGCTATCGGATTGATGATCGCTGTGCCCTTCTCAACTTTTATTTCCGCTTCAGGTGATGATCCGAAAATTTTGTAACCACCGAAATCAAAATAGAAGAGGTAAGGAGAAGGATTTATGTTGCGCAACGCACGGTATACATTAAACTCGTCGCCTTTGAATTTTTGAGAGAACCTGCGTGATAAGACGATCTGAAATACGTCTCCTCTGAAACAATGAGCTTTGCCGTGGGATACGTTTTTCATATATTCCTGATCCGTCAGATTTGATATTTCATCCATCGACGGGTAGAATTTATGTGCCCCCAGTTTTTTATCATTCAGGATCACTTTAATTCTGTCCAGAGTTCTTTCCTCACCTTCCCGGAGATTTTCAGTCAGGTATATCCGGTTATTGAAATGATCGAAAGTAATGATGTACCTATAAAAGAAATAGCGCATTTCAGGAATATGATAACCTTCCGGTTCGGGAGAGTTAAATGTGATGTTTTCGAAATACTGAACCGCATCATAAGCACTGTACCCAAATATACCATTATTGTTCATGTCCTCACCAAGTCTGAATATATTGAATGAATCCAGGAAGGTTTTAAGTTCATCAACAACACGGGTTGTTTCACTGATTTCCTTATTGAGTTTTGAACCGTCGGCAAAAACCATTGTAATCTTGTTACGGTCTACCTCAAATCCACCCCTTACATCAAAGCAAATAAAACTGCGGCTGTTACGGTTTCCATGATAATCCGAGCTTTCAAGCAGTGATGTATTGGGAAACTTGTCCCGGAGTTTAAGATAAATGCTAACAGGAGTTTCCGTGTCGGTGATTCCTGCAGGCAGAGCCTGTGTATGTGCTAAAATCTTTATTGATTTCATGTATTTTGTGATTTTATGATCAAAAAAAAGACCTGCCGGGAATTCCGACAGGTCTTATATTATTTACATAGAATGACCAGCTTATTTCCCGGATTTAAGAAATAGTCTGTGCCACCACCATGTATTGTTTTCGAATAATATCATTATTGCTTGTTTCTTCTGCAAATGTAAAACATTTTTTAATAAAACAAAACAAACCGGTTTTATCCGGGTGAAAAACTGATAATTATCATGTGGCAGTACAACCATAAACAAAATGTTAATCAGAGTGTTATTAAGGTATTGTAACGTGAAAATATGGTTACAACAAATAAGTTTTGTTAAACCTTATTTCAAAATCCTGCAGGTTGCTAAAAAAGTTTTGCACAATTGTTAAATTGCTTTATATTTGCACCCACAGGACTACAACGTTTTTGATTCAAACTCACAACGTTTTTCTAAGATAATCATATAAGTTTTATTTATCCTTTCATTTACTAGTGATATAATCATTTAATTATGTACGACATTATTGAGTTAAGCAATAAGCTTTTACCAGATTTGAGGGCAATTGCGAAAGACCTGGATATCAAAAGTGTTGAAAAATACAGGAAACAGGATTTGATATACAAAATTCTGGATGTTCAGGCTGTTAAAGCTTCTGAAGGTTCAGGAGCTGATGCAGATAAGAAGCAGAGACCCAGAAGAACCAGGATTAAGGTTTCCGGAGAAGCTGCTGCATCTGCTACTTCCGAAGGTAAATTTGTGAAGCGGAATGCTGCTAAACCAGAAGACGAAAAAAACACCAAAGAAGAAAAAGATACCAGTAAACCTGTCATCAATACACGCCAGGAATCTCAGAATAACGGAGACTATAAAAGCGCTCCCAAGGTTGAGAAAAAGAGAGAAATTACAACTTCATCTTTTAAAAAGGCCAATAAAGAAAAGCAGACAACCGGTAATAATAAACCACAGCCATGGCAACAGAACGGTGATAACAAGAGCCGTCAGCAAAATAATAACGGGAATGGTAATGGGAACGGCAATGGCGGTTATCAACAAAATAAACCAGCAGCTCCCAAAGAGAAAAAGCAGGATTTGCCCGACGGACTGGATAAGAATTTTGAATTCGATGGCATCATTTCAAGTTCAGGTGTTCTGGAAATCATGCAGGACGGATACGGATTCCTGCGTTCTTCAGATTACAACTATCTGAATTCCCCGGATGATATTTATGTGTCTCAGTCGCAGATAAAACTGTTCGGACTTAAAACCGGTGACACCATAAGCGGTACGATTCGTCCTCCCAAGGAAGGTGAAAAGTATTTTCCATTAATCAAGATCAGTACAATAAACGGACGTCTGCCGGATGAGATTCGTGACCGGGTTCCGTTTGATCATCTGACTCCCTTATTTCCTAATGAGAAGTTTAATCTCTGCGGAGGTAAACATTCAACAATCTCGGCCAGGGTAGTCGATATGTTTTCTCCGATTGGTAAAGGGCAGCGTGGTTTGATTGTGGCTCAGCCTAAAACAGGTAAAACCGTTTTACTGAAAGATATTGCAAATGCCATTTCAGAGAACAATCCGGAAGTATATCTATTGATCCTTTTGATTGATGAACGTCCTGAAGAGGTGACAGATATGGCAAGAAGCGTGAATGCGGAAGTTATTGCATCTACTTTTGATGAACCAGCTGACCGGCATGTAAAAGTGGCTAATATTGTACTGGAAAAAGCAAAACGCATGGTTGAGTGCGGTCATGACGTGGTGATACTTCTGGATTCAATTACCCGTCTGGCCCGCGCATACAATACCGTGGCTCCTGCATCGGGGAAAGTATTATCCGGTGGTGTTGATGCCAATGCATTACATAAACCGAAACGGTTCTTTGGAGCAGCACGTAATATAGAAGAAGGAGGCTCACTGACCATTCTTGCAACAGCACTGACTGAGACAGGCTCTAAAATGGACGATGTTATCTTTGAAGAGTTCAAAGGAACAGGTAATATGGAGCTGCAGCTTGATCGCAAACTATCGAACCGTCGTATTTTCCCTTCTGTGGATATTATTGCATCAAGTACTCGTCGCGAAGACCTGCTGCTTGATTCTGAATTCATGAACAGGATGTGGATCTTGCGTAAGTTCTTAAGCGATATGACTTCCCTGGAAGCAATGGAATTTCTGAAAGACAGACTGGTAAAAACGACCAGCAACGAAGAATTTCTTATTACAATGAATCAGGGATAATATACCACATAATGACATTAAAGGTCTGCTCTCAGGGGCAGACTTTTCTGTATATAATACTTTAGTATGTTACATCGTAATTATTCCTTAAAACAATACAATACATTTGGTTTAAATGCTACCGCCAATTATTTTTTTGAGTATGAGGCGGTGCATGAACTGGTGGATTTTCTGGCAGAGACAGACTTAAAATCACATCAGGTCTTTTTTCTTGGTGGCGGTAGCAATGTGCTGTTTACCGGGAATTTTACCGGATTGATTTTATATTCCGGAATTGCTGGTAAAGAGATTGTTTATGAAGATCATGATTATGCTTACGTAAGGGTTGGAGCAGGCGAGGATTGGGATAGCTTTGTCCAATGGTGCGTTGAAAACGAGTATGGCGGGGTGGAGAATCTGTCACTAATTCCGGGACATGTTGGTGCAGCACCGGTTCAGAATATCGGCGCTTACGGCGTTGAAGCCAAAGATGTGATTGATGTGGTGGAAGCCGTAAATTTTGAAACGGGGAAGATCTGTAAGTTTTTAAACAGTGAATGCGAGTTTGGTTACAGGGACAGTATCTTTAAAAATGCATTTAAAAACAAGTATATCGTCACAAGGGTAACCTTTAAACTGTCTAAAAAACCGGTGTTTGTCCTGAACTACGGCAATGTTTCAAATTACCTGCATGATAAATATGGTGATCCGACTCTGGAAAACATCAGAAAAACGATCATTGCGATCAGGGAGAGTAAGTTGCCCGATCCTTCCCGAACCGGAAATGCAGGCAGTTTTTTTAAAAATCCTGTGGTAACAGATGATGTGTTCAAAATGTTGAAGGAGCAAAATCCGGATATCCCTTCATACGAAGTTGATGGAGGATTCAAGATTCCTGCTGCATGGTTAATTGATCAGTGTAATCTGAAAGGATATACTTCAGGAGGGGCGAAGGTTCATGATAAACAGCCACTGGTTATTGTCAACACAGGTGATGCTACAGCTGCCGATATTTTAGCACTATCGGATCATGTTAGAAAAAAAGTAGAAGATAATTTTGGAATAATACTTCATCCTGAAGTGATATTTATCTGAAAAGTTATGGCGGAAAAAAGAAGCATAAAAGACCTTGGAGAATTTGGTTTAATAGATCATCTGACCAATGATATATCTCCCAAACATGCATCAACAGTAAAAGGAATTGGAGATGATGCTGCTGTTTTGGATTATAAGGATAAACAGGTTGTGGTAACCACTGACCTTCTGCTTGAAGGCATACATTTTGATCTTGTATATACGCCGCTGAAGCATCTTGGGTATAAAGCCGTAATTGTAAACCTGTCAGATGTTATTGCCATGAATGCCCGGCCAAAGCAAATAACGGTTTCACTGGGCATCTCCTCGCGGTTTACGCTTGAAATGATTGAAGATATTTATGCTGGCATAAGACTGGCATGCGAAAAGTACGAGGTGGATCTGATAGGTGGTGATACCTCTGCATCATTAACAGGCCTGACCATCAGCATTACATGTATCGGAGAAGGAGAAAAGGATAAACTGGTGTACCGGTCAGGAGCAAAAGATACGGATATTATCTGTGTAACCGGTGATCTTGGTGCGGCTTATATGGGGCTTCAGCTTCTGGAACGTGAGAAAAAGGTGTTGGCCGATGTAAAAGGAGCCCAACCTGATTTTGACGGATATGAATATGTTCTCGAAAAGCAATTGAAGCCTGAAATCAGGCTGGACATCATAACCCAGCTTCATGAAAAAGGGATCCCTTTGAGTTCGATGATGGATATTTCAGACGGTTTATCCTCCGAATTGCTCCATATCTGTAAACAATCCGAATGTGGTTGCCGGATTTATGAGGACCGCATACCTATTGATTATCAAACGGCTAAGCTGGCAGAAGAATTTAACATGAACCTGGTCACTGCTGCACTGAACGGAGGGGAGGATTATGAGCTGCTCTTTACAGTACCGTTGGATTTCTATGAGAAAGTAGTTATGATTGAAGGCGTAAAAGTAATTGGTCATATCACAAAACCAGATGCGGGTGCATTCATGGTAACCAGAGGTGAACAGGAAATTGCTTTAATTGCACAGGGCTGGAACAGCATGGCTGAATAAACGTACGGATGTTTAGCAAGGAAGAAGAAAAAGCAATTAAACTGGAGTTCTGGCAGGAGTTCAATACTTACTGCAGGAATCATCCTGACCTCAGGAAACGGAAGGTCCCTTTTGTTTTACATAATACCGGTATAAACCATGTGGATCTTAAATTTGATGTAGCTAGGGACTGGATCAGGGTAGCTGTTGAGGTTAATCACCGGAATCAGGATCGCAGGCTGGATGTTTATGAATACGTGGAGGCTTTTAAAGTAATACTGGAACAGGACCTTGATAATGTAATCTGGAATTTTGCATTCATACGGGAGAACGGGCAGGAAGTAGGAAGAGCCTATGTGGAAAGAAGAGATGTTGATTTTTTAAATCCGGCAGACTGGCCTGAAATATTTAAGTTTATGGCAGATAAAATGATTATCCTGCAACGTAATTTTTTTGAAATAAGAGATACTTTAAAACAACAATTACGTTCTGTTATGTAAGGCTTAGGCATTAATAATTTCATTATTTTTACAAAAAAACTGTCGGGTTTGAGACCACAATACATCTGGATATTATTCTTTGTTTTGTTGTTAGGTGCATGCAATCCAACCAGGTATGTTCCTGAAAACGAGTATTTGTTGAGTGATGTAAAGATAAATTCCGATGAACTTGAGATGAATCCATCGGACCTCAAACCTTACCTTAAGCAGAAACCCAACCTGAAAATTTTAGGTCTTTTTAAATTCCATCTCGGCTTATACAACATGTCCGGAACCAATATGGACAGATGGTATAACAGATGGTTGCGCCGCATTGGAGAAGAACCGGTCATTTATGATGAATTTCTGGTTGAAAGATCTTCGCGTGAACTGCAAAAATACCTTAATAACAAGGGATATCTGTATGCCGAAGTAGAGGATACCACTATTTTTTACGAAAAAAAGCATAAAGCAAAGGTTGTTTTCGATGTAACCCCTAACCAGCCTTTTACAATTGCAGATCACAATGTCAGGATTTCGGATCCGCATATTAAAACCATAGTAGATGCCGATTCATCCAATACACTGATTAATGAAGGAGATAATTTTGATATTGATGTACTGAACAGGGAACGGGACCGGATTACCGGTTTACTGCGACAAAAAGGATATTACAATTTCTCACGGGATTATATCTATTATATGGCCGACAGCAGCATTCAGCCGCTCAGCATTGTGGATACACTTGTTCTGCGTAATCCTACCATCGTAAATGCGCTGAACCAAAGGGTGGAAGCCACGCATTTGCAGTATACCATACGTGATATTTATTTTATTACCGATTTTGATCCGCAAAAAGCATTAAAGGAACCGGTTGCATATTACAGCTCATTTGATACGATAGAATACAACGGACTTAAGATATTGTATAAGGATAAACTGAAAATTAAGCCATTGATCCTGTCTATCAATAACCTGATTAAGCGTGGTGAGCTTTTTAATTACCGAAATGTGGAAAGGACCCATGCCTTGCTGGCAGCTATCCCCATCATTAAATATGTGAATATCAGGTTTAACGAGAATAAGACCATAGAACCAACACTTGACTGTTTAATCCAGATCACTTACGCCAAGTCTCAGGGCTACTCTGTAGATATTGAAGGGACCAACCAGTCAGGAAATATTGGTGCTGCACTCAATCTGGGGTATAACCATAAGAACCTTTTTAAAGGCGGAGAGATGTTTAACGCCAAATTTAGTATTGCACGGGAAACCCAGACCGGATTAAAAGACAAAACTGCTTTTAACTCCGATGAATTAGGTCTTGAAACATCATTATTGTATCCCCGTTTTCTCTTTCCGCTTCTAAGCGGTTATTTTAAGGATAATATTAAATCGAATACGAATTTTAAAGGATCCTATAACTTTCAGCGAAGGCCGGATTACGAACGGTATATCGCCAGTATCGGAACGCAGTATAATTTAAAAAACAAAAGCAACTGGAGTCATCAGTTTATCTTTCCGGATCTGAATTATGTGAGTATTCCGTTTATGACAGATACATTCCGGCAGTATATTGATACAACGTTTTTGAAATACAGCTACGAAAACCATGTTATTCTGGGCGCAGGTTATAATATCACGTTTAATGATCAGGATGAAAGAAACTACCGGGATTCGAAATACTTCAGGTTTGGGATTGAAAGTTCGGGTAATTTCATGTATCTGTATGATCGGATTGCAGGTATGCCGCGCCTCGAAAACAGCTATAACTTTCTGGGGATAAAGTATTCTCAATATCTTAAATTTGACCTGGAAGGAACCTATAACAGAAGAATTGACGAAAAGAATGCAGTTGTTTACCATGCTGCATTCGGTGTTGGCGTTCCATACGGAAACAGTGATGTACTGCCATTTGAAAAGCGGTACTTTGGCGGCGGTGCCAATGGAGTAAGAGGTTGGCAGGTAAGGCAGTTAGGACCGGGTATATTTGATGATGCCCGGACAATTTATATGAATAAAACCGGTGATGTTAAGCTGCAGTTCAACCTGGAATACCGTTTTAAATTGATTTGGGTTATTGAAGGAGCAATGTTTGCTGATGTAGGCAATATATGGACCATACGGGATTATTATGAAGATCAGCCCGGTGGGGTGTTTAAATTCAACAGTTTTTATCAGCAACTGGCAATGGCTTATGGTATCGGCGCCAGGCTTGACTTTGGTTTTTTTGTATTTCGTCTTGATCTGGGAATAAAAGGTTACGATCCGGCGAAACCAGCAAGCAGCCGTTGGGTTAGTTCGCCATCTTACAGAAACGACATGGCCCTGCATCTGGCAATTGGTTACCCATTCTGATTCAGGATAATGCCTGTCGGATATCCTCAATCAAATCAGCACTACTCTCAATTCCAACCGACAAGCGCATCATGGTTGGTCTAATGCCCATGTCCTGTCTTTTTTCATCCGGAAATTCACAATAAATGGTAGACCAGGGATGAATAATCAGCGATTTATTGTCGTTAAGGTTTGTCGCCCTGCGAATAATCTTCAGCTTATTCATAAACCGGAAACACTCTTCTTCAGATCCAAGGTCGAAAGTCATGATGGTTCCCGGCACGCCATTGAAATATTTTTGCGCCAGAACATAGTATTCAGACGATTTTAAACCGGGATAATCCACTCGTTTAATTCCCGGATTTGCCTCCAGAAAATCTCCGATCTTCAGACAGTTTTCGAAACATCGTTCAAGTCTCAGTTCGAGTATATCAAGACCCTGAATCTGGTAATGCGCTGTTTGGGGTGACATACATGGCCCCATGTTCCTGAAAATATTTTTTCTCAGTTTAGCTGCAAATGCATTTTGGCCAAATTTTTCGGCATAATCCTTCAGGTTAGGATTTTTATTCCAGTTGAATGTTCCGTTATCAATTACCACTCCTCCAACAGACGTGGCTCCTCCGGAAATATACTTGGTTGTAGACATAACCTCAACATCAACACCATGATCAAGCGAAGAAAACACGTTGGGCGGTGTCAATGTACTGTCAACAATCAGAATAATGCCGTTCTCCCTGGCAACTTTTGAGATCATCATGAAATCCGGTATTTCAAGTTGCGGATTGGTGACCGATTCAAGGTAAATCAACCTGGTTTTTGCATCTAATTTAGATAGTATATCAGATGCACTTTTAAGATTTGCAATCCTGTTTTCAATTCCAAATGACTTAATGGTCTGATTAAAAAATGCATAGGTATGGCCAAAAAGATTTGACCCGGAAATGATGTTATCTCCTGCAGCACATAAAGTAAAAATGGTTGTGGAAATAGCGGCCATTCCTGATGCCATTGCGATGGCCTGATGGCTGTTCGTAAGTGTCTTAAGCTTCAGTTCCAGGTATTCAGTTGTAGGATTTCCTGTTCTGCTGTAGGCATGAGCAGGCAGCTTACCCTGAAAATTAGCTGCAATATCCTCTGATGTATCAAATTCAAATGCAACAGCATTATATACCGGCATTTGCAATGCGTTGTAAGGTTCTTCCTTCGGATAATCCACATTTAGGGATCTGGTTGTAAAACTTTTCATGTTTTAATCTTTTAAGATGCTCACAGGGATCTGAAATATTCTTTAAATAAAATGGTTATAAATATAACCACTGTAATTCAGAATCATAAATTTTTACTATTTTGACCACAAAAATAACAATATGCCGGTTTCACCGATAATCTTCAATGAAGATTATAACATGTTTAAGGATGACGTGGTGCCCAAAAGCGACTATATCTACTTGCTTCAGCGTTACAATGCCTTATTTAACGGTAACTTCGATATCGTTTACATGCACGATGCTAAGGGGAATCTGCTGGATATTAATGATGCAGGAACCGATATATTGGGTTATTCAAGGGATGAATTTCTTAAGATGAACCTTCTGGATATTGTTTGTCCTGAACACCATGCTGAGATAGTAGAAATTATTAAGCGTGTTGCCTCCGAAGGATCCAAAGGGATATCCCGGGAGTATAAAGTTAAGACCAAAGCAGGTAAAATACTTTGGTTATATACCCGTTCGAATGTACTTATTAATGAAAATAACCAGACTTTTATTCAGGGGTTTGCGCACGATACAACGCACAGGAAACGTTATGAAGATGAACTGGTAGAAGCCAGAAAAAGAGCAGAGGAAAGCGATTCGTTAAAATCAGCATTTTTAGCTAACATGTCTCATGAAATACGAACTCCTCTGAATGCCATCCTGGGTTTTGCCGAACTGATTTCTACCGATGAGCTTGAACTGGATCAGATCAAAGACTTCAGTGCACTGATTCACAAAAATGGAGAATACCTGCTGAATATTCTTTCAGATATTATTGATGTAGCTCGTATTGAATCGGGACAGGTAGAAATTAATAAAGAGAAAGTCCTTTTGAATATGCTGTTGAAAGAGGTTGAAGAAACCATAATAAACAGTCACAGCTACAGAGAAAAACAGGAACATGTTCGTTTTGAATTACAGGTCAACGGGCATGATCCGGAATTGCAAACCGATGCAATCCGATTGAAGCAGGTATTATTTAATCTGATCAATAATGGAATAAAATACACTTCTTCAGGTTATGTAAAAGTGTCTTATACCTTAAACGAAACACATATACAGATTACTGTTTCAGATACAGGAACCGGAATAAGTAACGAGTCAAAGGAAATTATTTTTGAACGCTTCGGTCAGGCTGAAAACACAAGGCAAAACAAATTGCCCGGTACAGGTCTTGGTCTGTCTATATGCAAAGGACTTGTTGAGTTGATGGGAGGTAAAATATGGATGGAATCTGAACCGGGTAAAGGAAGTAAATTCCATTTTACGGTTTTGGTTCAGGAGTAAAAAAAGGGACCACATTAACACTGCCGCATTCCGGACACATTTCAGTCTCATCTGCACCCATACAGGTGTCAATCTGGTCAAATTCCACATCAACACCTTCCCATCCACAATCAAGACACCTGAATTTTTTTTCTTCCATTTCAGTTCTTTCCGGCTAAAATAGTCAAAGGAATTTGTTAAACCAGCGCTTGCAAACTTTTCCTGAAAATTATATGCTTATCTTTATCCCATTAAAACAAAACCAAATGATGAAGAAATTCTTGGTAATGCTTATTCTGATTCCGATTTATGCGTTTGGTCAGAATACTGAAGTAGAGGTAGGAGATAAAGTCCCGGATTTTACATTTGCGGTCAGTAAAACAGAAAATGCCGCAATGAAAGATTTCAGGGATAAATACGTATTGATTGTATTTTTTGCGACCTGGTGTGGTCCATGTATTCAGGAACTGCCGCATGTTGAAAAAGAAATCTGGGATGTTTATAAGGCTAATCCGGAATTTGAACTGATGGTATTCGGAAGGGAACATAGCTGGGAGGAAGTTGATAAATTCAAAACTCAAAAAGGATTCGAAATGCCGTTTTATCCTGATCCTGACCGTGATGTCTTTTCAAAGTTTGCCGCACAGTATATTCCGCGTTCCTATTTAGTGGATATGGATGGTAAAGTAGTATATAAAACCATTGGGTTCAGCCAGGAAGAATTTGATAAACTGAAGGCAAAAATTAAATCTTCCCTGGAATCAGAATAGCCTGAACACTTTGTTACAAAGGGTGTTTATATGATAAACATATAAACCTTAATTTTTTTATGGACAAAGTAATGAATCCGATTGGCCGTTTGATGGGCTTAAGGTATAAGTCGCATCCCTGGCATGGCGTTGAAATCGGAAAGGAAGCACCGCAAAAACTGACCTGTTTTGTGGAAATGGTTCCTACAGATACGGTAAAGTTTGAACTGGACAAGAAAACAGGTTACCTTAAAATTGACAGGCCACAAAAGTATTCCAACATTATTCCGGCCCTCTACGGGTTTATTCCACAGACATATTGTAGTGAAAAAGTTGGGGAATTCTGTCGTGAAAAGACCGGCAGGGAAGGTGTGCATGGAGACCGGGATCCTTTGGATGTTTGTATTCTTACTGAAAAAGTTATTTCTCATGGCGACATCCTGGTTGACGCCAGACCAATTGGCGGATTCAGGTTTATTGATGGTAATGAAGCTGATGATAAAATCGTTGCTGTACTTGACAATGACGCGGTTTATGGCAGGTACAATGATATCAGCGATTGCTCAAGCGAGGTGATAGATCGTTTACAGCACTATTTCCTTACATATAAGGATTTGCCGGGTAAGCCAATTCAGGCAGAAATAACCCATACCTATGGTAAGGAAGAAGCTTACGAAGTCATTCGCCGGTCAATTGATGATTACAAAACCAAGTTTGAAAATCTTTACGAAATTCTTTCAGAAGTTTAGAACGGTCTTTCTTCAAAAAAACGTTCAGTAAGCCGGGATACAGGATAATCTGTTATCTCGCTTTTTTTTATCATTCCGGCCCTTAAAACATGTTCAGGACAAGCTGCTTTCAGAACAATAAAACGGGCCATAATTACCTGATGCGAAAGAATATGTTTATACGGTTCTGAGAGGTATAGCACTTCTAAATTAGATGTTCCTGTTTTTCTTTCAATAGTTTGCATTACAGTGTCGTCATCCAGATTTTCCGGTTCAAGCAGCGGAAACTCAAAAAGGCCTTGCCAGATATCCTTGTCATTTCTTTTTCTGATCCACGTATAATGACCGTGATCAAAAACAAGATATAAGAAGTACCGTGTTCGTTGTTTTATCCGGTTTTCTTTAACCGGTAACGAAGAAACAAGGTTTAAACGGAATGCTTCACACCTATCGTTAAGCGGACAGGTATTGCAGTCCGGACTTTTAGGCGTACACCGTAGAGCTCCAAACTCCATCATCGCCTGATTATGTTCGCCGGGCTCAGTCTTATTCAGCAGTTCAGTTGCAAGGTTCTGAAGAATCTTTTTACCTTTTACTGTATTAACCGGTTCTGAAACTGCGAATAGTCTGGAGATTACCCTGGCTACATTTCCGTCGAGCACAGCATAAGGCAGATTAAATGCAATACTTCCAACCGCAGCTGCGGTGTATTCTCCGACACCTTTAAGAGATAGAATCTTGTTGTAATTGTCAGGAAACTTACCTTCAAACTGATTATTTAACTGTTTTGCGGCAAAATGAAGATTGCGTGCTCTGCTGTAATAACCAAGACCCTGCCAAAGTTTTAAAACCTCCTGCTCATCTGCTTCAGCCAGTGATATGATATCAGGAAAGCGTTCGATAAATCTGTGGTAGTAATTCAGTCCCTGCCTGACCTGTGTCTGCTGAAGTATGATTTCTGATATCCATATCCTGTACGGATCACTAGTTTGACGCCATGGTAAATCTCTTTTGTTTGTATTGTACCATTTGCTGAGTATAAAACTGATTTTATTAAATGCTGTCATAAATAATATCCTGCCCTTCAAATACGTTCACAAATAAAATGAATTAAAAGTTTTATTTTTAACTGATTTGTTGTTTTTTTGTAAAGCAAATTAATTCGCAAACATAAATACATTTTCAGATGAAAAGTTTTCTTAAATATTTAGGAATTTTAATTGTGGTAATTGGTGTATTGCTATTAATTATTCCCGCTTTTCTTAACACTACTACCAATACCAATCTGAGTATTGCTGCGGTTTTAATGGTGTTAGGTTTAATTGCACACATTATACTTAACAAGTATATCACTGAATAAATTTGTTTAAGATGACAGAACAGGAATCAGTATAACTGTATTCCTGTATTTTTATATCCTGACTTCCCCGTTTTTCCATACCGGTACTATATCCAGAATATTAAGGGTAAGGCAATAATCCAGATCGTTTTGTAAACCTTTTGACCGTAGTATGTTGTAATGCATGCATTCGGTTAATGACGTATGCAGGTCTTTACTGAACCGGTAGAGTTGGTCATGTGCTGAAGCGATATCAGAAAGCCGGCAAGCGAATTTATGAGCTATTTCATGAACAAAAGCACCTGCACATAACGCATCATCAAGCGAAAATTCCCCGTTTGTTCCGGCGCACAGCAGTATGATATCGTCTCTGCGTTGTTCAATATGCCGCACTACAGCATTAAGGTTCAGGAATGATCCGATAATAACCTGCTTAGCCTCTTTGGTTTGAAGCAGGGCATTGGTACCGTTTGTTGTCGACATGACAATAACTTTATCTTTCACATATGGCTTTGAAAATTCAAAGGGAGAATTACCGGCGTCAAATCCCTCTACTTTTTCTGCGTGGCGTTCACCTGCCTTAATAACCTGTGGGTAATCTCTGGCTACTGCAAATACATCATTCGTGGTTTTTACCGGAATAATTTTCAGCGCTCCGTTGGCTAAAGCTGTGGTCATTACAGATGTTGCCCGCAGGACATCAATAACAATAACTGTTTTACCCTTAATTTTTTGGGGGTTAACATGATTCGCTGATATTTCAACGTCAATAGTCATAAGCTGAGATAAAAGTCTTTCGTAAGAATTTTGTATGCTTCGCTGTAAGTCCGGTCAGCGTTTCTTACAACAATGTGTTCAACAGATAGTTTATCCGCTGCATCTTTTTGAAATGTTATCATGACCCTGTTTGGCTCTTTTCCCGGTAAGGGATGCACATGGCAGGTCCTGGTCCTGAACAACCCAAATCGGATGGCTTTCAAACCGATGCCGTTCGCTTCCTGCTCAGGTAAGATCAGCGCAAATGATCCGGAATCTTTTAGCAGTCTTTCAGCAGAATGCAGTAGTTCGTCATGCGTAAGATGATCAGTATGCCGGGCTGCAGAACGCTGATGTGCAGGTGATTGAAGGCCTGAAGAAAAAAATGGTGGATTTGAAATGATAAGATCGTATTGTACCGGAGTGCTAAAGGTTTGTATTTTCTGATGCCATACTGTTATTCTGTATTTGAACATGGAATTCTCCACATTTTTTACGGCACATCGGCATGCGGCGTCATCTATTTCCACAGCATCAATCATGGCATGTGGAAATCGTTGTGCCATCATTAAAGCCAGGACACCGGTTCCGCAACCGATATCCAGAATTGTTTTGCATAAACTGTGATTAACCCAGGCACCAAGAAGCACACTGTCCGTTCCTACTTTTTGAGCTGCACCTTCCTGGTCAATTTCAAACTGCTTAAAGCGGAATTTCCCAGGCATTTCTACATCAGTTCAATCATGGCTTTGACCACATTGTCTGTATTTTCGGCAATCTGGGAGATTGTACTGTCCAGCATATAACATGGCCCTGTTACCACTCTTTGCTCTGGGTCCATAACGACTTCAGTGTAGTCTGCCGGAGTGTGTTTAGCTCCCATGGCTTCAATCGCACTTGCCGTAGTCTCATCTTCACCAATGGTAACCTCCACTTTCGACAATACTTTGGCAACAACGGTAGGAGCAATACATAATGCACCAATGACCTTTTTACTGTCAGCGAAGGCTTTAATCAGGGCCGCCACCTGTGGGTCTACCACCATGTCAGCGCCATCAAATGCAAATGAGCTAAGGTTTTTAGCCACGCCAAAGCCTCCCGGCAGCAGGATTGCATCAAAGTCCTCCGGATCAAGTTCCTGGAGTGCAGAAATGTCACCACGTGCAATACGTGCAGCTTCGGTTAGTACATTTCTTGTTTCAGACATTACCTCGCCCGTGAGGTGATTTATGACATGTGCCTGTTCCTTGTCCGGGGCAAAAAGAGAGTATTCCAATCCGTTTCTGGCCAGTGCAAGCATGGCCAGCACTGATTCGTGGATTTCAGCACCATCATATACCCCGCAGCCTGAAAGGATAATTGCAACTTTTTTCATCTATTCTGATTTTCAAGTTCGTAATAGTTGTTTAATTTGAAGATCCCGAAGGAAGGGGATTTGCACTTGTTCTGCAAATGCCTATTTCAAAGTTAACGTAATATAGCTAAACCCCAAAATCAAAAAAAAATCCCCGGTTTTAATCAACCGGGGATTCATATATTCTGAAAATCACATCATTTGATATCAGCAAGGATATGCTCTTTGGGATATTTGTCCCCAAGTCCGACATGAAGCTTCACAATTTCACCATCATATGGCATCGTGATTTTAGTATGCATTTTCATTGCTTCGAACACAAGAATTGTATCACCGGCTTTGAGTTTCTGGCCTTCCTGAACTTCAAGGGCTATAACGGTACCGGGAATATAGGATACAATCTTGGTTGGATCAGGATATTCCCAAACCTTACGGTTGTTAAATTTCCGTGTGGTCCGGGTTTGATAGATCGTGTCACCAATCCGTAAAGATTTTAATTCTGAGTTTTGTTTATCATCCATAATAAATGAACTTTTAGTGTTTAGAATGGTGGTATCCCGTGTTTTTTCGCGGGACGATGATCCTCTTTATGTTTACTTACCTCAAGCGCATGGATAAGTAACTCACGGGTTTCTTCCGGTTCAATAACCGAATCAATGTAACCCTTAGCTGCAGCAACATATGGATTCGCAAATTTTTCACGGTATTCCTCCACTTTCTTAATGCGCATAGCTTCCGGATCTTCAGCTTCCATTATCTCTTTTTTAAAGATGATATTAGCCGCACCTTCCGGTCCCATTACTGCAATTTCAGCACTTGGCCACGCAAACATGAAATCGGCACCCAGGTGTCGGGAGTTCATTGCTATATAACCTCCGCCATATGCCTTACGGATGATAACTGTAATTTTCGGAACTGTAGCTTCCGAATAGGCATAAAGAACTTTAGCACCATGGCGAATAACACCTGAATGTTCCTGATCAACACCCGGCAGGTAGCCCGGCATGTCCTCGAGCGTGACAATCGGAATATTAAAGGAATCACAATAGCGGATAAAGCGTGCGGACTTATCTGAACTGTCACAGTCCAGAACACCTGCAAGGACCAGTGGCTGGTTGGCAACAAAACCAACAGTTTCACCATTGATACGGCCAAAGCCTATCACAATGTTTGATGCCCATAATTCCTGTATTTCAATAAAGTCAGAATCATCCACAACAGCTTTAATCAAATCGCGTACATCGTATGGCTGTTTTGGATCACCCGGAACAATTTCATCGATCTTTTTATCGAATGTAGGATCTTTGGGTGGAAAAGCTTTGGCTTTGGTTGTGTTATTCCATGGAATATAAGTGATGAGCTTTTTAATCTGATCAAAACATTCCTGCTCGCTTTCCGCAAAGAAATGAGCATTTCCTGTTATTTCTGCGTGTACACGCGCACCCCCGAGATCTTCCATGGTGATTTCTTCCCCTAAAACCGTTTGTATTACGCTGGGACCAGTAATGAACATCTTTGAGATGTTATCCACCACGAATACAAAATCGGTAAGTGCCGGGGAATAAACAGCACCACCTGCACAAGGTCCCAGTATCACAGAAATCTGCGGAATTACACCGGATGCCATTGTGTTACGGTAAAATATTTCTCCGTAACCGGCCAGTGAATTCACACCTTCCTGTATACGTGCACCACCTGAATCGTTTATACCAATTAAGGGAACCCTCATTTTTAGGGCGTGATCCATGATCTTTGTGATTTTGCGGGCATGCATCAGACCAAGAGATCCTCCGGCAACGGTAAAGTCCTGAGCAAATATGCAAACAGAAGCACCATAAATAGTACCGGTTCCAATAATTACACCATCGCCATGAAGAACTTTTTTGTCCATGTCGAAATCGCGAGACTGATGCTCAACGAAAAGGTCGTATTCGTTGAATGAATCCTTGTCGAGCAGAGCGAGAATACGTTCACGGGCAGTCAGTTTTCCCATGGCAACCTGTTTTTCAATTGCCTTGTCGCCACCGCCCTTTTGCACCAGGGCCCTACGCTTTCTCAGATCTTGAATACTACGTTTTAATGACATAATCTAATTTTTAATTTTACATGCAAGTATTTAATTGCCTGTTGAGCTTGCAACTCAGCAAAAGTAAAGATTTATTTTTAAACCCGACTGATGTGGAATCATACATTATTCATAAGCAATTATTAATTCATGGCTAACACACTGTAAATCCCTTTTGTATGGCGTTCATTCATCCTTTTTTCAGGCGTTTGAAATAGTGGAAACTTTGTGGAAAATTTATTGCTTTTTAACCCTTTTTCAGGGCGGTTGGCGGGTAAGTTTTGTTATCTTTGTTTGATGCACATATAGGACGACGGGTCCTTGTTAACAAATTACAACTTATTATGAGTGAGGATATTGTAAAGAAATTTGAGGGTAAAGAGTATTCTGCGGAGAGCATTCAGGTACTTGAAGGCCTGGAAGCGGTAAGAAAAAGGCCTGCAATGTATATTGGTGATGTCGGAGTGAAAGGTCTGCATCATCTTGTTTATGAGGTTGTTGATAATTCCATTGATGAAGCACTTGCCGGACACTGTGATAACATTGAAGTGTTTATAAACGAAGATAATTCCATTACAGTTACCGATAATGGTCGTGGTATTCCGGTGGAGATGCATAAAAAAGAGGGAAAATCCGCCCTTGAAGTCGTTATGACTGTATTGCACGCAGGTGGTAAGTTTGATAAAGATTCCTATAAAGTTTCAGGTGGTCTGCATGGTGTGGGGGTGTCTTGTGTGAATGCGCTATCAACTCATTTGAAAGCTGAAATTCATAAAAATGGTAAGATTTTCGTTCAGGAATATGAAATTGGGAAACCGGTATACAGTGTAAGAGAAGTCGGGACTACAGATAAAAAGGGAACCATTATTACGTTTAAGCCGGATGCCTCTATCTTTATAACTACAGAATATAAATTTGATATTCTTGCAGCCCGGTTGCGCGAGTTGGCATTTCTGAATGCAGGCATCAGATTGAAACTGACGGACCTCAGAAACAAGGATGAGGAAGGAAATCCTAAGAGTGCCTCTTTTTTCTCAGAAAAAGGATTATCTGAATTTGTAACCTTTATTGATGAATCAAGAGAGCCGCTGATTGAAGACGTCATTCATATTTCAACTGAAAAAAATGATGTGCCGGTAGAGATCGCTATCTTATACAACACCTCATTTTCGGAGAATGTATACTCTTACGTTAATAACATCAATACCATTGAAGGGGGTACACATCTTACCGGATTTCGCAGGGGGCTGACCCGAACACTTAAGAATTTTGCTGATAAGTCAGGAATGCTGGCAAAGCTTAAATTCGATATTAACGGAGATGACTTCCGAGAAGGGTTAACCGCTGTCGTATCTGTAAAAGTTGCAGAGCCTCAGTTTGAAGGTCAGACCAAAACAAAACTGGGTAACTCTGAGATAAGTGCTTCTGTTGATCAGGCAGTGAGTCAGATGTTGTCTAATTACCTTGAAGAACACCCGAAAGAATCAAAGGCTATTGTAGAGAAGGTTATTCTTGCAGCAACTGCAAGACATGCTGCAAGGAAAGCCCGCGAGCTGGTACAGCGTAAAGGTGCTCTTACCGGAGGAGGATTGCCGGGTAAGCTGGCTGACTGTTCTGAAAAGGATCCGACACAGTGTGAAATATTCCTAGTTGAGGGAGATTCTGCAGGTGGAACAGCCAAACAGGGTCGCGACAGACGCTTTCAGGCGATCATGCCGTTGAGAGGTAAGATCCTGAATGTGGAAAAAGCCATGCAGCATAAGATCTTCGAAAATGAGGAGATTAAGAATATTTTTACAGCACTTGGTGTATCCATCGGAACCGAAGATGACAGTAAGGCACTGAATACAGAGAAACTGCGTTATCATAAGATTGTTATCATGACGGATGCCGACGTTGACGGTAGCCATATCGCTACTTTGATTATGACATTCTTTTTCCGTTACATGAAAGACCTGATTAAAAACGGATACCTCTACATTGCCACTCCGCCATTGTATCTCTGTAAAAAAGGTAAAAATGAGGAGTACTGCTGGAATGAAGTTCAGCGCCAGAAATTTGTTGAAAACTATGGTGGTGGAAATGAAGGAAGTGTGCACATTCAGAGATATAAAGGTTTGGGAGAGATGAATGCTGAACAGTTATGGAGTACAACCATGAATCCTGAGATGCGTACCTTGCGTCAGGTCACCATTGAGAGCGCAGCAGAAGCTGATCATATATTTTCAATGCTGATGGGTGATGACGTAGGTCCAAGACGTGAATTCATCGAACAGAATGCCACATATGCAAATATAGACGTTTAAAAAACATAACAATAATTGATTAAAAACCTGCTTCGGCAGGTTTTTTTTTACCTGCATTTTATACTAATTCGCCAAATTTATTCTTCTAAACTGAACCCAAAGTCTTAAATTTGTGTTTATAGAAAAATTGAGTATTATAAATATCTATATTCCAGATATTTGTTTCATCAGGTACGTGAGTGAAACATTTTAAAGCTTTATTAATCAAATATCCTTATTATCAACTAAAAAATTATCAGATGAAAATTAAATTAATCAGTGCAGCTATGTTTTTATTACTAGGCTTGGCGGGTTGTACTTCAACTTCACAGAAGGCGGAGAAAATCTCCGTGGAAGACTTCTTCAGAAACCCCGAAAAGACATCTTTTAAGTTATCACCCAATGGTGAGTATTATTCTTATATGGCACCGTTTGAAAACCGGATGAATGTGTTTGTTCAAAAAATCGGTAAGGACAGTGCAACCCGGATAACCAGTGAAACAGAACGGGATATTGCCGGTTATATGTGGGCAAACAACGACCGTATTCTGTTTTTAAAGGATACTGGGGGAGATGAAAATTACCATTTATATGGTGTTAATCTCAACGGGACAGATATGAAGGGATTAACGGTTTTCGAGGGAGTAAGAACCCAGATTATCGATGATCTGGAGGATATTGAAGATGAGATCCTCATTGGTCTTAACAAGAGAAACCCGCGGGTGTTTGATCCTTACCGCCTCAATATCGTAACCGGAGAGTTGACTATGGTTGCAGAGAACCCCGGTAACATTATGGGCTGGATGACAGATCATGATGGAAAACTGCGTATTGCAACTGCAACAGACGGTGTTAATCAGACGATACTTTACCGTGATACGGAAGATGAACCTTTTAAACCGGTTATTACCTTAAATTTTAAAGAAACATTAAGTCCGGTTCTCTTTACATTTGACAACAAGAAAGTATATGCAGTGTCCAATCTTGGAAGGGATAAAACTGCAGCTGTGTTATATGATATAGCCAATGCAAAAGAAGATTCTGTCATTTTTGAAACGGATGAGGCTGATATCTCTGGATTTGTGTCTTCTAAAAAAGAAAAAAAGCTGTTAGCCATTACGTATACAACAGCCAAGCGGAATATTCATTTTCTGGACGATGCATATAAGCAGATGGTGGAACAGGTTAAATCTGAATTACCCGGACTGGAAGTGATATTCGCCAGTACCAATAAGGCAGAAGATAAATTTATGGTTCGTACGTTCAGTGATAAAACAAGGGGAGCCTATTACTTTTTTGATAAAGCTACAGGCGGTCTTTCCGAGCTGGCCGAGCTAAGTCCATGGTTGGATCCGACACAGCTGTGCGATATGAAACCCATAGAGTATAAGTCAAGAGACGGACTTACAATTCATGGATATCTTACACTGCCCAAGGGGTATGAACCTAAAAACCTTCCTGTAATCATAAATCCTCACGGAGGTCCGTGGGCACGCGATAACTGGGGATTTAATCCGGAGGTTCAGTTGCTTGCCAATAACGGATATGCTGTGTTGCAGATGAACTTCAGAGGGTCGACAGGCTATGGAAAAGCATTCTGGGAAGCATCATTCAAACAATGGGGACAAACTATGCAGGATGATATCACCGACGGTGTAAAATGGTTGATTGACCAGGGAATTGCCGATACATCAAAAATAGGTATTTACGGTGGTAGTTACGGTGGTTATGCCACACTGGCCGGTGTTACCTTTACGCCGGATTTGTATGCAGCGGCAGTGGATTACGTTGGAGTATCCAATATGTTCACTTTTATGAATACCGTTCCTCCTTACTGGAAGCCAATGATGGATATGATGTACGAAATGGTGGGTGATCCGGTAAAAGACAGCTTAATGATGGCAGAAGTATCACCCGTATTTCATGTGGATCAGATAAAGGCACCCTTGTTTGTTGCTCAGGGTAAAAACGACCCACGTGTAAATATTGATGAATCAGATCAGATTGTTGAGGCCTTGAGGAGCAGAGGAGTGGACGTGGAATACATGGTGAAGGAAAACGAAGGCCATGGTTTTCGCAATGAAGAAAACAGGTTCGACTTTTACAAAGCAATGGTTAAGTTCTTCAACAAATACCTGAAAGGAGAAGAATCGTAATATTAATCAGCATATCGATAAAAGAAAAGCCTTAGGGAATTCTCCTTAAGGCTTTTTTATAACCTGCCATGCAGGTTGGGCTGATAATATTATTGTTAATTAAAGAATACAACGCCATTTGGGGAAACTCCGGCCGTGTATTCAGCCAGTCTGTTCCCCTCAGTATTATAGACCTGTACCTTACCAGAAAACAGGGTTCCCCAGATGTTCCCGGTTTGCGGGTCAACGTCAATGCCATACCAGTTAGCATTTAAAATAAGTGGAGACATCAAATCATTTTCAATATCGTATGCTTTGATGTCTCCATTATTGATATACAGTGTTGTACCTTCCTTATTTATTGCAAGATTATTTGTACCGAAACCAGCCACCGGAGATGCAAATGTAATGGTCTGTTCCACATGCTTCGTTAGTGGGTTAATCTTTTTAAGACAACCGGGAATAGTTTTAATTACAGTTTTCCAGTCGCTGGCATATACAATTCTGCCATTACAAAGTACCCAGATGCTACCGGATGCATCTTTAACCATTTCTACAGGAACCTCTCCCACGGCAATGGTGTCGGTTATCTTATCGGTTTCTGAGTTAATGACGTAAAGTGTACTATCTGTCAGGTATCCTCCCTTACAGGCTACATAAACATCTGAACCATCTTTGAGGAAAGTTTCGGGACCGGTTGAAATCGCAATAGAATCAGTCAGACTATTGGTTGTTGTATTTAAGACGTATATGTAATCCTGATTATAACCATTTCCATTACTGATGTAAGCCTTGTTTGTTCCGGCCTGGATCATATACCTGGGATAACTCAAATCGGTAATCCGGGAGTTTTCAAACGTATTCAGATCCAGTATTTCAATTTTCTGGCTGGCATTCATTACAAGATATGCTTTACCATTGATGATGCTCATGCTTTGAAGCACATTGCCCAGCTCTTTTCCTGTAAGGCTTTGAAACACATTATTGGTCAGGTTCATTGAATCTTTGCTGTAAAATGACAATGATGCATTGTTGGCTCCGAAATTGCCCTCATTCAGAACGAAGACGCCGCTTCCAAGACCGATAATTTCTTCAGGTTGTGGATTTTCTGTTTCACAGGCAACCAATCCTGAAACAAGTACAATTAATAATAGGTGAAATAACTTTTTCATGATAGCGAATATTTATGATTAATATTTACGATGATATTTTATCTTAAGTCCCATGTGATAATTCCTTCCGGGAATGGGAAAATCTTTAACATAGGGCTCTGTCTTATTCAGTATATTGTTTATTTTTCCGGTGATAAACAGGTTTATATGTTGAATTTGTATTTTGTATTGCAGAGCAAGATCTGAGGTGTAAAATGCCGGCAGACTGAATCCGGAACTGTCGTACCGTCTTCGCGACAAAAATGAAAAATTAAACAGGCTGGTTAAGTTTTTATATTTGATTGTTGTTGTTGAGAGGGACCTGTATCTTGGTGTGTAAATCAGTTGCAAAGCCGATTCGTCATCTGATGAATTATTCAAATCAAATGAGGTGGATCCTGTAACCTGCAAATGTTGCAAAATCCGTATTGTAATTGCTGCATGGCTTTCTATCCCTTTGCTTAGAACGTTAGTCTGATTTCGTGGTTTCCACTGGCCATCTTCTGTCGGAATCCAGACAATCATATCCCGGATATTATTTCTGTATAAGGTTACATCTCCCGACAAAGTAAAATTCTGAAACTGTTTTTTAAAATCTATCCCTCCGTCAAGTGTATAACCGGTTTCAGGTCTCAGATCAGGATTGCCACTACCAGGCCAGTATTTGTCGTTAAAAGTTGGTACACGGTATTTTTGGTTCATATTGAACCTGAAATTTAAACGTTTATTTACTAAACTGTAGTTTGTACCTAAACCAAACCGAACCGGTGGATCGTATTGTGTATGAAACTCTTTTCGGACTGAAGCGACAAGGTTTACCTGCTTCAGTTTTAACAGCCAGGCAGAGTATAAGGCCAGGTTGGTTTCAGAAGGGACAGCTACGTAATTTGCACCCCTGGCCAGATTATGATATAGTGTTGATCCAAAATCAGCGGTTAAGGCTGAACCAAAAGTATAACGGGCATCAATATCCAGTCCTGTTTTTACAGGATGAATATCAGAATAAATGGAATACGAAGAATCGGCAGGTGTGAGTTTTTGTGTGTAAAGCAGATGTTCATCTATGTAATACACTTTAGCTGTCACATACAAATCATCATGTTCCATGTTCCATTTCAGAAATGTTCTGACTGACTGATCAGATTGCGTGCTGCGTTTCATATTAGGGTGTGTCCCGTTTTCAGGTGGCAGATGTGACATATTATCCTGGTACCAGATTGAGGCAGAGATGATATTTGCTGATCCAATACGAAAACTGTTATTTGATATCAGTCCATGTCCTGAGTGTTCTGCAAACGACCTGTTCAACGTTTTATCATAATACATATCAAAATACGGAAAATTGTTTTTTGAATCGTATCTCCATGCATTGGTTTGGGTATAGAAGTGCATACCCGACCGTTTAAACATGGCTGTTGAGGATTCAGTATTGAAGCTGCCATAAACATGAGACAATCCTGCTGAAATTTCAGGTAAAAAGCCCGGCTTATTGTTCAGTTCCAGAACGCCACCGAAGGAGCTGCTGCCGTACAGTGTTGAAGGAGCGGTGTAGTTGAGGATCACCTCATTAAATGCAGAACTATTCAAAAGAGAAAGATTAACATCTCCTGAAGTAAGCGAATTCAGTGGGATGCCATTCCAGGTTACCAGCGTCCTGGCTCCTCCGGCACCTCTTAGCGATAATGTAGATACGGCTCCTGATGTTCCTCCGTTTTTCAGATTTAAGGGAGCAAGCAATCCCAGAAGCTCATTTAGTGATGATCCTTCATATTGCTCCAGATACACTGAATCAGCCGAAATTTTTTTATTGCCGACATCGAATGTATGTTGCCTGGACTGTTCAATTGTAAATGTTTCCAGTTCAAGCGTATCGGAAATATAAAGCATTTGCCCGCACATATGCTGATTCCAGAAGAACAGAATAAGGCCAGTAATGGCTGCTGTACTAATTTTGTATTTAAACATTGTTTTAAATATAATACATGCAGGTTTGCCCGACCTTTATGTATTAATATCCGAGTGGCAGGTCTTCTGACTTTCCCGTCTCAGGCGCCTTCCCTTTTTAACCTCCGTAGCCCTGGCGAAGGAGGTTTCCCTTCATGCTACATGGTTAAGTCTTGTTAGACATCCTCTTTCGTCCCGATACTTCGTGGATAAGGAGGATAAAAGTGGCCGAGTATTGCCTGAAACACATCAGGGATTACAGCTGCGGCAACAGTCCCGGATTTACACCGGGTTCCCTTTTAATCCGGTTCATGAAAATGAACCAGACACCAATCTGAGGCAAAGGTAACAAAATTAAGCTTCAGATTTTGATTGTTGAAGTTTGGTTGAAACAATTCATTTTTTAAACGAATAAAAATACGGTCTGTATTTACGGTATTAAAGGGGATAACGTTGACTGAGACATTTTGACTGACGGTGTAATTTGGAATAATTCTTGTAAATTGCAGTTAAAACAATTAAAAACTTAAGAAATGAAAAAATCGTTAATCGCTATTATCGCAGTAGTCGTTTTTATTTTCATAGTGGTTTCCTGGGGTGTTGGCAGAACCAACAAACTTAAAGTTGCCGATGAAGCCGTGTCCGCCCAATGGGCACAGGTTGAGAATGTTTATCAGCGTCGTATGGATTTAATACCTAATCTGGTAAATACGGTTAAAGGTTATGCCGAACACGAGCAGGAGACTCTGACCGCCGTTGTGGAAGCCAGAGCCAAGGCGACCAATACTAACATTAATGCCGATGATATGAGCGCCAGTCAACTGGCACAGTTTCAGCAAAACCAGGAAGCGTTATCATCTGCATTAAGCAGGTTGATGGTTGTGGTTGAAAGATATCCGGAGCTGAAAGCTAACCAGAATTTTATGGAACTACAGGCCCAGCTTGAGGGAACGGAAAACAGAATTGCTACAGAACGCAGAAGGTTTAATCAGGCCGCACAAAACTTTAATTCGTCCATAAGAACATTTCCGGGCAGCTTTTTTGCCAATATGGCAGGCTTGGAGAAACGGCCATATTTTTCAGCACAGGAAGGCGCATCTCAGGCACCTGAAGTAAAATTTTAAATATGGGAGCACGAAGTTTTTTAACAGAACAACAACAAAAGCGGATTGTTAGCGCAATAGCCGAAGCAGAAAATAAAACGTCCGGCGAGATCAGGGTTCATCTGGACAGTACTTGTAAGGAAGATGTACTGGATCGTGCCGCAGCTTTGTTTGAAAAGCTTAAAATGCATGAAACAGAACTCAGGAATGGTGTTCTCATCTATCTGGCCACAAACGATCGCAAACTTGCCATAATTGGCGATGCCGGAATAAACAGTAAAGTTCCTGAAAATTTCTGGGAAGATGCGAAAGAAGCAATGGTGGAGGCATTTAAGGAAGGTAAATATGCCGAAGGACTTGAAAAAGCGATAACAATGGCAGGCGAAAAATTAAAAATATTTTTCCCGGTATCAAAAGACGACATAAACGAATTATCAGATGAAATATCTTTTGGAAAATAAATCAAACAAATTAAAAACGTTCATCTGGCTTTTCAGTTTTATCTTCATTCTGGGCAATTTTAACGTAATGTCTCAGAATGACGGTATTCCTGACAAACCGGATAAAAAGCAAATTGTTTTTGACTTTGCGGGTATATTGTCATCTGCAGAGCAACAGAAACTGGAACAAAAACTGGTACAATACGACAGTGAATCATCTACACAGATTGCAATAGTAACCACGAACAACCTGAATGGGTATGAAATCAGTGATTATGCAACCCGGTTACTTACGAAGTGGGGTGTTGGAATTAAAGGGAAAGATAATGGTATTGTAATTGTTGTTAAACCCAAGACCTATGACTCTAAAGGGCAGGTTTATATTGCAACAGGTTATGGTGTTGAACATCTGGTTCCGGATGCTCTGGCTAAAAAGATAGTGGAATACGATATGATTCCACTCTTTAAAGATGATAATATTTACGGCGGTCTCGACAAAGCAACAAATACACTCATAGGACTGACAACCGGTGAATTTACCGGAAGCCAGTATTTGGAGAAAGCCAGAAAAAACACTGGCAACGGTGGAGGTATTGGAGGGATTCTGTTTTTGATTATTGCCATTCTGGTAATTATTGGCTCAAACCGAAGAAATAATTCACAACAATTTGGAGGTCGACGCAGAAGTAGTCTTCCTTTCTGGTTATTGCTGGGAATGATGGGAAGCGGACGCAGTGGTGGATCTTTCGGTAACTTTTCAGGTGGAAGTGGCTTTGGCGGCGGTGGCGGTTTCGGCGGTTTCGGCGGCGGCATGGGTGGCGGCGGCGGAGCCGGTGGAAGTTGGTAAGATGTTATAAGATATTAAAGCGATCAGAAATCTGATCGCTTTTTTTATGCATTTTTTTTAAAGTCAAATGGTTGGCAAATATCGCATTTGCAGCTTAATGGAAAAGACATTATATGACAAAAAAAGGATTAAATGAATTGGTGAATTTCATCAAATCAAACTGTGCACATATCTGCTACTATTTTCAACATACATGGTGTTCTGACAAAAGTTAATTTGTCTACTTCGTTGAATGTAACATTTTTTTATTAACCAAAAATTGATAATTATGAGAAAATTTACAATTCAATCCCTTATTTTCCTGCTGAGTACATTCATGATTTGTGCACAGGCACAGGTGACAGGCACAGTGATAGACACACAAAATTTAAGTGTTGAGGTTGTTCCCAATACGTCCTATGCCATTGATTCTGTTGAATTCGATCTAAGCAAGACCCTTACAGATCTTGGTATAACAGATATCAGTGAAGCAACTGTTATTGGCTTTAATGAAGATGGTTCTTACACCGACAGCTACACGGCAGATGATGGATTCTGGACTGCACGCAATGGTTATGTATCAAACTGGGGCGGCGGAGGAGTTGCCTTTACAGCTTACGGTGTGCTTGAAGATAACCGGATAGGTGTTGGCCAGTTCCCGGATAGTCTGCATGTAGGAGAAACAGCAAAAACAATGATAGGTTTTCTTGCCAATGATAAAATAGAAAAAATTGTTATCAATATATCTGTTGTTGATGCACCAGAAATTACAGCGATAGTTGTAGATACCCAGTCATTGGCGATTACCGTTCCACAGAGAACAGATTATTCCACCGATCTTCTGGCTTTTAATATGGACCAGGTATTAAGTGACCTTGGAATAGCTTCGATGACTGAAGTTGAGGCGGTAGTAACTTATGATACAGACGAAAGTATAACAGACATGACAGCCACAGGTAATGTGTATTGGTACGATCTGGAATCCAAATATGGAGCCTGGGGTGAAAATGCTTCAGTATTTGTGAATTTTGAAAATACCGATCTGAGCCATGTCTTAATAGGTCAGTATCCAGACAATGTGGATTCAATGCTTTCGTACACTTATACCGTTTATTATGGTTTTATGGCCAACGATAAAATTGAAATGCTGGAGATAGCTGTAACCATAAGAGAAGCAGAGATTGTACAGAATTTAAGTGTGGAAGTTGTTCCCAATACGTCCTATGCCATTGATTCTGTTGAATTCGATCTAAGCAAGACCCTTACAGATCTTGGTATAACAGATATCAGTGAAGCAACTGTTATTGGCTTTAATGAAGATGGTTCTTACACCGACAGCTACACGGCAGATGATGGATTCTGGACTGCACGCAATGGTTATGTATCAAACTGGGGCGGCGGAGGAGTTGCCTTTACAGCTTACGGTGTGCTTGAAGATAACCGGATAGGTGTTGGCCAGTTCCCGGATAGTCTGCATGTAGGAGAAACAGCAAAAACAATGATAGGTTTTCTTGCCAATGATAAAATAGAAAAAATTGTTATCAATATATCTGTTGTTGATGCACCAGAAATTACAGCGATAGTTGTAGATACCCAGTCATTGGCGATTACTGTTCCACCAAGAACAGATTATTCTACAGATCCATTACAGTTTGATGTGGAACAAATCTTATCCGATCTTGGTATAAGTGCAATGAGTGAAATAGAAGCTGTTGTTACATACGATACAGATGAAAGTATTACAGATATAACTGCTACAGATAATGTATTCTGGTATGACCTGGAATCCAAATATGGTGCCTGGGGCGCAAATGCATCAGTATTTGTAAATTATGAAAGTACGGATCTGGACTATGTTTCAATTGGTCAGTATCCCGATAATGTGGATTCAATGCTTTCGTACACTTATACCGTATACTACGGTTTCATGGCGAATGAAAAGATTGAGATGCTGGAAATAGCAGTGACTATAAGTGATGATACAGGTCTGGATCAGGCGGATGAAGCGAATGAGGCTCTTATGCAAATCATAAATCCTGTGAGAGATGAATTAAATATTGTATTCTCAAAACCAGTTAAACCGGGTTATTTGTCAGTTTACAACATTAATGGTGCCAAGGTTATCACGAAGCAGGTTTCTGGTTCAGAAACAGTCAGATTAAATATGAAAAGTATAACAAATGGTATTTATATCGTTCATTTCAGTGATGGATCAACAGTGGAATCTGTAAAATTTATGAAGAGGTAATCCATTGATTCCCGGATATTCCGGTATTATCATAGAGAAGCGGTCAGAGATCTGATCGCTTCTTTCTGTTTATTGCTTTCTTAATAATAACCTGATAATATGGTCTGTTTTATTGCAGTGGATATTAAAAATACCTTAAAGTCAGTGTGTTAATTCGTGTTGGGACTATTGGTTGAAACCAACTGATTGCACATTTATACTACTATTTTCAACATACATATTGATCAGAATCATTCAATTTTACCAATTTTAACATAAGTAAAATAGATTATATTGTATAATTAAAAATTGATGATTATGAAGAATTTTACATTTTTAGTTGCTATCGTATGCATAGCATTTGTAAGTTTTGGAACTGTATCTGCTCAGGATGGAACAGTTTATACTGATGATTTCAGTACAGGTCATGACTATCTGACTGATGGTTTTGATGGTACTATCTGGCAGGGGATTTTATTAAATGATACTGTTTTAGGAAGTACAGGAATGGGTGCTGCTGAATTAAGTGTGTTAAATACAAACGATGATCCAGGAGTATTAACATATACTTCAGCAAGAACCGCATGGTCAACAGTTGCAGATAATGGTGCTCTTTTGTATAGAAATATTAAGTCCGGTGCCGACTTTGAAATGAGTGTAAAAATTGTCGATGGAGACTTTCTGTCTTTCGGCCTTGAAGCTTTGGTTGAATACTTTATGCCTGGTTTAATGGTTAAGGTAAAAGATGAAACGACTTATGTACTGGTACAGGCCTTTGATATTTATGATTGGGGTGCTATTTACGGAGTGCGTGATATCTTCCCTGCTGAAGGTATGGCTGAGGAAAACTGGATTAAGGACGATGACTCAGCCAACCCGGTTTCCATTGCCAGTTATCCTTACATTAAACTTGAGAAATACGGAAATGAATTCATAGGATATTACAGTGCTGATGGTGAAATCTGGTATGAAATTTATACCGCAGTAAAACCGGAAGTTGAAGGAAAGGATTTACAGGTAGGACTATACTCTGCTACTTATACAACGAATTCAGCAACAGTTAAATTTGATGATTTTAAACTGATTGATTATGATGAAACTTCAGCTATCAAGAAAGTTTCTACATCTTCACCTGTAAGTTCTTACAGTACAAACAGCAGGGTAATTGTAAGAAATAACTCTGGTGAATCCATGGGTTCCGTTAAGCTTTACAGTATCGATGGAGCAATGGTTTACAGTGCAAAAGCAATTGATGCACAACGTATCGAGATTCCGGTTTCTAATAATGGCATTTATATTATGGATGCAACTGTGAACGGTAACCGTTACACTCAGAAAGTTGTGGTCAGATAATAATAGCTTAAATTATTGCAATAAGAATGCTCCAGGAAGTCGGCAAACATACCGACTTTCTGGATGCTTAAATTTTCATCATATATCCTGTTTTATTTTGATCCATTTAATGAATTAATGCTTTTAGCTGGCTTTTAGTGTATCGTTTTTACTAAATGTCGGGAGAGTTCTAAACAAATTAAAAATGAGAAAAAGGAAAACATTTATCGGATTGTTTCTCGGTTTATTTATAACCGGCGGTATTTTTGCCCAGCAGGACTCCGTAAATCTTGCGCTGGACGCAGCCATAACTACTTCGCATGTTTCTCCATGGGAGACTCTGGGAGCAGTAAATGATGGAGTAGAGCCCACCAGTTCCACCAAAACTGGTACTGCCTATGGCAACTGGAACGGGGAGGGCGATTACGGTATTTATAATTGGGTTCAGTATGATTGGACTAATGCGGTAAATGTTTCTTCAACAGCTGTATACTGGTGGGACGACAATCCAACAGCTGATGTTGGTATTGCTCAACCGGATGATGCTTATATTGAATACTGGAATGGTGTTTCATGGATCAGTGCCGGTAATATCGGAACAGCTTTAAACATGTATAATCAATTGTATATTGGAGGAGTCTGGACACAGCGTATAAGGATTACAATGAAAAGTCCAGCAGCTACAGGAATTCTGGAATGGAAGGTTTTTGGACAGACAGGAGGTGATTGTGAAGCCACATCTTTTGGTCTTTCCATTGATGTTAATGGATCTGCTGTCAGTGAATCTGGTTTTGCCAATATTCTTGTTGGTGATAACCTTGTCCTAACTGCGGAAGAACAAACTGTTGGGCAATATTTCTGGAGTGGCCCCAATGGTTTATCAGAGTCCGGAAATGTGCTGAGTTTGGATGATATGCAAACAAATCAGTCGGGGACATATACTGCTATGTATATTAATGAGTGTGGTGCCATATCAGAATCTGTGGTTTACGTTACTGTTGGTTCATCAAACGATGGTTCTGCCTATACCTGGCCTGCTTATGATCCTCCGATCTATTATGATTTCAGAGATGAATTTCCATCACTTGAGATGCCAACCAAAGATCTGGAAGACTGTAATAATTTTGCCGGACGTCAGTCATCAGGATGGTGGACCTTTGTATGGGGACCAAATGCCCGTAGTCTGGTCACTGAGAATGCCATAACACCGATGCTTGAGCGCTTCAATCAGGATTTTGCATATTTCCGTGATACGATGGGATGGCCACCGGATAAACGGGCTAAGCGCGGTTACAGGAGTGGTATATACCTCTATGGTTCCGGGTTATGTACGGATAATGCTGATACAAATGCTTTAGGTGGATGGCAGGGGGCAACAAATTTCCAGGGTGAAAGCTGGCCGATGGTACTGGCATCATATTACCCTGTATACTCTTTTGACCCTGCATGTCCGTATGGTGACAGGGAAGGACAGATGGGAGCCATGATACACGAAGGCATACATTCCCTGCTGGCGGATTTGCCCGGAGCAAGGAATTCAGCCTGGTTTCACGAAGGGGGAAATACATGGTTGCAACAGGAAATGGAATCCAGGAGATCCGGCAACTATTCATCAATGGGATTCCTGAATGCAGGTGCCATGATTGCACCATTTATGCCAATAGAATGTTACAGTGGCTGGCTGCAGGATGGCAGTTTCGGTGGCCCTTCAGCTGAGGGTGTGAATATGTTTGAAGGATCAAAACAGATTTGTACATGGCGAAACCTATTGGGTGGAAATCAGTATGGAAATTTATTCCCAACACTGTTCAGTGAGATATTTGGAGATCATAGTGTGGCCTGGATCTGGCGCTATTGCGAAAACAGGGTGCTTGAAGGTATAGCCGATACACTGGGAGATTATCAGATGCGAAGACTGATCATGGAATACAGAGCTAAACAGGCGCTTGTTGATTTTGGTAAGTGGACAACCGCAACCAGAAAATTACTTGATAATAATTTTGGTGTAAGTATCAAAGCTGAATGGCAGCCTTCGTGGTTAAATCCCGAGGTGTGGAAAGCAACCCCATATGTCAAAACGTGGATTAATGAAGATGGGTTGGTTGTACCTGAACAGAGAACAACACCGGGATGGTCAGGAGCTAATATAGTGCCTCTTATAACTGAAGGAGACATTGTAAAGGTGGACTTTTTACCGATAGGTAAAAATATGGGATGCCAGATTTGCTACAGGGCCGAAGATGGTTCTGTGGTGTATGGTCAGCCTGTGTTTGGCGGTGAAACCAGTCTTAAACTGGAAAAGAAACCGGCTAATAATGTTGTATTTATAGTGGTGACTAATACTGACTATATCTATGAAGGAGAGAAAACCCGTACGGCACATTTCGACTACCGTTTAAGGCTTGGAGAAGGCGTAAAGGAAAGGGCACACTGGAATGTGAGATGGTACAGATGGAACACAAAGCTGAATAATATTACGATTCCGACGGATATGGAAATTCCGCTTGCAGATTCCCGCCAAAAAGTATCAGTATACCCTAACCCGGTTCAATTGGACAGGGATATTAATATTCGATTTGAAAACAGTCTGGCATCACCGGCAGAGATTAAACTGGTTGATGTTAACGGTAAATTGTTGACCATGAAAAATACGTCGTCAAATACTACACTCACCTGTCCGGAAAAGCTTAGTAAAGGGTTTTATTTTGTGTCGGTTAAAACAGAAGATGCTACAGAAGTTCATAAACTTGTGGTGCAATAGATGATTGAAGAGAAAATATAAAGGCCGGATCAATTCCGGCCTTTTTGTTTCTATATGTTGCAGTCCTGGTGAAACTGGGTTTTTCTAATTTCCCATGGCCTAAGGTTTAAAGCCGATGTCACAAAAGACATCTTTATTCCTTAATTCTGATCAATTTAACTACAGTTGTATCAGATTGCAGAGGGATTAAAAGGTCGGAATTAAGATTAAAATCTGTTTCCCCATTGAAATCAGAGCTTGAGATGACTTTGTAAAGGCCTTTTAATCCGTTTATTTTAACTTTTGAATTATGGTCGTCATTCGTCCTGTTTTCAATCACCAGGGCAATGAGGGAGCCATCTTTATTTATTTTAACCGGACTGTCGGGGGACAAACCGTCTCTTGAGAAAATGATATCAAAATTAATATTTTCCAGCCTGCAAAAAAACTTCCGGCGTAAACCATCAGAAGGGATCACGGCATAACATGTGTCATTTTCCTGTAAATTTCCACCGTAGGATACTATACCAAAAACGGAATCACGCTTTACAATTGTTGCAGCGGTTCTTAATGCCCCGCAGTACCCCAGGTCTATTTCTCCGTCATAATACCAGGGACCTCTTCCCTGGGGTTTTCTTATCCATGTATTGGCGTAATTCTGCGGTTCAAAAGCCCAGCCACTGGCCCCATCATTTTCTTTTCCCGGATACCAGAAACCATAATTTGATTCCGGAGTACCAGTGTTCATCAGTGCGAATGAACTAAGATATGACTGATAGCCAAGACGTAAAGCGGCATCATCTGAAGGCGCGAAATTAAGTGCATAATCCAGGATGGCCCAGCCGCCCATTTGTGCCATATAACTTAGGGTGTATTTATCGCTTCGTCCACGGTAATCACTACCAAGAAAATAATAGGCAGGTTCTAGATTCCCACGCTGTGCAATATTGGCATTAAGTTGTCGGAGCATAAAATCATTAGCATCCTTTCTTGAAACGGTTGGATGGGAGTACCATTTTTTAAGGTTTTTATCATACCATAGATATGTATCAGGATCCATTTGGTTTAATACACCATACTTTGCCAAAGCATAGCTGGACTCAAAGGCAGTAGCATCTACAGCATATTCTGATCTGAATGGATAAGGATCATCATAAATAAAATACTTCACTTTTTTCTCCCATTCGTTGCGAAGAAATGTGGCATCATCCTTGAACCCCTTTGCCGTAAGAACATCGATAAGTTCAGGTATCAACAGTTCATTGTAACAACCCCATTTATAGGTCTCGTACCAGGGCAGGATTTCATACGGATAAGTAAAATATGCTTTAGCTGTTTCCTTTGCCCTGATGAGGTACCCATCGGCATCCAGATAATGCGTCAGTTCAGGATAAAATGAAGCTATCTGGTACATGTGATAGTAAAGCATAAAAATGTGTGGATAGTCGTATGAACGCCACACATGCATTTTAAAGCGATTCGGGTCCTTTGTGTTTGCTTCCCGTACTTCAGTTTTGTTTCGGTTATAATTCCAGTCAGGGGTACCGTAAACTCCATATGGATAAGGCAACTCCTTGTCTGTACGTTGTAAGCCACCCCATACAAAATTTTCTATATAATATTCGATGGCATTGATTTCCTCAGCCACTGGAAATACCACATTTTTTGACGCCAGAAAGGGTGCTTTGCATAAACCCGGATCATCACAGGTTAAAACATAACTTAAACGACTGGTATCAAAGTAATCCGCATTATCGGGTCCGCGCAGGATGGCATTTTTCATATCATAAACTCCAAATAAGCCATCATACCACTTTGTTGTGTCTTTATGTTGCTGTGAGTTTACTATAAAGTCAGCACGCTTTTTGTAGAGTGTTTCCAAAGGTTCAGTCACAAAAAATTCAAGGTAGGTCTTATATTCATCTCCATAGTTTACTGTGAGTTTATTTTCTCCGGTACGGCTAAATCTGATGTTATAAACAGTTGTGCCGTCATTTCTCCGTTCCAGTGTATCAATTTTTGTCATGGTGCCACCAAATTCGGGTTGAATATTCTTTATAATCTGATGTGTCTGAAGAGCCAGTCTAACGTCAAGATCCGTAGGAACCGTCATTCCCGGCATCACCTCAACATTGATCATATCTTCATCAACAAGAATTTGGCGTATCCCATCATAGCTCCCGGCCCATCTAAACTTAAACCCATAGCTTATCTCCTGATTCGGTTCTAACAAACGGGATGTGTGATTTTGACGCCAGGTACCCCGCAGCTCCTCGTTTCCTGTAAAAGATGAATGGAGGTAAATATTGTAGGTTCTTTTTTTACTATCACCCAATGGTCCAACTTCCCAGTATTCAGCTGCTGTTCCTTTTAAAGGTAACATAACAAGGTATGGGGCTAAACCGGTTGGGCGCTCGAAGAACAGATATGAGTTATTGCCGGAGATAAACGAATGTTTAATTACAGAATTTTCAAATATATCTGAAGGATTTTCACCATAGGGAAGATTGTAATCTACCGGAATTGCAAGGTCTTCTATCCTGAGTGAAGTTTTACCGGTATTTTTCAGGTGTATGAACCATACCAGTTCATCATTTCTGAGTTCAAATGACTGGGATAATTTCAGCGGTTTGCTCTGTTCTGTTGTTACTTCTCTTTTTTCAAGTATCTTACCTTCCAGAATAAATTCTGTCTCACCGGAATGAAGGGCATCAATGAAATCAGGTTTTTTATCATAAACATAACGGATATAAATATTACCCAGAATTCCGTTATTATTGATGTAGTTTGTTGGATATACGTCGACTGTATTTTGTAATAGACTTATACCATAATTCTCGTATTTAAGCGTGAAAAAACGGTTTGAGAAAGCCGCTTTTTTCATATTCTGTGCTGAAAATAATTGAACAGTTGCAAGCAAACAAAGTGTAACCAGGTATTTTCTTGATATTTTCATGGTATTCTTTTAATGATAAATAAAAAAACCGGGATACACCCGGTTTAATTCATTCTATGAGAAAAATATTAATATTTAGATAACCAACCAGCGTGCATCATCTTCGCCATTCATTAATTCCGTCCCTGATTCTGTTCCTCCATGTTAATTGCATTGAAGCAATTTTATATGAACCAGAACCGGTTGTAACCTTATAATTTAGCGTAAATACCGAATTTGTCTTATCAAAGGAACAGGTTCCATTTTGAGTAATGGCATTATTTGCTGATGATGGAGTATTTTCTGTCAGCACTGACTTGTCCGGATTAACATGGATCAACATCTGGTATGCAGCACCTGTAGAGTTTAACATTCCGTCTGTAACCACGGTATCTTCTCGAACGGTGGTCATTGCGATCACATTACTGACTTCAACCGAATCAATGACCGCACCTGAAGCATCATAACTAATTATGGTTCCTTCCTGATCATAAGAACCTTCGTAATGATTGATGTATTTAATGACCAGAATTTTTGTCGAAAGATTGGCATTGATTGAGTCTTCAGAGGTATCTGTCAGACGAAATGGAATAGCATAAATGTGATTAACCGCTTTAGGATCAGAGATAAATCTTGCTGAATCAAGGGTTATAGTAACTTTCCCCAAATATGATCCTGCGGGAATGACAAACCTGTTTGTATTACTCAGGGTATAATAATCAGACGGCATCAGTTCATAACCCAAACCGCTGAAAGCATCCTCGTTGAGAATAGCCGGATCAATTTCGAACTGAGCCCAGCGTTCTTTCTGATTATCCAGTACTCCGGTAAGGTTAATTCCCATGTCCAGCTTCAATCCTTCATCCTTGACAACAGTACGGTGTAAAACACCCGCTACATTTGATCCTCCGTCAGCACTCGAAAATGCCACACCTGTAAATGTATTATCCACCCTGAAGTCGTCATAACATCCTGTCATCAGGATTATCGCGAGTAGTAATATTAAACTGTTCTTCATAACTATATCGTATTATTTTTTTATCAATTACCAACCCTGATTTTGTTTCAGGTTTGTCATTATTAATGTTTGATCATATGGAAGAGGTACAAAGCGCATATAATCTTTATATTCATGATTTTCTACCGTGGTATATTCATATGTGAAACCGGAACCTTCCTGCGTAATACTTACACCTTTAACCGAATGATTCAGATCTTCGTTCCACCGTCTTAAGTCCCAGAATCGTTGTTCTTCAAAGCAAAGTTCTACTCTTCGTTCGTTATGAATAAATGCTCTGAAAGCATCTTTACCAGCATCAGCCTGCGATTTCATGTAAGTATCATCAATGGAACCTAATGCTCTGGATCTTATTTTTTCCATGACCTCGAATGCTGAAAAACCATATCTGTCATCATAAGGGCCGAATGCTTCGTTCGCTGCTTCAGCGAAGTTTAAATAAAGTTCAGTTTTTCCCAGAAGAACTTTAAATTTATAATCTGAGGTAACGGAACCAACATTTAAAGAGACTTTTTCACTCAGAAATTTCTTTAAATAATATCCTGTTCTTGTACCCAGGAAGCTAATACCGCCGGGAGCATCGTCACCACCCACATATGTATCGATTACGTAAGTATTGGCACCGGCTTTATACTCATCACCATTATAAAAGATAAATTTATCAAGGCGGGAATCTCTGTTATTATATGGATCATTAGGATCATATACAGCGCTTTCACTAATCGGGTAACCATCACTGGCGGGAAATGCATCTACAAGATTTTGGGATGGATTACAAGCTCCCTGTCCGTAAAGAGAAGGTGGATAGTACATGTACTCCCAATCGTTTCGTGATGCAGTGGAAGAGCTCCAGATATAGTCGTAATTTGTTCCTGTATTGAAGTTACCGTAAGAACTGAGATCAGCTAACCCACCAGCAGCATCTATTGCCTCTGCTGCAGCTTCAGCAGCTCTGGACCAGGTTTCAGGATTCGAATTGCCAAATGCCGGGCTTGCTGCATACAGATATACCCGTGCTTTTAATGTTTTTGCAGCCAGACCCGAACCACGTCCTCTGTTTGCCCTTCCTATATAAGGATCACGTCTGTCAGTATAATCAAGCGGAATTGTATTAAATGCAGTGTCACAATCCGCAATGATCTGTTGAACACATTCTTCATATGTATTTCGGGGAAGATCCAAATTGTCATCTACGTTGAGTGCTTTGGTAACAATAGGGTAGCCCAGTGCCATATTTCCATCTTTGGGAAAACCACCATAATTTTGAAGTAGTCTCCATTGGTACCATGCTCTCAGGTAATATGCTTCACCGTAGCGGTAATGGTTAAAAAGAGAGTCTTTTTCTGTATCACTTACAAAATAAGATAGATCTTTGGCATTCTCCAGAAACAGGTTTAAATATTTAATATTTTCATAAAACCCATCCCAGCCGCTAATTGTGTTGTTCTCTACTGTCCAGTTGCCCAGTGCCAATCTGTTTGCTCCGGGTTGTGAAGGGACCGCATTATCGGTATAATATTCAAGTCCAATATTATAGTTTGTTTCCAGATTAATATATGCCGTTGTTAATATGCCTTCTCCATATGTAGCATGACTCCATAAATCCTCTGTGGTTAAATCCTGAATAGGTCGTGGATCTAATTGCTCACAGGATACTAAAACAACCAGTGTTAGAAATGCTAATAATAATTTTTTCATCGCTGTATTATTTATATTTGGCATGTATTTGGCTTTCGTTCCGTTAACATTTTCTTTCATAATCGTCATCATATTAATATTTCTCATATCAAAAACTTAATGAGAGACCACCGGTAAAAGTTTTAAAGATCGGATATGCATCATAGCCTGCTCCGGTATTTTCCCTGTCAACTCCGTATTCATCAAGTGATGAGAACTGTGCGATATTGGATCCTCTTACAAATACCTTAAGGTTTGTAAGACTGAGTGCAAGCGCATCTTTATCAGAAAAGGTATAACTGAGCTCCACATTCTTAATTCTGAAATATGTTGCATCTCTCAACCAGAATGTTGAAGTCTGAATATTATTTTCGGACGATGTTGTCATTCTGGGGAAGTCGTTAGTTACAGGCCAACGGTTTAAAAGTGCTGTTGAGTAATTCGTGTTGGTTCCAATGGCAGTAAAGTAATCGTTTAAAACAGATATTTTACCATCCGCAGCTCCTTGTCCTACAGCTTTAATTCGGAATCCTTTATATGCAAGTGAAAGATTTGCTCCGAAGAACAGGCGTGGGGAGTGATCACCGGTTCTGTACATATCTTTTTCGTCAATACTGCCGTCACCGGAATAGTCAGAATATATAATATCGCCAGGTTTTAATGCCCCAAAATTCTGATTAATAGTGCGGCTATTAATTTCTCCTTCAGACTGGAAAAGGCCTTCGGCATTATAAAGAACGTATTCATCTATTTCTTTTCCGGCATATTTTCTGTAATCTTCCTCCAGGATGGGTTCATCCACCACAACATACTGACCTCTTTTATATAGAGCATTTATTCCGGCACTTAAATTAAAGTCACCAACGGATTTTGTATACTGAATCAATCCATCAAAACCATAGTATAGGTTTTCACCGTAATTTGTAGCCGGTAAAAATTGTCCGCCACCAACGATGGATGGAGTAAAACTGCTTTTTTGCGAAATCAGGTTTGAAACCTTATTCCTGTAATAGTTTAATTCAAAATCTAAACTATGATTGAAAAGAGTGGACTGAATACCAACATTCATATAATTACTTTCCGGTAATGTATAGGCATCGCTTCCTTCCTGCATAATTACATAGCCACTTGAGGGCGTACTGAAGCTTCCGGAAATTCCGCTAACCCAACTTCCGCTTTGCTGCCATAAGGTCTGATAGAGATAAAAGGAATTGTAACCAGGAAGGCTGAAACTATTAACCCCGATGATGCCGTATGATCCGGTAAGTTTGAGGTAATCCACAAAATCAGCCCTGAAGAATGATTCATTGTGGATGTTCCAACCTAACCCTATTGTTGGATACCAACTGTATTTATCTCCTTTGGGTAATCGCATGCTTCCGGAATATACCTGGTCAAGCTGAACAATATACCTGTCATCAAATGCGTAATCTAAGCGAAGTGAAAAATCCTGCATTTTATCTGGTTGATAACCTGCGTAACTGTTGCGTGCAAATTCAGCCTGGTAATAAGCAAGCACTGCATTTATGTTATGTTTATCAAATGTCCTGGAGTAGTCCAGTTTTCCATTTAATACTGTTTTTCGTGAGATTAATGCGTCTCCCGTGGCCTGTGCTTGAGAAACTGTTTTTTCTGTATTGAGTACCGTTGAGTCCTGACCCTGTGATCCGGTCACAAGCCAGTACAAAGCCTCACTTTCAACCTCATAACCACTTAATAGAGCCGAGGCATCAAACGCAACATTCAGATTAGCAGACAGTCCTTCTGTAACTTCGGAAAGATCAACAAAAAGGCCTGCATTGTTTTGTGTACTGATATATTCTGATTCATTATATCCTCCATGGACCATGGCATTTTCAATATTAACAGGATAATCAGCATTGGAAATTAGTTTGTCTTCGAACCAGATTGGATGTGCATTGGCTGGTATTGAAGCATTAAGATTAAAAATGTTGGATAAAGGATTTCGACCTTTCCGGTACATCCCTGAAATATTGACGTTCATTGTAATGTATTCATTCAACGTAATGTTTACATTACTCCGAACTTTAAACCGGTTACTTTTGTAGACCTCGCCAATGGTGGATTCTAAACCTTCAGAGCCTGAATAATCCAACATTGAGAAATAGTTTACACTCTTATTTCCACCATTAAAATTCAGGTTGGCCCTGCGGTATGGTGAAGATGGCCTGACATAGCGGTCAAGATAATCGATATTCGGGTAGTGAACAGGATCAGATCCGTTCGCATAGGCATTAAGTGCAGACTGATCATAATATGCCGTATAACCGTCGTTTACAAGTGCTTCATTATACAGAGTTGCATAATCATATGCATTGGTGTATTCCGGAATGGCCGTTGCCATATTCATACCATATTCGGCAGTAAAACTTGTTTTACGCTCATATGCTTTCCCCGATTTTGTTGTAATCCATAGCACCGGATTTGATCCGTATATTCCAAGCATAGCTCTGCCTGAAAGATCTCTGAGTACTTCAACAGACTCAACTTCATCTGGAGAAAGGTCTGATGGATCACGAATAACGCCATCAACATATATTGTGGCAGCCTCCCCCCTTATTGTTATGGTCTGACTCTCAAATCCTGGCTGAGAAGTATTCGTTGTGACATACACCCCCGGTAATAATCCGGACAAGGCATCAAGGAATGAAGTTGTTGGATAAGATTTTAAATCCTCTCCGGATATTGATTGGAATGACGCAGCAACTTTTCTAGCCTCTAACGAAGAAAATGGCAAACTAACTTCCTTGGTGTCATCAAAAATATATTTTTTCTTCAGTACAATAGTTGGCAATGCAACAGATTTATTTTTAATAACGATATCAGCAACCGGCATCACTTTTGTAAAGTAGCCTTCTTTTTCTACCACTAGGTGATCGGTACCTGCAACAATATCTATTTTAAAACTTCCTTCCTGATTCGTAAAAGTGACATCTTTGCTTGCAAAAGCCTTCACTTTTATTCCCTGCATAGGAACAGAGTCTTCTGATAAAACCATCCCGGCAGCAGTCAATACTTCTTTTTTAGTCTGGGCATTAAGATAGGCTGGTGTGATTGACGAAACCAGAAAGATTAACAAAAATATGCGTAATAAATTTCTATTTTTCATGAGTATGTTGTTATGTTGTTTCAACCACGCTTTTATATTATATTTTACATACATACACGTACTTGTTTTACTCAGTTGATACTTTACCATCCCGGATTTTGTTTAAACTCCTTAAACATTGTGGCATCTCCCAGCGGAATTGGCCATCTGTAATGTTTGCTGGAAAACGTATAAGTGAATACCGGATCCGAACTTCTGTTAAACCTGTAACCCGTTTCAGTCTGAAGATCTTTTACCAGATTAATTCCATATACTGTTTTGTTTTCAATTTTTGAAGCATCACCCCACCTTGAAAGGTCAAAGAAACGCTTACCTTCCAGGAAGAACTCAATGGCTCTTTCGTTTTTAATACGCTCGCGGAATGTATTTTTATCTGCAAGATACATTGCATTTACCGCAGGCATTTTAACCCTTGCACGAACCCTGTTAACGGCTTGTGCAGCAGTTAAATTAGCGCCAGGAAGTGTATAGTTTGGTCCTCCTAATTCGTTCGCTGCTTCGGCATACCACATCAGTACTTCGGCATACCTGAAATAGATACTATGTGTCATCGGATGAACCTCATTTGAAAACTGGTCAATGTTGTTTACCCAGAATTTTCTGGCCAGGTAACCTGTTTTACTATAATGCTTCTTAGACGACTGACGTTCAGTTCCACCTTCAAAAAGCTCAAGATAATAACCGGATTTACTGCTCCAGCGTTCCTGGTTAAAAAGAATTGAATGATAAAAGCGTGGATCCCTGTTGACGTACGGATTTTGTTCATCAAATGAAGCATCATCTGTGATTGACAAACCATTTTTGGTTTCATACAGGTCAATTAAATTCTGTGATGGGCTGTAGCCCTGAATAATACTTATCACACCCAGACTAGGTGTGGTAAAGGTTAAGTACCGATCACTGTTTTGCATCTGACCAAAATATTCCCAGATTATTTCATCATTAGTGGGAGTGTAATGGAAGATACTGTCGTACCCACCTAAAAATTCTATGGTACGAATACTGTCGTCAGGATTTAAATTCTGTACTGCCTTATATGTGACTTCATCAGTAGAATTACACTGAACCAGTTTATATGTGCCTGTAGATTCTGCAAACTGAATTAAATTCCATGCTGCTTTTGCTGCTTCTTCCCATTTGGATGTTGTATTCTCAGGATTATTTGTAGGACTGGCATTGAAAATAAAGGTACTCGCTTTTAGTGCCATGGCAGCACCTCTGGTCGGTCTTCCAATGTTGGCATCATCCCAGGAAGCCGGCAATAATGACATCGCAGAATCACAATCCATTGCGATCATGTGTGCTGTTTCATCGTATGTTAAGCGGGGCAGGGCATAATTATCACTTCCGTATAATGCTTTCTGAAGGTAAGGCATACCACCCTGTCGTTTAAGAAACTCGTAATAATACCATGCTCTCATAAAATAGGCCTGACCTTTGAGCAGGCGTTTTTGTTCTGCTGTAGCATCCTGAAGATCTTCCATCCTGTTGAGTGCTATGTTGGCAATACGAATGCTTTGCCATCCATTCCAAATGGTTGTAAACTGCAAGGCCTGGGCTAATCCGTAACCACTCAACCAGTCACCGTTCTGCACCTTGGGAAGGGTCTCCCAGTCACAATCCATATAGCCTTCATCACATACAGCACCAATAAACGAATAATCATAGTTGGCAAGATAGTCATGCATATCTTTATACATCTGGTCTTCAAATTTCTTGAAGGTCAGATATGATTTAAACACATCATCTTCCAGTAATCCTGTTGATTCAGGTGCCCTGTCCAGATATTCCGTACAACCCGGAAGGAGTACAAAGGCAACCAGTAGTATCAGAACTATATTTTTCATATTGTAATTTTTATTTTTATTCATGATGTCCAAAGGTTAGAAGTTTGCCCTGATTTCAAAAGTGTAACGTTTCATTTGCGGATAAGCTCCAAAGTCAGTCCCCGAGTTGGCTCCTTCCGGATCTCCTCCAAGAGGATAATCTGTCCAGGTATACAGATTTGTGCCTGTTATTGCCAGTTCAAGCTTTTGAAGACCGAGAATTTTTGAATTTTTCAAATCGAAGGTGTAACCGAATCTTACATTTTTCAAGCGGCTGTATTTCCCATTTACATTAGAAAATGAACTAAACCTGTAGTTAGGATTATTCTCAACCCTGGAGTGAACTGCCGGATAAGAAGCATCTGTATTTGTCGGTGTCCAGTAGTCAGCATGAGCAACAAGTGCATTATCTTTATTCTGAGAAAATGGATATAAATAGAACATGCCACCTTGTCGCATCTGGTAATCCACATCTGAGATGCCATAAAAATCCATTTGAAAATTCCACCCCCTGTAATTGGCACCAAGTTTAGCATTCCAGGTAAACATAGGAGCATAAGGGTGAGCAGAAACCACATAATCCTGAGCATCAATTGCCCCGTCACCATTATAGTCCAGATATTTGTGGTCTCCAACAATAGGAGCAACACCACTTGCTACCGGGGCAATAAACAGCTCGTCAATATTCTGATAATAACCTTCTACCTCAACACCGGCAGCCGGAGTATACCAGCCCATCCGCTGTGCAATTTCTACCGGTTTGCCCTCTACACTTATGTTTGCCGGTTTTGTTTCAGGTTCATCATATTTAATTACGCGGCTTTCATTACCGGTTAAGTTTGCATTGGCATACAAATTAAGACGGTTGGCAAACGTTTTATTAAACCCAAGTTCAACTTCAAAACCATGTCCTTTAGTTTCTCCAATGTTGCCGTACAGGTCACTTACACCTACCCATGAAGGTACTTGATTACGTCCTTGCAGGATATTTGATCTGTGTTCGTTAAACAGGTCAATATTCAATGTAACCATATTCTGTAAAATGCCGATTTCTACACCAATGTTCTGCTTAATTGCAATTTCCCATGATATATCAGGAACCGGTATTGCACCTTCTGTAATAACAGGATAATAGGTAAACGGATATCCAAATGCCGGAGATGATCCACCCTCTGAATAGTATGTCAGGTATCTCCATCTGTCTCCTGTATAATCGTACCCAACTTTACCATATGAATATCGGAATTTTAAATTGTTGATATATGGTTTAACGGGTTTAAAGAATTTCTCCTCAGACAGGAGCCAGCCAGCTGCCATAGCCGGAAAGAAACCGAACCTGTTCTCAGGTGAAAATTGTTCTGAACCGGTATAACTGGCATTCCCTTCAATAAAGTATTTATTTTTATAATTATAGGTGGCACGTCCTACCCAGTCTTCTTCAAACGCTGGGAAGTCTACCATACTGATTGCCCTTCTACGGCTGAAGAGTGCCAATGCTCCTACATTGTGATTTCCAAAACTTCGAGAGTAATCAAATTGGAGTCTGTAATAATGGCTTCTGAATGCACTGCTTAAACCATCTCCCATAGACTCCAGTTTAGGTTGTGGCGTATCAGGGTCAAAACCTCCGTCAGAGTTGTAACGGGACCAGGTCAGATTGTCGGGGTTGAGGTAATATCCGAAGAAAAATCCATAAAATTCACCACCAGGCCTGAAATTTTCCTGGTAAACAACAGAATTATTATAAGAATAGAGACCTTTAAAAGAAAGACCTTTAGTGATAAAATCCAGTTGTTGCTGGAATGTAAGGTCCAGGTTCAGTTGATTGCTTTTAAAGCGGTCAAATCCGCGACCCCCGATCCAGTCTAGTCTCACGTTACCCATTTCAGGATTTACGGCGAAACGGATGTTGTTCTGATCGTATGGATTTACATTATCCGGATACTTATCCAGTACATCAACAGGGTAGTATGGAACCAGTGTAACCGGTTCAAACCATGTTTCATGTGTATAGGCATCAAAGGGACGTCCCCACTTTTTAATGTTTCCTCCTAAATTCAACGAAAGTTTTGTTGTAGGGGATAAATTAAAGTCCAGGTTATTTCTGAAATTATACCTGTCATGAAAATAATGTGCATTGTATTTATCGTATTGGTACGGAAAAAGATTACCTACCGTATATATATCACCTTCATGCAGATAACCAACCGAAACAAAATACTGAACAAAATCATTTCCACCTCTGGCATTAAGGTTATAATTATGATCGAATGCCGGTTTGAACAGGAAGTCCATCCAGTCGAAGTCAGAATAGACATAAGGCATATCCTGATTTCTGTAATGCATAAGCTCCTCATCAGAGTAAAGCATTGGCCACATATCATCGTTTCTGTATGCCACATTTCGCATTTTCAGGGTTTCATATGCATTCAGGTATTTGGGAAGCCGTGTCGCTTCTTTCATAGTCACCTCACTTGAAAACTCAAGATCGACCTTACCGGAACTACCTCTTTTAGTGGTAACAATAATAACACCGTTTGCTCCCTTGGTTCCGTAAACAGCCGTTGCTGATGCATCTTTTAATATGGAAACTGATGCAATTTCATTAGGGTCAAGGTTAGAAAAACTACGTTCAACACCATCGACAATAATTAGTGGATTATTGGCATTCAGTGACGCACTTCCCCTGATTAACATCGTAATTCCGGAAGCTTCTTCACCAGGGGTCGGGTCGGTTGAAATAACGGTCAGTCCGGGTAAATTTCCCTGAAGAGAATTTTCAATACTACCACCGGTCTTCATCTCCTGTAACTTATTTCCTGAAACCTGATTTATCGCACCAACAACAGAAGCCTTTTTCTGAACACCGTAACCAACCACCACAAATTCCTCCATTTGCTCAACATCAGACTTCATTATAATCTTAAGTTCGGTCTGGTTTTTGATCAGGACTTTCTCCTTTACAAAGCCGACGAAAGAAAAAACGAGTGTTTGGCCTTTTTCGGCGGCAATTGTAAAGGCCCCTTCAACATCTGTTATTACACCTTTGGTAGTACCCTCTATCGTTACATTAACTCCCGGGAGTGTACTTCCGTCTTCATCATACACTATTCCCTTAATTTGTTTTGCCTGTCCGAATGCATTTACTGGTATCAGAACAACTAGCATTAACATCATTAATGAGATTCGGCTTTTCCACAAAATTTTATATTTCATTTATTATGGGTTTTTAGATGTTAAATATTTTCAAAAGGTTCTCAATTAGTTTTACATGAATTCTGAGATGTGATTTTATCTTTATTAGTGTAAATCTCATGATTTTAACTTTTTTACACATTCCCAAATGTTTAAAATACTTGCATAAATGTTGAATACTTCAAATCATAAATTGCAGTATATTAGGATGTTGTTGATTTTTACTATTATTTCTTTGCGTTATTATGGTATTATTACGAGTTTATTACTGTATGAATAATTGTTAAATTCAATCTGTAAGAAATATACACCTGGTTTGAGATGTTCTTTATTGAAATTAATTCGTGAATGATTACCGATAGTATTCCTGTAAGCCACTGAACCATTTGTGGTGTAGATCGTAATATTCAGTCTTGCATCATAAGGAATACCCGACAGGTCTACCTTAGCAAAAGATGATGCAGGATTAGGATAAACAGAAAGTGCCGGTATGGCATCCTGTACTTCATCTGTCGCAGTTTCAATATCATCAGCAAATGGTGTTCCGTTAATCACAGAGGAAACTTTCCAGTAAGTATAATCATTCGGATCACCGGTGGGATTGGATTCTGCCGAAGTTAAGGTATAGCCTGAGCCATCCGGTTCATATGGCCACGGTGCTTTATCTTCATAAGTAAAGGAGAGTAACGGTAAACCTTCAGAATCTGATATTTCAATCAGTTCACCTCCGTTATTGAGTTGATCACTGAAATTTCCACTTGGATATAAGCCGTATCTGTCAAAGAAATAGTTGGGCTTTGAGGCGATCACGTAAAAACTTCCCGGCTCAAGAAGATTATTTTCAGGAAATGCATATTCGATTCCGGATGTAAAATGTAATCCTGAAAGATTGATAATATGATCACCGGTGTTTTTAAATTCAATAAATTCATATTTCTTTCCGGAGGTCGTATCCGTTCCTGATATTACATCTTCTGGATGGTAATGCAGTTCAGTAACTTTAAACGAAGCATAATCTTCGTCGCCACTGCTGAATACAATTTTCTTTACCGGTCCCCAGGTATTATTGTACCGTACACGTGTTGTGAGGACAATTGTATTACTGAATTCAATCTGTTTATTATCTGTTCCGGTCACCGCGTCTTCTGAAATTGTTCCGCCAATAGCCCTGGGATCACTATTGTTAAGGGTATAGTAAATTGTCCCATTTGCATTTGGGTTACGAATGGAAACCGAAGTGCTTCCGGTAGTTGTATAATACGATCCCAGCAATTTCTGATCATTGCGGTAGACCTCCGGTGCCATATATGACGAGTACAGGCCTTCGCTTTTGAGCTGCTGAATAAGAATGCTGGTTCGCTGAGGGAAAAATTCATTCAGCATCGTATTTATTTCCGGTACCCAGTCATTATCTTTGGTCAGAGAATTACGGGTTTGTGCATCTCCCCAGCGGGCTGATTCCGCTATAATTGCCAGATCAATCTGGTCAACACGCTTCTGAAAAAGTGCTTTGGCGCTGTCAGAAGATAATATACCACCTTCATTCAGCAACGCATAAGCCCGATCCATAAATTTTTGTTTGTATTCACCGTTTTGGGTGAGCCTGAAATGTAACCACTGAGGATTGAAATCCAGTTCGTTGGTAATCCGCATCGATCCGGTTGACCCAATATTTACCCTGTTTTCATTAATCCCGTTTCTTCCGAACACTTCTTCCACAAACATGCTGTGTTCTGAATCGTGGGCTAAAAACCGGAATCCTTCCGATATATTTTTTCGGTTGTACAAGGCATAAAAGTTATTTGGCATGTCATCGCTGTACCATGCTGAAACCGGTGCATCAAAATTACCGGTATAAAAAATGACCAGCATATAATTGATCAGGTTATCAACATCTACATAATTTATAAGACCGGCATCGGGTGTTCCGGTTTCATCCATACCCTGCACACTGAAATATGCGGCATTCTGAGAAAAGCCGGCACGGCATAAATCCCACAGTTCGTTCCATGCATCCATATTACCATCAGTAGCTTCACAATAGTATGGCCAGGGCTTTGTGTCTACTTTTATCACATCATAATCTTCTTTATCACCTCCCAGGTAGGTCTCCGCATAACTGGCTTCAGAGCGTTCATCGGTTTGAAAAATGCCCCAGTACATTCCGTTAAGATACAGGTGATAATACCTTCCGCGTTTATACGGTTCACCCATTTTCCCCTGAAGATCTCTGCTGAAAATATCTTTTACCATCGTATTATGGTAGCTGCCATCCATGCTCCAGGAATAGTTTTGTTCACATCTCAGGTCAATGGCATCAAATTCGTCGGCCCCTTCATCTTCGAAAAGGGGATATTTCAGTTTGGCTGCACCGTATTCTGATCTGAAGAACAGTCTGAATGCATGTTTGGGATTGTTCTTGTTTTTCGCACTGTTGCCTCCCCTGATCCGCAGGCCGGCGTTAACCTGAACGGCTGCGCTACCATCTGTATTAATGATTTCAAAGGAACACGGACGTTCCCATTCTTCTCCTTTTTGTTCAGCATTTACATAAATGCCTTTCCCGGAATCAAAAAGATTATCCGGATCTGTTACAATGGAAACTGAAGGTATCTGTAGCATTGCATCCGAGAGCTGACCGGCATATTTGGGATCCTGTGTTACATCTGTAGCCATTGCATAGTCAAGCACCTGATCATTGACTTCTCCTGAAGGCCAGGTATAGCCTGGATATCCCTGATTTGCAACTTTGTCAATAAACAGATATGTTTTTGTGATTGAAAAAGATGGCTGATATCCGGCTTTCACCAGAGATGCCCTGACCACAAAGGCGGGAGTAAGGCCACGACCGGCAGTAATATCCGGATCAATCGTTATGTTGGTTGTTGATACTGCAGTTTTGGCACTTGAAGAGTTCTGCGGATCACTGCCGTCGATTGTGTATAATAAGGTATATTCAGAATCCGGAGATTCCAGGGTCAGGCTGAAGGGATCGGAATAAATACCGGCATTATGACTGAAGACAGCTGTTGTATCATATTCAAAAACAGGCAGTTCAGGGATAGCCTCCATGGACATATCAAAGTAAAAATCTGAACTGCTCAATGAGACATTAAAAACCTGCACTGCAAGCATGTTTTCCCCTTCAATAAGTTTAAACAGAGATGAATCAACTTCGTAGGGTACCGGTGAACCGGATTCATGATTGGCGATGGCTGTGGAGTTGTATGCCGGATTATCGGGTGCATTGACGGAAACAATTTCGGATCCGTTGATCCAGACAATAAATCCATCATCATAATTTACATTCAGCAAAATTTTTGTTATATTATTAGCATCTGATGCATTAAAGGCGGTTCTCAGATAAACCGTTGAATAATTACCCTGCATGTCAGTCAGATTGGTGCCACCGATACCATCCCCATACCGGAACGGTGCCTGAGCGGCAGACCATGATGAGTCATCAAAGTCATTAGCAGTCCAGTTGTCAGAAAGGTTTAATGCACCTGATCCTTTGAGGTAATTATATGTTTGGTTTAAACCAAAGCTAACCTGTGCTGAAGAAATAATGAATTGGCCAGTAAACAAAAGTATAAATAGCAGCTTTTTCCGGAACATGATAAGGTTAAATAGTTCAACAGATCTGCATCTTAAATCACAATGTTTTCTGTTGAGGTTGTTTTCTGCCGAAAATTGTTAAAATTTATTGTAATGCTTTGAAACGAATGTTCAAAATATAAGAATGAATGTATCAGGAGCGAAATGCAAAAGTATTAATTATCACCATTGAGAAAAAGCAGTAACACTCAAAATATAAGTCTGTAAGGGTTAAATTCAGGGTTATCTGCCTTATGGATTCGTATTTTTTACAATAAATATATATCTTTCGAACCGCTTTAATTTTCTGAGTTTAAAATATTCAGCATTTTGATTTGAGCCAATCCCTGTGTGCTGATTATTTAGAAAAATTCTTGATGATAATTAATACATTTTTACATGTTTTTTGAACATATGGTCATGCAGATGTACAATATTTTCATCTTCTTGACATCGGAAAATAATGGTGGGAATAATTTTAAATTTTGAAACATTAAATAATTAAAAGGATATGAAAATGCGTCTGGTGAGTAGGATATTTGCACTCATTTCATGTGGAATGATATTGTTAACGGTATCATCCTGCACTAAAACTCCGGAACCTGTTAAAAAAGATGGTTTGGAAAAGATTACATTTAAAGTATTGCCGTTCAAAATAGAAGATGTCACACTTCTTGACGGACAGTTTAAACATGCAACAGAGTTGAATGAACAGATCTTATTAAGTTATGAACCTGATCGTCTCCTGGCAAAATTCAGGAGTGAAGCCGGCTTAAAACCCAAAGCCAAACATTATGGCGGATGGGAGGATGAGACGATAGCCGGTCACAGTCTGGGTCATTATCTTTCAGCCATCACGCTGATGTATGAGTCAACCGGAAATGAAGAATTTAAACGCAGAGCCAACTACATTGTTGATGAATTGTATGAATGTCAGCAGGCCGATGGTGACGGTTATATCGGCGCGTTTCCGAATGGTAAGAGAATTCTGGAAGATGAGGTGGCCAAGGGAAACATCAGGGCGCAGGGGTTTGACCTGAATGGAATCTGGGTGCCGTATTACACCGAACATAAAGTGATGGACGGACTTGATCATGTATATAAGGTATTTGGAAACGAGAAAGCCCTGGAGATTAATATAAAATTTGCAGACTGGCTGGCTACGATCGTGAAAGATTTGAATGACGATCAGATTCAGGAAATGTTGCACTGCGAACATGGTGGAATAAACGAAACACTGGCAGAATTGTATAATTATACCGGAGATGAAAAATACCTTAAACTTTCAAGGGTATTTCAGCATAAAGCCATTATTGATCCGATTGAAAAAGGTGAGGATATCCTTGCCGGCAAACATGCAAACACTCAAATCCCAAAATTTGTCGGATTGGCAAGACGTTATGAGCTGACAGGTGACCAGATGGATCATGACGGAGCTGTCAATTTCTGGAATATGATGGTTCACCACCATAGTTACGTAACAGGCGGAAATGGTAATCATGAATATCTTACTGATCCGGACAAGCTGAACAATGAGTTGAGTAACAATACTACAGAGACCTGTAATGTGTACAATATGCTTAAGTTGTCAGAGCATCTCTTTGAATGGACAGCAGATCCTGCTGTAATGGAGTATTACGAGCGTGCGCTGTTCAACCATATCCGTTCATCACAGCATCCTGAATCAGGACACGTCATCTACAACCTGTCTATTGATATGGGCGGTTTTAAAGTCTATCAGGATCCGGAGTGGTTCACCTGTTGTGTGGGAACCGGAATGGAAAATCATTCCAAATACAGTAAAAATATTTATTACCATAATAACGAAGAGTTGTACCTGGTTCAGTTTATTGCTTCCGAGTTAAACTGGAAAGAAAAGGGACTAAAAGTAAAACAACTCACCGCATTCCCTGAAGAAGAGGGTACCAAACTGGAGTTTGAATGCGAAAATCCGGTTCAACTTGCACTGCAGATTCGTTATCCGCACTGGGCTTTAAACGGTATCGATATTAAAGTTAACGGGAAAAGTCAGAATGTGAGCAGTGAACCCGGAAGTTTCGTAAAGGTTGACCGCAAGTGGAAAACCGGTGATGTGGTTGAGATTAGTTTTCCGTTTTCACTCAGACTGGAAACAATGCCTGATAATAAAAACAGGGTAGCTGTATTTAATGGTCCGGTAGTGCTTGCAGGTGATCTTGGTCCTGTACCTGATCCGGAATCAAAGGATCCGTTATATGTACCGGTCCTGATGACCAAAGATGTTGATCCTTCGGACTGGCTGGTTCCGGTTGAAGGTAAGATCAATACATTTAAACTTACCGACGTGGCTTATCCAAGAGAAGTTGTGTTGAAGCCTTTCTACAGAACACATGACAGGCACTATACAATTTTCTGGGACACCTATACGCCGGAAGAATGGAAAGAAAAGGAAGCCGAGTACAAAGCTGATTTGCAACGTAAGAAAGAGCTGGAGGCAAAAACCATTGATATGATTCGTTTAGGTGAAATGCAGCCGGAAAGAAACCATAAGTTCAGGGATGAACGCACATGGGTTGACGAGTTTAAGGAGCGAAAATACCGTGAAGTCAACCGCGGAGGCTGGATGTCTTTCCAGATGAAGATCAACAAGGATATGCCAACATCACTTGTCCTGGAATACTGGGGTGGATATAATGGCTCAAAAACATTTGATATTCTTGTTAATGATAAAGTTATTGCTACTGAGAATATTTCAGCATTCAACCAGGCAAAATTCATGGATATGGAGTATAAAATTCCTGAAGATGTGACCTCAGGCAAAGATATCATAGAAGTGAAACTGGTTCCGCATAAAGGACACAGGGCCGGGCCACTATTTACAGCCCGTACGATTAATAATTAGTATTTAAAATGGTAATTCATAAAACCAGCTGATTGATATCCGGATCCGGAACAATTAGCTGGTTTTGGATTGAAACATAACACAGTTTTTTCAATTATAATCCCAAAATTTGTGAAGATGAAGCACCGGAAAAGAGCAGGCCTGATTCTGATATTGTTAACCGCATTATTTACTGTTGTTGCCAACCCGTTATTGCCGGGTTATTATGCAGATCCGACGATTAAAAAGTTCGGCGATACCTATTATATATATGCAACAACCGATGGAATTAAGCTGGCATCGGGAGAACCTTCGGTTTGGGTAAGCAATGATTTAAAGAACTGGGTGAATGTGGAAATGGAGATGTCTTTACCGGATGGTCTGACGAATTGCTGGGCACCTGATGTGCTGGAAGGGAAAGATGGACGGTATTATTATTATATGGGCAACTGCCAGTTTGGCTGCAATATTTACGGATATGTTTCAAACTCACCGGTAGGACCATGGGTACCTCTGAATGAAGGGAAACCGGTTATTCCGGTAGGAACGGGCAAAGAACATCTCCCGGCACTGGATGCACAGTTTTTCCAGGATGATGATGGTTCATTGTACGCCTTTTTCGGAACCTGGTGTACATCTTTTGGTGGTATGGGATGGGTAAAGATCAACAGCGATGATATGTTTACCATCGAAGAGGAAGGATTTATTCCCATTTCTCAGATTCCCAGAGCGTTCGAGGCTGCTTATATGATGAAGAAAAATGACACTTACATTTTGATGTATTCTGCCGGCGATTGCAAGCTGGATTCTTACGCTGTACATTATGCATATTCAGATAAACCCACCGGCCCGTTTACATACGGAGAAAATAATCCGATCCTGTCAAGCGATGGTGCGTTGGTTGACGGACCGGGTCACCATTCTGTACTTGAGGATGACGGTGAATATTTCATCGTATATCACCGGCATGATAATCCCCACAGTACCGGTGGTATGTTCAGGCAAACATGTGTGGATAAGCTTACTTTTATTAATGATCACACCATTGCAAAAGTTGAACCTACAGAGGATGGCTTATATGCTCTGGGCGTAAAAAAATCAGGTCCTGAAAATCTGGCACTGGGTGCAAAGGCTGAAGCTACATCATATTATCATTTGAAAACTGCAGGAAGCAGATTTACCGGAAACAAAGCAGTTGATTATGCTTATAGTCCGTCGAACGCTACAGATGGCAGCAATAATACATTGTGGAAAGCTGATGGCTGTGAATTGCCACAATCCCTGACCATAGATCTTGGCAAAACACAATCCTTTGATCGGATATCGACAGATTTTGAATATCCATCTCATTTTTATCAATACAAAACAGAGATATCGAAGGACGGCAAAAACTGGTCGGTTTATGCTGAAAAAACCAACAATAAAGTATCAGGATCACCTGTTACTGACCAAAAGAAGGCCAAAGCCCGTTTTATAAGAATTACGGTTACTGACGTAGAAAAACCGGGCCTCTATGCCGGAATATGGAATGTAAACGTTACAAAAGGGAAGATGGACATCCCTGAATTTCAGCAAATGGTTTCAAATGCGGATAAAGCGCCTCAGCCAACAGGGGAATGCCTGGTAGATATCAGTTTTAAGGATCAGGAACCGGGACAGCTAAATGATAGAGCTGTGCTTAATAAAGGGACACTTAAAGGGGAAATTACCGGAAGAGGGAATGTTGAGATAAAAAATATTGATGGAGTGATGGCTGCCGTTTTTGATGGAAAATCATCGCTCAGACTGGCAGCTGTTCCACCTGAAAGTATGGCCTGGAATGCACCTTTTACTACGGCAGTCTGGGTAAAGAATCCTGAAATAGGACATGGAGAATGCCTTTTAAGCTGGACTTCACGGCGTGATATGTTGCAGGCATCTTATGCTGCCATGTATTACGGAACAGGAAATTACGGCGCAGCAGCTCACGGTGACGGCGCGGTCGATATGTCTTATTCCAAAGTGCCTGAAGCAGACAAATGGCATCATATCGCCGTAACATTTGATGGCATGACAGAAAGTATATATGTGGATGGGAAACTGGATAAGAAGGCTCAACTGATGCTGTTTGTTACGCCTGCGGAAATACATATTGGCGCCTCGGGTAATCCTGATGAGAACTTTTCGGGCAGTATCTCCGGTATCAGATTATATAATAAAAGCATGACAGAGGCCGAAATTAAAGGATTATTATCAGAATCCAATCCGTTTACAAATGCACAACCGAACTAATTAATATGGATATGAAAAAACTGAATTCAAAACAATTTACTGCTTTTGCAGGCGTGGTAATTTTACTGGTGTTTTTTTCATCCTGTAAAACAGAGGTTAAAACTGAAAAGGAAGGCCAGTATCCCATTGAACCGGTTCCTTTTACTGCTGTTCATGTTACTGATCAGTTCTGGGCTCCAAAAATCAAAATCAACCATAACGTGACTATTCCGATTGCTATAGAACAATCGGAGATTTCAGGACGTGTAAAAAACTTTGAGATTGCAGCTGGTGATGCAAAAGGTGAATTCTGTTCTGAGTATCCGTTTGACGACAGTGATATATATAAAATAATTGAAGCCGCCAGCTACTCTTTGCAAACCATGCCGGATTCTGCATTGCAGAAAAAGCTGGATGAACTCATAGAAAAGATAAGGAAGGCTCAGGAGGAGGACGGTTATATTTATACCAACCTTACCATTGCCGAAAAGAATGGTACAAACCCACATCCTTGGGTTGGTGATGGCCGGTGGAATAAAGTGCATGAACTGAGTCACGAGCTGTATAATCTGGGACATATGTTTGAGGCAGCTGTCGCGCATTACCAGGCAACCGGACAACGAAATTTTCTCGACATAGCCATCAAGGCGGCAGATATGCTGGATCGTACCTTTGGATGGGGAAAGCTTGAAGATTATCCCGGTCACCAGGTAGTGGAAATGGGTTTAGTGAAACTTTACCGGGCTACAAATGAAAAGCGGTATCTCGATCTGGCTAAATTTTTCCTTGATGTCAGGGGACCTGGCGGATCAGAATATAATCAGGCACATGAAAAAGTAGTGGATCAGACCAGGGCTGTGGGACATGCCGTTCGGGCTACTTACATGTATTCAGGAATGGCAGATATCGCTGCCTTGTATAATGATGAATCATACCTTCATGCCAGCAGGGCCATTTGGCAGGATATGGTATATGGTAAAACCTATGTCACTGGAGGAATAGGTGCTTCCGGTGGGAATGAAGGTTTTGATGAACCGTATAATTTGCCCAATATGGCTGCATATTGTGAAACCTGTGCCTCTATTGGAGATGTATTCTGGAATTACCGGTTATTCCTGTCAGACGGAGAAGCAAAATATATGGATGTGCTTGAAAGAACCTTATACAATGCACTCATATCTGGTGTTTCATTAACCGGTGACCGTTTCTTCTATCCCAATGTACTGGAATCAATAGGACAACACAGCCGCAGCAAATGGTTTGGTTGTGCATGTTGTCCTCCGAATATAGCGAGACTTTTACCTTCGTTACCCGGCTATGTATATGCGAAAACAGACGATGCTGTTTACGTTAACCTGTATATGGCTAACACTGCTCAGATCAAACTTGGTGACGGGAATGTAACGATAAGCCAGGAGACACAATACCCATGGAACGGTTTGGTTAACATGACCATTAATCCTGAAAACAAGGCCAGGTTCGCTTTAAAATTAAGAATTCCGGGCTGGGCAAGAAACGAAGCCATTCCGGGAGATTTATATACCTTTATGGATGATATCAATCCTGAGGTAACGCTTACTTTGAATGGTAAAAAGATGAAGGTGAAACCGGAACACGGTTATGTTACCATAGATCGGAAATGGAAGAAGGGCGATGTTGTTTCGTTAAATATGCCCATGGAACCACGGGAACTTAAAGCAGATGATAATATTAAGGCGGACGCCGATAAAATGGCCATTCAACGGGGACCATTGATGTACGCTGCAGAATGGCCTGATGTAGAGGACGGAAAAGTGTTAAACCTGATTTTTGACAAGGATAAGGAATTTTCGGTCGAGCATAACAGTCACCTCTTAAATGGAGTTTATACCATCAATGCTCCGGCAAGAATAGCAAGAGCCACACAGACAGGCGGACTTGAATACGGAGAAGAAAAGATCATAAAACTGATTCCATATTATGCATGGAATAACCGTGGAGCAGGTGAAATGGCGGTTTGGCTTCCGTATAACGAAAAGAGTGTACGTCCATTACCGGCTCCTTCAATCGCAAGTAAAAGTACATTATCTGCATCTCGCCCTACCAAAAGTCTTATAGCCATTAACGATCAGTTAATGCCAAAGGATGCCAACGATCATACATGGCCGTATTATCACTGGTGGCCTGAAAATAATGCATGGGAATGGGTGCAGTACGATTTTGATGATGAAGCAACTGTAAATAAGGTTAAAGTATACTGGTATGACGATGGACCGTTTGGAGGTTGTCGCATACCTGCAGAATGGAAAGTGATGTACAAATCCGGTAATGAGTGGATTCCGGTGAAAAATCTTGGTAAATACTCTATTACAAAAGACAGTTGGGATTCTGTGGATATTGAACCGGTAAAAACAACCGGTTTGAGGATGATGGTAAAGTTACCGGAGAAATTCTCAGCAGGTATACATGAATGGGTCATAGAATAAAAACAAAGGAACTAACAGAGGAAAAAATTATACTACATGCAGATCAGACTAAAATACTTAATACTTATACTAACATTAACGGGAACTTTAGTTAGTGCACAGAACAGGAGAAGAGAGAAGCCTGTCCCAACACTGGGACTTGATAGTGGGTATACAGATTATTCCACTCAGCAAATTAAACTGCAACTTGTTAATGCATCACAAACCGTTTCAGAATTAAAAACGGATGAAGGGTTCGACTTCACACCCCATGACAGGTTGGAAGCTCGTTCAGGAAACAGATTTTATCATTTGGGCGATATTAATCTGAGAGTCAGGAGTTGTGGTTGCGAGGACTGGGCAAGCTTTTCCACGGCAGAAAACCGCAAACCGGTTATGTCGTTAAATGTGAATGATCCGGAGGTGCTGGCTGCCTCAAATCTGAACGGTACAATGCCTGAAACATTTCCCTTAGAGCTTACAAGGTACTGGCAGAAAAAAGGGGATCACCTTGTGTTGCGTTTTAAATTAGTGAATAACACAGATAAAGACGTAGAAATAGGCGCTTTGGGTATTCCAATGATATTTAATAATGATCTGACAGGTAAATCATTGGATGAAGCCCATGCGCAGAATGTGTTTTATGATCCTTATATCGGTATGGATGCAGGTTATCTGCAGGTGGTGTCGCTGAAAGGAGAAGGAAAGGTTCTGCTGGTATTGCCCTGGGAAAATTCGCCCTTCGAAGCGTACAGGCCATTGCTTGATGATCCGACACCAAGAGGGATAACATTTGAGGGGTTTCATGAGTGGATGATCCATTCCAAAGCCTGGGCTGATGCAGAATGGGAAGGTGTGGAACAATGGAATACTCCGACCGAAAAGGTGCTGAAACCTGGTGAAGTATACGAGGTTGGGGTGGAGTTTGTACTGGCTGATTCCGTTAAGAATATTGAAAAAACACTGGCAGATCACAACAGGCCTGTGGCCGTTGGTATCCCTGGATATGTATTGCCTGAAGATGTTGTAGGAACACTTTTTCTGAAAGCTGAAAAAGGCGTGAAGTCAATCACTTCAGAACCGGAAGGCGCTCTTTCCGTAACGTTTGATAAGGTAACAGATGGTAATTGGAAAAAATATACGGTAAAAGGAAATCAGTGGGGCAGGGCAAGGCTGTCTGTTACGTATGATGATGGAACGCTTCAGACCATCAACTATAAAGTAATAAAACCTGAAGCAGAAGTTGTGGCAGATAACGGTCATTTCTTAACAACCAAACAATGGTATGAAAATTCGGGCGATCTGTTTGACAGAAGTCCGTCTGTGATAACCTACGATTATGAAACAGGAGAGAAAGTTTTGCAGGATTCACGTTCATGGATTTGTGGTTTAAGCGATGAAGGTGGTGCTGGTGCATGGTTAAATGCCATAATGAAGCAACTGGTTGAACCGGATCCGGAAGAGATCGCAAAGCTGGATTCGTTTGTAAATCAGACATTGTGGGGTGGTATTCAGTACAACAGCGGCGACCATAAATATGGCGTTCGTAAAAGTATGTTCTATTATGAACCGGACAGCATGCCGGCAGGAACATACAGAGATGATATAAATTATAAAACCTGGGCAGCCTGGTCAAAGAAAGCAGCAATGTCTGTTGGCCGGTCCTATAATTATCCGCATGTGGCAGCGGCACACTGGGTGATGTACCGGTTGGCCAGAAACTATAAAGGACTGGTTGATGACAGTCAGTGGCGGTTTTACCTGGAGAATGCCTTTTATACTTCTATGGCTATGGTAGAACAGGCGCCGTATTATGCACAGTTCGGGCAAATGGAAGGGACCGTTTTTCTGTTGATCCTGAATGACCTGAGAAATGAAGGTTTTGCGGATATGGCTGATAAACTTGAAGCAGCCATGAAGAAAAGAGCGGATCACTGGGCCACCCTGAATTATCCGTTTGGAAGCGAGATGCCCTGGGATTCAACCGGACAGGAAGAAGTATATATGTGGTCGCGCTATTTTGGATTCTCTGATAAAGCGATGGTAACACTGAAGGCGATTATGGCCTATATGCCTACTATTCCACACTGGGCATATAACGGAAACGCGCGCAGATACTGGGACTTTCTGTTTGGAGGAAAACTTTCACGTATTGAACGGCAGATCCATCATTACGGTTCAGCATTGAATGCCATACCGGTATTGCATGAATACAGGCTTGAACCGGATAACCTCTACCTGCTTCGTGTGGGTTACGGTGGAGTAATGGGGGCAATTTCAAATATTAATGAAGAAGGATTTGCACCCTGTGCATTCCATTCCTTCCCTTCCACACTGGCCAACGATGGTATCTCCGGCGATTATGGAACAGGATTCTTTGGATATGCGGTCAACAGCGCCACATTTATTACCAGAGACGATGACTTTGGCTGGCTTGCATTTGGAGGTAACATCAGCGAGGATGGGGACTGGGTTACAACCGATTTCACAACGGCATCAAAATCAAGACTTTTTATTGCACCGGAAAACCTGTGGATCACACTGGATGCTGGAAATGTAGATGCGGTAAGATACAATTCAAAAACACATGAAGTAATCCTGGTTTTGGCCCCGGAAAACGATTTTACACCAAAAGCTTTTCTGCGACTGGAAAAGGATGGTAAACCCGTTTCTTCTCTTAAGAAATATAAGAAGGATAGCAGGGGAGCATGGGTTGTGCCCCTGAAGAAAAAATCAGTGGAGGTGAAACTTTAGAAAACAGATATGAAGAACAAATGGCATTACGTCACAGCAGGGCTCGTTTTCGTGCTGATGACACAGGTTCTTACTTTAAAGGCCCAGGATAACGCTGTAATCTCAGCTACTCCGCCAATGGGATGGAACAGCTGGAATAAGTTTGGATGTAATGTCAGTGAGAAACTGATTATGGAGATGGCCGATGCCATGGTTATCAGTGGTATGCGTGATGCCGGATATGAATATATTGTGATTGACGATTGCTGGCAGACGGGCCGTGACAGTTCTGGCAATATCATTCCGGATCCGGAACGCTTTCCATCGGGTATGAAAGCACTGGCCGATTATATACACGATCAGGGACTTAAATTTGGTATTTATTCCTGCGCAGGTTCTAAAACATGCCAGGGAAGACCCGGAAGCAGGGGGTATCAGTTTCAGGATGCCAGGACCTATGCATCCTGGGGTGTGGATTATTTGAAGTACGACTGGTGCTATAATGAAGGTCAGGATGCCAAAGCAGCGTACAAAACGATGAGCGATGCGTTGAAGGAAGCTGGCAGACCAATTGTGTTCTCTATTTGCGAATGGGGTGAGAGTAAACCATGGGAATGGGGAGAAGGCATTGGAAATTTATGGCGGACGACTGCAGACATCAGAGATTGTTATGAATGTACCTTTGACTGGGGAGGTCTTGGTGTTTTGGATATTATTGATAAACAAGCCGAATTATGGCCATTTGCAGGCCCGGGACACTGGAACGATCCCGATATGCTCGAAGTCGGAAACGGAGGGATGACTGAAGATGAATACATCACACATTTCTCCATGTGGGCCATGTTGGCGGCACCTCTCATGGCTGGCAACGATCTCAGAACGATGGGTCAAAGCACAAAAAAAATACTAACGAATAAAGATGTAATTGCCGTTAATCAGGATTCGAAAGGTGATCAGGCGCGTAAGTTCATGGATATGGGGGAGCACGAAATATGGGCAAAACCTCTTAGCGATGGTGAGGTAGCGGTTTGCTTTCTGAACCGGACCGATAAACCGTGGAAACTGGATTACGACTGGAAGAAACATACGATGTATTTTGTACGCGACGTAAGCATCCGCCGGAATGTATATCAGGTATATGATGTTTGGGATCATAAAACAATTGGTGATACAGAGGAACAATTGAAAAAGGAAATTCCGGCACATGGGGTATTGATGGTCAGATTAAAAAAAATAGGTTGTAGTATTCAAGGACATAACGAATAACATATAATTTTTACAGGATGAAAAGGTTAGTAGTACTATTGTTTTTGGGAAGTTTTGTTGCACATTATGCAAGCTTTGCACAGGTGACTGCTGAAGATTATGCCAGGGCAGATTCTACAGCTAAATTCGGAAGTCTGGTTTATAATGCCTATGCTGATGTAAACTGGGTAAAGGATAAACCTGTTTTCTGGTACAGTATAAAGACCCGTAAAGGAACTGAGTATAAACTGGTGGATGCAGAGCATTTGAAAATTACACCGGCCTTCGACCAGGAAAAATTGTGCAAAGCATTGAATGAATCCCTGAAGAAAGACTATAAACCATTTGAACTTAATCTCAGACGCCTAAGGTTCATTAAAGATGGTAAGGCTATTGCCTTTGAAGCAGGTGATAAAAGGCTGGAATGTGATCTGAAAAAATATAAAGTTGACATAAAAGGCGATGTTCAAGGTTGGGGCAACCGTCACTGGGGAGAAACTGACGGGGAGTATAAAAGCGATCCCGTTAAATCGCCTGATGAAAAGTGGGAAGCATACGTAAGGGAATATAATGTTTGGCTGAAGGATTTGAAATCCGGATCCGAAACACAGTTGAGTTTCGACGGTTCTGCCGGAGAGTTTTATTCCGGACATATGGACTGGTCCCCGGATTCCAAAAAAATTGCAGTCAACAAAGTACGTCCAAACGAAAAACACTACATCTATTTCGTGGAGTCTTCACCTAAAGATCAGTTACAGCCGAAACTGGAAAAAAGAGAATACCTGAAACCGGGTGACGCACTTCCGATACTTAAGCCTTGTCTTTTTAATGTGGAGGACTTAAAGCAAATACCGGTCAATAGTCAGCCTTTTGAGAACCAGTTTTCGTTGTTTGGAATTAAATGGTGGCCGGGTAGTGAAGCTTTTACGTTTGAATTCAATCAGCGCGGGCACCAGGTTTACCAGGTAGCCGAAGTTGATGCAGAAACAGGAGACGTTCGGGTAATTATTGATGAGACCAGTAAAACGTTCATCGATTACAGCGGGAAACATTTTCGCCATGATTTGGATAAATCAAAGGAAATCATCTGGGCATCGGAAAGAGATGGCTGGAACCATCTGTATCTGATTGATGCTGCAACAGGTAAGGTAAAAAATCAGATTACCAAAGGCAATTGGCTGGTAAGAGGTGTAGAGCATGTGGATGATGATAACCGGAGCATCATATTCTCTGCTTCAGGAATGAATAAGGGAGAAGATCCGTATTTTATCCATTATTATAGCATCAATTTCGATGGCACAGGATTAAAGGATCTGACACCTGAAAAGATGAACCACGATGCCACCTTTTCGTCCGATTACAAATACTTCACCGATGCCTATTCTACTGTTGATACACCACCGGTTACCGTACTGCGGAAAACAGCTGACGGAACAATACTGAAAACACTTGAAGAAGCTGATATCTCAGATTTACTGGCTGCAAACTGGCGTAAACCGGAGGTTTTTGTTGCAAAAGCAAGGGATGGCAAAACAGACATCTGGGGTAATATTTATTTTCCTACTAATTTTGATCCGGAGAAAACATATCCGATTATAGAATACATCTATGCAGGTCCACAGGGATCATTTGCACAGAAAAGTTTCCGTCCTTACAATTACCCGTTTTCGGGACTGGCAGAACTGGGCTTCATCATAGTTCAGATGGATGGTATGGGAACGTCAAACCGCTCGAAAGCCTTTCATGATGTATGCTATAAAAACCTGAAGGATGCAGGTTTTCCCGACAGAATTCTTTGGATCAAAGCTGCAGCAGAAACACATCCGTTTATGGACACCACGCGTGTTGGTATCTTCGGAGGTTCTGCAGGTGGACAGAGTTCTACAGGAGCAGTATTGTTTCATCCAGAATTCTACGATGTGGCCGTTTCATCCTGTGGCTGTCATGACAACCGCATGGACAAAATGTGGTGGAATGAGCAATGGATGGGCTATCCGATAGGGAAGGAATATGCAGAATGTTCCAATGTGGATAATGCTTACAGATTAAAGGGTGATTTGATGCTGATTGTTGGTGAGGTGGATGATAATGTGGATCCGGCATCAACCATGCAGGTGGCAGATGCCCTGATAAAGGCGAAGAAAGATTTTGAACTGGTGGTTCTTCCCGGATCAAACCATACACTGGGAGGGGATTATGGCGAACACAAACGCAGGGACTTTTTTGTGAAAACCTTGTTTAACCAACTGCCGCCGAAATGGGGGAAATAATATTAACCATAAAAAGATGAAATGATGAAACGCTCAATATATTTAGTCGCATTATTGTATGTTGTACTGTTACCGTTAAGTTCTTACGGGCAGTGTATTGTTGGGGATAAAAATATTCCGCCGGAAATAACAAAACCACCTTTGGTTTTAAAGCTGGATCCGTTTTATAAAAAATACATGGGTGCCAATGGTATTCCTGTCATTTCATCATGGAGGGTACCCGATTCGGCCCTGGTACAGGCGTGGAAGATTGTAATGTTCATGACCAATGATCTGCCTGAAGAAGTGTTGACCCAAATGCAGCATGCAGGGGCAAGGGTCGGTGTCATGGCTCGGTATGAAGGAACTACAGACATCCCTGAACATGCTGATCTGGCCAATGATACCACCTTAAACTGGGATCTCCGGGCCAGAGGGCTGGGAGGCGATATGAATCTGCCCCTGACAACATGTGCAGAGGAAAACCTGTTGTGTTATCAGATCGATAAGTATCATGCAGAAGATATCCTGATTCATGAGTTTGCACATGCCATTCATCTGATAGGGATCGCACCAATTGATTCCACCTTCAACAACACCCTGCAGCAATATCTGGATGAGGCTGTTGCAAATGGCTTGTATGCCAATACATACGCCAAAACCAATATCTATGAATACTGGGCCGAAGGAATTCAGGATTGGTTTAATGTGAATGCTGAAGTGCCAAAAACGGACGGGAAACACAACCAGTTAAATACGCGTGATGAATTAAAACGGTATGACCCGAAATTGTATAATCTCATTCACAGGTATTTCTCGGAATTTGAAGGTTCTCCATCCTGCCATGGAGGACAAAATCTGTATACATTTTAATCACTTCTATTTGATAAAGCGTCAGATTATTCTTCCGATAGTTATAAAAAGTTGACAGAAACATTTAAATTTACAACCTTACAGCATAGCGGTTATGCAACGCTGTAGTTTTGGGATGTGTGTTATGAGGCCAAAGTTTAAATGTTAAAATCTGCCGGTCAGCAATGAAAGTTTTCAGTTGGGTTATAGCTGTTATATTCTTTTTAAATCTGAACCATAATTTACATGGGAAGGATCAATCTGTACAGTTTTATCATTTTACGAATGAGATGGGGCTGCCATCTTCATATGTAAAAAGCATAACACAGGATAAATATGGCTTTATCTGGTTGGCAACACGTATCTCTGTTTCCCGTTTTGATGGTAAACAATTTCAGGATTTTCCGGCCTATGATGAAGATGGCAGAGAAGTTAAAATATTTTGTAATAAGCTGTTTTATTATAATGATTCCCTGCTGATAGCAAGAACAAATCAGGGGAGTTTTTTTGTTTTCGATAATGATCTGGAGACTTTTAAAGCATATGCTTTGCTTAACAGCATTCCGGACATCCAGTCGTTTAACGTTACCCGGAATGGGTTTTGGATCAGCACGTCTAAAGAAATTTTCCATCTTAATCCTGTCTCCGGGGAAAAAAAGAGTATAAATGAATTAATCCCTCAGTTTAAGACAGCTGGCGGCTATACCTATTTATCATCCCTTGGTGATGAAGATCATCTGGCAGTACTGACCAATTCAAATGAGCTGATATGGTTTAGTTTTAGTTCTTCGGTATTCAAAATATGTCCGCTTCCGCAGTTAAATACATCATCTTCGTTACAGTTGTTTTATCTTGATAAAGCAAGCCGGATATGGTTTGGTGAAGAGAATAATGGGGTTTTCAGGTATAATCCTGATAATAACAGCTATCAGCAGTTTTCAAAGGATCAACCTGAACCGTATACAATTCCGCATAATCTGGTGCATTGTCTGAAAGAGGATAATCAGAATCGAATCTGGATAGGGACGGAAGCAGGGATAAGCATCTATGATGTATTACAGGAAAAAAACACAATCTGCAGTTATGATCCCGCAAACCCACAGGGTCTGAATACAGATCCCATATATGATGCTTTCTGCGATAAAGATGGAAATATGTGGCTGGGAACCTATTTTGGAGGCGTTAATTTCTGGAGTGCAAAAGATAAATTCTTCAGGACTTGGAATTCCGGTTTCGGGGACTGGCACCTTGGAGGTAACGTGGTAAGTTGCCTGACAGAAGACAGGAATGGCAATCTTTGGGTGGGGCTGGAAGACATGGGACTGAACAAAATTGATCTGACAACAGGTGAGGTCAGGCATTATACCATGAAAGAAGGGCTGTCTTATAATAATCTGCACGATATTCTTTTTGTTAGTGATACAAAACTCTGGATTGCCACATATACGGGTGGAATTAATATACTGGATACAGAATCGGGAAAAATAGCTCATCTGAATAAAAACAATGTTCCGCAGATTCTTTCTGACAACATTTATTCATTTCTGAAAGTAGGTGACACAGTACTGATTTCCTCAACTTATGGTGTGACTTTGTATGATACTAATAGTCAGAGATTTTCCAGGCTGAAGGATGATGTCTTACGGAATATTCAGATTGAGAGTATGACCAGGACTGGTAACATTCTATGGCTCTCTTCGCTGGAAAATATTTACAGGTACAACCTGGATACAAAGTCAATACAGCTCTTTGATAGAATTCCCGGAATGACAAACATAAATTTTGTTAAGGCTGATTCCAAGGGGCGAATCTGGATTGGTGATTCCTATCAGGGACTCGCCTGTTATGATATAAAGGCAAACAGAATAACAAAGTTTAATACTGAAACTGGGTTTCCCGTTTCATGGATGTTCAGTCTGGAAGAAGGTAACGATGGCTGGTTTTGGGCAAGTAGTGATAAAGGTCTTGTAAAGTTTAATCCTGAGAGCGGTGTCAGTATTTTATATGACAGTAATTCAGGAGTACCATTTAACCAGTTTAACTACAGGGCATCTTTTACCGACAACAGTGGCAACATTTACTTTGGCGGTAACAGCGGGATGGTTTCGTTTAATGAAAAGGAAAATCCTCAGACGGTGAAAGAGAATGGTGTAGTGATGACCGGGTTTCAGTTATTTAATACCTCCGTACGTCCGGGACCAAAGTCTCCGTTGAAAAAGTCGATTAATGAGACCGATAGAATAGTTTTACGCTACGATCAGAATGTTTTTACCATTGAGTATTCAGCCTTGAATTATTCATTAAGTGGAAGAAGTCAGTATGCCTATTATCTTGAAGGTTTTGAAACAAACTGGAATTATGTTGGCAACAGGGACTTTGCAACATATACAAACCTAAGTCCGGGTACTTATACATTTCATGTAAAAGGATCAGGTTATAATGTACAGGAACTTACAAATGATACCCGGTTAAAAATTGAAGTATTACCACCATACTGGCTTACCAACTGGGCCTTTATGCTCTACTTCCTGTTGGCTCTTATTTTTTCATATATCATTTATAAGGTCGGTAAAAATCTGGCACAGTCTAAGGTGCTGATAGAAATGGAACGCCGTGAAAAAGAACACGCCGATGAGATTCATAAAGTTAAACTGGAGTTTTTCACCAATATTTCCCATGAATTAAGAACACCGCTTACGCTTATCCTGGGGCCAATCCGGTATATCATCGATGAGGACAGACTTAGTCCTAACTCCAGGAAAAAACTGCTAGGCGTGGAAAAAAATGCCAAACGGTTATTTCAGCTCATCAATCAGTTGCTGGAGTTCAGAAAAATAGAAAACGGAAAGGAAAAGCTACAGGTTATTGAAACCAATATCAGGTCTGTAGTAGATGAAATCTCGGATTCATTCAGCAACATTGCAGAGTCAAAGGATATTGATTTTGTGACCAGTCTGCCCGTAAAAAATTCCATGGTATGGGTTGACCCCGGCAAGCTGGATAAAATTGTTTTTAACCTTCTGTCCAATGCCTTTAAGTTTACTGAAGCTGGAGGGCGTGTTGAATTTTCTGCCAGCATTGTAAATTCAAAATCACGATCACGCTATGAAAACAACGTCCTGATAATAAAAATATCGGATTCAGGAAGAGGGATAAAACCTGAAATGCTGGATCGCGTTTTCGACCGTTTTTTCCAGATTGAGGAAAACCTGAGTAAAGGTTCAGGCATTGGTTTGGCTTATGTAAAAAGCCTTGTGATTTTGCATAAAGGTGAAATTAAGGTGGACAGTGAAGTTGGAAAAGGGACGACATTTACTGTAAGTCTGCCCGCATCAAGAATAGCATACGATAAAACAGAAATACTTGATCACATCCTGCAGTACGAGCATGCCACTGAGAACAGTGATGCGCTGTTTGACATTAATGAGGAAAAGAAACGGATTGATTCAGATGGATTATCCTCATTGCCATTGGTGATGGTGGTGGAAGACAACAGGGAACTGCTTGATTTTATGAAAGAGGTTCTGGAACCAAACTATCAGGTGGTTACAGCACTTAATGGAATTGAAGCGCTCAAAAAGATGGAAAAAATCATTCCCGATCTGATTGTAAGTGATGTGATGATGCCGGAAATGAACGGCTTCGACCTGACCGGGAAGATTAAAACAAATCTCAATACTTCACATATCCCGGTTATTCTGCTCACAGCAAAGAGTGGCGTTGAGGACCGCATAAAAGGGATGTCAACAGGTGCTGATTACTACATTGAAAAACCATTCTACCCCGAAATTCTTGAAAAGAATATTGAGAACATCATATCTACACGGAAAAAACTGATTGAGCGGTTTAAAAATGATGCTTATGTCCAGATCAGTGACATGGATATATCAGAATCAGATAAGAGTTTCATGGAGAAACTGACGAATATTATCAGAAAGAACATCAGTGATTCCACTATGGATGTCGGTTATCTGGTTAATGAAATGGGATTAAGCCGTTCACTCCTGCACATGAAGCTGAAAGGTCTTATCAACTGTTCCACCACAGAATATATCAGGGCCGTACGACTGAAAGAAGCGGTTAAACTCATAGCCAGCGGGAAATGCAATATTTCGGAAGCTGCCTATGAAACAGGATTCTCCAGTCCCACCTATTTTACACGACGCTTTAAAGAATTTTATGGTAAACCACCACGGGAATACTTTGAAATGAACAATTAATCCGGCCTGGGGAAAGTCGTGTATATTTTATTTAAACAATGTTAAGCATTCTACGTTAACCTAAATAGAGTGGCTTCTGTCACATTTTTGGAAGACCCTGTACTCACATATTTAAGTAAACAGTTTTATTAATTTTTCAGGTACATCGCCTTTGGGCAGATGCTTGCAGTCTTGTGTATTAACTAAAATTTATATAGTATGAAGAAGTATTTCCTATTTACATTTGTTTTAACCCTTTTATTTCTCAGTAGCTGTGAGGAGAAAACCTGCGATTGTGAAAATAATAACAACGAAGTCCCTGAAGCCTTACAGGGGAAATGGGTTCGTGTGGAGAGTAATAATGTCAATAATGATGGTATGGTTATAAAAGTAGCCAATAACCAGGGGATCATTCTAAGTGTTAAGGAGGTTTTGTCTTTTAACGTCGGAGATATAAAATGGAAAGATATTACTCCGGCAGGTAGTGATATGTACACATACGAAGAACTGGGTAGTGACAATAATTACTATCCTGCAGAAATTACCCTTGAAAATGATACAACCTTAATGATTTCGGTTAGCTCTGCCGGAGCGGGTAATGAACAGAAGTGGGTAAAAGAAGGTACCGGCGCAACTGCTGGTCCGGTTGAGACCGTAATCCTGGACTGTAACACGTTTAAATCGGATTACACTTTGAAAAACGGACCGGCAGAGATCGATTATCTTATCGATTGTGTTATGGATGTAACGGCAGCATTAACCATTGAACCGGGCGTAGTCATCGCTTTTACCGAAAATTCAGGACTCGGTGTTTTTGATGATGGTTCAGTCAATGCAGTTGGTGATCCTGACAAGCCTATCGTATTCATGGGATATAACCCGGGTAAAGGATACTGGCGTGGTATTCATGTTGAATCATCATCGGTAAGTAATAGACTTGAAAACGTGATGATTTCCGATGCCGGAAGTAATTATGTGTATTGTTGTAACGATCCCGCATCCTTATTTATTAAAGGCGGAAAGATGGCCCTGAATCATGTAACCATCAGCAATGGGGCGGAAACGGGACTGGCTGCAACCAATGGATCTGAATTTGCAGAGTATTCCGATGTGACCATTACGTCACATGATGGTTACCCGGCTGTTTTCTCAACAAACGTGCTGTCAGACATCGACGGGTTAGGATCTGATTATACCGGTAACGGCACAGATAATATTTTTGTGTGGGCTGATAAAATTACCTCTGAAACAACATGGAAACCCACGAATGTACCATATCTCATGGAAGGCAAGGTACTGGATGTTACGGAACTGCTGACCATAGAAGCAGGAACGGAGATAAAAATGGAGGAAAACGGCGGAATTGGGGTGTACGACAATGGAGCACTTAAGGTTTCAGGAACCGATGCACTCCCGGTAACCATTCAGGGTAAAGAGAATGTAACAGGTTACTGGAGAGGTATACATATGGAAACCAACAGCCTGAATAATCAGTTGCATTACCTGAATGTATACGATGCAGGTTTCAATTATGTTTATTGTTGTGTTGATCCCTCTGCATTATATTTTAAGTCAGGAAAATGTAGCGTGGACCATTTAAATGTTACCAGTGGCGCCATCGGTATTTATGCCACCGATAATTTCACATTTACATCATACAGTAATGTGGATGTGGAGGCGAAAGATGAACCCCTTTTGATTGCCATTGAACGGGCCGGTGAATTGGATACAGACTCAAAATACAACAGTACGACAGCCACTAAAAATTATATTACATTCATATCCGGATCCAAAGTGAATAATCCGGTTGTCATAACCAAACCGGATCAGTCTATACCGTACCTTGTGGATTATGTTGTGGATGTAAAAGCACAGCTTGAGATACAGGCCGGAGTGGAAATGGTATTTAAAGAAAATGGCGGACTTGGTGTCTTTGATGATGGAATTCTGAACATTTCAGGTTCTGAAGGTGAAAATGTAAGCCTGTACGGCTTTGAAGATGTTCAGGGATACTGGAGAGGTATTCATACCGAAACCAACAGTCTGAACAATAAGATAGACTACGCAACCATTACAAATGCCGGTGGAAACTATGTTTATTGCTGTAACGATCCTGCATCTGTTTTCATAAAGTCCGGTAAGCTTGAAGTAACAAATTCAATGATTTCCGACAGCGGTGGTTATGCCATATATGTAAACAGCGGAGCACAACTGACAAGCTCAGGCAATACATTTGCGAATAACGCCGATGGGAATGTGTTCGAAGAATAATAGACCGGGATGAACCGGAACAAAAACCGTCTGCCTCTGCTGCAGACGGTTTTTTTATGATCAAAAAGAACGTTTACGTTTAATAATTCCTGCTGAATTATTTTTATAACGAGAATATTCTCAATATATTTGTAGTGAGAATATTCTCGTTATTGTATAGTGTTAAATGATAAAAAGGAGGTCAATATGCCAGGTTTAAACGGTAGAGGACCTGAGGGGAAAGGCTCAGGAACAGGACGTGGAGAGGGAAAATGCAGCTCCCGCAAAAGGTTATCAGATAAAAGTTACGATGAGAACAGTACAACCCGGAATAAAAGTCGTGGTTTTAACCGGGAAAATGGTATTCATTCCAATCGTACTGACGGAATGGGTAAAGGGAGAAGATACGGAACACGAAATCATGACGATGCCTGAAAGCACCATGGTATACATTGTTCGTGATGATAAGCAACCTCAGCATGAATTAACATGATTCATGGAGAAATAAGATTACGCCCGCGTTATGGTGAGGTGGATCAGATGGGTTACGTCTATCATGCCAATTATGTGAGTTATTGTCATGAGGCCAGAACCGAGTTGCTGAGACAGCATGGAGTTAATGATTTTGTGCTGGAAAAAAATAACATCATGATTCCCGTAATTGATTTCCGGATCTCCTACAAAAAACCGGCAAGGTACGATGAGGTGTTAACCATTTCAACAAAAGTGACGCAGTTTCCTGAGGTGAGGATGGGTTTTGAATTTGAGATCAGGAATGAAAATAATGATTTGATATGCATGGCAGATTCAACCATTGTATTTGTCAGTAAGAAAACCCGTCAGCCGGTTCGCCTGCCTGAATTTATTGAGGTCAGACTGAAACCACTATTTTCCCAATTGGTTTAGATTAACCAGAATAACCATAAAAGACCCAGAGAAATGAATAGAAAAATTATTGTAATCGGCGGTTCTGCAGCAGGCCCCAAAGCTGCGGCCAAAGCCAGAAGGATGGATGAATTTGCAGAGATAACAATGATACAGAAAGGACCTGACCTGTCGATGGCATCCTGTGGATTTCCCTACTATGTGGGAGGATTTTTCGATGACAGGAATAAGTTATTGTGTACACCTACAGGCGTGGTGCGTGACCCGAAATTTTACTGGAATGCCAAAGGAATAGTTGCCAAAGTGAATACCGAAGTTACCCGTATTGACCGGGAGAAAAAATGTGTGGAATTCACAGACCTGGTGAGTGGTGAAAAGGACTGTCAGCAATTCGATAAACTGGTACTGGCAACCGGAGCCACGGCAAATATGCCTCCTATTCCCGGTACAGACCTGGAGGGCATAACAACTTTACAGTCCATGAAAGATGCAGATTACCTGAGAAAAATCCGGGACGAAGGGAAGGTGAAAAAAGCCGTGGTCATTGGCGGTGGCCTTATCGGTATAGAAACTCTGGAGGCACTGAATCTTGCAGGAATAGAGCTTACGATGGTTGAGTTGTTACCCCAGTTGCTGACTTTCCTCGATTGGAAAATGGCCAAGCTGGTGGAAAACTACCTGAAAACAAAAGCCAATGTAATCACTAAAAACGGGGTGGCTGAATTCAAGGGTGAAGGCGGAAAACTAACAGCTGTAAAGCTTCAGAATGGAACAGAAATACCCTGTGAACTGGCTGTTGTAGCCATTGGGGTCAGACCGAATGTAAAGCTGGCGAGCGAAGCTGGTTTGGAAATCGGTTCATTGGGTGGAATAGCTGTGAATGGATATATGCAGACCTCTGACCCTGATATTTATGCTGCCGGTGACTGTTGTGAGATAACCAATATTATTACCGGAAAGAATGTTCTGGCACCATATGGTGATCTTGCAAATTTAGAAGGAAGGGTAGTAGGGGAAAACGTAATTATGGGAAACACCAAGACGTTTCCGGGAACCATGCAAACAGGTATTTGCAAACTTTTTGATTATGGCATAGGGATTACGGGCCTGTCGGAAACAAAAGCTAAAGAAGCTGGCATAGACTATGTGAAAGTAATAAATGCAAGTCCCGATAAGCCCGGTTTTATGGATGGGAAACTTTTAGTAACCAAGCTTGTGGCAGAAAAGGAAACAGGGAAAGTCCTTGGTGCCCAGTGTGTAGGTCCCGGTGATGTGAGTAAGCAACTGGCAATATGGGCAACAGCAATAAAAGGTAATCTTACCGTTTATGATATGGCAAATGCGGATTTCCCGTACGCACCGCCATTTTCGCTTGCTATTGATCATAGCATTGCCTCTGCGCATTTACTGCAGAATAAGATGGAAGGTATCTTTGAAGGTATCTCAGCCATGGAGTTAAAAGAGAAGCTGGACAGGGAGGACAAGCTGTTTATTCTGGATGCCCGTGGTGCTGACGAATATGAGCAAACCCGCTTAGGAATTGGTGAAACATTGATTCCCATCGGAATGCTAAGAAAACGGCTTAATGAAATTCCTGAAGATAGAGACACTGAAATCATAACCTATTGCAAAATTTCTTTGCGTGGCTATGAGGCTGCTGTCCTCTTAAAAGCGCACGGATATAAAAACGTGAAGGTACTGGAGGGCGGTATTATGGCCTGGCCATACAGCAAAGAAAAATAGTTGTTCTTTTCTCCCAATCGAAAGGCCATCTGTTGATTTAAGCAGGTGGCTTTTTTACATTAATCAACTTTACCGGTGTGGAATTGCTTTGCAGATCAGTTGATCCGGAATAAGAATGTAACGGACTTACTCTTCTTTTTCCGGTTTATTCCAATCAATTGCCTTGAGCATATCTATGGTGTTTTTCTTCACCACGTCAAAGCTATCCCTGTTGGCTTCAAGAATGGGCTTAACAGGAGGTGCCTTTACCTTTAGAGGATTCATGAGTTTTCCGTTTTTCATCACACGAAAATCGAGGTGAGGTCCACTTGCCAGTCCGGTCATGCCAACATAACCAATTACCTGGCCCTGTTTTACCCGTGTCCCTACGTACATCCCGTTGGCAAACTTTTTCAGGTGCATATATACGGTTGTGTATACCGAATTATGTTTGATATAAAGGTAGTTGCCACCACCATTTTTCTGATAGCCTCTTTTGATAATCGTGCCATCTCCAATAGTGAGTACCGGCGTTCCCGAGGGGGCTGCATAATCAATTCCCTGATGCGGCCGGTAATAGTGCAGAACCGGATGCCACCGTCGTAAACTGTAGCCTGAACTGATACGCGAAAAATACTTTAGTGGTGCTTTCAGGAATGCTTTGCGAAGGCTGTTGCCTTCTTCATCGTAGAAGCTGATTGTGCTGTCCTGTTCAAATGGAATAGCCAGAAAATGATCGCCACGGTTCACAAATTCTGCGGCCACAATCCTTGATATTCCAAGTGATGTGGAATCCACAAATTCTTCATCATAAATAACCCTGAATCGATCACCTTTCTCAATACCGAAAAAATCAATGGTCCAGGCGTAAATATCCGAAAGTTCAACGGCCAGCATCGGATTATATCCGTTATCCACCATGGTATTCCATAAGGAACTGGTGACAACACCGGATGCTGTTTTACGTTCTGTTATAATCGGTTTTTGTCCGGTATAAATCTGTACCCCATCTCTGAAATCGTATACCACATACTCCGATTCTGATTTTTCATATACAAAATAGACAATCTCCGGTATTGAATCCAAAGTCTGAAATACGGCATATCTGTTACCAACTTTAATCTTTCTTACATCAAAAACATCCCTGTAATTCCGGGCCAGTTTATCTATGGTCTGATAACTGACACCATACCCGCTCAGGATATTGCTCAGAAACTGATTCCGTTTAACCCTGCTGTGTATCACGTTAAATGAGTCTACCGGTAAACCATATTCCAGGTTTACAATTTCAGGTACAGTATCTGTATCAATTATTTCTGCAGGTTCAGTCTGTTTGTTTGTGTTTTTACAGGAAAAAAGAAGTAAAAAGGAAAGTAGTATGATGACGAAATGTTTCATGAATTCTGTTTAAAAGATTACCGTTCTGGTACCATCAGCGTTGACCTCTATTTTGACCTCCAGCGTGTTTTGGGGTAGAATAGGTTCCACCAGTTCCGGCCATTCTATCAGGCATAAATTTCCGCTGTAGAAATAATCTTCGTAACCAAAGTCGTAAGCCTCTTCGAGATTTTTAATGCGGTAAAAGTCAAAATGAAAAATATGTGAGTCTCCCTCTGTTTCATAATCATTTACGATTGCGAAAGTCGGGCTGTTCACCTGATCCACCACCTTTAAGTGCCTGCAAAGTGCTTTAATAAAAGTAGTTTTGCCGGCTCCCATTTTACCATAAAAAGCCAGAACATTGGAGTTGCCAATGGCTTTTGCAAATTCTCCGGCAACACGATCAATATCTTTTAACGTATTAATTTTAAGCTCCATAATTATTTTTTAGGACTCATTACCACAAACGGTACAATCATCTCTTCCATCGATATTCCGCCGTGCTGGAAAGTATCGCGGTAATAATTCACATAATGATTGTAGTTGTTGGGGTAGGCAAAAAAATCGTTATAATAGGCAAAAATATATTTTGAGCTCACATTGATGGATGGCAATGAAATCTGATCCGGACGATTGATGTCGAACACCTCTTTGCGGTCATACCCCAGGTTTTTACCAACCTTATAACGAAGATTGGTGTTGGTATTGCGATCACCAACCACCTTAATCGGGTTTTTCACACGAATGGTTCCATGGTCCGTTGTTACAATAACTTTGCAGTCCTTTTCTGCCAGTGTTTTAAAAATCTCTATCGTTGAGGAATGTTTAAACCATGAAATTGCCAGCGAACGGTATGCGGCTTCATCAGATGCCAGTTCGCGGATGGTTTTTGATTCGGTTCGTGAATGAGATAACATATCCACAAAGTTGAGCACAATTGTGTTGATATCGTTGTGCAAGAGATTTGGGATCTGCTCTACCAGCTTTCCCCCGGCAGCAGTATCAAAAATCTTATTATACGAATGGGTGTATTTTTTCCTGAACCGTTCAATCTGAGTGCCCAGTAACTGATCCTCGTAGTTGTTTTTGCTCTCTTCCTCATCTTCATCCACCCAGTAATCAGGGAACATCTTTTTTATTTGATCGGGCATCAATCCTGAGAAAATCGCATTTCTTGCATATTGTGTTGCCGTGGGCAGAATGCTGTAGTACAGTTCTTCAGAATCAAAGGAGTAGAACTCGCTGAGAATGGTCTTGATGTCTTTCCACTGATCGTAACGCAGATTGTCAATAACGATGAGAAACACCTTTTCACCCTTGTCGAGCAGTGGAAATATTCTTTCCTTAAACAGGTCAGGACTCATCATTGGTTTGTCTTCAGGCCTGCTGGTGAACCACGAAACATAGTTTTTGCTGATGAATTTGCAAAATGAATGATTGGCTTCGTTCTGCTGCATCTGTAAAACTTCCTTCATCGGGTTGTTGGTACCATCAAGTTCCAGCTCCCAGAATACCAGTTTTTCATATACTTTCATCCAGTCTTCCCAATCCATGGAATCGTTTATCTCAAGACTAAGCTGGGTGAAAGTGGATTGGTAGTCAGAGGTCACTTTGCGACTCCGGATCTCACGCGACTGCACATTCTTTTTGATGGACAACAGCATCTGGTTCGGATTAACCGGTTTAATAAGGTAGTCGGCGATGTTACCACCAATGGCCTCATCCATAATATTCTCTTCCTCGCTTTTGGTCACCATCACCACAGGTACACCCGGATCAATTTTTTTGATGCCTTCCAGTGTTTCCAGTCCGGTAAGTCCCGGCATGTTCTCATCCAGAAAAATGATATCGAAACTCTGTTTCTTACAGGCTTCAATGGCTTCATCACCGCTCAGAACAGTCACTACATTATAGTTACGGCCCTGTAAAAACATCACATGCGGTTTAAGCAGGTCCATTTCATCGTCAGCCCACAATATTTTTATGTCATCCATAGTATTCCGTTTTCTTATTTAGTGCGTTCAGTTTTTTAACGCATCACCCGGTGGTTCATTGCTCTGCGTAGCATCCTTTTTAAAAGGATCCTGGATGGTTCCTTCTTTCGGCTTAATAAATTTATCGTAGAACTGTTTATACGTTTTCAGATCCCTTGTTGTTATCAGGGCCCTGAAGTTACGATCTGATATCACCATACGTTCATATGGTATGGCACTCAGAATTTCGTATAACGACTGATCCAGAATAAATGTCCGCTGATACCATAAACTTTCATCCAGTCCGTTGAAACCGTTAATAATCAGAATGGTTGTATCCTGATTGTAATTCAGCCACGACAGGTCAAAGTCCTTAATCAGGAATTTGGTAAAATTAAATCGAGCCACCTCATATAGGAACTGATTCTCATTTACCCTGCCCGAAGGAATAAGCATTACAAAATAGTAAAGCGCATCTTCATCATATGTATATAACGAACGTTCGCCCGATTCGTTTAAAACACCTGTGGTATCCACAAATTCTTCCATGCCCAGCTGTTCCAGCAGCTCATCCCGTTTTTTCAGCAAAGATCCCGGAGTGGCACCTGTTCCCGACAGTTTCTTGCCGGCATCCAGCTGCGCCAGAATATTTTTGGCCTGATCCGAAACACGTTCTTCAGGATACTGCGTGCGCAGCTCCGTCAGCTGTTTCCGGAAAACCTCTGCCGAATCTGCATCAGAACCAGTAATCAGTGCATTCAGGAACATAAAGTTTGGCTTCAGTTCTGTATCCGGATATTTTTCTATGATCTGACGATAGTTATACGTCACTTCGTTAAAATCTCCGTTCATGTATGCTTTATACGATGCCTCATACAGCGAATCCTGTTCCTGCTTTGCCAGTTCCAGCTTTTTCATGTAATCCGGATCAGACAAAATAGTGGCATAGCGACTGTTTGGATAATCATCAATAATTTTCTGTTTGTAAATACTGGCCTGCGCATCATCACCTTTTTTCAGGTAACACCTGTAAAGACCGAAATAGGCATCCAGAGCTTTGTCGTGTTTTGGGAATCTGCTTACCAGCTGGTTGTAATAATCTATCGCCTTATCATAATCATTCAGGTTGACCCGGAAGACCTCACCCAAACCAAATAATGCCTGTGCGATTTTATTGTCCGACGCCTTAATATCCTGCTCCGAAGAAGGGATGTTTTGCAGGTAGAATTCCCTGGTTTTATTATCCACAACCTGAGCCGTATCTGCCTGTCCTTCATCGTTCTGGGCCAAGGTTCCAAAACCGGTACTCATCTTAACGCTTCTGCGCCAGTTGTCTTCCAGTTTTCGGTTTCCCCATATCCGCTGAAATTCATCTCTTCCTCTTTGTACAAGTTGAGGATTGTAGAAATACCAGTCACTCTGCCCGGGAAGATTAAGAATGGATTCTCCTTTGGCAGCAGCTTCAGCAGCACGTTTCTCATCTTCTTTCACTTTTTCAATGATGCCGTCGATCAATGCATTTTGTTGTTGTGGCGTAAGAGAAGCAACCATCTGCATGCTGTCCTGGTACTCAATGACTTCAAAGTACTCAGCCATCTGGTTCAGCACATTGGCCAGATTACGGATGTTGCGGACTCCGGGATAATCATCACCAAAGGCCGTAGCAGCGCCGGCATAGTGTGGCTGTGCCAGACGATATTCACCGCGGTCGAAATAAATATTGGCCAGCGTTAATTGCGACAAGCCTTTTTGAATGTTATTTCTGGAGCTGTTTTCAACCGAGAGTTCATAGTTCTCTATGGCATCTTCCAGATGATTTTGAGAAAAATCCAGATTCCCGATGGCATAATATATCTGGTCAAGATACTCTTTGTTTTTCTCGTCTTTGATCATTTTTCGCAATTCCTTTTTGATGCCTTCTGCATTCCCTTTACCCTGGAAGACCTCCGTCAGGCGTATCCTCGCATTGAACTCCATCTCATAGGGCGGACTCATCCGCAGAACCTGATTGTAAGTTGCCACAGCGTTTTCATAATTTTCCGATTCCTGGTATAACTGAGCCAGAATATACAGGTATCGGCGTCTGATCTTTTTATCTTTCTGTTCTGCTATAGCATCTTTTAAATAGGGGATGGCATCTTTGTACTGCTTTCTCTTCAAGGCCAGATCGGCAGATACCACAGCAAACTCTCCTGCCAGCTGAAACGGGAAATTGTCATCGTTGGCTTTTTTAAGCATATCTTCAGCTTCATAGTACCAACCCATTTCCGAATAGGCACGTGCCATCCATAATTCTGCCTCATATTTCACATCCTGTGTTGAAAAATGACGTCTTATATAATTGAAAACACCAATAGACTCCAGAAATTCACCTTTGTAGAAATAAGCCTTCCCCATCAGCATATACGCATCATCAACCATACTGTTAAACTCTTCCTGACGAAACCATTCCACGTAGGCCTTGTCATTCGAACGGGATGAGTTGAATTTCGGTTTACTCCGTATGCTATGCTTTTTTATCAGCTTTTTGGCTTTTTCAATGGCATAATCCATCTCTTTATCTGATTTTCCCAGGTTGCTATGCACACTGTATGGAAAAAGCGGAAGGATTTGTGAATAATCATCCTGAAGGGCATCCTCAATTCTCTTTTTCCCCTTCTGGAACGCTTCGTTTCCGTTAAAATATACATTGTAACGGGATGTCAGTTCATGGTAAGAGCGCGAAAGTCTTGTATTGCGGCTGGTTGAACACCCTGCAGCAACTAAAATCAACGCCAGAAGAATATATATGTGGGCCTTAATATTTCGGTTCAAAATTGATGAATGTTAACGGTTTACTTACATAATAACACAATAACTGCAAATTTATTTTTTTTAGGCGATTGATTTATGCAGAAGAGTGCTTTTTTATGAAAAGTAACAGGATAAAAACCTTAAAAACAATTAAAGGAAGAAACCAAAACCAAATCCGAAGTTAATATTATTCCTTTTTGTGATGCTGCTGGTAGAGTCATCCTCGCCATAATTCCCTAGGTATTTGCTGTTTGAATGGGTGTAATTCAGGCTGCACTTTATACATATTGATTCATTAATAAAATAGGCAAGTCCGGCTTCCAAAACACCTTGTGTTATAATCGTCACAGAGAGAGGTGATCCACCCCAATCAGACCTTTCGTTTCCACGGCTTATCATAACACCTACATATGGTAATAACGGTTTTGATCCGAAATATTTATTGACTCCGGCACCGAAAGCTAGATTTAATCCATTATATGCTGATCCTGAATATTCAGAATTTGATATGACCAGTTTGGGTGTGAGAATAACTTCAAAATTATCGACAATAAAATAACCAACTCCGGGATTAAAACCAAGGGAATAGGACAGGTATGGTGAATTGGATTCAATTTGAGTCGTTCCGATATTACCAAAAATGGAACCATGTAATGTTATAGTACTTTTTTCAATCTGTGCGTAAACAGAACTGCTTAATATTGCTAAACTAATGAGCAGAGTTAGTGTTTTAACCATGGGTACTGAGTTTTTTGTTAAGTAACATGGTAATGATAAAATCCTTTATCTTCTCCGGTAGTTCATATTGCATATGAATAATTATTGATAGGTACATTAAATATTTCAATATAGGTTAAGTCGTTTATTGTGAAGTGAATACATGTGTTTTGGCTGATTTTCTTTAATTCAACATATCAGATGTTTTTGCAACATGCAAAATCCAGCCCCTTTTTTAAGGACTTTTCAGAACCTAAAACCTGAATTTAAGTCCAATTCCATTTTGTGTCATTGAAAATCTTAACTCTGTTTCGTAACGGATTAAACTTGTTCGTAAATCTTCATTATAAATGTCAACGGCTTGTTTAACCTTTTTGTTGGAACTTATGCTTATAGGTATTGATATCACAACCAAGCCAGCACCCACACCTGCCATGGTCCAGTTTGGATCTCCTCCGGCTAATGCAGTGCCTAAAGGATAACCTACCAAAAAACCACCTACACCACCTAATATACCTGCGATTGCACTGTTGGCACGGGCTGATTGAATTTGTTTATAAGCTGCATCATTCGGTTTTAAAGCCGTAACTAATTGTGGCATTGTGAGTTTTATATTTGATTTGTAAAACTCATAACCACCAGTAACTTTATGTGCTGATATTGAATCCCTGTCTGTTTGTGCATATGTTAAAGAGATACTAACAGTAAACAGTAAAATGAATAAGGTTATTTTTTTCATTTTAAATGGTTTGTTTAATTAGAGAATAAAAATTAATATTTTATGAATATGGTAACGTTTGTCATTGGGCCAATATTTAAGAGGATAATAGTTTCTATTCTTTATTCTGTTTCCATCAGATAGGTATATATTTCAGTTCCGAGTACCCTTAATGCTTTTAGAACAGCCTCTTTTTCCGTATTGTTGCGTAGTTCTTCCATCGTATACTCACCCGATGTTTTTTTACCGTAACTTTCACGTGTTGTTATATTGGTAAACGGTATTATTCCTGTTCGCGTATCCATTAAAAATGCTTCTACACTGGCAAATGCTTTCACCTCGTCGGCACTGAACGATCTGTATTTGTAATAAATATCACTACTAATGGAATAAACAAGCAATAAATCAGCCTGCAATCTTATGGCTGTCTCGCGAAGATTAGTAATGGACGACTGGTGGTCTGCCATAATTGAGGGCATCAGAATGACCTTAGCCGTTTTTTCGGATGTACTTAATCTTTGCTTTAAAGTTTCAATATACTCCTGTTGGGTTTTGAGATATGCTTCATCGGTTCTGTAATAATAATACGGCCTGCCATGCGATAATCTTTCGCCCTCAGCCTGATAATTAAAAATGGCTATTCTGAGTGAATCTCCAAATTTGATCTTTCCGTTCAGAAGTCGCTGAATATCGTCTTCCGATATCGTTCTGTCATGACTGTTAAACATGGAACGGGAAATCAGATTTTCTGCCGGTTCTGTAGGAATTGCAGATGACGGAACCTGTTGTACCGAACATGAACTTAACGTAAATACTGCCATTAAAAGAATCAGAAACAACGCTTTTTTCATTTGTCTTGATTTTGGTTATGATCAGGTTGTTGATGTTTGACTTTAAAATCGTTTCCGCAGTTAAAACAGTGGTATTTATATCTGAAAGGAGGAAAGGGCACCATGGTGATCAGTGAAAAAAACAGGTATGGGAAATCCCATTTATAATCGATGGCATCATCAAAACGCACATTCTTTGATGCGCAGTGCGGGCAACTTACGATACCAAATTCCTTCTTTTGATTTGTGTAGTTCTCCACATCTTCCTTTTCCAGGTAATACTCCGTTGGGTTGGGCCTTAGGTTTTTCAGAATATCAAAATTAAAGTCGGTCAGTTCATGGATGAGTTCACCAATCGATGGGGTCTTATCTTTATGCGATAGCTTAAGGAATTGCTTTTCTGCAACGATTAGATCGGCCAGTTCTGTGTCAGTCACCAGTTTTCTTGCAATTTTTTCGGGTTGATCCAGAAGTTCGGGATCATGGCGTAAAATGGATTTTATGTGCAATATCTCATCCTCCTTTTCCATGGCGCCGTTAACAGCATCTTCCATGGCATAGCTTCCGGTTTCATCCACCAGGTTCACATCCTGAATAGCCTGTAATATCTGCTTCGCTTTATCGTACTGATCTTCTGGCACCTTTAGTTTGACTCCACCAATGGCAACGGACCGGAATGGATGCACCCAAACCAGATTTTCATCGAAAATATAACACTCAATACCTTCCGATTCAAGCCTTCCCTTGAGAATATGGCATTCAACAGGCATGTTGGATATGTGAATGGTTTTAAGGTTCATTCTTACTGGTTTGTCTGGTATATCATTAATTCACTGACTAAGATATAAAAAAATCAGCCATTATTCCTTTTTAATATCCCCATGGCCTTTGTGAACAATATAAAACAGCGAATCCTGTACTACATAGTACATTCGGTAATATCCGTTTTTGTAGGAACTAAAATCAAAACCCAACGAATTAGCAGTACTTCTGTGTGACATTTTTATGTTGTACATTTCATCCACTATAACGATGTTCAGAATCATATTATCATAAGGATATTGCAGATTCCCCACGTCAGATAAAGGATTTGGATAAAAGTAAACAGGCCATCTTATAGCTCCGTCATCCGGCTCTGTAAATTCGGCCACTTTTTTAAAATCGAGCGAGTCAAACAGTTTCTTCTCCCGGTTTGAGAAATCATCATCCAGCTTCCAGTCCAGGTTGTCATTTATGCTGGTAAAATCAGAATCCGTTTCGCAGGAAACTTGCAGCAACAAAAGTACTACAGTACTTAATAAAACAAATATGTTGAGTATAAATCTGTGCATGGTGATTTTTATTATCGTTTGTTTCAGGCCTTATGAGCTGTAAAATTATTACTTTTTATCTGCGAAGAATGGTTTCGAAGTAGTCGGATTGTATTCCCCTTAATAACAACGACCTGTCCCCTTTCGTTGGACAGGTCGTGTTATCAGAATTGCATATAATTTGAATATCTTCAAAAAATCGTCCTGTCTACTGTTGAGCAAAAACGTAGGTTTCTTCTGATTCGCCATATGACGATGATGCTTTAACATTGATCTGCAGATTAGAATCCACCAGTTGGTATTTTTCCACTAGTGTCAGTTCATTTCCATCCTGCATTGGTATTTTTGTGGTCACAATCAATGTTTTTGCATCATCTGACCAGACAGCTTTCGATTTTTTTTCACTATCGCGAAAGCCTTTGTTAATGCATTCCTTTCCATCAAGCGTAAGCTTATCGGTAAATGTAAAATCCTGATCACGAAATGAAGAGTGTCTTTCAATTGTTAATGTATTCTTATCCTGAGTCAGAATAAGCTGATTGGGAGCCATGCTAAACTGTTCATTCAAAGTGCTTTTTGATTTGTCAATATTCCAGGTTCCTGAAAAATCTGCTTTTTCAGCAAACGATGCAGTGGACAAAGCCAAAACAAATAATAAAAGTGTTAGGTGTTTCATAATTATTGATTTATAAGTTTATAATTAGTGCAATCTAAGAAAATTAATCCAAATATTTTATGACTGTTTATTGGCGTTTCGTTTTTTAGAATGCTTATTCTTAGTAAAATCAATATTTACACTAATCCTTTATACAACGAACAGACACTCCTCCCATAGACTTATTGCCACCACCGGAGTTTATATTACCATTTTCAGCATTAATATCTACTTTAATTGCATGAGTATCAGAAGATGAGGTTGAACTCCACCAATGTCCCTTAAAACCCAGATGGTAGAAATTGCCATCAACAGCACGATATCCACCGGGCAGGGCTGTGAATTTAGTTTCATTGGTTGCATCAGTGTTTGCAGTTGTCCAGTGAATATTACCTGTTTCTTTAAGCTTGCTTCCAGCTATTGTATCTCCTCCCAGATAATCAAACAATGTTATCCATTCTTCCTCAGAAGGAACATGCCATCCAAATGGACACAGTTTTCCTGTATTCACAGTATGCCAATTATATAAAGCACCATATAGTTTAGCATTTGCAGTGCTGTCATTATCATACCAACAGTAGGCAGGTGAATTCAGGTATGTCCATTCTGTTCCGTCTATAACAAGTTCAATTTGTTCACCGTCGTTATATCTCGTCACTCTCAGATTTTCTTTCATCCATATTTGTTTGCCTATTATTACCATATTGTAAATGTTGCTGTCAATATCCGTAACAGTATAAAGACCTAAACTAATTAGTATATTTTCCATCGCCTCAACTTTATTTTCTAATGCATTATCCCCGGTTATTCTTTCAGCAGTTTTTGCATGCAAAGCATAGGGTACACTTAATAGCTGGTTTGTACCTGTAATGGTATAATCAGTTCCTCCTTTGGGGTCAGCTTCGGTTAAAATAAAATATGGTCCATTTGCCCAATCAATATTTGTAAAATCACCATTCACCACCATACCGGCACCTATTTCGATACTTACCAAACCATTTGCATTGGTTGTCGGCGTTTGAGTTTCAATATATACAGCAGTACCATCGGGAGACTCCTGTATGATGCTTATTTGCATCCCAATAGATTGGTTTGGTAACAAATTGTTATTTGCATCCCGGATTACTGCCTGATAGCTCATCTTTTCGGGTGACTGAGCAAACACACTTACCGTAAATACGATGGCTGTCAAAATAATTAATACTCTTTTCATTACGTTTTGGTCTTAATTCTTTGTTATTTTAAATGTCTTCACTTCTTTTTGCCCCTGAAATAACTTTACTAAATAAATAGAAGGTACAAGTTTGCTGACATCAATGCTTGTTTGTGTGTTGGTGATCTTTTCATTTAATAAAAGTTTCCCACCAGTATCATAGAGATGAAAGTGCATGTTTGAAAACTTAAAGTCTTTAACATCCAGTGTTAACTGGTTAATTGCAGGATTTGGATAAGCTGAAATTGTAAGGTTTATGCCTTGAGTTTCTTTTAATTCAGTTACAACCATAATCTCATATGGCTGTTGTACTCCTTCTGCCATTGAACCATTTGTTTCTGCATAGGTATGACATGTAGCCTGTCCAATTGAATAGCTAGCAGATCCTCCATTCCCGGTTGCCACACCTCCGGCAGTATTAACGTTTTCCTGAGCTTGAATGGGCTTAACATACATACATAAAAAGAACAGGATTGTTAAACTTAATTTTAGCTTTAACATTTGTCAGCATTTTAAATTTATCCCTATTATTCATTCCGCATGGTCACGATATTCCGAATAAAAGTACACATATCTAATTACAGGAATGTAAACAGGTTGTTTTACAGTTCGCGTTAGTAAAAATAAAAGTAGTTATTTAGCCGCTTAAAAACAAGAACAGGTTAAACTTTTAATCTGTCTGTATGTGTTTATGCACTGAATTGACATTTATCCATCTCGTTTAGATTATCAGGTTAGTAGGCTGCTAATCCCTTGATTTTAATTTTAAAGTCGCTCCCGTTTTTTTCCAGAAACAATTCAGAACTTTCGGGATTATACTGATGCATGTCGGCTCCGGAAACAGATTGTGGGGCATCAAAGCAAATCAGCTTCAGCTTAAAATTGTATGCATCCGGTGAATATATTTCTAATGTCCCTTTTGTCGAATTCATTGTAACCCGGATATCCGTGTAATCCACACCTTGTCCGCTTGGTTTGTGAAAAACATATTCTGATTTACCATCCGGATAGATAAGGAGTTCAATACTTTTTTTATCACTGTTTGCAACAGGTATAATGGCCCCGGCCCTCATAAAAACAGGATATTTTTCTATGGGATAATACTTTGTAATTGTATCTGAAGACGAAAATACTTCCTTGCTGTCCCAGTAATTAATCCATCGGTGTTCATCCGGGAACACAATGCTGACAGTATCATTTTCGGTTGTGATGGGTTTTACAAAAATGGCATCCCCAAGCATATGAGTATTGTTCTCATTGGAGCACTCCTTTATGATGGAGTGGCCTTTCAGATGTCCTTCTACAGATGTACTGAACAGATAGGGCGCAAGCTTCCGGTGCAGGTTTACATAATCCCTGTAAACAGAAATGGTTTTTTCACTGTAATTCCAGGGTAGATGATGTCCCAGGGCACCATCCCGGCCACCATTCACCATGGCAGGAACCATGCTCGCCAGTTGTGCATAGCGAATGAAGGATTTATTATCGGACGGCTTGCCCCAGTATCCACCTATTTCACATGCAGGCGCTCCATACCCTTTTTGAGCTGACAGGTAGATGAAATTTAACTGGTCGAGCAGGCCTTTAAAATCTCCGGTGAAGTCACCTGTCCACTGGAAGTGCGAGTAGTTTTGAGGTGCCATATCAAGATACCGATTTCTTACATGCACATGTCCGTACGTATAACATAAAAAATCCGGATTTATGGACCGGGCATATTCAAATGCATCCTGGTAATGATAATATTTAAACTCTTTATTTGATAAATTGCCGATGGAAGTTGATACATTATCGTCTAACCATTCGGCGCTGACATCTACTTTCCAGCCATCAATGCCTTGTTTTAAGATCTTATCCACCTGTTTGTGCCACCAGGCTTTTGCTTCAGGATTGGTAAAATCAATGTGTGCGCCCTTTCCTTTATGCCAACTGTGCAGACTCCCATTATTAACCGTATATCCCATGTTTAGAGCCGGTTCATATAGAGGGGACTGGTTTAAAGGAACCTCCCGTGACTCCTTGTTCACAAATCCGGTATACCATAATATCAGTTTAATATTTTTGCTGTGCAGGTGATTAAGCATATTTTCAAAATCAGGATAAAGGGCGGTATCTGATTCAAAATTATTATAGGCAGATGACCAGGGGCTGTCCAGAATGACAGCATCTACAGGAATATTGTACCTGGAGTAGCCATCGATGAGGTACCTGACAGTATTGGAAGTATGCAGCTGATCTTCCCATATCCAGTGACCAAATCCCCAGTATGGCGTAATTGCCGGTTTGGGAGTTTCCTGTGCTCTTATCTGAGAAGAAAGAGTCAGAATAATCAGAATGATTTTTATCGTTTTCATGTGGTTCTGTTTTTATGCTATGATCCGCTTTTAATTGGATAATTCTGTTGAGTATTCAAGTTTTTTATAAACCAATCCCTCCTTCAATATTTTCAGACAGTTTTCTTAAGAACCGGGCCATTTGTGCACCATCTATCACGTCGTGATCCAGTAAAACGGTCATTTGAAGCATTTCCCTTATCGCAATTTTGTCATCCACAACAACCGGTTTTCTGGATATATTGCTGATCCCGAAGCATACCGGGTGTACAGATAACGGAATAAACCATGCATTTCCTTTTCCGGTCATGCCAACAGACGTAAAGGCGATATTTCCCATTTTACTGAAGGCAAGGCTGGGATGTCTTACGAGGTACCGCCAGAAATATCTCCTGATAAGTCCGGGAAACACATAATAGATCTGTTCCAGTCTATTCGTTCTTTTTTGCAGAACGATATCTTTATCAGCCAATTGCTGATCTCTTGCCTCGTTTATTTGTTGCGTTATCGATTCAATGCTGCGCTCATGTGCCTTTTCGATTATGACCGGTATCGGAATTCGTTGCCCGTTTAATACCTTTTCTACAGCAAGTGAAACATTTATATCATTGAAAACCACAATTTTTCGTTTCCCCTTAAGATAGGCTGTGGCATTTTCATAATCCTTCACTGTTATGCTAATGACTTTAATCAGCCATGCAGTGAATGAAATTCTCCGGGTCTTCTTATACGCCTTAATTTTTTCCCTGCTTTCAGACACGTCAATTTCAATCAGTGCCGTAACATGATGTTTCTGACGACCAATGGCACACACATCATTTGTGGCAATTCTTGACTTCGGGAATGTACGGATTTTATATGCATCCATTCACATGCTGTTTAAGCGTACTGTACCAGGTATTAAATGTTATCGTTCATGCCTTGTAGGTTAAATGACTTACCCGGCAGGCAGGCCCGGTCGCCGGAACATACCGGCTGAACCAGTCCGCTTTTCTTGCCAGTCAAACGCTGTCATTCTGCCTTGATCCAGACCATGGATCTTGCATGTTCCGGATGATCACCATCCGGTATTCTGTTATTCCTGGCGTAGTAAGGTATGGCAACAAGAGGAGAGCCATCATTCCATTTACCTTCCAGGGTCATTATGCCACCCAGAAGATCGTCTCTCCAGACCGGCGTCAGAGGATCATTACTTATGTTCTTATCGATATTCTCCTGATCCGCTTCTTCCACATTGTAAATTAACGGACCATATCTTAAGGCAATCCGGCCCGTATCTGCAAGAATTTTCTCATCTGCAGCTATGCGTTGAACTTCCATCGGAAGGGAGAAACTAACGTTGTCGCCTTTTTCCCACTCCCTTTTAATCACTGCATATCCGTTTTCAATTTCGGGAGTAATCTCAACACCGTTCAGGGTAAGCATTTCAATCCCCTGCACTTCCGGGTCAGAGCTATACAGAACACTGGTATGCCTGTCCGGAACCCTTACATAGAGTGCAAATTCTTTCTTCTCTTCAGGATTAACAGTAACAGACACATCTCCGTTCCATGGGTAGTCTGTTTCCTGGATCATTTGCACATCCGTTCCTGCAACGTTTTCAACTTTTATACTGCTTCCAATATACAGGTTTACATAAATCGCATCCGGACTTTTTACATAGGTCCAGGTCGGAATCATTAACAGTGTCCTTGGGATATTGCCGACACAACACGGACAAACATGCCATGGATATCGCTTATAATTTGAAACCAACGGATTTGTGTAGTAAAAGTTTTCACCTTCCATGTCGAGTGAACCCAGAAGGGCGTTATACATGGTTTCTTCGTAAAGATCTGCATATTTTGCATCGTGGTATGCCAGGTTCATCTTATACTGGAAAAAGATAAGCCCGCAACTTGAACATGATTCGCAGTAGGCAGAATTGCGTAGCGAGTAATTGGGACCAAATCCTTCAGAGGTTTCACCACTGCCAACACCTCCGGTGACATAGTATTTTTTATTCACCATATTATCCCACAAGGACATCACGGCACTCTGATAATCAATATCACCTGTTTCTGCTGCCACATCCGCCATTCCCGAATAATTATATACTGCTCTTACCGCATGGCCGACAGCTTCATACTGTTGCGTTACAGGAAGATGGCTCTGGTCGTATTCATTTCCTCCCTTGCGGCTGTCCAACAGATATTTGGCAAGTTTAATATAGTCGTCACCACGGCCATTTCCTTCCATATCGTTGACAAAACGGCCGAAGCGTACCAATGCCTGCTCCATTTCCTGGTGACCATCAAACCATTCCTTTTTCTCCGGTCCGATGTTGTCCACCCAGCAATCGGCCAGTTTTTTTGCTGCATCATACAGCCTTTTATCTGTTCCTTCGGTCAGGGTATAGTGATTGATGGCCGACTCAATAAAATAGCCCGCTACATATCCCTCATGGGTCCCACGTTGAGCAGGAGACCATCTTTCCGTCCATCGTGTAGTATCCCGCAGAGTAAAAGCCGTCTGAAGATATCCGTCCGGTTCCTGTGCTGCAAGTACGATTGGGATCCACTTCTCCAGTGTTTTTTTCATCTGCTCCTGTGATGCCATAATCTCTTTGTCACCTTTGGGATCAACCATCAGTGCAATACACATCGACTCGATGGTCTGGTGTACCCATGCATTCGAAAATACGTATCCAAGATGTGGTCCGTGTGGTTCGCCGCGAAGTGCTTTTGCAGCCTCAATAAAATTATCCAGTCCGCCCTGTCCCTGTTCCAGGTTTGTACTTTCAATCATCCTGATGCAATGCGGTATCCAATTCACAATAATGGATTTTGCTTTGGAATCCCACATCGGATTATCTATGCTGTATTTTTTCGTGTAAACCACATCCAGCCTGTCCTTTGGTGGAAGATCATGCACCCGTACAATAATATCTGATGATCCGTGTGATTTGCCGTCTGTTGCTGTTAATGAAAGCACATATTCACCCTGCTTTGAAAAGCTGGCTGTTCCTTTAATGGAATCCGGATCACTAAAAGATACCTTACCCGGACCACTTACCTTCTTCCATTTCAGTTTGTCCAGTGCATCAACTACCTTAACATCGCCGGATAACCAGGTCTTACCGCCGATCATTACATCTCGGTCTTCACCTGCATTCACAATGGGTGGATAGGTTGGTGCATCACTGCTGGCATAAACCTTCCACTCTATAACATTCATAGGGAGGAAAAAAGAAGAATCCACTTCAATCCTTAGTTTTGTTGTCTCCACAGAGTCAAAGGTTGTTTTATTATATATTCCTGCTTCCAGGCCCAAACCCTTGGCATTGGGGACATGAATGAAATCCGATCCGTTCCAGTAGGTAATGCGGTACGATTCAGGCAATGGAATAACCTTATAATAATCCCAAAGAAATAAATCCACTGCAGATGTCTTTACCGGGTGATCCCAGCTGTATTCAATCCACTGTGGTGTTGCTGGCATTCGTCTTCTGTTACTCTGTCTGGGTCTCCACCTGGTGGAGTCTGTGGGTGTAAGCCCGTCATTTAACCCCGAGAGCCGCGACATATAACGAAATGAACCGCTGGCATTGGCAATATTTGCCAGATTCCTTGGCCCATCAGAATTCGTTTGTTCAGAACAGGATAGTGAAATCATCAGAATGAGGCATAATGCAGGTAGAAGCTTTAAAGGTGTTTTGTTAAAGTGTTTCATTTTGGTAAATGTTAGTTTAATATATTCCGGAGGGTTGACCCCAACGCGTTTGGTCTTGTATTCTGCACCGGCTCAGTTTTTTTCAGTTCATGGATATGAATATTTACATTTTGCATTCCCTCCACATCCTGTCAAAAAGCGAAAGTCTGTTCATCCATTAGTCATTAGGATGAAACTGAAGACAGTTAGCTAAAATCTGATCAGCTTCATGAGCCTGAAACACCCTGAAAAGTATGTACCGGTATCATCAACTTCATAGCCTGGTTCTGGAGTATTAATCAGTTGTTGTGATATACAGCAATGCATACAGTGGGGTGAGTATTAAGTTAATAGTGCCACTAAAAGTAGCGAATTAAATCATTAAAAGCAAGAGAGATAAACAATTGTGAATTAGGAATTATGAATTACAAATTACGAATGGGGAATTGTGCCCGTTTGTTGTCCGGGTAAAGCTTCAGAGCTTCCTCGCGACGCTTGGAATGACAGGCATTTGATGGTTTTTGGCTGGACGATGTTTAGGTTTGCGAATTTGTCGCACACCAACACATCCTCCAGCCCTATATGAACCTAAAGTCTGTCATTCTGAGCGCAGTAAAATGAAGCGCAGAATCTTTAAGTAACATTGATTTTTAGACGGATAACAGTGATTATGAATGTCGAGTTATGAATTATTGGTTTTGCCGGTTTCGTATTGGATGGTAAGAATGCTCCGGATGTTTGGCAGGCTGTTGTTATAATCCACCCAACGCACGTTACTGCATCCGTGATGTGAACATGGCTTTCAGTTTATTCACTATTGAGCAGGTTGAATATTTATGGTACAAAGGTTTGACTTACTCGTTTATTTTTTCTCACCGATTCTTTCGCCCATTTTAACTGTCGTTTCGTATCCCTTAGCTGTATTGTTCAATAAATCCTCATCAATTTGGATTTTATTATTTTCAAACAGTAGTACGATCGTAGAACCTCCAAATTTAAAGTAGCCTTTCTCTTCCCCTTTTTTTACATCATTTCCGGTATACGTTTGTATAATGCTTCCTACCATTGTGGCACCAACTTCGGCCATGATAACATCACCAAACAGCGGATTTGAAATAATTGTATATTCCCGTTTATTTAAAAAGAAGATGTTAACCATTTTACGCAATGCAAGGGGATTGACGGAATAATAGTCCCCGTCAATCTTTTTGCCCGGAGATAAATCTCCACTGACCGGAAAATGAAAACGATGGTAATCGACCGGGGCCAGCCGGATAATTAGCAGAGTACCATCCTGGTACTTTTGTCCCAGATCCGGATTTTCCAGAAAGGAAGATACATCAAAGCGAAATCCTTTTATGATAAAATCGGAATTGTTAATATTGGCATAAGCCAGAATTTTCCCGTCGGCAGGAGATACAACAGTATTGAAAACGGTATCAATTGGTCTCGCATTTTCCTTAAGTTTTCGGGTGAAAAAATCGTTAAAACTTTGGAACTTTTGTTCCTGAGCAATGCTCATATCAACATCAAATTCTTCAATAAATGGTTGAATCTTTTTAGCGGAAGAAGGGCGATCCATCATTTTACCATAGATCGATGAGACCAGCTTTCTTTTTACCAATGCCCACAAGGTTGCTTCTCCTACCGGATTGTAATACAACCATACCAGCCACTTTTCTCCGGCTACCTTTTCTGTTTTTATTTGTCCGCTTTCTCTTTCATAATAGTGAATGGGATCCTGAGGCTTCAGTGGATAAATGGCTATGCTGATAAGTACTGCAAGCAACAGCATAAGAATGCCCCACCTCTTTTTAGTCTTTGTTATTTTCATGTTTGCCATGTTTGCCATGAGAAGCAAAGATAATTCAATGTGTATTAACCGCTACAATAAATAATCAGTTACTCTTTTCCCGTACTCTGTTGCAACAATGTTTTAAGAGGCGATAATGGTTAATTGTATGTTTAATGGCAGACCCGACAGCAATCGGGGGTGTGGTGGTTTCCTGTCAAACCGTGATGAAATTTGATAGGCCTACAACGCCTGAATACCCGGTGAAACCCTTATGACATATACACTTTGCCAGCTACTGGCATCTTTAATCAGAATCTATCAGATCGTTCAAGTTAATTATTTTACTGCCTTTCTTTTCATAATAATTCAGCATTTCATCAATTTTTCTTTTATCATAACTCGTAATACAATCTGATAAGACTGTAACTTTATAGTTTTCCTTGCACATATTAAATACTGTTGATTTCACACAGGCAATTGCGTCTGCTCCTGTAATGTAAAATTCGCTTATTTCATTTTTCCTGATAAAGTTGGTAAAATCTTCACTGGTCAATGCGTTGCCTTTGGATTTTTCAAAAATATTGTCAGAAACCAATTTCATGTCAGAAACCAGTTCAGACCCACGCGTATAAGGTTTGAAAGTCCTTGTGCCGTCAGATAAGTTGTAATGCCTGATGTAAACGACATGAATTTCATTTTGCACGGCCCAATCTATTGACCGGTTAATATTTTCAATGATTTCTTTATAGTTTTTGGTAATGTCATTCTGAATGTCAATTACGACTAAAGACTTTTTCTGCATGGTTTTGCCTTCATTAATTTTCGTTTTAACTTATTGTTTATCAAACTGTCATTTGTTCGCTTGCAGGCAACGTTTCGCTATGAGATCATAGTGGATTAATTTTAAAATCCGTCCGACCTGTTCGGAATAAACATTTTAAGTTCATCGCTTTGTTTTCCTGAATGCCGCCATGCCTAATGCCTTTTGTTAGCGAAAGTGCCTATTTAATTATTTTTCAAATCTTAAATAGGTAAGTTTTTCAAATTGACTCTTTTATCTGGATATGGGATATTTTTTATATTTCTTCTACTATTTATTTTACATAGAGCCTAAAAAACTGTCTGGCATCCTTTATATCCTCTAACCCAAAAATCCAGCACACTTCAGAGAGGTCCGAAAAGTCGAGGCCACCATTTGCAATGGCGCTGTTATTGTATCTTTCGTCTTTACCGTTATATTTTGTTGAGATATCAGAGGCCAGCTGCCAGACATTTGCCTGAGTCTTGTTGGAAATATCCTGTTTCCAATCTGTATAATCTCCGTCTCTGAAGCCGGGCGATCCGTTGCCCACGGTATTCCCGTCCGGAATTTTCATGTAGTCACAATTCTTTTTCACAAACGCAAGGCTTTCCGGCGATGTTGACTTTTCATTCCAGTCACTGTGCTGAACCACATGAATACGCTCTTGTGTTTTTATTTCAGGAAACTTTTTTTGTAAAGCCTGAACCAGTAGAGCAGTAAAATCGGATTGTCCGGCTTCTGCAATCCAGATATCACCGTTATTCCTGATGGTAGCTTTTACCTTCTTTATTACTTCTCTCACTGCCTTTTCGGTGTTTTCATGCGCATCGGACCAGTTATTCCCGAAAGCCAGCCTGAAGAGGTCATTCGGAGGAACATACAAACCGTCCTGAATGCCGTAAGCTCCTGTAACGGCATAGTATTGAAGATCAGAAAATGCAGGATCAGAAATCAGGGACCTGAAGGCTGCAATGGTATGGAGGTCGTCCACGTCTGTCTTACAATCATACTGAACCAGCAGAAAGTCTTTGTCCATATTAAATCGTGAGCCTGCAGAATCCATTCGGGGCATTGAAACAGCATTTACTGTTAATATGAATGTTGCGAAAAAGAGGGTTAAAAGTTTCATAATATTGCACTTGTTTAATTGTTTTACGGTTTTATTTCAGGTTCCTGTTTTTTCAGAATATATAATATGTACATACTCATTACGGCTGCAAAAAAACACCATACCGAAATCATATACTTAAGGTAAAATACTTTTGAGATCACAAAAAACAGTAACATGATGGCTCCAAGAATATTAATTTTCCTATGGCTGGAAAACAGAAACGGGAAGACTGCAGGCAGAAGATATAGCGCGCCACTCCACCAGTTTGTACTGTTAAAATGGCCTACGGTATAATAGATGTGCTGGTGATCAATGTGAGCACTTACGTCGTATGCGGCCATACGGTAGGCAAGAAGAACAAACATCGCAATTCCCAATATCAGCGATCCGCCGATTATGCGTTTTCGTTTACGGTTCTTTTCAATTGTATAAACCGATAGCGGCACCCAAACCGGCCATATCAGTTGAGCAAAGATCAGGAACCCGTATTTTGCCAGCATTTCTGTGGTGCGGTACCCTTCGTTTTGTAAGGCAACCCAGAGCCAGCCTTCAAAAAACTGCTGAATCCCAAACATTAAAGGGATCATTGCGAAAAACAGTTGCTCTTTTTGGGCACTCTTTTTAGCCGCTATAACACCAACCGTTGATATAACAGCACTGGCACCAAAACTTATCTCAGCAGAAAAACACATAAAAGTTTATCATCAAATAAAGTACTTGTTATTACACCTTTAATGGTAATAACACTGTTTAATTCCGGTCTTCAGCTAAGATACAAAAAGAACCACCACAACAAAATGCTGTGGTGGATTAATTCTTTAGTTAAATATTCTGCTGCTACACTGAATCTTAATAAATTCATTGCTTTGATACCTTACCGTATAATTGGAAGAAGCATAGGAATAACGCTCCAGATCGTAGTATGTAATGACATAAAACTTTTGGTTTACCGGAAGATCTTTAAAGGTTATTTTCCCGTTCTGATCTGTTTTTCCTGTTTTATATGCATAATTAAGTGCGGAAGTAACAGAAGAGGTATAGGTTTGTGTAATGATGACATAGGCATCTTTTACCGGTGTTTCGGTTCCGTTGTTATATGCGTAAAACTCAAAACTGAGATCGCCGTATAAAACCAATGCTTTCTCGGCATCAAATATAACGTTCATGCTTGTGGTTTCATCTTCGTTTACTGTTACCAGAACGATGGCACGATCGGCATGGCTCTCATCAGTATAGGCCCACAGATAATAAGTGCCGACAGGGATATGTGTAAATGTGGCATTGCCGTTTGCATCTGCCTGCACTTTATACGATGACATTGATGAGCTAAAACTACCTGAGGTGGATTTGGTTAAAAGAAGGTTTATGTTTGACAAGACCAGGGTATCCAGCGTTACGCCCGAGATAAATTTCCCTTTGGCATTGATCTGCACATCGCCGTAGGTTTTGTAAAACACTTCCTTGCTTACCTGCAGGTCATAGGTTTTATTTTTTAAATCGGTGACTGAATATTGTCCGAACCGCTTGTAGCTGTCCATATCGGTGTAAACCCAAAGATATACATAGCTGTAATAGTCTAAATTGTTGAAGTCAACAACGTTGGCCTCTCCCTGTGCGTTGGTTGTAATATTTACGATGTCAGAAGAAATGGCACTCTCCAGGTACGATGAGCTTGTTGTGGTCAGTAATACATTGGCATTTGGCAGAAACGTGGTGTCTATTTTACCGGTGCCGGTGTTGTATTCCGTGTAATATACACGAAAAGCCATTGTTTCAGGTGTATGAATGGCAAGATCTTCGTTCTCAGCATACATGCTCATGTTCATTTTAGACCCCTTTCGGATCTCGAAATAACTCTCAGAATTCTGATATCTGTTCAACGAAAGAATGTCGAATCGTGTTTCATCGTAATACGCAATGGCATAGTATACTCCAATCGGCACCTGGTCAGAGGAAACCGTTCCTGAATGGTCAGTTTTACCGAGAACTACCCCCTGATTCAGCAACTGGTCAAAATTACCGAACGAAACGCTGTGTGCCAGTTCATACGGTAACAGTACCACATTAATTGTATCAAGGTATGTATCGCTTGAAGATGATGTATTGTTTTCGAATCCCTTGATATGGATGGTAACAGATCCCACATAATCGGCCAGACTGATAGTTATGGAGGCATCTTCGCCGGATTGGATCTGAACCAGTTTACTGATCTGATACGATCTGTTTCCCTCACCTGTTACAATACCGTAAACCAGATAAAGGCCGGTATTGAGTTTACCGAAATTTATGCTCCCTTTGGCATCGGTTTCCCCTTTCTTAATTGCCAGATCATAATTTTCGGTAATGTCGAGAGAAGAGACTTTAAATAATTCAAAATCAAAAACATAAAGCGTTGCGCCGGAGAGTGGATTGTCATTGTTGTCGGTAACAGAGAAGCTGAGTGTACCGTAATCAATAATTTCCAGAACATTGGTGTCATTTGAACATGACCATAAGGTTAACCCAATCAGGATCAATCCCATAATTTTTTTAAAATTTCCCATAGAACAGGTAGAATTAAGTTAATATTTCAAATGGTTTAAGACTTTAGTAAACAAGTAACTTACAGGCAAAAGCATAAGTTTATTTTATACTAAACCACTAAAATATGAAGAATATCCGGTTGTGCAATTGTAATAGTGCTGATTTTTAAGGAAAGATCTTAAATTATAACCATTCTAAAATATGGGAAGCAGATAAAGATTTTGCATTGTAACACTGATTTAAATTATTTTAATTCCCGTCATTAATGATTTACTTTGAAAAAAAATATCAAATGGACTATCCGTTTTCCGCACTGGCGAAGGCATCGCTGATACCTTCTGCCATCAATCAGTTGACGGCTGAATTTGCCGCAGATTTCAGGGAAGGCACTGACATTAACCTGGGAGTAGGTTATGTAAATGACAAAACGATACCTGTGGAAGCGATCAGGGAGGCCTATGATGATATCATGGCACATCCGGATCATTACCGAAATGCGTTGAATTATGGTGGTGCGGAAGGTTCACCCAATTTGCGGGATGCGATCCTGACCTATTATCTGAAGTATCATATCGGAGGGCTTACCGGGGAGGATTTTTCTCAGCGTAAAATTCTGATTGGTGCCAATGGCGCCACCAGCATCCTTGATGCTCTGTCCGATATGCTTAAGCCTGGAATCGTAATTACCGCAGATCCCTATTATTATATCTACACCGAAACGCTCGAGCGAAAAGGATTCAGGATACTGGCCATTCCGGAAGATAAGGAGGGTTTAAACCCCCGGGCGCTGAATGAGGCACTTAAGTTGGTTGATCCTCAGGAGATCAGCTTCTTCTATATTGTAACGGTGAATAATCCAACTACTGTAGTGCTCTCAAATAACAGAAGGAAAGCCATTGTTGAGCTTGCACAAACATTGAGTAAGGCGATAAACAGACGAATTCCAGTTATTTTTGATAAGGCATATGAAGATATCATTCACAATCCGGAAACAGAACAACCGGTATCCGGCTTAAAATTTGATAGCTTACAACAGGTTTTCGAAGTGGGAACGCTGTCAAAAATCCTGGCTCCGGCATTGCGTATAGGTTATATCATATGTCCGGATAATGATTTTACCAAAATACTCATCCAGCGGACGTCAGATATAGGATTCAGTTCGCCCTTGATTAATCAGGAAATTTCCGGATGGCTGCTGCGGCATTATATTCATATACAGAAAGTAAAAGTAAATAAAGGCTACCGGGATAAAGCCAGGGCTATCAAACAACTGTTCACGTTATATCTCAGCGACTATATTGAATCTTTTTCCGGCGGTGATGCGGCGTTTTATTTCTATATTACCTTTAAAGCTGTGCGAACCGACAAAGGCTCACCTTTTTTTAATTTTTTATCACGTATAACGGGTGATCCGGAGATTGACGGTGAAGCGCAGAGAAATCCAAGGCTCGTCTATATTCCCGGCACCATATGCAGTAAATCAGAAAAGGCAAAATACCAGTTGCGTCTGTCCTATGGTTTTGAAGAGCCTGAGGTCTTTGAACGTGCCGTAAAACTAATGGCAGAAGCCTGTAAATATGCATTACAATTTTAAAGCTATGAAACGAAAAATACGGAATCCTTTTTCAGAACTGAAAGGAGACACATACAACTGTTTTGCCTGTTCGCCACACAATGACATCGGGCTGCATCTTGAGTTCTGGGAAGAAGGAGAGGAGGTCACCTGTGAATGGGAACCAGAGCGGACTTTTGAGGGCTATTACGGCGTGGTTCATGGCGGCATGCAGGCGACGCTGATGGATGAGATTGCTGCATGGACCATATATGTAAAATGTGGTACCGCAGGTGTAACAACCGGTATGGAAATAAAATACAAAAAGCCGCTTTCGTCAGTGAAAGGGAAAGTGCGGTTGATCGCAAAAGTTCTTGAACAAACTTCAAGACTGGCAAAAGTGGATGTTAAACTGTATAATTCTGATGGAATTCTGGCGACAGAATCAGTTGTCAGTTACTTTTTATTTCCTGTAGAAAAGGCGCAAAAGGAATTCAAATATCCTGGCGTAGAGGCTTTTTTCAGTTGATCTGCTATCATTGGATTAATACTTTTCTAACGGTTTTATCCGCTGTCCGTATAAGATATACACCTTTTACCGGTGTTTCAGATGGTCTGAAAGTTGTTCCGGTTTCATCCGAATGATACACCGTTTTCCCGCTTATGTCATAAACTGTAATTCCCCTGATAACGTCGGTACTGTTAAACGTATTTGTTGTTTTACTGTAGTAAATGTCCGCTTGTTCCATTGCAGAATGATCAATACCAGTAGTGATGTCGTAAGTAAACAGTATATCGTGAGGAGACCAGTTTTTGTTGGCTACAACAACACGGTACATTTTATTCAGTTTGCCGTCTCCATCGGTATCAAAATTTTTCGTAATAACATTAAAGGAATTATCCACAGTATATTGCGAGGCGTCAAGATCAGGTATATATGCGAGCAGATTATTGCTGTTGGCGGGCATTTGTCTGGGATCAAGCTGGCCGAAATTATGGATAAGGAAATTGTCTGACAGCATTCCTGTGAGCCGGTTTTCCACGCCATTTTTCCCGTTTATTCTAATGCCGACGGCACTGCCGCTGCTGTTTTTAACCGGACTGATATCTTTCAGGTATGTTTCACCATAAAATAATGATCCATAGGCATTTACTCCTGCTGTGTGATCGGGAGAACAGCTGATCATAAAACCCAGTGTAGCATCCGGATTGCCACTTTGGGATGCTACGGGATTAATTACGTTGAGATCCAGAATAAGTCGGTTTTTCAGCATTCTGGCACCTGTAATTAATGCCCCACCAGCAATGTAATTTATGGTCAGTGAGTCAGGAAAGTCAAATTCCAGATGGACGGCAGTTCCGGGCGATAGCACAGAATTTCCCAGATTGTCGGAGCCGTTTTCACGGAGTTTAAAATCCACGCCCCACAACAACTTATCCATCTTATATGCATTGGCAACTACCGGTGTTGATCCGGAGTTCCAGTCACCTGCAAAATAAGATTTTAAGAAGGCATTGTACGCAAATGTTTCGTTATTTCCCCAGTATGATTTGGCCTGATCCAGTACAAAAACATTGTCATAGACCGCATTGTCTGTGAGCAGGATGTCAATGCCGGCAGAGTCTTTTCCATTCATATTCAGATTATCGGTAAAGCCTGTCGGTTCGCCGTCATCAGCATCAAAATTATTGTTCAGGTCAAGAAAGCAGAAAATACCATAGCTGCCGTTGGCAGGAACACCAATTGAATAATTATACGGGAAGTCTGTATCCTCGTTGTACTGGAAATTTTCAGGGTGATTCGTGATGTTGTTTTCAATATCGCTCTGATCGTAAAGGCCCATAACAAGATTTCCGGTCAGCTCTCCTGCATAGCTTAACGTCCCGTTAAAATCATTCAGTGTCCGGGTGTAGAAATTCCAGGCCAGGTTATCCCGAAACCCGTTAAAGCTGTTGCCCGCCATGTCTTTAACAATCCCTTTGTCTGAGAGGATGTAATACCGTGTTGAATGTTCCAGCGGAAGCGGAGGCTGTATGGATAATATGGTTGGATCACCATTCATGTCCTTAACGATTTTTACTTTGTTGGTATCGTTTGTTGACAGGGTGGTGACCACTCCCCGCGCATCGTTGTTGATCTCAATGTGCTTGCCAGGAACCAGTTCAATGAATTCCCTGAAATAGATCAGGAAAACGAAGCTGTCTGTTTCCGTATCGGGCAGGATATGTATCTCTTCTGATTCATTGGCCGGATAAAGAGAATCAATACCGCCGAATATATGATCACTGACAAAAAATGAATCTGTATTTGAGTATTTGTCCGGATAATTAACATCGTAAATTCTGTAATAATGCATTCCGCCCATGATACCTTCCCCCGAATTCAGAATTAAAGCACTGTCCCTGGTTTGAAAAGTATGATTTTCACTGGTCCACCTTTTCTTCCAGGAATCAAAGGTTTCAATGGCAATGGAATCAACAGACGGCGATATATCCCAGGTCAGATTTATATTTGCTCCGGCCATTATACTGTCTTCTTTCACCTTTAGTTGTAACACCGGTGAAGGGGGATTTAATATGGTGAATGCACCCGAATAAGCGGTGTCAGCTTTATGGTGCAAATCAGTAATACGGATCTGATAGTGTGCCCAGTCGGGAGCTTTAAGATTTTCAATGGGTATTTTGGTTCCCTCATGAGTGGGCAGGCTGTCAACCACAACTTCCCAGGTTCCGCCATTGAAAGGAGAGAATACCTCGATGTTAACAGAATCCACATCCAGAAAAACATACGAAATATAAAGTGTTGACCCGGCAGTATAAACCGTGTTGGCTTTGGGAGAGGTTACACCAATTACAGCAGCATTTACAGCGTTAAGCGGTAATGCAATCAGGATAATTGCTATAATTAACTTAACAAGTTTCATTTGTAAAGTTTACTCCCTGACAGGTTTCTGCATAAAAGTACGAATAAAAATTCTTTTAAATAAGACTATTTCAACAGTGGGACTACGTATTTTTACGCAAAATAGGCATTAGTAGACCTCGGAGCTGAGCGGGAATTTCAGATTCTCGTAGCTTTCAAGGCTGGCTTTCACTTTTCCAACCAATACTTTGGACTCGATGTATACAGGTAAGCGGTTGCGGTCGTCCGTCACGAAAATCTTCATGCCTTCGCCACCACTGAATACCGAGCCTTCCAGCAGTAAAGGAGCCAGAACGATACAGCGAAATTTCCGTCCTGATTTCAGTTTAACGACCTTTTTACCCAGATAACGGACATACAACTCCCACATTTCATTATCGACAACCATGTTGAATAAAATCCGGTCATCTTCCTTCATCCCTGTCAGGTCCACTTCGCGCAGATAATAGATAACAGAGACAATATCCCTGGTGTTTTCAGGAAGGATGTAGGATGCATATTCGGTTTTCTCATGACGTTTTTTGGTCCCCGTTACCATGTTGGCTGCATGATCAAAATGATAGGTCAGCTCTGCGGAATAGGTTCCCTCATTGGTTTTTCGGGTGAACCAGATGGGTTGAAGAGAATCTTTGCTTACCACAGATATTAATGTATCACGCACCTTAAACAGATAGTCGTAACCTTTAAATGTGGTTCCGGTAGCTTTCATCAGGTATGCTTCATCGCCATTAAATACAGTATCCCTGGCAGTAAACATGGCCTGACCTGCATGCAACCAGATGAATCCCCAGTTGTAGTAGGCATCAAATACAACTTTTTCACCACTTACAAACGTTTTGGGTTGTTGTGCAAAGGTTGTGAGTGTCGTAAGAAAAAGCAATATGATTAATTTCAGAATCCTGATCATACAATGAAAAAGTTTTTTGATATTACTACAACGGGAATGCCGGAAATAAATTATTTCTTGTCGTCTTTGCCTTTTAAGGCTTCCGGTTTTTGTTTCCAGAGTAAGTGTTCTTCTGTATTCCAGTCCTCCTCATAATCGCGGTATGCCTTAACCTCGAGTTCCTTACTGAAAAATCTTACCGGTTCAGGTTGTCTGTGTTCCAGAAAATTTCCGGTATCCCATTCTCCGTTGCCGTTTTTGTCAAAAAAGAGGCTGAAGTAGTATTTGCCCGGTAAAAGAAGTTTGAAGAAAATGGTATTCTCCGCAGCTGTAAAAGGTTGGGACTTCAGTATTTTTCCGCTTCCGTCAAGCAGGTAAAGCACTCCCGGATAGTCGGGTTTTGTAAGGTTAAACTTCACGTTTCCATACTGATCCAGTTTACGGATGGTGAAAGATGTTTTGAATTTATCTGAATGTATGCCGTATATGTTCTCAATAGCTGCCGAATCGATGGACAAGGTATAGCTTTCTCCTTCTGCCCAGTTGTAATCCAGGATAAATTTGCGCGGGAAGCGTTCACTTTGTTCAAGTGTAAAATTAAGTGGCGTTTCCAGCGTGTCAGCTTTCAGGTACAGTCGTACTTCATCACGGTTGAACCGGTTTACAGGCTCTTCAAATTCAAAGACAATTTTGCTTTTCAGATCCATCATCGAAGCAATATTGTGGTTTATTTTCAGCAGCTGAGACTTCGGTTCTGTGCCTTTGTTTTTCCCTTTTTTCCCTCCGCTTTTTGGGGCGCGGTAAATCATCTGTATCGTATCTTTTTGCCAGAACAGCTGTTCAAGAGAATCAGTCTTCTGGTATTCCAGTTCAACCCACAGTGTATCGGATTTGTACAGATTGGAATCGGTCAGCCAGTAATAAACAGTATCCCGGGTTGTTGAATATTCAGGGAAAATCCCGCCATAGTTTTCAGGTGTACCATCAATATGTAACCTTGGATCTTCCTGTATTGGTGAGCTGAAGGAGAACAGAAACTGATAGGGAACAGACCGTTCTTTTTTTCTCAGGTTCTGAACCAGGTGAAACTCCTCGAAACTTTGCAACAGAATGCTGTCAGGACCGTAAACCAGGGTGTCACGGTACATGATGGTATCCACTGTAACAGAATCCACCCAAAGGGTATCACTCAGTTGAATGGTATCGAAGCTGGTTTCAAAAACAGTATCAAGAAATGCAATCTCTTCAGCTGCATCGAAACGGTAATTTTTTACCGGTTCATTCAGTGCATAAATCCGGTATTTTCCGGGAGCAATATTTTTTACCGTAAACTCCCCTTTGCTGTTTGTTTGTGCAATACGTAAGGGTACATTTTTTATGAATGCAGAATCTGCGGTGTCTTTATAAATGCCGACAATAATATTGGCAACGGGTTCGAGGTCTTTTGCCCGGATCACACGTCCTGACATCATCATACTATCCACCACATCACCGGTAGAAAAGCTGAATGTGAAATTTTCGAGCGGATTACCTTCGTTATTGTCTACGATGGAACTTCCGAAATAGAGGGTGTAAGTGGTATTGGGCTGAAGCTCGTTGTTGAGATCGATTGATATTTTTTTAGCCAGGGCGTTAATCTCGGGATCCTCTTCCAGCGGTGGTGAAACGATAAAGTTTTTGCGGGTATCCTTGAGGACCACGATCTCATCAAAATAGAGTTGAATCTTTGGATCAGTATAGTTTTTCTGGTTTTGTTCCGGCTTACTCTTAATCAATACCGGTGGCGAAACATCTTTAGGTCCACCTGAAGGCATTCCTGGATTGGCACAGGCATGAATCAGAAACACAGCCAGAACGACAGAAAATATATGGATAAGTTTTTGCAACGTATTTTTATTTAGTGCTCAAAAGTAAATTTTTAAGCTTAAACACACAACAGCAAGGTGTTAATAAACCTTACGGAGAAAGTCATATTAATCCTATTCACCAATTCTTATGTTTTTGCAGATAGTTGGGTTAATAAACTTTATCTACACCCGGAATAGAAATGCCGGTAATCTTCCGGTATAAATCCAGCGCATAGATGTCGGTCATCCCTGAAATAAAATCCAGCACGTTTCGGATCCGGTTGTAAATGGAGCCTTCAGTAATCTCATACTGTTCCGGTAAGCGCGGCAATAACTGTTTAGAGTAGGATTTATCAGGGTTTAGTGCTGCCTCAACAAATACGTCAAGTAAGGTAGAGAGGATCCGGTAACCGGCAATTTCGATTTCTACCACTTCGGGAGCCTTGTAAATTTTCCGTACAGCCAGGGTTGCACAGGTTCTGTATGCATCACCGACAGGACCTTTAATATTTTTGATCAGACTACCCTGGTAGGACCCTGACATAATACCGGTGTAGTTTTGCATGAACTCCTGAGAGCAGGCATCAATCAACTTCCCGATAACCGAGGCCCTGAGATAGGCAATCTGTTCATTTTTATCCGTCACCCGGTTCATTGTTTCCTTCAGGCGCTCTATACGGTGTTCTTCCTGTGCAGGATCATAAAAGGAGAGCAACAGCTCCTTTGTTTTTTTAGTAGTCAGGATTCCAAGTTTATGTGCATCTTCAATGTCCATAATCTGGTAGCAGATATCATCTGCAGCTTCCACCAGGAAAACCAGCGGATGCCTGAAGTACTCGCCGGGTTTTTCAGGATTTTCCAGTCCGAGTTCTTTCGCAATTTTTTCAAACTGCAGCGCTTCACTCTGAAAAAAACCATATTTCTTTTTTCCCGATCTATGCGATGCCCAAGGATATTTTATGGTGGAGGCCAGTGTAGGGTAGGTGAGTACAAAACCACCATCCCGCCGTCCTTTAAACTGATGAGTCAGCAGGCGGAACGCATTGGCATTTCCTTCAAAATTGGTCAGGTCGCTCCACTCCTCAGCAGATACATTTTCTTTAAATTTTATCCCCTTGCCTTCGGTGAAATAGCTGCTCAGAACATTTTCGCCGGAATGGCCGAACGGTGGATTTCCCAGGTCATGTACCAGGCAGGCAGCGGCTACAATGCTTCCAATCTCACCAACAGAATCAGGAACGGTATGATCTGCATCTGAAATCTGTACCGCTATGTTATGTCCAAGTGACCGGCCGACACTTGCAACTTCAAGGCTGTGCGTCAGACGGTTGTGGACGAATATTCTTCCAGGGAGGGGGAATACCTGTGTTTTGTTCTGCAGCCTGCGAAACGATGCCGAAAAGATGATCCGGTCGTAATCGCGCTGGTATTCCGTACGGTTTTGCCGGTCGGTTCTGAAATAATCCTCGAGTCCAAGTCTTTTTGTGGATAGCAGTGAGTTCCAGTTCATTATAGCCAGGGTTTATATGCTCGCATTTCTTTCTGATATTCTGTTGTTTTGCCTTTAGTGACTTTGTCCATTAAGGTATAAAAGTTTTTCCCGTGATTGGGTACCACTGTATGGCATAATTCATGTAAAAGTACATAATCTATCAAATGATGCGGCAATCGCATGATATAAAGTGAAATACTTATATTCTTTAATCCGGTACAGCTTCCCCATCGTGTCCGGGCATCTCTGATAGATACATTCTGGTACATAAATCCGAAACTGTGCGATAACCAGGTGATGCGCTGGGGAATGTAAATTTTGGCCTCACTCCGCCATATTTCACGAATCACTTCCTTAATGGCTTCCTGTACCTCTTCTGCTTCAACAGGAATGCCATCAGGATAATAAAGCGTTACTTCTTTCTCTTTTGTTTCTGAATATATTTTTGTTGTATCCGATGCAACAATACTGAATGAATGGTATTTAAACGGAATCTCTTTTCCCGTTTTATAGAGTGTTTCAGCTTCATCCAGCTCATACATTTTTTTGATGACCCAGGCTTTCTTCTGTATCAGAACAGATTGTCCTTCCTTAATGCTTGCCCTGAGTGGCAAGGTAACAAATACCAGGGGTCCCGGTTTAATACGTATGGATATATGTTTGGCGTTTCTATTCTTTTTAAATGTAACAGGTCCGAAATCGGGGTACGCTATTACCTTCTGTTCGCTCATTTTTACTCGCTTTAAAAAATTAATACCTTTCATGAGGAGAGAAAGTATCGGGGGGCTTGTCAGCTTTCAAAAAATTCAAGCTTAAATGTCTTATCTTCCAGTGATCCGAATGAGAAGTGGGTAATCCAGTCTCCAAGAATAACAATACGGGCCTGCCTGCTAAGCATCAGGTCAAGTGTGATATGCCTGTGCCCGAAGATATAAAAATTAATGTCGTTTTCCTTTAAATGAGCCTTGGCAAACTGCACCAGATGTTCTTTGTCTTCGCCAAGGTAGGTTGCTGTATGTTTCTGATCGTGGCTTTTACGACTGCTGTTCGACCATGCCTGACCCAGTTTTACGGCCAGATCAGGATGTACAAAAGTTTCAAACATTTTTTGCAGAAGGCTGCTGTGAAAGGCAGATCTTACGACTTTGAACCCCAACGAAGTGTCATTCAGTCCGTCTCCGTGTGCCAGAAAAAGTTTCAGCCCGTTGCGTTCAAAAACGGTTGGTTTTTTATGTAGCGTCATCCCTATTTCTTTCTCAAGATAATCTTTCAGCCATATATCATGGTTCCCGATAAAAAAATGAACAGGAATGCCACTGTCGGCAAACTCAGCCAGTTTTCCCAGCATTCTGACGAAACCTCTGGGAACAACACGTTTGTATTCCCACCAGAAGTCGAAAATATCACCTAAAAGGAAGAGTTCTTTTGTTGTCGGTTGGATGAACGTCAGCCAATCCACAAACTTTTTTTCATGTTGTTTCGGATCGGTGATGTAAGGTGCACCCAAATGGAGATCTGAAGCAAAATATATCTTTTTGGTGTCCAATGCCGGCCAATGTTTTATAAAAACCCTAGTTCTAGTCTTGCTTCCTCACTCATCATATCTTTATCCCATGGCGGATCGAAAACAAGATTCACAGTTACGCCTTTAATGCCTCCCACCGCGTTGACTTTATCATTCACTTCATCCATAATAAAATCTGCCGCCGGACAGGCCGGAGCGGTCAGTGTCATTTCAATTTCCACACTGTTGTCGTCCTTCACGTCAATGCTGTAAATCAGGCCAAGGTCGTATATATTGACCGGAATTTCCGGATCGAAAACTGTTCTGAGTTGCTTTACAATCTCCTCCTCAATGTTCAAAAATTCATTTTCCATAATCAACTCCTTAAGCGTTTTTAGCGTTAAAAGCCAATCCGTAAAGCTTCATTTGTTTTACCATGGCTACCAGACCGTTGCTGCGTGTAGGGGAAAGGTGGTTGTTTAAACCGATCCTCTCAATAAAGTAGAGGTCGCAGTTCATGATATCCTGAGGCGACTGACCCGATAAGGTTCGTAGCAGCAGTGCCACAATACCCTTTACGATTATCGCATCACTGTCGGCCTCAAAAAAGATTTTACCATCCCTGAAACGTGCATCAATCCACACTTTGGACTGACAACCTTTGATTAAATTCTGTTCTTTCTTTTTGGTATCATCAATGGGGTCCAGACCATTTCCGATCTCAATCAGATAGGCATATTTATCCATCCAATCTTCAAAAATGCTGAACTCTTCAATTATCTGATCCTGTATGTCGTTGATAGTCATCTTTTCTCCTCTTTTGCGGTTCAAAGATAATAATTATTAAAACATGGTTGCAATTCTGTTGATTCCGTTTATCAGTGTATCAACCTCTTCCTTAGTGTTATAAAGGGCAAACGAGGCTCTGACCGTTCCTGAAATGCCGAACCTGTCCATGACCGGTTGTGCGCAGTGGTGGCCGGTTCTCACGGCAATGCCCATGTGGTCAAGCAAAGTACCCATGTCAAACGGATGAATATCCTTTACCATAAACGATATCACACTGCTCTTATGTTCTGCCTCTCCAAAAAACTTCATTCCCGGAACGCTTTTCAGCTGTTTCATTGCATATTTCAGCAGATCATCTTCGTGCGCACGGATGTCATCAATTCCAAGTGCCTCAATATATTCAATACCGGCTGCAAAACCGACAGATCCGGTAAAATCCGGTGTTCCGGCTTCAAATTTAAACGGCAGTTCATTGTAAGTGGTCTTCTCAAATGTAACCGTTTCAATCATTTCTCCGCCACCCTGGTATGGGGGTAATTCATTCAGGAGGTCTTCTTTCCCGTATAAAGCTCCCATTCCTGTTGGTCCGTACATTTTATGGCTGGAAAACACAAAAAAATCTGCATCCATGGCCTGTACATCGGGTTTGAAATGCGGAGCCGACTGGGCGCCGTCAATCAACACTTTAATATTATTCCGGTGAGCAATGCGGATAATCTCTTCAACTGGGTTAACCGTACCAAGGGTATTGGATACATGGGCGACAGAAATCAGTTTTGTCTCTGGTGTTATCAGATTTTGAAATGCATCCATATCCAGCGTTCCGGAATCATCGAAAGGGATAATGCGCAGCTTTAGTTTTTTGCGTTCACACAGCATTTGCCAGGGAACAATATTGGAATGGTGTTCCATGGCAGATATGATGATTTCATCACCTTCGTTACAAAAACGTTCACCAAACGACCACGCAATGAGGTTGATGGATTCGGTGGTGCCCCGTGTAAAAATAATTTCCTTAGTGCTTTTGGCGTTAATATATTTCCGGATCACTTCCCGTGAATTCTCATGGGCCTCGGTCGCTTTCTGGCTCATGTAGTGCACGCCGCGGTGAATATTGCTGTTGTATTTAAAATAGGCTTCCTCAATCTTCCGGATTACCTGAACCGGACGTTGCGATGTAGCGGCATTATCAAGATAAACCAGTGGTTTCCCGTGAACCAGTTCATTCAGGATAGGAAAATCCTGTCGTATTTTTTGTACATCTAAAGCCATAATACAGTCTTTGCAACGGTAAATAATATAAACATAACAGGGCAGATATCAGGCAAACACCACTTTATCCACTTTTATATCGTGAATATCCACCGGGAGTTGTTCAACATACTGATGAGGAAAACAAATGCCAACTTTCGGACACCGGCTTTCACTCAGCGCGCGATCATAATAGCCCTTTCCACGTCCAAGACGGTTGTTTTTACGATCGAAAGCAACACCAGGCACAACAATAAGATCAATGGTTTTAATGTTGTAGATGTTACTGTTTTCGGGCTGAAGAACGCCAAACCGGTCTTCCTTTACCATGTCTTTCATGCCATCGTAAGTGGCGAAATAAATATTTGCACCTTCAATAACGGGAAGCAGAATGGTTTTTTTACCGTTCCATTTTTCGATAAAGCGGTGTGTATTTACTTCATCATCAAGTGACCAGTACATGGCGATGATCTCTGCGTTTTTAAATAACGGATCGTTTTCAAGTAAATATGTTGCCCGGTCAGAAAGAGAAAGCTTTTCTTCGCTTGTCAGACTTGCTGTTTTTTCCCGGATCTCTTTTCTGACTGCCGGTTTTGATGTTTCCATAACTCAGTGCGTATGATACGTATCTGTATCCACAGAATTGCATATGGCACAGCCAACACATTTACTCAACTCGCCTCTGAAACGTTTTTGAACCAGGTCGTGAATGCGCTCTTTAAGTGGTTCAAGCCTAATGCTTTCAATCACATCGTGTGTAAAGGCAAACATCAGCAGCAATCGTGCTTCTGCTTCCGGTATACCACGTGAACGCAAATAAAACAACGCCTCTTCATTCAATTGTCCGACAGTGGCACCGTGGCTGCACTTCACATCATCCGCATAAATCTCAAGCTGCGGTTTGGTGTGCATTTTGGCATCTTTGGTCAGACATATATTTTTATTGGTCTGATATGCTTCTGTCTTCTGGGCATCCTGGGCTACATAAATTCTTCCTCTGAAAGCCCCTGATGAGTGGTCGTCCAGAACATACTTAAAAAACTCATCGCTCACACAATTCGGAACGGCATGAATAACATTCGTAAAATTATCCACATGCTGTCGCTTATCTGTCAGCGCCATGCCGTAAAGATGATTTTCACAATGTTCGCCAGCCAGTTTTACGAATGTATTGTTCCGGGTCAACCCGTTATGCAAAGTAATAAAATTACTCACCACACTGGAGTTTGCCTTCTGTTCAACAAAGGATGATATGATCTGATTAACAAAGTTGTGTTGGTTTTCAATCAGATAGTAATCCAGTCGTGCGTTTTCTGCTACAAATAATTCCCTTACATGATTGGCGATATAGCGCTGATCCGTCATGGTATGATCGCAAACCAGAATCTTCGCTTCCGAATTTTCCCCGGCAATGATCAGGCCTCTCTGGCTTACAAACAGATCCTGACTGCTGTTGAGAATATTAATAATCTGGATCGGCTTCTCAATAACCACGCCCTTCGGAACATAGATAAACAAGCCATCCTGAGCAAACATGGTATTCATATTTACCATGGGATCATCCGATTGTTCAGCCTGCTTGTTATAATACTTTTCAAACAGTTCGGGATATTCCTTCGATGCTTTCAGAATGCTGGTAATGACAACACCTTCCGGCAGGTTTTCCGGTAGTATATTCTTTTTATAGTACCATCCGTTTACCGTAAAAATAAGGTGTGCATTCAAATCCGGCACATCGCATTTAAATACGTCATGCAGGTTGAATCCAAATTCAGTTCTTGGAGTAACATCAACGCCGTATTCATGTTTGAATATGCGTTTGATATCTGTATTTTCGTAGTTTTCGAAGCTTGTATCGGGAAATCCCCTTTCTGCGAACTTTACAGCTGCTTCTTCCCTCGGTGCATTCAATACATCCGGGCAGGGGGCAGATATCCGCTGAAGGTTATCCTTCCACAAGTCAATATATTCGTCTTCTATCTTAACGGTTTCAATCATTATCCATTAATTTACCCGGTTAAATCACTTCTTTTTTAATCCAGTCGTAACCTTTTTCCTCCAGTTCAACCGCGAGCTCTTTCCCGGCAGTTTTTACTATTCTTCCCTGGTAAAGAATATGAACATAATCAGGCACAATATGATCCAGTAATCGCTGGTAGTGTGTGATTACAATGGTTGCGTTATCTTTGGTTTTAAGCTTGTTAACGCCGTTAGCCACAATCCTCAGGGCATCGATATCCAGTCCTGAATCGGTTTCGTCTAAAATAGCCAGACTTGGATTAAGCATTGCCATCTGGAAGATTTCATTCTTCTTTTTTTCTCCACCGGAAAATCCTTCATTTACCGAGCGGTTGGCGAGATTGGAATCCATTTCCACCATCTCTTTTTTCTCCCGCATCAGGCGCAGAAAATCAGAAGCAGACAGTGGTTCCTCATTCCTGTATTTACGGTGTTCGTTAATGGCGGTCCTTAAAAAATTCACCATGCTTACACCGGGAATTTCAACAGGATACTGAAAACTCAGAAACATGCCTTCCCTCGAGCGGTCTTCCGGAGACATCTCCATGATATCCCGGCCATTAAACGTAATTTCACCATGGGTTACCTCAAATGCTTCATTGCCCGTAAGCACAGCCGACAAGGTACTTTTACCGGAACCGTTAGGTCCCATTATGGCATGTACTTCACCTGCCTTCACTTCCAGGTTGATCCCTTTTAATATCTCTTTGCCGTTGATAGAGGCATGTAAATCTTTTATCTTTAACATTGCTATTTATTTATCTTCAATATCATTAACCTACACTACCTTCAAGGCTTATCTGCAGCAGCTTTTGAGCCTCCACTGCAAACTCCATAGGCAGTTTGTTCAATACTTCTTTGGCGTATCCGTTAACGATGAGCCCAATGGCATCTTCGGTAGAGATACCTCTCTGGTTACAGTAAAATATCTGATCTTCACTGATTTTTGATGTGGTTGCCTCGTGTTCCACTACTGCCGAATTATTTTTTACGTCGATGTAGGGAAATGTATGAGCACCACATCTGTCACCAAGCAAAAGTGAATCACATTGTGAAAAGTTACGGGCATTTTCAGCCCGTTTACCAACCCTTACCAGACCACGGTAGCTGTTTTCACTGGTTCCGGCCGATATCCCTTTGGATACAATGATACTGCTTGTATTTTTTCCCAGGTGAATCATTTTGGTCCCGGTATCAGCCTGCTGATGGTTATTGGTGACAGCCACAGAGTAAAATTCGCCCTTGGTGTTGTTTCCCATCAGAATGGTGCTTGGATATTTCCATGTAATAGCAGAACCGGTTTCCACCTGTGTCCATGTCAGTTTGGAGTTGTCCCCTTTACACATGCCACGCTTGGTAACAAAATTGTACACACCACCTTTCCCGTTTTTATCTCCGGGATACCAGTTTTGTACCGTACTGTATTTTACTTCGGAATCATTCAGCACCACGATTTCCACAATGGCAGCATGCAACTGATTCTCGTCACGCATCGGAGCAGTACAGCCCTCAAGATAGCTGACATAGCTTTCATCATCAGCAATGATCAGTGTCCGCTCAAACTGTCCGGTATTCATCGCATTGATCCTGAAGTATGTTGATAATTCCATCGGGCAACGTACGCCTTTGGGAATGTATACGAATGAACCATCACTGAATACTGCAGAGTTCAATGCTGCAAAGTAGTTGTCGTTGGGCGGTACAACCGATCCCATATATTTTTTTACCAGGTCCGGATGTTCCTGAACTGCTTCGCTGAACGAACAGAAGATAATACCCAGATCAGCAAGGGTTTCCTTGAAAGTTGTTTTAACGGAAACGCTGTCCAGTACAGCATCCACTGCTACTCCGGATAACACTTTTTGTTCTTCAAGCGGTATCCCCAGTTTATTGAATGTTTCCAGTAATTCCGGGTCCACATCATTCAGGCTATCCAGCTTCGCTTTTTGCTTAGGAGCGGCATAGTAAATGATATCCTGGTAGTTGATGGGCGGAATTTTTAAGTGTGCCCATTCCGGCATCTTCATATTTAACCAGTTCCTGTATGCTGTTAACCGGAATTCTGTCATCCATTCCGGTTCGTTTTTTTTGGCAGAAATGATGCGAATTACCTCCTCGTTCAGTCCCTTCCCAATATCCTCAGTTTCTATCTTGGAATGAAAGCCATATGCATATTCTTTCTGAGTTATATTGTCAATTAATTGATTTTGATCTTCAGCCATAATACCTACTATTTTTCAAGTATAACACTTAATCGTAAAAGAAGTTGCAAATTTAGCAACTTTAAACAAAAAGCAGAGGTGTTAAGTTTTAAAAATAAATAATTAGTCTAAATAGCACTAATAATACGTAATCAGGACTGAAAAAGGAAAGGACCGGTTGCAAATTGTCAAATCATGGTAGTCCAACGTGAAATCAAGTACCTTCAGGGGCGGGCAGATACCGCTGGCAAAAAATGCAAATGGACAATAAAACAGCATAAATTATTTTCTTTTCTCTTCCAGCAGAAAAAGAACAAAAACGAGAATCAGAAGAGCGTAAATTAAGAGATCTCCAAGGATTGAATATACTGTAGTTAATCCTTTCGCAGGAAGTGAGGCTAACAGTAATCTGTTATTGCTATTGAAGCTGCTCATCTGACTCACCATTTCTCCCATTGGATTAATAGCAGCAGATGAACCAAACCGTGTTGATCGCAATATGGAGTGGCCTTGTTCGATAGCTCTGTATGCTGCCATTTTTGTATGAACCGGATCAATACCACGCCAGTCCGAAGATGGAACAGCTATGATATCGGCATTTAATTTACTGAATTGTTTTGCAATATAAGGAAAGTCATAGTCATAGCATATCGCACCTCCCGTTACCGTATAATCCACAGTATTTGTGATAAAATTTTCTTTCCCTTTTACTGCTGGCTCTCCCGGAACGGGCTCGTGTTTGTGATACTCTGCTTTTATAAGTCCATTTTTATCAAGAAAGAGATATTTGTTTTCGTATTTTAATGGATTTGTGGATATGGGAACAATGTATGATGCATAGATAGACGTGTGACAATCTTTGGCCAATTGCTTAAGATCATTCTTCCAGGATGTTTCATTTTCAGGCAGCATATAAGTCGCAGCTTCATTCCAAACGATAAGCTTTGCACCGGTTTTCGCTGCTTTTTTTGTGTCATCAAACAGAGTCTTTCTGACCTTTATTTCTGTTCGTTCAGGAGGGAGTGGCAGTCCATTAACAGTACTGGTTGTTCCAACTGCCGCTACTAAAAGTGTATCATGAGATTTGGAATGATAAATATTTACACGGATAGCTCCGAAAATAAGCAGTACCGTAAGCGTTACGAATGGGACAGATAATGTAACGATTGAATGAGAGTTCTTTAAGTACGCTTTAGTAAACGAAATATTGATCCAGTAAATGATAAAACTAAGACCTGGCATACCAAATAGCGATACCGTTTGGAGGATTGTAAGATTGTCGTTTTGGGTATAAGCTGCAATTCCCCAACTGGCCAATGGCGTAAAAGTGTATTGTATCCATTCCATTATGGTCATTATTGCAGGGAAAAGAAGATAGCCGAACCTTCTGGCTTTAAATCTGTCCCAGATCAGATACCCCGGAATTTGAACCAGGGTCATAGGAATAGAATACATAAATTCGAAATAGAATTTAAGGGGAGGTGTAATAATTTTGGCAGTTACCAGGGACCAGGAAACCAGCAATGCCAAAACAAACCAAATACGGGATTTGATGCCCGAGGTTTGATACATGAATATAAGGAAAGGAGTATATGCAATCCATGCAGCGATGCTCAGGCTGAAAGTCATATGTATCATGGTTTGAAGGAGGATTCCAGCCGCTAAATACCAGTAAGGATTTATTTTGTTGTTCATCATGAATAGTTTAAATGATTGTATGTCAACAAAATTAGGACGGAAAAAATCCGATTCCATTAACAAATGATAAAAAGAGATTGCGATCAGATCAGCTCTTTCCTAAGCCTGCTTAGCGATATGTTGGTGATCCCGAGATATGTGGCTATATCGGTATGCGGAACCATATTTTCGAGTAAAGGGAACCGTTTTCTGAAATTGATTAATCGCTGCTTCGCAGTCAAAGTGGCCAGTCCTGTTTCTTTCTGAACTTTATGCATAAGTTCATTTCTCAGGGTTTGGTTTCCAAAGTTTCTGATTTCCAGCGATTCAATCATTAAGGCTTCAAAATCTTCAGCGTTTAGAACGCCAAGTTCAATATCTGTAAGTGCTTTGAAATTTAATACAGACCGTTCACCGGATGTACGGGTTGTATATGGCGATAAAACAGAGTTGTCATCAAAAAAAGAGATGGTGATTTCTTCTCCGTCAGGATTATGAAGAAAGCTTTTGCAAATTCCTTCTATCAGGAAGTATTCACTGCGATTTATTTGGTTAAGCTTAATAAAGACTTCCCCTTTAGGAATTGATTGATACTCAATCAGAGCTTTGATCTTTGCACTGTTTTGTTGCGATAAAGGATAAATTGAGTGAATGATGTCGTCAACCATACCGGTATATCATTTAGCTATTTAAAAAACAGCAGGGGCAATTAAAGGTTGAAAGCTTTTTTTATCTATTCGGTTCTTTCTTTAAATTCTCCCAGTGTTTTTGTAAAGATCCAGATGGCAATAATTCCGATTATGGCATGAACGGCCAGTGTGTACATAATCATTTGCGGATCTCCTGCTTCCTCAAATCTCCCAAGTAATCCGGTATAAAGTCCGCTTAAAAGAGCACCGATTGCAGTAGCAAGAAAATTGGTTCCCATGTAAAGGCCGGCTTTTTCTTTAGGAGCTATCCACATAATATATTCCTGTATGCGCGGAGATGAAATCATTTCGCCGATAGCAAATAAGAATACCCCAACAAAAACAAGCGAAGGGACTGAAGTTACTGAATAGCCCAGTACAACGAACCCGGCAGCAGCAATGAATAATCCGAGTAAAAAAGAAGGGATTGCTGGTCGCTTCTCAAACAGGCTGGATATTAACAGCTGAAAAACAATGATGATGTAGCCAGTATGCGATATGGATTCAGCATTAATGTGCCATACTCCATCTTTTTGACTTGAGATAATATTGGTAACGGTTGTGCCAAGAACAGATCGTACAGATTCATACAGACTGGCAGTATTAATATAATCGTCTATATAAACTGGCAGTACATTGAAAAATGCCCAAAACGGCAACCAGAAAAATACGCCTAAAAGAATAAGAAAAACCAGGAATTTTACATCAGATAAAGCTTCGCCCATATCCTGAAATTTCTTTTTAAGTGATACGCCTTCAATTTCACGTGGTGGTTCTTTGTAAAAAAGAAGGGTTACAATAAGCATTAATCCAATGGTTCCGGCAGCAGTGTAAAACACATAATCCCAGGACATGGCTCTCAGATTTCCCATAACCACCGGGCCTAAAGATGCACCCAGATTCACCATGGCATAAAAAATTCCAAAACCCAGTGTCTTGTTGGTTGAATCTGTTGTGGCCCGAACGGTTGCAGATATTAAAGGTTTAAAAATACCTGCAGCAAAACCTATGGATAACATTGTGAGTGCTATTCCTGAAAACGATTTTGTGATTATAAGTAATAATATGGAAGGCAGATAGGCTATGTATGAGACAATAAGCACTTTTTTAAATCCGAATTTATCCGCAATGGTTCCTGAAAAAAGAGGAGTAATATAAGATAATAAGAGGAAAATACTTTGTATGATACCAAGATCGCCCTTGGAAAACCCAAGTTGTTGCAAATAGATGCCAAAACTCATATATATGCCATAATAGGCAAAACGTTCCAGTACTTCAATGGAGTTGGCTGTCCAGAATACTTTGGGAAATGGTGTGCGTTTGCTCATTGTAGATTATTTAGACGGTGTAAGATACAAAAGAAAATGAAATCTGAATAAGGCGGTATGACATATGTCAACCGAATATTTCCCTAACATAGGTAATGAGAAGTACATGATTCGTTGAGTTATTGAATAATTATTTTACCCTTTGCCAGGTTGTTATTTGATTTTAAGATATAGATATATATTCCGGGAAACAGGTTTTGAATATTTACAATATTACTTGAATTTGAATTTATCTCATGAACAATTAACACTTTACCTGCGGTGTTGAATATTGTTAATATTACATTCTCATTTGAATAATTCTCAAGATGGAGAAAGTCTTGCGCAGGATTCGGATAAATACTAAAGTCCATTGGTTGAGTATTTTTGTTGGCTGTAACCACATAGCAATAGCCTTCCTGGCAATATATTTTTGTTCCTGATTCACCAACTCCATCAAGATTGGATCCCCATTCAAAATTATAATCGAATGGGTACAATAGCGAAGAAACTCCGCCTATTCCTTCAATATAATAGTAGTTTACAGGAGTATATAAATCATTAAACACAAATTTTTTTCGTTGTGTTCCATCCATTAATTGAATACTATGGATTGTATCTAATACAATCTTTACATCTGGTAAAAGATAACTTATGTCTAGAGAATCTCCTGGCTCTAAACTAAAATCATAAGTCAGGTATTCTATATTATCTTCATCAAAATAGCTGTTCAAAGTATAAACTTTCTTTTCAACGGTATCTTCACGAATAAAACCCTTAATGATTTCCATGTCAGTAACATAAAATGGTGGATAAAAAACCGGTTGGTCAACAGATGCTAAAAAGCGTGCCTTAATAATTTGATAGGCTTGTCCATTTATTGTTGTGTCTCCTTCAATAAATTGACGTTCCCCTTTTGTTTGAGGTATTATGCCTCCTCCGTTTTCTCCGTCAGCCCAGTAAACCACATCCCAGTATTTGTTTTCGGAAAGTAAAGGATGATAAGATTGTGAGTACGTCAGTATTGAGCTCAGAAAAATAAGAGGAATAATAAGGATGCCGGGTAATTTCATGATATGATGTTGTTTTAAGAGATATAAAGTTACAAAAACAAAATCTGAAAAAGTACGGATTACTATTGATTTTTACCAGCATCACAGTTAAATAAAACCTATTAGAGCCTTAAATCTGTTTCGTTTGAAAACCAATCGTTTAACAATTAAATTTTTTCCGGTATTATTTTGTAATTATAAAAATCAGTTATAATTTTGCAAGCCATTCGAAAAGAGGAAATAGAAAATAAAATTATAGAGCAATGAGAAAAGACATTCATCCAGAAGGATATCGGTTGGTTGCATTTAAAGATATGTCTAACGATGAGACATTTATTACCAAATCAACTGTAAAAACAAAGGATACAATCGAAATTGACGGCGTGGAATATCCTTTGGTGAAAGTGGAAATTTCAAACACTTCTCATCCGTTTTACACCGGAAAAATGAAGTTGGTTGATACTGCCGGTCGTGTTGATAAATTCCGTAACAGGTATAAGCAACATTACGCAAATCAGACAAAAAAATAATTCTCCTGGAGCTCCGTACGACGGGGCTCTTTTTTTATCCCTTTCTTTTTTCGAACCATTCCATTCCTTTTACCATGTTTCAATCGCTCACATTTTTTGATTCAGCATTCAGGAATACCTTAAAGCCGCTCAGCTTTACCAGACCGGTTTCAGAAATCCGTGCGGGTATTCTCACTCTCAGGGAAAAATGGGAATCTGAATTAGGCATCAAAGCATCCTGGGATGCCGAAGATTATCTCAGGGATAAATTTCCCGATTTATCAAAGAACGAGACATTATACCTGTATGGTGGTTGTTTCCCCACCCGGGAGCTGATTAAACAAATCAATACGCTGAATCCCGGCGATTCCATCTGGAACGATGACCGGCTTATTGCCTTTCTGGGTCAGCCCGGTAAATGGTCAGAAATCAGAATTTCTGGTCAGTCCGAAGGTAGACGGCTGCTTCTTGATGGAACGCCCAGGGTATTATACTATCCCTACCAGTTGCTGGGTTGGAACAGCGATGAAATCAAAGCTGACTTAAAAAGGTTGATTGCTGACAGAAAGAGTTCGGAGGTAAGTTCAACAGTTCAGATTATAGGTGATATGTATGACCGTGAAGGCAACCTTCAGTTTTTTATGGAAGAAGGATCTGTGGCTGAATATATCACTGTAAACCTGACAAAAGGCCCTGTTTATATAGGCAGAGATGCAGAAGTAATGGAGGGCAGCCACTTAAGGGGGCCGGTCGCCATATGTGACCATGCAACCGTTAATATGGGCACACGGATTTACAGCAGCTCGACCATAGGCCCCTGGTGCAAGGTTGGAGGAGAATTAAGCAACGTTATATTTACTGCATATTCCAATAAAGGCCATGAGGGGTTTCTTGGCGATTCAGTTATTGGCGAATGGTGCAATATTGGCGCTGATTCCAATAATTCAAACCTGAAGAATGATTACAGTGAAGTCAAACTGTGGGATTATGCCACACAACGCTTTCTCAAAACCGGGCGGCAGTTTTGTGGTCTGATCATGGGCGATCATACCAAATGTGGTATTAATACCATGTTTAACACCGGTACGGTGACCGGCGTAGCAGCAAATATTGCTGTCAGCGGATTTCCGCGCAATTTCGTACCCTCTTTCACACTTACCACGTCAAAGGGAGTACAGAGAGTAAGCCTTGAAACCGTGTTTCAGATTGCTGAGCGGGTAATGAGCCGCAGAAATATTTCCCTTTCGGACGCGGATAAAGCCATTCTTAAAGCTGTTTTTGACGAAACAGAGCAATTCAGGGCAAGACTTTGACGCCTTGGCACAGTTCTTGAATAATTACACGATGCCTGGTTTTTGGGGATTGGGCGTGACACTTTGTCACAATGATTTGAAAAATTATTTACATGCGCTTAGATAATATATTTTTAACGGATATGATGGATGGTGAAGCAGGGTTCATTCCTTTGGTTGATGAGAATAATCCGGAGGTTTTTGATGTTTCGGAATTACCAGATACACTGCCAATATTACCACTTCGTAACATGGTACTCTTTCCGGGAGTGGTGATGCCGGTATCTGTAGGACGAAAAAAATCCTTACGACTGGTTCGTGAGGCATTTAATAACGGGACTTATATCGGTGTGATAACGCAACGCGAAGTCAACATCGATAATCCAAAGGCAGAGAACCTGTACGGTGTAGGAACAGTGGCTCAGGTTGCTAAAATTCTTGAAATGCCGGATGGATCAACATCCGTGATACTTCAGGGACGTGCTCGTTTTAACCTGATGGAGTTTGTAAAAACAGATCCGTTTATTGTAGCTAAGATTACCCAACGTGAGGATGTGCTGAATGTAGATGAAGGAGATGTCAACGAAGCTCTGGTGGCTGCGATAAAGGATCTGGCGGTGAAAGTAGTGTCCGGTTCAAACAATCTGCCCAATGAAGCCACATTTGCCATAAAAAACATTGACGGCTTACCTTTCCTGACCAACTTTATCAGCTCCAACCTGCCGTTTAAGATTAAAGACAAGCAGAAACTCCTGGAACGGGATAAGATTAAGGATCGTTCTTATCAGTTACTTGAAGTGTTGGCCAGGGAGGCACAGCTGCAGGAGATAAAAAATGATATTCAGGCCAAAGCCCGTGTAGATATCGATCAGCAGCAACGGGAATATTATCTGCATCAACAGATGAAAACCATTCAGGATGAACTGGGTGGTAATCCTATTGAGGCTGAAATACGTGAACTGAATGCCAAAGCTGCAAAGAAAAAGTGGAGCAAAACCATTCGTGCAGTATATGATAAGGAGGTGGCCAAGCTGGAACGCATGAATCCGGCAGCTGCTGATTATTCGGTTCAGTCCAACTATGTTTCAACACTGGTTGAACTCCCCTGGGACGAATATTCCAAAGATAATTTTAATCTTCACAGGGCTCAGAAAATACTGGACAAGGACCATTACGGTCTGGAAAAAGTGAAGGACAGAATTCTGGAATACCTGGCTGTTCTGAAGCTGAAAAACGATATGAAATCGCCTATTCTTTGTCTGGTAGGACCTCCCGGAGTCGGTAAAACTTCACTCGGGAAATCCATCGCAAAGGCATTGGACAGAAAATATGTGCGTATGTCTTTGGGTGGTTTGCACGATGAGGCTGAAATACGGGGTCACCGTAAAACCTATATTGGGGCATTGCCCGGGCGCATCATCCAAAACATTAAAAAAGCAGGCACTTCGAATCCGGTATTTATTCTGGATGAGATTGACAAGGTGAGTTCTGACTTCAGGGGCGATCCGGCATCGGCATTATTGGAGGTGCTTGATCCGGAACAAAACAACACTTTTCATGATAACTATCTGGAGGTGGAATATGACCTGAGTAAAGTGATGTTTATTGCTACAGCCAATACGGTTGCGTCAATATCCCAGCCTTTGCTCGACCGTATGGAGGTGATAGATGTAAGCGGATATATTATGCAGGAAAAGGTTGAAATCGCCAAACGACACCTTGTTCCGCGTCAGATGGAAAACCATGGATTGCAGAAAGGTGTGGTAAAGATTCCTGCCAAAACACTTCAGGCGGTTGTTGAAGGCTACACCCGTGAGTCCGGTGTTCGTGAACTGGACAAAAAGCTGGCAACCCTGATGCGCCGGTTAGCCAGAAAAGTGGCTAATGAAGAGCAGTTTGAAAAGACGCTTAATCCAGAGCATCTGAAAGAATATCTTGGTACACAACGGTTTTCAAAAGAGGAATATCAGGGTAATGAGTATGCCGGTGTGGTTACAGGACTGGCATGGACCGCCGTTGGCGGAGAAATACTCTTTGTGGAATCCAGTTTAAGCAGGGGATCAGGTGGGCGTTTATCTATTACCGGTAACCTTGGAGATGTAATGAAGGAATCGGCCATGCTGGCACTGGAATATATAAAGTCACACAGTGAAGATTTGGGGCTGGATCAGCGCATTTTTGAACACTACAATGTGCACTTGCATGTGCCGGAAGGAGCTATTCCTAAAGACGGACCTTCGGCAGGTGTGACTATGCTTACTTCCCTCGTTTCAACCTTTACACAACGTAAAGTGAAAAAGGGGCTTGCAATGACAGGCGAGATAACCTTACGTGGTAAGGTGCTGCCGGTTGGTGGGATCAAAGAGAAAATACTGGCAGCCAAACGCTCGGGAATAACTGAAATCATTCTGTGCGAAGAAAACCGCAAGGACCTGGATGAGATAAAAGATATATATATTAAAGGATTGAAATTCCATTTTGTTACGAATGTAAAGGATGTTCTTGATCTGGCGCTTTTAAAACAAAAGGTAAATCATCCGGTTAAATTTGACTTTTCTGATCATGGAACTTCAAAAAAGTGATTTTAAGGTAAATACACCAGTCCAGATCCGTTTTAATGATATCGACGGACTTGGCCATGTGAATAATTCCGTGTATTCACAGTATTTTGACCAGGGGCGGATGCATTATTTTAATATTCTGAATAATAATCAGCCGGTTGACTGGCATGATGCCAGGCTAATCATTGCATCGACCCATACTGACTTTTTGCGGCCTATATTTCTGGATGAACAGATTGAAGTCCTTTCCAAAGTATACAAGCTGGGCAATAAAAGCCTTAAAATGTTTCAACACCTTGCAGATAAAGAAACAGGAGAGGTTAAGGCAACCTGTAAGTCGGTAATGGTGGGTTTTGATCCAAATACAAATCAGTCGTTGCAGCTGGCTGACAGATGGCGTTCGGCCATAGAAGGTTTTGAGGGATTATAAACCAAAACAACGTAAGATATTGGTAAGAATTTAAAGGACTCCTCCGGAGTCCTTTATTATTTTCATCCGATTCACTCTACAACTATTTGACCTCTAACGAGGTCATTTTATGATTTATCAACTGTGGATTTTTGATTGTGATATTTTTTATACTGCAAACCTGTTTCGTTTATAGTTGAAAAGTTTTACATGTTTATTTTTACCTATCTACCTTATGTCGGTGTCAGTTTTTGCTTTAAATACGTGTTTCTTCAATGTTCAATATGTTTACGGTATAAAAGTATTCCAATAATTATGACTCCGTAGGAGTCTTACATTTGTAGAAAAATGATCCTCCGATAAACCGTGACCCCGGACGGGGTCAAACCCAATTGAATAAATATTTCGGATTATAATCGATTTGAAATTCATCTAGAAAACAGATATATTCTTCTTTAAAGGATTTTATTTTGTGATGTTTTTTTTGATTTAGAATGTATTGAGCAACCTCATCAATTTGATTTCTGCTGTAAGAAAATGCACCGAAACCTTCCTGCCAAGAAAACTTTAAACGGCTAAATCTATTTTCTTTAATATAAGAATTGCTTGATTTCTTAATTTCTCTCACAAGATCAGATAAATTGCAATCCGGTGTCATACTAATAAAAAGATGAATATGATCTGGCATTCCATTAGTAACCAACAATTTCTGATTCTTATTCTTTACAATTCCAGTGATGTATTTATATAACTTATTTTCCCACATAGGACATATTAAGGAGTATCTGTCTTTTACAGCAAAAACAATCTGGATGTAAATTTGGGAATAGGTGTTTGCCATAATTCCGGGTTTTAGGGTCATTAATGATTTATAAATTTAGAGATAAGTTACTTAACACCAAAATCTGTTGGACTCCTACGGAGTCCTTTTCTTTATTATCAATTCCTTTCTACAAATGTTTGACCTCTTACGAGGTCGGTTCATATCATAGTCCCTTCCTGTTTGTTTTCCTTTTTTTACCGGTTATTTTACAACACAATTGTATTTTTTGATTCCGGTGGAATATAATATTTCACGTAATTACAAAGATACGGGCGCTGCTTAGAAGCTATTTCTTTACCTGCTTTATTTAAATTCTGTCACAATACTATAAGGTTAAAATGACTCCGTAGGAGTCTCATATTTGTAGACGTTTCTCCTCTAATAAAACCATGACCCCGGATGGGGTCAAACTTTTTCATTCACCCATTTTCAGCTTTTTAAAATACACCTTTGAGGCATGTTTCACTTTTGGTGCCAGCAGCAGAGCTGCGATCATATTCGGGAAAGCCATCAGTGCATAGGCTGAATCGATCAAACCTACTACCAGATCAATTGAAATCACTGCAGCCAGAATGGAAGATGCAGCACTTAACCCGTTATACAGATTAATATATTTATGGCCGAACATAAAGGATACACATTTTGAACCATAATAAGGAAAAGCAAACAGTGTGGACAAGGCAAAGAATATGACGCAAACGATTAAAATATATGGTCCCCAGGCGGGCAGGGCTGCATCGAATGCCATGGCTGTCAGTGTTATGCCATCAACGTCAGTGGAATGCCAGACACCAGTTACGATAATGGCTAAAGCGGTCATGGTACAAACGATGAGGGTGTCTATAATTGGCCCAAGCATAGCCACCAGCCCTTCGCGAACCGGTTCATTGGTTTTAGCTGCTCCGTGCGCCAGCGGTGCCGTTCCCATTCCGGCTTCGTTACTGAATGCCGCCCGTTTTACACCTGTGATAATAATAGCGCCTACAGCACCTCCCAAAACAGCATCGCCACTGAAAGCATCGGTAATAATAAGTTGAAAGGCCGGAAGGATTTTATCCGGCGATGAAAAAATAATATAAAGAACCAGTGCGATATAGATTACCACCATTAGAGGGACTAGTCTGCCGGTCACTTTTCCGATGCGTTTAATACCACCAAAAATAACTACAGCCATTAATATTGCGATTGCTGTTCCGGTTATCAGGTCTGTGGTAAAGTTGCCTCCAAGATTGTTCGGTATCAGAATAACATCCCGGATTACCTGGGTCAACTGGTTAGCCTGAAATATGGGAAATACTGCTATGGCGGCGACGAAGGCAAAAAACATTGCCATCGGTTTCCATTTCTTCCCAAGCCCTTCGGTGATGTAATACATCGGGCCACCCTGTATTTCACCCCTGGAATCTTTGCCTCTGTACATCACTGCCAGAGTGCAGGTGAAGAATTTTGTTGAAACGCCAAGCAGGGCACTGATCCACATCCAGAAAACAGCACCGGGACCGCCCATAGTTATGGCTACAGCCACGCCACTGATATTTCCCATACCTATGGTTGCAGCCAGGGCTGTGGAAAGTGCCTGGTAATGATTGATCTGACCTTTCTCATTTTTATCATCGAATTTACCGGAAAGGATTTTAATGGCATGGCCAATATAACGAACAGGAAGCAGATGGGAGTAAATCAGAAAGAACAAGCCACCTCCCAGAAGAAGTATCAGTAATGGCGTACCCCATACAAAGTTGCTGAAATCGATGACGGTTTGTGTAAGCTTGTGCATTTTACGAATATACGGAATTTAATATTAACCGTTAAGTTCCATTAAATGAGGCGGTCATGGTGGCATAAAATATTTTTCAGCACCTGGATAACGGATTTGTTTTCTACTTAATTTTGCGCAAATGTTTTTTAGAACTGAATGTATCATAAAGTCATGGCTGTTCGTAAAGTTTTTGCGGAAGCCGATAAAATTGTGGCATCTTACCGGAAAGTTACGCATATTTCATGTGAACTGAATTGTTACTCCTGTTGCACAAAACCAGATATCCAGGCAACCGTACTGGAGTTTTTACCTCTTGCATACGATCTTTATAAAAGCGGACTTGCAGAAAAAGTTTATGACGAACTGCAGGCTTTTGACTCCGGCTCTGTCTGTAAAATGCTGGTTCCTTTTGCTCTGAATGGAGGAGAAATAAAAGGCTGTTCAAACTATAAAAACAGAGGATTGATCTGCCGTATGTTTGGGTTTACCGGATTTACAAACAAAAACGGCGAAGTTAGTCTGGCAACCTGTAGGATTATTAAAGCCGGACAAAGTGATAAAATTGCCCGGGCACCTGTTAAACCACCCCTAATGTCAGACTATTATTATCGCCTGATTGATATAGACAGGTCGCTGTGTGTTCCGATGCTCCCGATTAACCAGGCAATATTAAAAGCCATAGAAGTAGTACTGTTTCACTACAGTTTCAGAGGTAAACGAACCGGTTAATTCCAAAATAATTAAATTTTAAGCTGAACCGGATTTTTCTTCTTTGGTAAGAATGAATATTTTTACAAAAAACAGGCAATGAGAAAATCCGGCATTCTGATCATAATTCTGATTTTTCTGGCATTTAAGTGTCATGCACAGTTTCAGGATGAAGACTATCAACATGCATCTGTAGGGATTTCTGTCGTGGATGTTTCGGGTAACAAATCAGTACAGTCGCTTAATCCGGACAAAAGTCTGGTGCCTGCTTCAACACTTAAGTTGCTGACAACCGCCACTGTGTTGAAAAAACTGGGTGCTGCCTACCGCTTTAAAACAGAACTACTGGCTAATGGTTCAGTTTCAGATGGCATATTGAATGGAAGCCTCATAGTTAAGGGCAGTGGTGATCCTACGCTCGGTTCCCGCTATTTTAATCCGGATATTTATAGCTTTATTGATGACTGGATAACGGCATTGAAAGCAAGAGGAATTAAAGGAATAGAGGGGGATCTGGTAGCAGATATTTCGGGCTTCTATCCTGAACCTGTACCCTCAAGATGGATTTGGGAGGATATAGGGAATTATTATGGTGCGGGTGTATATCCGCTGACCTGCTTTGATAACTATTATACCTTATCGTTTTATCCTGCAAAAGTTGGTGCAAAAGCACGGATAGCAACGGTTGATCCGGAGATCAAGGGTCTGTCCTTTACTGTTGAAGCTGTTGGAAGTCCTGTAAATAAGGATAGTGCCTATATTTTTGGCGGGCCGTTTGAAATGCATAAAAGGGTGAGAGGGTCAATTCCGGCCAACAGGATGGATTTTTCCATTAAAGGGGCTATCCCGAATCCTCCTGAAGTTTTACTGGATGCATTGAAGGGAAAACTTATTGAATCGGGAATCAAAGTTAAGGGAGAACTGATCCTTTCTGATGTGCCGGTGCCGGCTGATCTGAAAATTACCGAAACGATCTCTCCGGAACTGAGTGAAATAGCAGCAATTGTAAACTATCACAGCAATAACCTGTTTGCTGAGCATCTGTTCAGAGCTGTTCAGCCTGACAAGGACATTCAGTCTATTGTTAAGGAGATAAAACAATACTGGGAAAGCATGGGCATTGATATGTCTCCCTGTTTTTTGTATGATGGTTCCGGTTTGTCTCCATCTGATGCACTCTCCCCAAAATTAATGACCGACATCCTATGTTTAATGGCCAAAGATGCCGATGCCGGAGATGGTTTTATGAAGACTATTCCTCAGGCAGGAAAAGAAGGATCGGTCCGTTCATTTCTGCAAAACACTACAGATGCTGTTGTTCTGGCGAAGTCCGGATCAATGGATAACACCCGGTGTTATGCCGGATATATTAAAAAAGGCGGGAAGACATTTGCATTTTCGATAATGGTGAATAAATTTACATGCTCACAGAAAAAAGTTGTACAGGATATTGAATCCTGGCTGAGCCAAACGATTCAGACATTATGATAATCAGTCACTACTTAAAACCGTTATCCATCTTTACCACAGTGTTGTTTACGCTGGCACTTATCATGCTGAATCTGTATGTGCCATATGAACAACACATAAGTATAAAACTTTTACCGCTGGCTGATGTTCTGGTGAGCAAATTTTCAGAGAACAAGCTGATAAATGCCGCCACATTTTTTGTGATTTCGAACATCATCGCCTTTTTTTCCTATATCATTAACGACAAATTTATTATCCTGACGCACCGCAGCTATTTCCCTTATTTTATAGCCGGAACATTAATTGTGGCAGGTCCGTATATGCAGACGCTTTGTGCCACACATTTCAGTTTTCTTTTTGTGTTTTTTGCCTTGTATGCTGTGCTTGCCATCAAAGAAGATAACAGGAACCGATATAACCTGATTAATGCTTCGCTTATTCTTGCACTGGGCAGTTTTATCCAGTTTCAGATTTTGTTTTTCTTACCGGTTCTCTGGATCGCTGCCGCACTGCAAAAAAGCTTTGACTTCAGGGCTTTGCAGGCGTCTGTTCTTGGTGTAATTCTGCCATATGCTATTGTACTGGGACTATACTATGTTTTTGGTTCCGTGCGTACAGTCCTGATTCCGATACAGGAAACATTACAGTTTAAGGGATGGGATATGCAAAGCATCCCGGATGGTTTCTGGCCAATGTTTCTGGGCGTGGCGCTGTTTATCATTATCGGTTTCTTCTCTTTTTTACGGTACAGAGAACGTCTGAATACCATATCACGGCGCAGCATGGAAATTTTCATTGTGTTTATGCTGGCTAATTTTCTGCTTTTTATCATCGGTATTCTGCCTTTACAGGCCAGTCTGGTTTACGGTTCCCTGTCCGCCGGTATTATTCTTTCGGGCCTCTGGATCCGTATCAGTACCAGGGCAAAGCGTTTGATGTATTACACCTACCTCATCATGTTACTGATCAGTTTTATTGTTAAATTCTGATCCGGATGGGAAAACCAACAGTCGCTGTTTATGCCATTCCGGACTGCTATCCTGAAGGAACCATTGCTTTCGCACATGACCATGCAATTGCGGTCATGCAGGATGGTCAATTGCTGAACTATCTGCATCTGGAAAGAAAGACAAGAATAAAGCGTGATAACCGTTTACAGGATCATCTGTATGATTTACTGAAAGATGCCGGATTGTTGAAACAGGAATTCGACCTGGTGTCAGTGGATTCGGTTCAGGGAAGAAGTTTTATCACAGCAGATGGTCGAATACGGGTGGAAGCCGGACCGGTAAATCAATTGTATAATGGCATGGAGAAAGTCGGGTGCTGGTTTCTCGATCGTCCGAAAAAGGCTTTTTTACTCAACCATGAACTGGCTCATCTGTATTCCGGTATTCCCTTTTACGGTGCATTCAAAGAAAACAGCCTTCTGGTGCATTTCGATGGAGGTGCAAGTAAAAGCAACTTCTCCGCATGGCATTATGTTTCCGGCAGCTTAAATCCGGTGGAAGCGCACTGGGAGCTTAAGCAGCTGAGTTCACTTTTTAATGCAAATGCGCTAACGTTTAGCATTATAGGTGCCGGTTTTAAAGATCAGCACAGCGTACCCGGTAAATTTATGGGTTTTGCCGGTTTTGGTGAACCGGATGATACTATTCTTGCATTTCTGAAGCATCATCATTTCTTCCAGAATTATTGGGACAAGCCCTCTTGTTTTCTTAGAGCCTCTGAAAAGGAATTTGGAATTAAGCTGAACGGATATGATCAGCATCATGCATATATACAGAATGTTGCTGCTACCATTCATGAGTACTGGGTGCAAACACTAATGAAAAAATTCCGGGCTTTGAAGTTAAAGACCGGTGCTGATCACCTGTACTACGCAGGTGGTGCTGCGTTAAATATAGTTGCGAATAGCAGGCTAGTAGATTCCGGGTTATTTAATTCGGTACACATTCCACCCTGTACTGACGATAGCGGACTGGTGCTTGGTGCTGCGGCTTATATGGAAATGCAGAAAGGGCATACCATTCAAATAGCATCCCCCTACATAAATTCCTGGGGAACTGAGAGCTATAAAACGGAACTGAATACCGAAACCATACAACTGATTGCAGCTTTTATAGCTGAAGGAAAAGTTATTGGCGTTTGTAACAACTTTGGTGAATGTGGACCCAGAGCACTTGGAAACAGGAGTATCATTGCACGGGCCGATGACAGGGAACTTGCGCAAAAAGTGAGTTGTGAAATGAAACAACGCGAATGGTACCGCCCCGTTGCTCCAATCATGCTGGCAGACAACGTGCTATATTTTACCGGTAAGCCGGCTGTGGAGCAGATGAGATATATGTTATACGATGCTCCGGTCACGCACCATAAGACTGAACTTGATGGTGCAACACATGTGGATGGCACTGCCCGGATACAGGCATTGTTCAATTATGACGATAACCCCTGGATGTATGAATTACTTAGGGTTCTGGATCAGCAGTTCAATATTAAAGCTTTAATTAACACCTCCTTTAACCAAAGGGGAGAACCTATTGTGCATACAGAAAAAGACGCCTTCCGTTCAGCCCGGGCGATGCAACTGGATGGTCTGGTGGTGAATGGCACTCTTCAGCTCATCAAATGAGTTGTGCGAATATTTATTTGGTTCATAAAGATTAATTTTCATAAATTTGCGCATTATGAAAATTCCATACTTTCATACCACCCCGGATCTGGTCTGCTAAATTTCAGGCCCCGTATCCACTTTTACCAACTTATTTATTTATCATTTATTCAGGAGGATTTGTTATGAACACAATCGGATTATTATATCGGTACTTACCGAATGTAACAAAACAAGAGATCACAAGTATCAGATCAGAGCGTATTAAGCGGCATAAAAATCGATTACGACAACAAAAATGGAAAAACTGAATCAACAGCTTAATATAAAAAAATCCCGCTTAAACCTCAGCGAAATATCGAAAGATATTATGGATGCCCTGCGCGGCAACGAAAAGGATTTTACAACAGGCAGTATAAATAAGGCTATTTTTATCCTCGCCGTACCAATGGTTCTGGAAATGTTAATGGAATCGGTATTTGCAATCGCAGATATATTCTATGTAAGCAAACTCGGAGCAGAAGCTATAGCAACGGTTGGAATTACTGAATCACTCATCACTATTGTATATGCTTTGGGGATTGGATTGAGTACCGGCGTATCAGCCATGGTGAGCCGAAGGATTGGCGAAAAACGTTATGGCATAGCAGCACAGTCGGCATATCAGGCCATTGTAACAGGTATATTTATCTCTTTACTGATTGCGGTCCCCGGAATTATTTTTGCAAAGGATATTCTGCGTTTGATGGGAGCTGAACCGGTAATCATTGAGCAGATGTCAGGATATACATCCGTCATGCTGGGCGGAAATCTAAGCATCATCCTGCTCTTCATCATCAATGGGGTATTCAGAAGTGCCGGAAATCCTGTATTGTCAATGTATGTGCTTGCCTTTGCCAACGGTATAAATATTATTCTTGACCCACTGCTTATTTTCGGGATCGGGCCGTTTCCCGAAATGGGAGTGGAAGGTGCTGCTGTGGCAACAACTATCGGGAGAAGTCTTGCAGTCCTTCTGCAACTTTATCTTTTGATAAAAGGGAAGGGGCGTATAAAATTTAAAGGTATAAAACTGTTACCGGACAAGGCCCTGATTAAGAGACTGCTTGATTTGTCATGGGGCTCCATAAGCCAATATATTGTCGCTACATCCAGCTGGATTATCCTCGTTCGGATCATCGCAATTTATGGCAGTGATGTTTTGGCAGGATATACCATCGCATTGCGCATTGTTGTATTTGCCCTGTTGCCTTGCTTTGGTATTTCAAATGCAGCCTCTACACTGGTAGGTCAGAATCTTGGAGCGGAACGGCACGACCGGGCAGAAAAATCAGTCTGGATTGTCGGTCGAACCAACATGATAACGATGGGCATTCTCGGTTTGATCCTGGTGATATTCCCGGTTACTTTTCTTGGGATATTTTCATCCAGTGATGCCATCATCAAATATGGTGCTGAAGGATTACGAATTATCAGTTTGGGATTCATCTCCTACGGACTTGGCATGGTCATGGTCTCTGCTCTGAACGGTGCAGGAGATACCCGGACACCATTCAGAATTAATGTGCTCAGCTTCTGGATGTTCGAAATTCCACTGGCCTGGTTGCTTTCTAACTGGGTTGGCTGGGAGCAGCATGGTGTTTATTTTGCCATTATCATTGCAGAGTCCATGATGACTCTTTTTGCCTACTTGGCCTTCAAAAAAGGGAAATGGAAGTTAAAAGAGGTATAGTTAATAATAAACTCACCGGGTGGTTTTCAACAAAATGTGAATCATCACCCGGTGAGTCTGTTAAATTTATGAGATGTTATTTTTTAATCAGTCTGTAAGCAGCCAGTGTGTTATGGCCGAAAGTGGGTACCAGTACGATGTTTTTGTCTGTAATAAACCCGATATCCGCACTGTTTATTTTCTGATCCATAGTATTCAGCAAGCTGTGCTTTTTTATATCGGGAGTTATTAAGGTTAACTCACCATTCCAGTTGGAGGCCATATAGGTTTGATCAGCCACCTTAATAATGCCGTCAGCACCAGGCAGTCCATCCAATAGTTTTGTTTCCGTCATGCTGTCGAAATCCACGGAGTAGAGCTCGCCTTTGCTCATAGAGAGGACTAAAAGATGATCTCCCTGATCCAGTAATCCATTCGGACCTGAGATATCCTTATTCAGGAAGATATTAACATTATCATTAAGCATTGTATAGACCATATCGGAATCGGTATCCGATACATAAATTCTGCCGTTCTTTGCCACTGTAATGTCATTCAACATTCCGGCATTAAACACCGGTAGTCTCTGTTTTACAGAATCCGCAGCGATGTCAATACTTACAATGTTTTCAATGTCAGCTGTATACAGGGTATTATTGAAAAGACCTAATCCTTTCGGGGCATCCAGTCCTGTAATCCAGTATCTGTCAATAATTTTCCCGTCGGTACTGACTTTAGCAATAAAGCCGTCTCCATCTTTTGTTCTGGGATCACCATTTATGCACGAAACGTAAATGACATCTTCTGAAGGATTGTAAAGCGCAGATTCTGATGTTGTAAGCAGCGAGTCCGTTTCCCATATTTTTTCAAGGCTGTACTGCACTGAACTCTCCGGATTTTTCGGTTTTGATTTACATGAAGCAACTGCAATTAAGCTTAAAAGTAAAATCAGATATTTCATATTGTAATGTTTTAAAGTTAGCTACTGGAATTTTCATACTATAGAATATAACACATTAAACAGGATAAAGTTGAAGAGATGCGTTTGTAAATACATGATAGTGTGAAGGTTGTGTTTTGGGGTCAACATTTAAACCTGTATGTCTAAACTGCCTTTTTATGATATTTGTCATGATTTACCCGCATTTTGGGAAGCCTGACCCTTAATATTGTTACTTAAATATAGACCTATATAGATATATTTTTGGAATTTAGCGGTGATAATTTTGTTTACTAACATTAATGATTACGATTATGAAAAAACCCTTACTCTTTTTAACGTTATTATTTGTTGTGTCATCTACAATTGGGATGGCTCAAACACTTGAAGGATTAGTAGGCTACTGGAAATTTGACGAAGGAACAGGTACAGCCGTAAGCGATGAACTGGGAACCACAAATGGTGAGTTGGTTAATGCGGTAGAAGCAACCTGGGCAGATGGTTATATGGGAAAGGCTCTTGATTTTTCTCAGACCGATGGAAATCCGGCCTATGCAAGATTTGACGGATCTGGTGCGGCTGATATTGATGGGAACTTCTCCATGATGTGTTGGGTTAAGAGTCCCATGTCTCCGGATGGTAGTACTGAATATTCCATTATCAGTAAAGGTGTTCCGTTTCTTACAACAGATGGTATTGATGGTGGATGGTATCATCTCTCATTAAAAGATGGTAAAATCCGTTTTATGTTGTGGGATGAATCTGAATTACCCTCACCGGCAGGAGATCTCCCTGATGGTTTTACATGGGATGCAAATACGTGGTATCATATCGCATGTGTATTCGATAAGGACGGAGGATTTTTATATACCTTTTTGAACGGAGAGTTAATCTCTGATGCTGCAAATACCATGTCAGGCAGTTTGCATAATAATGAAGATCTGACATTTGGCAGTGTGGCACAGGGTGTTAACAACGCAGCTCCTGACGGAACTAATTTTTGGGGTAGTAACTATCTTGGTTCCCTTGATGAAGTGCAGCTTTACAATGTTGCTTTAACTGCAGAGCAGATTAAGACAATCTACGATGCTTATATGACAGTGGGCGTAGACAGCAAACAAGTGGAAAAACTTATCGTTTCCATGAATCCTTACAGCGATATGTTAACCATAAATAACGCTGAACGCTTAACTAAAGTTGAGGTTTATGCATTGACAGGTCAGGTGGTTAAGACCATCAATACTTCTATGGCTCCAAGTGTGAGTGTGAACGTGTCTGATTTGTCGAAGGGAACATATATTGTGAAAGCTTATCGTACGGATTATTCTGTAGTTGCTTCTAAATTTGTAAAGCAGTAATACAGAATTACGTCTAATCCGCGAAAAAAACTTATTAAGGTTAGATAATGTATCAGCCCATCGGCATAATGAAAGTTATGTGATGGGCTGTTTTGCATTTGTTGCAGGATCATGAATGCCTTTGTTCTCAACTCTTTTATCTGAATTGAAAGGAACGATTATTGACCGGAATCCGGTTAATGCAATGTAAGGCTAACCTTTAATTTACCCTGAAATATCAACGTTTTTGAATAGTGAATATTAAAACACATTTAGATGAAAAAAAATTTAACGTTTATACTGATACTGTTCTTGTTTACCACAGTTGTAAAGGCACAGGATCAGCTTTATAACGAAATAGCTGATAAGGTAACCCTGGTCGTTGCCAGAGATGGTTCAGGTCATTTTGACCAGGTTCAGGCTGCCATAGACTCCATTAAAAAAGCTGCGACTCCGGATGCTGTTATATATGTAAAGAATGGCGTATATGAGGGAAAAATTTCTGTGAATTCAACGGTTAAAAATCTGACCATTATTGGACAGGATGTCGATCATACAATCCTTACCGCTCAACCAACCCATGGTGATGGTGGGTTTGGAACGGCATCAGTGAAGATTGCTTCAGAAGACTTTTTGGCTTTAAATCTGACCATAGAAAACAGTTACGGGGTTGGAAACCAGGCGGAAGCACTGGCTACAGCCACAAAAGACAGGCAACAGTTTGCGCATTGCAGATTTATCGGTTTTCAGGATACCTATTATTCCGGCACACCGTACCGTAACTATTTTAAGGATTGCCTTATTATTGGAGCCGTGGATTATATTTTTGGAAACAGTACGGTTATTTTTGATAGTTGCCAGATCCATAACCTGAGAGACCGCAGTTGGATAACCGCAGCCAGCACCAGCTCCAGGAGCAGGTTTGGGTATGTCTTTCAGAATTGTTGGGTAACATCTGAATACGGAGTAAAGGATGTATATTTTGGACGTCCCTGGAAAGACTATCCCAAGGTGATGTTTATGAATTGTTATCTGAGCGATTGTATTAGTCCGCTTGGCTGGGATAATACATGGTATAATCCGGATGACATAGGTAATGTGCAGTTTTATGAATATAACAATTATGGTCCCGGATCTGCAACAGATGCCAGAATAAGCTACAGTAAAAGACTGACAGAAGAAGAGGCGGGTGTTTATGTTATGGATACAGTTTTTGGCACAAATAATTATCCGGCTTTAATTAAAACAGAATGGTCGCCGGATGTGGCAGAAAATCCCTTATATATTGCTGTTAAGAAGTATTTTAAAGCATTTCTGGATGAAGAGGTCACAACGGCCGGTCTTTCAGCTCTTAAACTGAATGGTGAGGATGTCCCGGGGTTTGATCCTGCAAGTGAAGAAATAACATTAACGCTGCCATCAGGAACAACAGAATGGCCTGTGCTGGAAGCCGTTCCTGTGTCTTCAGATATGGAAGTTAAGATCATTTATCCGCAAGAAATTCCGGGTGCTGCAACGGTGGTCGTGAGTTCAAAATATAAAGCGACACACAAAGCTTATACTGTGAATATTCAGAATGATCAGACCATCAACCTTGAGATCCCATATGAAATCAAGCCAATTATGCTGAATCAGAATATTGGTGATTGCTATACATCAATTGATGCTTTATCGCTGAATGACGGACTTTCATTATATCCGAATCCTGCAGAAGGAACCTTCAATATCAGCATGGAACATTATACAGATAAGGAGTCTGTAACAGTCCGTGTATACAATTACATGGGACAATGCATATACGATAAAATGTTTGCTGCAGATAAAATCAGATTGGTTAACCGGATTGATCTGTCTGATTTCCCGGCAGGACAGTATCTGGTAAATGTTTATGCTGAGCATAAAAAGTACAGTACGAAAGTTATTTTGAAATAAGCAGCTAATGGTTTAAAATTTTGAAAAATGAAAAAAATAAGCATAATACTTTTCCTTATCACTATCATTGCAGCTTATTCTGAGGCTCAGATAGACGGATATAAAAACCGGGCGGTTAATCAGAATGAAACAGTTACCATAAAACTGGATGGAACCGAAGGAACCATTGTATGGGAGAAATCGATTGATAAACTTACATGGGAAGTCATTGAAAACGTGACAGATCAGCTGGATTTTGTCGCAGATCAAACCACCTATTTCAGGGTGATTTCAACAGTTGAAGGATGTTACCCCGACACATCCGATCTGGGCAGTGTTACTGTTTATGGAGAAATGTCGGATATCGACGGGAATATGTATAAAACCATACAGATAGGAGACCAGGTTTGGATGGCGGAGAACCTTCGGGTAACACATTATCCTGACGGTCAACCCATTTTTAAGGGTGTTGCCGACTCATCGTGGGCTTATACTGATTCTCTTGCATTTTGCTGGTATAATAACGATAGTGCAGCATATGCTGTAAGTCATGGTGCGCTTTATAACTGGGGTGCGGCTATGAATGGGAGTTTTACCAGTTCAGAGGTCCCCAGCGGTGTGCAGGGAGTCTGTCCGGATGGCTGGCATTTGCCCAGCGACATGGAGTGGCAGATACTGGAGCAGTCGCTTGGGATGAGCTCCGCAGAGTCCGGAGAAACCGGATGGAACGGTACGAATGAAGGAGCTAAACTGGCAGGCAAAAGTCATCTGTGGGCGCAGGGCGTACTGATCTCCGATGAACAGTTTGGTGAATCAGGCTTTAACGGATTGCCGACCGGAGACCGTACCTGGGATGATGAGAGTATTTTTTATGGCGACGGTATATTCGGAACCTGGTGGACATCAACCAGGCTGAAGAGCGATAATACCTGGTCCAGGTATATTCAGTTCGACCGCATGGAGATCCGACGGGCCGGCACCTGGAAATGGAACGGAAACAGTGTGCGCTGTGTTAAAAACTAAGCAAAATGTGACAGCGCAAAGAATACAGAATCGCGTTCCTGTTTTTTAAGGTTGTTTCACATTACATTTTTTTAATACGAAGGATTTTGAATCCTGACTTATAACGGTTATCTTGTAATCGATTGCATAAATTTTTTTACTAACGATAAAATTTTACATTATGAGAAAAAAACATTTACTTTTTGCATTTACATTGGCACTTATCTTCAGTACAGGAGTCACTAAAGCCCAGTTTTCATTTGATGCCAACGTTGTTTCCCACTGGTCCTTTGATGATGAGACGGCCTCAGATTCCAAGACCGGCGCAACAGGAACAATCGTAGGTGATGCTGTAACGTTTACGGATGGTATTTCTGGTAAGGCTATTGACTTTAGCAGCTACGTGACAGGTGACATTGCCGGTGTGGTGGTTAAGGATGATGGTTCAAATCTAAATGCGATTAATTTTACAACTGAATCGTTTTCAATTTCATTATGGGCCATTGTTGATCCATCTGCAGCAGAGCAAACGCAGATTATTAAAGGTACGAATGGTCCGGATGCGACAGATTTTGAGGGGAATGCCGTAAATAATGCCAATGGATACAGGTATACAATTCAAACGAAAGAAGGTGAAATTCGATTTGCAATTGATGATAATGATGATTTTGGTGGGAAAACGCAATTAGGTGTTAATATTGCTGATCTTGCTAATCCTTATCCAACTGGAGAATGGGTAAATATAGTGGGTGTAAGAGATCGGGAGTCAGGTAATTTGTATCTATATCTTAATGGAGCACAAATTGGCGAAATGGTTGATGCAACCGGTGATTTAAATATTGCCGGACAGGATTTGGTGATTGGCAATTATGTTACCGGTGCCAATGTAACCATGGGACCAGTAGATGAGGTTATGATCATGAATAAGGCATTATCTGCTGACGAGGTTGCAGAATTATACAATAATTTAGCTACCAGCTTTAATGCACCTAAAGCGTCAATCGGAACATTAAAAATTCAGCCAACTTTTGTTAACAGCTCATTGTCTATCCGTGAGGTATCTGATTTCAATACCATTGAAATCTATAATTTAACCGGAGCACTGGTTAAGTCTGTAAACAATGTTGAAAGCAACGTTACATTAAATGTAAATGATCTTTCAAACGGAAAATATATTGTAAAAGGAATTGGTCAGAATAAAGTTAACGTTGGTAGCTTTATTAAGCAATAAAACGTATTTACAGGTAATAAAGACCCGGGTAAAATTTATCCGGGTTTTTTATTGTGAGGATTTTATAATTATGCTCTCTTTTTGAAACCATCCCTGACAATTTCGTGTTATTAAGGCTTTTTAGATAAACATTTTATGTTATTCAACATTTAAAACTTATTTTTGCAAAAAATTAATTACAGAAAAATAAAATACAATGGGTAAAATTTCAGACTATGTTAAACCGGGTGTCATATTCGGTGAAGATGTAAACAAAGTATTTGAATTAGCAAAGGCAGGTCAGTTTGCACTTCCTGCAGTTAATGTTGTTGGCTCAAACTCAGTTAACGGAGTTATGGAAGCAGCAAAAAAAGTTAATTCTCCGGTAATTATACAGTTATCAAATGGTGGTGCATCATTTTTTGCTGGTAAAGGTGCATCTGGTGAAGGCCAGGAAGTAGCAATACTGGGTGGTATTGCTGCAGCAAAATATATACATACCGTTGCTGAAGCTTATGGTATTCCGGTTATTTTACATACTGACCATGCAGCGAAAAAATTACTTCCCTGGATTGATGGATTACTTGATGCCAGTGAGGAAAATTTCAAAGCAACAGGAAAGCCATTGTTTTCATCTCATATGCTCGACCTTTCTGAGGAGTCGCTTGAAGAGAATATCGAAATCAGCAAGAAATATCTTGCACGGATGAGTAAAATGGGGATGACCCTTGAAATAGAATTAGGAATCACCGGTGGGGAAGAAGATGGTGTGGATAACTCCAGTGTGGATAACTCCTTACTCTATACTCAACCTGAGCATGTTTATTATGCTTATAAAGAGTTAAGCCAGATTTCTCCCAACTTCACCATAGCTGCTTCTTTTGGAAACGTCCATGGTGTTTACAAGCCGGGAAATGTGGTGCTGAAGCCTTCCATCCTTGGCAATTCACAGGAATATATTAAGGAAAAAGATGGATTATCTGTTGACAAGCCAGTTAACTTTGTATTCCATGGAGGTTCGGGATCATCACTCGAAGAAATTCGTGAAGCCATTGGTTATGGTGTAATTAAAATGAATATTGATACTGATACGCAGTGGGCATTCTGGGATGGTGTACGTCAGTTTGAAGCTAAAAACCATGATTATCTTCAGGCTCAGATTGGAAATCCTGAAGGAGACGATAAGCCAAACAAGAAATATTATGACCCGAGAAAATGGTTGCGTGCCGGGGAAGAAACTCTGGTAGCCAGATTAGAGCAGGCATTTAACGATCTTAATAATATCGACACATATTAATGAGAATATGTAGTTCCGGAAATAAAAAAGGCGCCCTGGCGCCTTTTTTTATTTTATTCGTGAAACAATGATGTACTCAGATACCGTTCACCAGTGTCGCATACTATGGCGACAAATGTTTTTCCTTTATTTTCAGGCAGACTTGCCAGAGACAGTGCGGCCCATACAATAGCACCGGATGATATCCCACAGATTATTCCTTCTTCTTTCATCAGCCTTCGGGCTGTTTCAAAGGCATTTTCATTAGAAACCGGGACAATCTCATCAATAAGTTCTGTTTTACAGTTCTGAGGGATGAAACCGGCGCCAATTCCCTGTATTTTATGAGACCCGGGTTCACCACCTGATAAAACCGGAGAATCTTTCGGCTCAACAGCTACATTTGTTACGGAAGGTTTTTTCTCCTTAAGAACAGTGGATACTCCGGAAAAGGTACCTCCGGTACCAACACCGGATACAAAAAAATCGATGGTTCCGTCCGTGTCATTCCATATCTCAACTGCTGTAGTGCGTTTGTGAAATTCGATATTGGCCGGGTTCTCAAACTGCATAGGCATAAATGATCCATCAATATCTTCCAGTAAAGCATTAGCCTTCGATATAGCTCCTTTCATGCCTTCAGTGGCCGGTGTAAGAATGACCTGTGCTCCCAGACCTTCCATCAGTTTGCGGCGCTCTATACTGGCAGATTCAGGCATTACAATAATAACCTTGTATCCCTTTACTGCACTAACCATGGCCAGACCTATGCCTGTATTCCCTGAAGAGGGTTCAATTATGGTTCCACCCGGTTTCAGGATGCCTCTCTTTTCTGCATCTTCAATCAGTGCCAGGCCAAGTCTGTCTTTTACTGATCCACCGGGATTAGCCGATTCCAGCTTGACAAAAACATGGGCATCAATTCCTTTTGTGAGATTGTTAAGTCTGACTAACGGGGTATTCCCGATCAGATCGACTACGCTGTTTGCAACTTTCATTATAATACTGTTAGATTGTTTTCATGATAAACTGTAACAGGAACCTTTACAGGTCTGATTCATGAAAATTAACTACTTTTCCGAAAGTTTCTTTTCCAGCATTCCTGAGTTGGAAAGGACTTCCACTGCTTTCTGAAAAATATCATCCTGTTCATTCATCACCTGGTAATATTCACTGATGTCGAAAATGTCACGGGCTGTCAGTGCTTTAAACTGTGCTGATATCAATGGAAGTGAATGTTTGAACTGTTCTTCATTAAATTCCACCTTCGCCATTTCACCATTTGCGATCAGCTCATCAAGCATGTCCTGTGTGACAACAAATTTGCTGTCAAACACCGCAAAAACAGGGTAAAGACTGTTTAATTCCTGTCTGTGTTTGTCAACATAGTTCAAAACTGTTTTGTTCATTACACCTTTGGCAACAAGATTGCGGTGATAATCGGTGATTACTGTTGTGTCGATAGGCACAAAAATGTCCGGCATTATTCCTCCGCCGCCATATACCACTCTGTTCAGAACCAGTGTTCTGTATTTTAATGAATCTGGGAAATGAATACTGTCTTCCGAAATCAGTTCGCCATTGTTATAGCGGTTGATAATTTCTTTCCGGTATTCTGACCTGCCATGGTCATATGGTTTTTGAATCAACCGCCCTGATGGTGTGTAATACTTGGATGTTGTCAATCGCATGGCAGAACCATCCGGCAGATTAAACTGACGCTGAACCAATCCTTTTCCAAAACTTCTTCTGCCGATGATTAAACCTCTGTCCCAGTCCTGGATCGCACCCGATAGAATTTCACTGGCGGAGGCCGAGGATTCATCAATGAGTACAACCAGCTCTCCTTTTTCAAATTTACCACCTTTGGTGGCTCTAAAGGTTTGTCGAGGACTGTTCAGTCCTTCTGTATACACTATAAGCTTGTTGTTAGAAAGAAATTCGTCGGCCAGGTTAATGGCAGCATTCAGGTAGCCGCCCCCGTTGCCCTGCAAATCCAGAATCAGGCTTTTCATTCCATCTTTCTTCAGGTCATCCAGGGCTTCTGTAAATTCAGCAAATGTTGTTCCGGAAAACCGGTTAAGCTTAATGTACCCGATGTTATCATTGACCATATAGGCAGCATCCAGACTGTGGATTGGAATTTTATCGCGTACAATGGTAAAATCCATAAGTTTCCGGGTCCCGTTTCGTTTAATCCTTACTGTCACCTCGGTACCTTTATCGCCACGCAGCTTATCTGTTACTTCTTTATTGGACAAACCAATGCCGGCCACCATTTCATCATCAATATAAATGATCCTGTCACCTGCCAGAATTCCCACTTTTTCTGATGGGCCTCCAGGAATAGGATTGACAACCATTAAGGTGTCATCAAGAATATTAAACTGTATGCCGATGCCTTCAAAATTTCCGCGAAGAGGTTCATTCATGCGCCTGACCTCTTCGCTGTTCATGTATACAGAGTGGGGATCAAGATCCTCAAGCATTGCTTTTATGGCATCTTCAACAACTTCTTCCTTGTTTACGGTATCCACATAGTAAGCGCTTATGGTACGCGCAGCTACGGATAGCTTATACAGTTGCACATCCGATTTGGACCGTATCGTGTTTTGCGCTGTGGAGGACAGGGCTAAAGCTGAAAGAAAAATAAAAAGAAATGCTTTGCGAATCATGATATTTGGATTTAGAATGGTAAGTCGTCGTTTTCCGGTGGAATATTGTTCGTATCCGGTGGCGGGATATCTGCAGGTACAGGATCGTTTTGAACCATAGCCCCTTCAATGCGCCAGGCTTCAAGATTGGAAAAGTAATTTACCTGTCCGTTCTTTTCCCATTTTCTGCCGCGGATATTAAAACTGACTTTTATATTATCCCCGTTATTGTACTGGTCAATAAGATTGCACCTGTCCTGTGTCAGCTGAAACTTAATAAAATCGTTCCATTCTGTATTCCGTTCATTTACAACTTCAATGACGAACTCCCTTTTTTTAAATGAAGCCGAAATCTGTTGTTCGTCTTCTTTCAGGATTAGTTTTCCTTCAATTTCAAAATTCATGGATATGTTAGTCTTTTTCGAGTATGATTATTTTTTCAATTTCATCACCTTTTCTTATTTTATCAATCACATCAACACCTTCAACAACTTTTCCAAAACAGGTATGTTGTCTGTCCAGATGTGCTGTATTCTTTCTGCTGTGACAGATAAAAAACTGTGATCCGCCTGTATTTCTTCCGGCATGTGCCATAGATAAAACACCACGGTCATGATATTGTTTTTCACCGTCCAGCTCACAGTCGATTTTATAACCCGGACCACCTGTTCCAACCCTTGGATCACTCATGTCTTTTGAAAAGGGACAACCTCCCTGAATGACAAAGTCAGGTATAGCACGGTGAAATGCCAGACCGTCGTAAAAACCATCTTCCGATAATTTTACGAAATTCTCTACTGTTTTTGGGGCATCATCTTCGTAAAGTTCAGCCACCATAACGCCTTTTGATGTGTGAAATTCTGCTGTTAACATAAGTTCTATAATAAAAATGTACCCGGCTGCGGGAGCAACCGGGATACAATTAAAGAAATTTTTTATAAAAACGGTTTAAAACCGATGACTATTCTTATTTTTTAATATCAATTAACTCCATTTCGAAGATCAGAGCTGAATTTCCGGGAATAGACTGGTTTCCTCTTGCACCATAAGCCAGGTCAGGATGGATGTAAACTTTCCATTTTGAACCAACAGGCATTAACTGCAGAATCTCAGTCCAGCCTTTAATAACACCTTTAACACCAAAAGTAGCCGGCTGTCCACGTTTGATTGAACTGTCAAATTCTGTTCCGTCAATCAAAGTACCTACGTAATCCACTTCAACTTTATCTTCTGCTGTTGGTTTTGGGCCATCACCTTCCTTCAGTATTTCGTACTGCAACTTGCCATCGGCCAGTGAAGTTACCCCCGGACGTTTTGCATTTTCAGACAGAAAGTCTTCAGCTTTAACAAGATTTTCTTCAGCCTGTTTTTTCTGTGCAGCCATAAAATAATTACGGATAAATGTCTGGGCATCTTCAACCTCAATTTTGCTTTCATTGCCTTTTACACCAGCCACAAAACCTGCTGCAACCAGGTCAAGATTCACACTGTCACCTGCAACCTGATTTCTGTTTTCATATAATTGTTTACCATAATCATAACCAATCAGGTAGAATGTACTGTCTGACTGAGATGCTACAGGAACATTGTTATACGATTGATTATTGGAACATGATGCTATCATCACGGCTACCAATGCAACTGCTAATAAATTTTTGATTTTCATGTGTGTGCTATAATAATTAAACAATTTCTAATAATTCCACTTCAAAAACGAGAGCCGTATCAGGACCAATGACCTGTCCGGCACCCTGACTGCCATAAGCCAGTTCAGAAGGCACATATAATTTCCATTTGCTTCCTTCAGTCATAAGCTGCAATGCTTCTACCCAGCCCTTAATGACCTGGTTTACACCAAAGGTTGCGGGTTCGCCGCGTTGAACGGAACTGTCGAAAACAGTGCCGTCTATTAATGTGCCGTGATAATGACATTTCACACTGTCACCGGCTGAAGGTTTATTCCCTTCGCCATCGGCAATTACTTCATATTGTAAGCCACTCGGCAGTACATTTACCTCATCACGTTTTGCATTCTCATTCAGAAAATCCTCTCCGGCTTTTTTATTCATCTCGCTGGCTTTCTGCTGAACCGATTCAAAAAAATCGTTCAGAACCTGGCGGGCTTCTTCACTTGAAATTTCCGGCATTTTACCTTCCATTGCATCACGTAAACCTTTATTGAACTTTTCAAAATTCATCTCTTTAACGCCACTTCCTATAAGGCTTCCTGCAACGCTAAGACCTAATGCATAGCTTAATTTATCCATTTTCCTCCTCTAAAAATTAAGCAGCGAAGATAACGGTTTTAAATGAGCAAAAAAAATAAAAGTTTGAGGATTAAAAATTATTAGAATTAAGCGGTTTACGCTGTTAAAATTTGTGGAATCTGAAAGAAAAAAGTAGTGTCTTTTTCCTCTGTTGATGTGAACCCGATTTTACCTTTCAGGTATCGTTCACCCAATAATTTCATGCTGTATGTCCCAACACCTCTGCCTGATCCTTTAGTGGAAAATGAACGTTGAAAAATCTGACGTTGTGTTTTTTCAGGAATATATCCCTTATTGTGTACTTCGATCATGAAATTGGTCTTTTTCTTGTACACATTTACAATGATTTCTCCTCCGCGTTTTCCTGCTTCAAGTGCATTCTTGAGCATGTTGAGCATGATCCGGTTAAATATCACTTTATCTGTAATAATGCCTTCATCGTCGAAAGGAGGGTGGAAAATTATTTTCTTACCCCTGGCTACATCATGATGGCTGATCTTTTCTATGGAGTCGTTGAGCAATTCATGCATCACGAAAGGTTCAGGATTTACAGATAACTCGTTGTTTTCCGCTTTAACCAGTTCCTGTTGTGAAACAATTTCTTCAAGCAGGGAACTGCTGATGCGTTTAGCGGACTGGATAAATTTTTTACGGTCAAAATCATCCATCTCTTCCAGGGTTTCCATGATACCTTCCAGACTGCCGGCTAAATTAATAATGTCGTGAAAGAATGTACGTTCCAGTAATTCTTTTCTTTTTTTATCCGTAATATCTTTTGCTGAAATAACAATCAGGTCAGAACCTTCTATATCAAGTGAAGAAGCACTGATTTCAAGATCCAGCTGTTCTTCAACACCGTCTTTTTTAGTTGTGATCCGTGTTTCTTTTGTTGCCGGTAATTTTGTTACTGCCACATCTAAAATAACTGAAAGTAAGTTGCAGTATTTGCAGTACAGCGATGAACCGCAACCATCAGGCCCTTCTGTATGATGAATGCATGAAAGTGCTTCACCCGGCTTAATACCGTTATTTAAGGCTTCTTCCGGTATGTTCAGATCATTAAGAAAACTTTCATTTGCATAAACGATTTCCCTGTTTTCATTCAGAATAAAAACAACATAAGACAAGGAGTTAAGCAGATCCTTAATCTTATTGATGTTTTCAAGTGTGATGTTTTGCGATAAAAACGCGTTTACAGAGTGGTATTTCGCAGGAGCAAATGTCATGTTCTAATAATTAATTAGTACAAAGTTAACTAAAAATTATTATAACATCAAAATAAATTAACATAAAATTAACAGAATTAAAGTTAATTTTAATGTGAACCTGCTTATCGAATGGATTCCGGGACTTTAAAATAAAATGTTGTGCCTGATTCCCGGTTAGATTCAAAACCGACAGAACCCTTTAAATATCTATCTCCCAGTAGTTTCATGCTGTAGGTCCCAATGCCTCTGCCAGAACCTTTTGTGGAGAATGAGCGTTGAAAAACCTGTTGCTGAACGTGTTTGGGCATATAATGCTTATTGTTAACTTTAATGTTAAATTTATCGTTTTCCTTTGACAAACTTACCTTTATCGTTTCATTTGGACGGCTGGCTTCAAGTGCATTTTTCATCATATTCACCAGAATCCGGTTGAAAATGACCTTATCTGTCACAACAGTATCGTTCATTAAGGCTGGTTCGTATTGTATTGATTTCTTGCTGGCAACATGGTGATGGCTTATACTGTCAATCGCATTTTGAATAAGTGAGTTTATGTTATGTTCCTCCGGATTGACCGTTAGCTCATTGTGTTCAGCTTTTGAAATTTCATACTGTGCCATGATTTCATCGATTAAAGTATTACTGATGCGTTTTGCCGTTATCAGTAACCTGTCTTTTTCATGGCAACTCATCTCCTCCATCAGTTCCATAATCCCATCCAGACTGCCTGCCATATTAATAATATCGTGGAAGAATGTACGTTCCAGAATTTCCTTCCGCTTTTTATCCGTAATATCCTGTGCAGAAAAAACGGTATAATCATGCCCTGCAAAACTGAATGGAGTTGCTGTGATTTCAAGATCCAGCTGTTCCTCCAGTCCATTATTATCTATTATTACCCTTGCTTCCCTGGTATTGACAATCTTTGTAGCATGCGTCTCCACAATGGAATTGACCACACTGCAATACCGACAGAATTCTGAAGAGCCACAACCGTCAGGCCCCTGATTAACATGAATACAGGAAAATATTTCGCCGGGTTTGGAACCCAGCACATTCTGGTTATTCACAATTTTGAATTTTGCCAGAAGGTTATCGTTAGAAAATACGATCTCCTTATCCCTGTTCAGAATAAAAATAATGTAAGATAATGTCCCGAGAAGATCACGGACATTAGCAATGTTTTCCAAAGCATTTGCTTCTTCCAGAAAATCTTTGATTGGATCCTTTTGTCCGGGTGAAAATTGTATCGTCATATATAATGATTAAATAATTTAATCTTTGGAACGTATGCCTGGCTGAGTTTTGGTTATGATAATACACTAACACAACGAACGTTTCGTCCAGGTTATTTGGATCGGGGCTGTATGCAAGTACGGGAAAATCGGTGTCTTTAATCTGTAACAATGAACAGATAATTTTTGTTTTAGGCATCTGTAAATAAAAAAGGGATATTGATTAATCAATATCCCTTTTTTTATATCGAATACTACTGTTATGCCTGTTTGATTGCAGCCTGAGCAGCAGCCAAACGTGCAATAGGCACCCTGTAAGGTGAACAGCTTACATAGTCCATTCCGACTGAATTACAGAATTCCACTGAACTTGGTTCTCCACCATGTTCACCACAAATTCCGACTTTCAGTTTTGCATTGGTACCACGTCCTTTATCAACTCCCATTCTAACGAGTTGACCAACACCTTCCTGATCAAGTACTTCAAAAGGATCATTTTTAAGAATACCTTTTTGAATATAAACAGGCAGGAATTTACCGGCGTCATCACGGGAATAACCAAAGGTCATCTGTGTAAGGTCGTTTGTTCCGAATGAGAAGAACTGCGCTTTGGTAGCGATCTGATCAGCTGTAACGGCAGCCCTCGGGACTTCAATCATGGTTCCTACCAGGTAATCCACTTTTGATCCTTTTTCGGCAAAAACCTTTTCAGCAGTTGCATGAATAATCTCATACTGCAATTCAAGTTCTTTCAATGTACCGATCAGCGGAACCATAATTTCCGGACGGGCATCCACACCTTTCTGCTTCAGGTTTACTGCTGCTTCAATAATGGCACGGGCCTGCATCACGGTAATTTCAGGATATGTATTTCCAAGACGGCAGCCACGGTGACCTAACATCGGGTTAAATTCCTCGAGTTCTGCCACTTTGTTTTTTACATAATCAAGACTAACACCCATTTCCTGAGCCAGTTCTTTCTGAGTCGCCAACTGGTGAGGAACAAATTCGTGTAGTGGTGGATCAAGAAGACGTACGGTTACGCCATATCCTGCCATTGCCTCGAATATACCTTCGAAGTCGCTTCTCTGCATAGGGAGTAATTTTGCCAGAGCTTTTTCTCTCCCAGCAACATCGCTCGCCAAAATCATTTCACGCATGGCTTTAATACGTTCTCCTTCAAAGAACATATGCTCTGTACGGCAAAGACCGATACCTGTAGCGCCAAATTTACGGGCAACATTAGCATCTTTGGGAGAATCAGCATTGGTACGCACACTCATGCGTGTATATTTATCTGACAACTCCATGATTTTTGCAAAGTCACCGCTTAATTCCGGTTCCATAGTGGCAACACGACCATCGTAAACCACTCCGGTTGATCCGTTCAATGAAATCCAGTCACCTTCCTTAAAGGTTTTACCTTCCATGGTCAGGGTGCGTTCCTTGTAGTTAACTTTTATCGTACCGGCACCGGAAACACAGCATTTACCCATGCCACGGGCAACAACGGCAGCATGAGAAGTCATACCACCACGGGCCGTTAAAATACCTTTGGCAATGTTCATACCTTCAAGGTCTTCAGGTGAAGTCTCGATACGAACCAGTATTGTATTATCATATTTTTTTGCTTCATCAGCAAAGAATACGATTTGTCCTGTTGCGGCACCCGGAGATGCAGGCAAACCCTTCGCCATAACATCAGCTCCGGCTTCAGCTTTTTTATCGAATACCGGATGTAAGAGTTCGTCAAGTTTCTGTGGTTCCTGACGAAGCAAAGCTTTCTTTTCGTCAATCATACCACTTTCGAGCATGTCAACGGCTATTTTAACCATGGCAGCACCGGTACGTTTTCCGTTACGGGTTTGCAGTAACCATAATTTTCTGTCCTGAATGGTAAATTCAAGGTCCTGCATGTCGCTGAAGTAGTTCTCCAGCTTGGTTTCTACGTCAAATAATTCTTTTGCCACTTCCGGCATGGCTTCTTCGAGTGACGGATATTTTTCTTTCCGGACCTCTTCGGTTATGTTGGCCAGTTTAGCCCATCGGCGGGAACCTTCAAGGGTGATTTGCTGAGGTGTACGAACACCGGCAACCACGTCTTCACCCTGAGCGTCAATCAGATATTCACCATTGAAAATGTCTTCACCGGTTCCTGCGTCACGGGTAAAGGCAACGCCTGTTCCTGAGTTTTTACCCATATTACCGAATACCATAGCCTGAACGTTTACCGCTGTTCCCCATTCATCCGGAATACGGTTCAAACGGCGATAATAAATGGCGCGTTCGTTGTTCCAGCTGTCAAAAACGGCCATAACAGCACCCCAGAGCTGATCGTATGCATCTTCCGGGAAATCGTGTCCGGTTTGTTTTTTAACTGCAGCCTTAAATTTAGATACCAGTTCTTTCAGGTCAGCTACTTCAAGTTCATTATCCAGTTCAACGCCTTTGGCTTCTTTTACCTCTTCCATGATGGCTTCAAACGGATCAATATCTTCTTTGCTTTCCGGTTTCATACCTAAAACCACATCGCCGTACATCTGTACAAACCTGCGGTAAGAATCCCATGCAAATCTTTCGTTCCCTGATTTTTTGGCAATACCCTGCACTGCAGCGTCATTAAGTCCAAGATTCAGAACGGTATCCATCATACCCGGCATGGAGACTCTTGCGCCGGAACGAACTGAAACCAGACAAGGGTTTTCCTTATCCCCGAATTTGGTACCCATCAGATTTTCAATGTTGGCAATTGCTGCTTCAACCTCATCCTTAAGCAATTCTACAACCTTTTGTTCTCCCAGTTGATTGTATTCTGTACATACGTCTGCTGTGATAGTAAATCCCGGAGGAACCGGAACCCCGATAAGGTTCATTTCGGCAAGGTTGGCACCTTTTCCTCCAAGGAGGTTTTTCATGTCGGCCTTTCCTTCAGCCTGGCCGTTTCCGAAAGTGTAAACTCGTTTGTTACTCATAGTTATTATTAAATATGTAGTTATTAAATATTTGAATATTCAAGAATGGGAAACAAAGGTAGGATAAATATTTAAAAAGTTAAATGTAAAAAAGGTAAAAAACCGTTACGACTGTTAAGGACTGTTGAATGCAGGTTTCTAGCTGTTTTTAATGCCGGTTTTACCGGCTTAGGCCGGCCGGATTTATAGAAAAAAAGCCTTTTATTTAGTCTGGTTTTACCCTGATATGACGGCTGGTCTGACTCGCTGCCCCAAATATTCCACGACCGTTTTTAATGTTTGTATATATGTATATCGGTTCAGAAAGCGGGAAATCATAATAACTGTTATACGATGCCAGAGACCTGAGATAATAAAACATATCTTTGGTGTAAGAGGTCAGAGTTATTCTCAAATTCAGAATGTCAATATCGGTATAAAAATAGAAATTATCTGAACTGACGGAAATCTGATTCTTTAGTCCCGGCAGCAGCTGATCTTTAAAATAGAGAATATTTCCACCGGTTTCTTCCGTAATATCTGTGTTGGTGTAAAGTCCGTAATCGTTTTTAAATTCATATATGCCATCCCAGGAACTAATCTCTACCGGGTTGAACACGAGAACACTGTCAACAGAGACATAGTTTTCGGGGTCAGGCGGAGGAAAATCATTGGTGTATTTATATTCTCCATCATTCATAATGTAAGTATATGAAGCCCTTTCTATTTTTATACTGTAGAAGTTGTCTGTTGCCGGAGCATCATCCAGGAGTACGGTTAAACTGATATTGAACAGTATCGGCTCAACATAATCCGGAGGACAATCATAGCAGGGAGTACCTGATTCTTCTTTTGTGATTTTTATATTTTCAACGGTAAAAGACGTGGAATCAGGAACCGTCAAATCAGCCCGGGCACTTTCCAGTCCGTTAACAGATACATTAATGTCAAATTTATCCAGTGGTTTCACGTGAATATTATCGGCAACAAACAGATTGGAATCACTACTGTATCTCACATTTACATTGCTGCCGTTTTGGAGCAGCTCCAGTTCTGTTGGAGTCACTCTGGACCATTCCATGTTCAGGTTATTCCGCATGGCAGTTCTGGCAATCATAAAGCTGAAAACAGAATCTGACTGTGCCATTCCGTTGATTACGATCTGAGGCTCATGTACCTGTAATGGAAAATCTTCCACAACCTTACTGCATGATGAACTTAGGATGATCAGGATTAAAACCAGATATGTATTAAATAATGACTTCATAACCTAAAATTTAATTGTGTAACTCAGTGTTGGCAAAGGGAAGGGTAACAGACTGAACTGACGGACCACGAATAAATCCCGCATCAGATTTTGATCCCACCGGGTTCCGGGAAACATAAAAGTAGGATTTTTAGCTGCCGTTAGATTATATACACTAAGATTGAGTTTATGCGTGGTTCTGGTCATTTCTTTAATATAGGTTATGCCCAGATCCACCCGTTTGTAGAATGGCATTTTGTAGCTGTTTTTAGACTCAAAAAAGTAATTGTCATCCACAAAAAACGGGATATTCCCGTCGTCGGGTCCATATATATAGTAATTATCCCAGTATGGTTTGGTATCAGGACTGTTCAGTAAAGGCATTTTCTGATCGTAAAGTGTAAATGAGTTACCGGAATTCAACTGTACATTGGCTGAAATCTCCCAGCTATCATTTATTTTATAATTACCCACAACAGACAGGTCATGGCGTCTGTCGTACTTGAATGGATAAGGCATCCCGTTGTTAAGATCTTTAAAGTACCGATCGCTCCATGCCAGCGTGTAGCCTAACCATCCGGTTAGTTTGCCCTGTGTTTTCTGAAAAAACAACTCCATGCCATAGGCTTCGCCACTACCCTGTGTTACTTTGTCTTCCCAGTTTGTTTCGATAAGAAAGAAGGATTCTCCCTCTTTATAAGAAACCAGGTTGTCCATCTTTTTATAATAGCCTTCGAGTGTAATCTCATACACATCGTTTATAGCCAGGGCTCCTCCCAGTGCCGCCTGCCAGGATTCCTGTGGTTTGATATTTTCTGTGGCGGGGACCCATAAATCAGTTGGTAAATTTCCAATAGAGTTGGCCAACAGATTCAGGTACTGCGTCATTTGCGCAAACGAGGCTTTAACCGATATATTTTTATCCAGTTTATATCTCAACGATGCTCTGGGTTGTACGGACTGATAGTAGGTTTTCCCTTTGTTAAAACCAGAATAATGCACCCCAATATTAGCCTTTAACCGGTTTGAAAATTCGATGTTATCTTCGGCATACAGTGCCACCTCAAAGGCAGGGATATTGATAAATCCCAGCGTAGTGTCAAGCAGTGAACCCTGACCGGATGAATTATAATTTAATGCAGATGTTCCCGGAGTGTAGGTATGATAGGTGTACCATCCTCCCATACGAATATATTGTTTACGCGTCGGAATAAAATCAAAGTCCTGTTTGATCCCAAAATCCCTAATGTTGGAGTAATAGGACAAATCAAAACTTTCCGATTCTTCTGCCTCTCCGGTTATTTTACTTTTATTGTCGAAACCAAGATTAGTCTGAAACTGGTATTTGGTATAGGTAAGAGTGGTATTAGAGAACAGCTTGCTGTTGAAAACATGGTTCCAGCGGAGTGCCGAGGTAAGATTTCCCCAGAAAAACCTGAAACCGATGGTACTTTCGTTATCGTAAGTAATTAAGGTTTGTGTTCCATCCCGGTCTTCGTAATTGGAGTAGCTGTATTTGTCGGTGACCCCAAGACCCAGCACATCCCGTCCGTTATAAATGCTGAAAAACAGACGGTCGTGGTCAGAGAATTTATGATTGATCTTGGCATTGATGTCATAAAAATAAAGATCGAGATTAATATTGACGTTTGGATCCGTATTAGACAGTTGTATGAATGGCGCTGCAACAGCATCGATATAGGTTCTCCGGGCCGCAAAGAGGAATGATGTTTTCCCTTTGCTGATTGGTCCCTCCAATAAGATTTTGGAAGAGATTAAACCCAGTGTCGCTTCTCCGTGATAATTATACAGATCTCCTTCTTTCATCCTTATATCAACAACCGAAGATAAGCGACTGCCATAGCGGGCAGGGAATCCGCCCTTGATAAGGTCAACACTTTTTATGGCATCTGCGTTGAATACCGAAAATATTCCAAGGGCATGACTGACGTTATATACCGGAACACCATCCAGCAAAAACAGGTTTTGATCAGGACCACCGCCACGAACATAAATCCCTGCAGTACCTTCGGTTCCTCCCGCAACGCCAGGCATCATCTGTAATGTTTTTAGTACGTCTACCTCTCCGAATAAAACAGGCATAGACTTAACCTGTTTGGGATTCAAGGATACCGTGCTCATCTGTGAAGTCTCCACTGTTTGCTGTGGAGAACGGTCCATAACGGTAATTTCCTTAAGGGTTAAAGATGGATTGAGCTCAATATTAATGATTGTATCCTTTTTAAGGTTCAAGCTCAGCTTAACCGGTTCATAACCAATATAAGAATATTCGATTTCCACATCTTTACCGGCTTCAACACTGATGCTGTAAAACCCGTAATAGTTTGAAACGGTACCTTGCTGCAGTGCCCTGATGTACACATTGGCCTGTATAAGCTGTTCCCCAGAGCTTTTGTCAGAGATGGTACCGCCTATATTGACTTTTTGACTGAAGAGTGGAAGTGGGAGTAAGAATAGCAATATTAAAATCCTGTTCATTAGGGTTTTATTATTAGGTTAATATGATTATTAACACCCAAAGATAGTGTTTCATCATCTAAATTCATCAGTATATGCTGTATTAACGACGCATAATTAGATAAAAAGTTGCATAACAGAATAAAAACTGTAAAAAATAATACCTTGCATTGTAATGTTTTTTTTTCTGGAACGTATCTTATTTAAAAGCGATTTTTTTGAGAACTAAGGAATTCAATACACATTTTCTGGAACATAAAGCGGCGCTGTTTGGCTATATATTCGGATTGGTAAAGAACCGGGAGGAGGCTGAAGATGTGCTTCAGGAGCTTTATCTCAAACTATGGCGCAAAAAGGATTCCATTAAAAAGGAGACATGCCGTTGCTATTTCTACAGCGGTGCCAGATCGTTAAGTATTGATGCCCTTCGAAAAATAAAACGGACAATGGATCTGCAGTTTTCCGTGGAGTATGAAATGTTCTCTGAGAATACCTTTGAAAAGCAGGAACTGACCATGCACTTCAGGAGAGCTATTGATAATCTTCCGGGAAATTACAGGGAAGTGATTTACCTGGTGGATGTATGTATGATGAACACAGCTGAGGTTGTGGATTTGACCGGTCTGAAAACTAATAATGTTCGCGTTATTCTGAGTCGGGCCAGGAACATGATAAAGGAGGAACTGACTAAAATTTACAGTTATGAGCGCACAGAAAAATCCTGACGAACTATATAAGGCTGCCATCCAAAGTGAAAGGCAGGCACTTACTGAACAGGGTAACAGGGTTCAGATAAAAATGAAATCTGATAAATCAGCAAGGGTGAGGCGGATCGTATATTATACATCTGTGGCCGCAGCGATTGTTGCAATGTTTCTGATTTTCAATCCCTCGGCGAAACAGAACAGACAGTTAAGAACATTTCAGGTCATGGTTAGCAATATGGAGTTTACACCACCATCAGAGACATTCAGGTTTGATGCCAGGATGAACCAGATTGATAAACTGAACCGGAAAATTGAAGAAATGAATCAGGATGATATGGTAAACCGGTTAAATGCAAAAATGAAAAAGTATAAACAACAAAACAAACAGTTATGAAGACAAAACACATTGGACTTTTACTGGTGATGATATCAGTATTGCTCTTATCCCAGACCGCAGTGGCACAGCAGTTTAAATCTCCGGTAAGAACATTGTATGAAAAGTATGAGGACAACTCGGACATGAATATGATGTACATGAGTAAAAAAATGTTTGAACTGAAATTCAGGCAAAAGTTACAGGGAAATCCTGATTTTCCGGAGGATATCATTGATAATTTTAACGAGATGATCCTGATTGGTGGAGAAGATGATCAGCTTATTCCGGATGATGAAATGAAGAAACTGAAAAATGAGATCAGGGACAAGGGATATGATCAGATCGTAAAAATGGTGGATGACGGAGAAAGCCTGACAGTTTATATCCTGGAAGATAAAAAGACGGATCGCATTAAGGACCTGATTGTAATGGCGCTGGAAGATGATGAACAATTAATTCTCAGTGTTTCAGGAAACATGACTATGAAGGAAATTATTACGGTATCTCGTTTACTGGATATAAATATATTAGATGTATTAGATATGTAAAAAAAGCGGGCACTGCCCGCTTTTTTTATGTTCTTATCTTACCGGATAAATTGTAAATCCGTATTCGTATTGTTCTCCGGCATACCGCATATATTGCGGATGAGGTTTGGCTCCCCAGCTGTTGTCGCCGCCAACGCCCATCTGAAATTTATCTATTCTCAGTTCAACAAGGTCGCGAGGCTTAATGTCCGTTGTATGACGCTGTGCCTTACGCATTCCGGCATCAAAATCTTCAACCGTATTATTCAGGGCACTGAATCCTATGGGTTCATCACCTTTTATGCATAAGCCAATCCCATCGTGGTTGATCAGTTTTACCCAGCGCGTATCCGTTTTATAGCCGTTTTCCTGCGGACGTATATACGGCCAGTACTGGTCAGCCACTTTTGAATGGTAAAGATCCACAAAGGCTGCTGTGTTTCGGTCGATATAATTTTCCCACGGGCCACGGCCGAAGTAGGTTAGATTATCAAACTCTGCAGGCATTTGCATGGTCATACCGATTCTCGGAATCTCCGGCAGTTTTTCCTTACGTGCTTTAAAAGCATAGGAAACATGAACCGAGCCATCGCCCTTAATATCATATTCCATATGAATAAACCCATCGATACTGTCCAGTTGAAAGTGAGCATATACAATCACTTCGTTGTCTGAAACCTGTTTGGAATACACGTCGGTTGCCTTGAGATCTGTGGTGACATCCTTCCATATTTTGCATCTCCACTGCATTCTGTTTCCAAAATCATTGTCAGTAGGAGCCCTCCAGAAATCAGGCTCGAGCGGTTCTTTAACCAACTGTGTTTCATTTACCACATAAGAACTGATTACGCCATGTGTTCTGCAGAAACCAACAGAAAAGTCAAGACCTGCAACGCTGATTTTTTTATCGTCTGTTGTAATTGTCAGTTTACGCATCGGCCTTTCCACCGGTTCCGGTTCAATATATTCAGGATACCTGAACTGTTCGCTTGCATAGGTGTGGATACCGGGAATAAGGTCTGAAGTCCTGCCATCCATTGCTTTAATGGTTAAAAAGTATTCCACCCCGGGTTGCGGTTTGAAATTTGCCATATTGAGATTAACAGTTCTGGATTCCTGTGGTCGGATATTAAATCCGGCCAGGTTCCCCTGAAGTACAAGCTTCCCGTTTCCTTTCAGTTCCCAGTGATAAACAAAGGATGCCAGGGACTGGAAGAAGTATTTATTGCTGATTTCAATTTCACCCTGCTTCAGATTAATGGCTTTGAACCCGATATTCTGATATACCTTTTTAATTTCATGCATGGCCGGATGTGGAATTCTGTCGGGATTAACCACACCGTTCAGACAAAAGTTCCCGTCGTTTTTTGTTCCTTCCGGTTCAAAATCGCCACCATAACCGAAGAATGTTTCTCCTGAAGGTGTTTTTTTAACAATACCCTGGTCCACCCAGTCCCAGATGAAACCGCCCTGTATCTGTGGTTCCGATTCCACCAGGTCCCAGTATTCCTGGAAGTTTCCGTTGCTGTTACCCATGGCATGCGAATATTCACACCATATAAACGGCCGTTCCGGATCGTTTCCGGTATACCTTTCCTTTACATACCTGATACCGGCATACATATCGCCATGAATATCGGTATGGCGTTCTTTAATGTCGGTCTGTTTTTCGGCTCTTTCATAATGAACCGGACGGGACATGTCTCGTTTTTTTATGGCTTTGTAGGCATTCAGAAAGTTCATTCCGGTACCTGCCTCATTTCCCATACTCCACACAATAACAGAAGGGTGGTTTTTATCGCGTTCCACCATGTTTATGTTGCGTGCAATATGCGCCTTTTCCCATTCCGGTTTGGTGGCAAGTGTGTATTTGGGATCATAGCCAAAACCATGCGTTTCCAGGTCTGCTTCATCGTACAAATAAATGCCATATTTATCACAAAGCTTGTACCATAGCGGATCGTTGGGATAATGACTGGTACGGACTGCATTGAAGTTATTTTCCTTCATCAGCTGAATATCTTTTATCATGGTTTCTTTATCTACCACATGCCCGTAAACCATGTCATGCTCATGCCTGTTAACACCCTTCAGGAGAATAGGTTTCCCGTTCACCAGCAGTTGTCCGCCCTTAATTTCACTGGTTCTGAAGCCGATTTGGGTTGATACGGCTTCCTGCACTTCACCTTTCGGATTTTTAAGTACAATATTCAGGGTGTATAGGTTAGGAATCTCAGCGGACCATTGCTTCACATCCTTTACGGTGCCATTAAACGTTGTTGTGACTGATTGTTTCCGCTTGACGGTAACGTCTTTTTCTCCTTCCAGTACCCTGATCCCATTTGCATCCTTCACTTCATAGGACAGTTTATAGCGGTAAGCCGAACGTCTCTGCAGATTATCAACGTCAACATCAAGGAAGAATATACCATTTGTATACTGCCCATCGAGTCCGGGTTTGGCAAAAAAATCACGGATATAAACCTGTGGTCTGGCAGTGAGATAAACATCACGCTGTATGCCGGCAAGGCGCCAGAAATCCTGATCTTCAAGGTAGCTGCCATCGCTCCATTTAAAGACTTTTACGGCCAGTTTATTCTTACCCGGCTTTACATAATCTGTGATCCGGAATTCAGAAGGAAGCTTGGAATCCTGTGCATAGCCTGCTTTTTCACCATTGACCCAGACATAATAAGCCGAACTTACAGCACCAAACGTCAGGAATATCTCTTTGCCGTCCCAGTCTTCAGGGATGTCAAACATCCTGACATAAGAACCGGTAGGGTTGTAGTTTTTATCGATAAGTGGTGGGTTCTTAGGGAAGGGATACCCGGCATTCACATAATTTGCAAAGCCGTATCCGAACATTTCCCAGTTTCCGGGAACCGGAATATCGTCCCATTTTGAAACATCATAATTTTCTTCATAAAAATCCTCCGGACTTTCAGCAATGCGGTCTGCAAAATTAAATTTCCAGGTCCCGTTAAGGTTGATATAATCCGGATTCAGTGCAGAACAATCTTTTTGTGCAAGATCCGCATCCGGGTAAGCAATAAACGTGGCGTGAGCCTTTTCCGTATGAATAGAAATGACTTCGGGGTTCTCCCAGTCATTCTGCTGAGCCACTATTGAAAAGGCCAGCATTAAAAATGCAAATAAGGTTATACTCTTCATTATCAGTTATTTGTTTTTGTTTCTTATGTAAAAATAGTACGCATTGTTCTAATATGCACAAAGTAAGACCCGAAAGTTATTAATTAATTTTGGTAGGGCGGAAATATTACGCGGGAAATTACGACAGTCAACTTCAAATAGTTTTTATACTTTTGTACAAAATCTGTTAGAATGAATTTTTTCGAACACCTTGGCCGTTATGGTACACTCATGGGAAAGGTTTTATCTAAACCGGACAAGCATAAAGCCTTTGTAAAAAATACCATTATTGAGTTTCAGAAACTGGGTGTGCAATCTGCCGGCATTGTAGCCATTATATCTGTATTTATCGGTGCTGTAATCGCCATTCAGACCGCATACAACATGGAAAATCCATTGTTGCCCAGGTATTCGGTTGGACTTGTCACCCGTGATACACTTTTACTGGAATTTTCTTCTACCATTGTATCATTGATCCTTGCTGGTAAAGTTGGGTCAAATGTCGCCTCAGAAATAGGAACCATGCGGGTTACAGAGCAGATTGATGCCCTCGATATTATGGGAATCAACTCGGCGAACTACCTGATTCTGCCCAAGCTCGTGGCATTTGTTATCATTATTCCGTTTCTTGTACTGTTAAGTATGGTATTAGGTGTGTCAGGTGGTTACCTGGGAGGTGTTACACTTTCCGGTGCCGTGACTTCAACAGATTACCTGTTTGGAATACAGTATTATTTTATACCCTATTATATCATCTATTCGCTGATTAAATCGCTCTTTTTTGCCTTTATCATCGTGTCTATTTCTGCTTACTATGGCTATTTCACATCGGGTGGAGCACTGGATGTAGGTAAGTCCAGTACAAAAGCTGTTGTGCACAGTACAGTAACCGTGTTGCTGTTTAATGTATTATTAACTCAAATGCTGCTGGGATGATAGAGGTAAATAATGTATCAAAAAGCTTTGATGGCAAGCAGGTGCTGCGGAACGTATCTGCGGTGTTTGAACCGGGAATGACAAATCTGATTATCGGCCAGAGTGGTTCGGGTAAAACGGTACTTCTGAAAAGTATAGTTGGCCTGCATACGGTGGATGAAGGAAGAATACTCATGGATGGCCGCTGCTTCTCAGCTTTGAAGCCCGGAAGTAAGGAGAAAAAGGCGGTACGCCGTGAAATGGGAATGCTGTTTCAGGGCTCTGCACTTTTTGATTCCATGTCGGTAGAAGATAATGTACGTTTCCCGCTGGATATGTTTACCAATATGAGTTCCAGGGAGAAGCAGGAACGAGTTGACTTTTGCCTTGAAAGAGTTAATATTGTCGGCGCACATAAATTATTGCCGGCAGAGATCAGTGGCGGAATGCAAAAGAGGGTGGCCATTGCAAGGGCTATCGCCTTAAACCCCAAATATTTGTTTTGTGACGAACCAAACTCAGGTCTTGATCCCAAAACATCGATTGTGATTGACCAGCTGATTCAGGAAATTACAAAGGAATACAATATTGTTACCATCATAAATACCCATGATATGAATTCTGTTCTGGAACTGGGTGAAAAGATTATTTTTATCAACAAGGGAGAGAAGGCCTGGGAAGGAACCAGCGATGAAATAATGAAAACCAAAGACGAAGAAGTCCGCGCTTTTATCTTTGCCGGGAACACCATGAAGGGCTTCAAGGATTATTACAATGAATAGACCGGTTTGCTTTTACCCCAAAGTGAACTCAATGACAAACATTACTGTTTATATTAAGTTGTGATAATATAAATGAATGGCACTTAAAAGCAAAATTGCACCACTTGGGAATATGGAAGAGCTTTCGTTTGAAGATTTCAAAAAAGAGGTATTAAACGATTACAAACTTGGTTGGGTGAGCCGTAATTTAAGCATTACAGGCAGAATGGAGGTCCTTACCGGTAAAGCTTTTTTTGGCATTTTTGGAGACGGGAAAGAGGTGGCCCAGATTGCAATGGCCAAAACCTTTAACAACGGTGACTGGCGGTCGGGCTATTACCGTGACCAGACCTTTATGCTGGCGACCGGCATGTTGACTCCTGTGGAGTTCTTTTCACAGTTATACGGCGATACCAATACAGAGCGTAATCCTGCTACCGGAGGGCGTGGAATGAATAACCATTTCGGATCACGCATCATAAATGCTGACGGTTCCTGGAAGGATCAGACAATGCAGCCCAACAGCTCTGCGGATGTATCATGTACAGCGGGTCAGATGCCACGTTTGGTGGGTCTTGCCCAGGCATCAAAACTGTACCGTAACAATCCGGATCTTTCACATCTGCAGAACATGAGTAAAAACGGCAATGAAGTGGCCTTCGGAACAATTGGTGATGCCAGTACATCGGAAGGGCAGTTCTGGGAATCCATCAATGCAGCCGGAGTTTTGCAGATTCCGATGGCAATCTCCATCTGGGACGATGGCTATGGCATTTCTGTGCCGAGGAGTGTGCAAACGACAAAGGACAGCATATCTGAAGCACTCAGAGGATTTGAAAAAGAAAGTGGAACCAACGGATTAAAGATTTATAAAGTTAAAGGCTGGGACTATCCTGAACTGATAAAGACTTACCAGAAAGGCATTCAGCTTTGCCGGAAAACACATACACCGGTCTTATTTCATGTCAACGAACTGACTCAGCCCCTCGGACACTCATCATCCGGTTCACACGAAAGATATAAAAGCCAGGAACAGTTAAACTGGGAAAAGGAACATGATTGCCTGGTGAAAATGAAATCATGGATTCTTGAAAATGAGCTTGCACAGGAAGAGGAACTTGACAAACTTGAGCAGGAAGCTAAAAAGGAAGTTCGTGATGCACGAAAACAAGCCTGGAATACATACAGAAAAGAGTTTGACAGTTATTACAGGGAGCTGAAGGAAATTGTAACCGGAAAAACCTGCACCTGCGATATTGTAAATAAGGGGAAAATTGATAAGGTACTTGAAGAACTTGATGCTGTGCAGTTTCCGGTAAAAGAAAATCTGCTGAATGCGGCTAAAACAATTCTCTGGCATACCTGTCGTACCTGCGAGCTGAAAGGTTCATTGCGGGATCAGCTGAATGTATGGTTAACACAGAAGCGAAAAGAAAACTACGATAACTATTCCAGGCACCTTTACGATGAGCCCTGGCCTGGTCTGGTAGGAGAAAGTGTTGCTCCCGGAATAACAAATGCGGCCATTCAGGTGAATGGAAATGAAGTGCTTCGACGTAATTTTGATGCCTTGCTGGCTAACGATCCCAGGATTCTCATTTTCGGTGAAGATTCAGGAAAACTGGGAGATGTCAACCAGGGACTTGCAGGTTTACAGGATAAATACGGCGAAATGCGGGTAGGAGATACCGGTATTCGCGAAACAACCATAATAGGTCAGGGCATAGGACTGGCGCTTAGAGGTTTGAGGCCGATCGCAGAGATACAGTATCTGGATTACCTGATTTATGCCATTCAAACCCTGAGTGATGACCTTGCCTCACTTTCATGGCGGACAGCCGGAGGACAGAAGGCCCCTTTAATTGTTCGGACGCGGGGCCACAGGCTGGAGGGCGTTTGGCATTCCGGTTCACCCATGAGTTTACTGATAAACAGCCTGAGAGGGTTTTATATTTGTGTTCCGCGTAACATGACCCAGGCGGCCGGTTTCTATAATACGCTGCTTGATCACAATAATCCGGCTTTGGTCATAGAGCCTTTAAATGCTTATAATCTTAAAGAGTATCTTCCCGATAATCTTGGTAAGTTTAAGGTGCCCTTAGGCAGACCCGAAATTTTACAGGAAGGCACAGATGTTACGCTGGTTACCTATGGATCGTGTGTCCGTATTGCACAGAAAGCAATGGAGCGACTGGCAGAATTTAATATTTCGGTTGAACTGATCGATATTCAGACCCTGCTTCCGTTTGACACAGACCATGTGATTGCAGAATCCATTAAAAAGACAAACAGGGTGCTCTTTTTTGATGAAGACGTTCCCGGTGGAGCCACCGGATTCATGATGCAACAGGTTCTTGAGGTTCAGCGTGCTTTTGAATACCTGGATTCCGCTCCTAAAACGCTTACAGGTAAAGATCACAGACCGGCTTACAGTACAGACGGGGACTATTTTTCAAATCCGAATGCGGATGATGTGTTTGAATATATCTACGATATTATGCATGAAGCCAGACCGGATAAATATCCCGGCTGGACCTGATATTAGACTTAAAAAAAGGTACCGTAAAGGGGAAACGGTACCTTTCAGAAAAACAAACTAATCATAGTTTGAATCTTCCGGAAACGTTAGTGAATCTAATGAATGATAATAAAAGGTGAAGTTATTATCCCGGAAGATGTTTTGGCCTGTAAATAATACAGACCTGATATAAAGTGATTTGTGTTCATTACAGGAAACGTATCAGGCGCTTTATTTATTTCAATTAAACGCCCGATTCTGTCATAAATTTTGATTTCAAGAATTTCAGAACCACATTCAAGTGTGATTTTCTCATTTGCCGGGTTTGGATATATCCTGATTTTATACGGATCATAATAGGGAGTATCAATGATGGTTTCTTTCTGAACGGCTCCCTTAAGTTTAAATGTACTGTAAATTTTATATTCTCCGGGATCCATCTGCATATTAACCGTATTGGCTGTAATTTCGATGGAATCACCGCTTAATGCATCCCACCACCAGCCTGTTGCTGGCATGGAAACCAGGCTGCTTTGGGGTATGACGTCTGTGTTCGCTATGACAACAACAAAGGCGGTATCTTCTTCTGAAAGCACAATCTGCTTAATTGATTTTGCCCCGATACTCGTTGTAAAAGCGGCCGTTTTAAAGATGCTGTTCTGTTTTTTAAGATCAATGAGTTGTGCAAACGTGTTCTTAAGAGCCACCCTGTTTGAATCTTCCAGATAGGACCAAACAATGGGTTTTTCTCCCAGTCGGCCATTATATTCTATGGAATAGTCATATCCCAGTTCCTCAAACTGCCACATCATTTTGGGTCCCGGAATGGTAAAGAAAAGCGATGCTGCAAGACCAATCCGTTGCAATGCCGTTTTAGGATCACGGGTAGAATATGCATCCCTTGATGCCCCGTAATTCAGGCATTTATACATCAGGCGTTCTTCGTCATGACTTTCCATATAGCTTACCAGGTTAGGCTTGTTCCATCCTCTGGCCTTATACGAAGCCCATGTCAGGTCAGAAGAACTGACGTAACCCATGGCGTTTTCACCATAGGCATGGTTCATATTACCCCATAACAGGAGGCCATAATCAGCCAGCTCCGTTTCTTCAGAATTATCTGCCAGATGCTCGCAGATCATATACGCTCCCGGCTTTTGAACCTTTGTTTTATTATATATGCGTTCCAAAATTGCAATTCGGGATGCATCATAAGCCTGACCTGTTCCCGGTGTATTGGTAAACCCTTTGGTAAAGTCGAACCGGAATCCATCCAGGTTATAATCATTCAACCAGTGATCGGTTACCCTGTCAACAAAATACTGTGTTGCCGTTGATTCGTGGTTGAAATCGTAACCCCATGAAAATAAGGTATTGGGACTGGTCACATTAAACCAGGGATTTTGCGGCGAGGGATTCCCATTTTCAAAATACATCTGAACCATTGGATTCTGACCGTAGGCATGGTTCAGTACCATATCCATTATGACGATTATTCCTTTGGCATGGCAGGAATCTATAAATTCTTTGTAATCATCTTCAGTACCGTAATATTTGTCTGGTGCAAAGAAGAAAGAGGGGTTATATCCCCAGCTGCTGTTTCCTTCAAATTCATTGAAAGGCATCAGTTCGATGGTGTTCACACCTAAGGATTTAAGATAATCCAGTTTGGTCCGGACTTCTTTTATGGTATGAGACTCCACAAAATCCCTGATCAATAATTCATAGATTACCAGATCAGATGTTTCCGGCAATTCGTAAGTTGTAATTTTCCATTCGTAATTGATCTTACCGGGTTGTAATACACTAACAATGCCCGTTGTTTTTCCGGCAGGGTATGGTTTCAGATCAGGGTAAACACTTTCAGAAATATAAGCATCATTCCAGGGATCGAGTACTTTTTCGGTGTAAGGATCTGCGATCAGAAGCCCGTCATCGATAAGGTATTGGTATGCGTACTCAATCCCTGGAGTGAGATTATTCAGTGTTATCCACCAGTAGTCGCCATCTTTGTTAAGCTGATAATCTGAAGATGGTTCCCAGTTGTTGAAATCCCCAATCAGGTAAACATGGTTTTTATATGGAGCGTAAAGTACGAGCGTAACAGTTTGATCCGAAATATAATTAATCCCGTCAACCACACCTGCAGGTCGCTGTAGTTCCCGCGCTTGTTCCCTTACAAAGATCATCGTGGTATCATAGGCTGTTTCACTGTCTTTTACTGCTTTCACCACTGCAGTATATGTTCCAGGCTCTGTGAATTTATAGCTCAGGCTAAGGTTGATATTGTTTATAGTCAGGATATTTGTGTTGTTTATAATAAGGCTCATTGATGCTGTTTCTGAAGCAGATGCTTTAAACGCGACTGTTTCGTCCGGATCAATCAGCATTGGTGACATATCGGGATAGGTAAATGTAACTGAAAAAACATCGGATGCAACATCTACAAAAATATCGGTTCCACCGCTACCTTTACCTTCTTTGGTGCCGTCTGCACTACGAAACACAAAAGCCAGTTTAAGGATTGTTTCATTTTCCGGCACGCCATAGTAACTTCGTATATCCGGATTAATATCAAGTTTATAAAGGTTCTGCGATGTTCGGGTCAGTTTACATGCTGGAATATTAACACCCCAGTCAGCTTTAACATATTTCCAGTCGCTGCTACCTGTGCTTTTATCCGTAATAACGCCGGTATGGGCATATACGTCACCGGTAAAGTTTTCAAGTCCACCTGTTCCCTCCGATGCATTGAAGAAAACCGTAACGGGTTTGGTGTCAACCGGTATGCCCGGATCGGTATAAACGACCTGTGCATGTGTAAGAGCCGAAATAAACAGTATCAGTATTCCTGTAATAAGTCTCACCTTATTTTTTTGTTATGAATTTATGAAAATTTAGAATACAGCAGGATAAAAAGATAAAAACAAGCATGGTTACCCATGCTTGTTTTTAAATGAATTGAAAAAATTTAATTCTTAACTAATGTGTATGTATTGTTAAACAGATTGAGCGTAATTGTGTAATTACCATCTTCAGGAACTGCGATATTGGCACCACCTGGTTCCAGTGAACCGTCTGCACCATCGTCGCCAAGGTTCACATCCCAGCCGTCGTTAGCCCTGAATTTAAATGCACCGGAAGCAACCAGATCAAGCGTAACAGTAAATACCTGATTGGTTTCATCCCAGGTCATATTGGTATCGGAATCCCAGCTTGTTGGTGTGGCATCTCCGATTACGCCCCAGCGATTTGCTGTATATGTATAGTTAAGCGGCGTACTTAAATCCAGTTCAAAGAAATAATCAGATTCGGTGTCGACTGCAATATTTTCTCCACCTGCATTCAGGTTTTCATCTGCTGATGTACTTCCGTAATTATAATCCCAGCTGTGATTTGCACGGAATTTAAACTCGGCAACAGTCAGATGGACAGCTCCTCGCCATTTCATAGAAACGGGATCGTAGGTGAGTGGTGTCTCATCGTCCCATCCGTTTGGTGTGGCACTTCCAATTACACCCCATACCGTTGCAACTGCTGTATAGGTCATATCGGCGGCATTTGCATTTATTTTATAATAACCTGCCGGTGATACAATATTGGCACCACCCGGATCAAGAGATCCATCTGCACCATCATCACCCCAGTTTACATCCCACGACGGACCAGCAGTAAGCTTCCATTCATTGTTTTCATTAGCCATATAAATGTATCCTTCAAGATGATCCGGATCATCAACGGAACTTTTTATGAAAGGAGATTCTCCTGGACTCCAGTCTGCATAACCACTTTCAGGATAACTGGCAGCAACATACCCTCCGGGAACGTACCAAGTACGGTCATCACCCAGGGTGGTAAATGTAATTTCATCACCGTAAGCTGTTCCTGCTTCATTCGTTGCAAAAGCGCGAACATGATAGGTCGTCACTTTCTCAAGCGCATCCAGATTGACGACGAATGTACCGGTGCCGTTACCCATGGATACTTTATTGTCATCAACTGTAGGATCGGCACTCAGGCTCCATACAATACCGCGGTCGGATACTGAACCTCCGCCGTTGTAAGTCACATTTCCACCGGTAACCGCAGTTGTTTTATCCACTTCTGTTGCTGCGTCTGTCGTAATTTTTGGTAAATCGATGGCAGTTTTAAATGTGATTTGCTCGCCATAACCGGTTCCGGCAGAGTTTGTAGCGTATGCACGCAGATAGTAGGTTGTGTTACCCATTAAATCTGCAACATTGCTCGTAAACTCTCCGAGGCCCTTACCGTCTTCTGTATGATCTCCGTCCACTGTAGGACTTGCGGAAGTTGCATAGCACACACCATATACGGTAACATCAGCACCACCGGAGACTGTAACATTACCACCGGACTTCACAGAATTACCTGTGATTTCGGACGCTGCCGTAGTGGAAAGGGTAGGCACTACCGGGAGGGTTTTGAATTTGATCTGTTCTCCGTAAATCGTTGCTGTACCTGTTACCGCATAGGCTCTTGCGTAATACGTGGTCGCATAATCCAATCCTGAAAGCACAACATTATAGGTTGCACTGGTCAGAGAGTCAGTATAAGCAACTTTGGAGTTCTCTGTAGTTGGATTTTCTGTTGTCGCATAGCAGACACCTCTTTCGGTCATTCCGTCTCCTTCAGCTATAACAAATCCAATAATTGTTGCCGTACTGGAGGTGATGCTTTTAATCTGATTGGTTGTCAGCTGAGCATCTAACCTTACATCATCCTCTTTTACACATGCGGTAATGATGAAAAGTACCGCCAGAAATGAGGTGAGTATCGTTAATATATTTTGCTTTTTCATTTCTGTATCGTTTAATTATTCGGAATAAATTCATAGAAACCTTCACTGTCACTGTAAACAGTCAGCCGGACTGTATAAGTACCATCACTTGGTACCGGTATGTCGTTACCAACACCACCTTGCTGTGTCGGGCCTGTTAATCCCGGATCAGTTGTACCTTCTACAAATCCCATATTCCAACCCCAGCCATTGTTTAATCTGAACTTCAGCACACCGGCTTTTAATTCAAGCGTGATATACCAGTATTTATTCTCCTGGTCATAGTCCATATTGATATCTTCTGACCAATCGTAAGGTGGCACAGCTGTTCCAATGATACCCATTGAGTGCTCTGCAATCTCGTATGTAAGATTATTAAGATCAACAGTCAGCATAACCCAGCCTTCCGGATCTGCTGTGATGGCAGCTCCGTTTGCAGTTAAGGCACCGCTGCTTCCACCATAGCTTACATCACCATCCGGATCGTATAAGGTAAATGCCTGTGCAGCATCCAGCTTAACAATGCCTGTATATACACCATCACCGTTTGCCGACTGAATAATCTGATCCATTCCTGAATTTAACAGGTCAAGTCTTGGCAGACCAAAAACGGTCACAGACTGGGTAACGATATCTGAAATATATTCAAAGGGATCGGCACTTGTTCCCGGAGCACCTGTTCCTGCATCTACAACAAGTGTTGAGGTAATTCTGAAATCAACAGAAGAAACCTGATCAGCAGGCAGTATATCGAGAAACATACCGTTTAATGCGCTAACTTTAATAGACATAACTGAGTCCTGTGTACCGGAGAAAACAGTGACTTTATTCACAAAATTATCTCCTGAGGGACAGGCTTCCAACCTGTAGGTTGCAGAAGCTACAAAACCCGGATCAACAGCGGTACCTTTAAACGTTATCGTTTGTGTAGCATTACTCCTTTCCAGTGTAAGATTCGGAAGTGTTGTGAGAACAGGTGCCACCGGTTCCGATAACATGATAACCTTGTCCTCATCTTTTTCACAACTGGTGAAAAATCCAAGTAATCCGGTCAGTAAAAGAAATATTATTGTTTTTTTCATGATTATCTGAATTTATATTTTAATAACCTGTGTTTTGTTTTATGTTCGGATTCGCAGATACTTCATCACCCGGAATCGGGAAAAGATTAAGATGGCTGCTGGTTTGAGCTCCTGCTGCCACATTACCTTTCCAGGACCACAGGTAATCGCCGTCTGTGAACTGACCAAAACGAACTAAATCTGTACGCCGTTGTCCTTCATAGTAAAATTCACGTGCACGTTCATCTAAGATAAATCTATCATTGATTTGTGCTGTGCTAACATCACCTGAAGTATCACCATATGCTCTTCTTCTAATCCTGTTGATATCGTCAACTGCTGCAGGATCATTTCCTAATCTGTGATTTGCTTCTGCTCTCATCAACAGGGCATCAGCAAAACGGAATATCGGAAAATCGGTGCAGGCATATGCAGAGTTATAATTGGTCGGCAGGCTTCCATCCAGATTTTTAGCTGTAAACTTATATACTCCAATACCATAATCACCACTGGACGATGGACTTGGAATGTCGATGCTCTTTTTCTGCTTCAGATATACTCTGTTATCCGGGCATTGTGAAAACTCAGGATCATCAGATGGTATTGCTCCGCCATACGTAGCCAGGGTATCCACCATTATATTCATAAAATCCTTACGTGCCCTGTTACCGTTCCAGTTTGTATTGGTTGTTAAACCATGATAGTCTTCTGCTCGTATATACGTGGCATCTGAACTTGATTCAATAATAAAGGTTGTCCCGGTATAGCCCTGTGTATATACGCCGTCGTATGCAAAGGCAAAGATCATTTCCGGATTATTATCGCCATCATTGTCAGCTGTAAAATTCTGACGGTAGTCATTGGCAAGTTCATATCCGGCTTCTTCAACCTTATCACAATAATAGATTACGCTGTCCCATTTTGCAGTACCTGTATAGACTTCTGCATTCAGGTATGTTCTGGCCAGCAGCATCCATGCCGCTGCTTTGTCAGCTTCGGGATAGGAGAAGCCAGGCTCGCCAAGATCATTTTCAATATCCCGGAGTTCCGAAACTATGTAATTAAAAAGATCAGCCCTTTTAATCTGTTGCGGATTGAATTTGCCTACACCGTCTTTTTCTGTTGTAAACGGAGGATTTCCAAAGAGATCCATATAATAAAAGTATGCAAGCGCACGTAAGAATCGGGCTTCAGCCACATAACGCTGTACATCGGCACTGGAGTTGTCCTGTGCATTTTTAATAAAATCATTGGCATAGGTTATAGACAACCCCAGACGTTGATATAGCGCAGTAAGGAAAGGGTTGGTCGGACTCCAGGTCTGAGTATTCAAATCAGCTATTCCGATATCACCCCAACCGCAAATGGCTTCATCCGTTGTAATTTCCTGGAGATTCCATAATGCACGTGTAAAAGTAAAAAAGTTGTCATCTGATGCCACAATATCGGCACCGGCATCATTTCCCTGTCCTGATATAGTAAAGCTGGCATAAATCTTGGCCAGTACTTCTTTCATGTATTCAGGATTATCACCAAGGTTTCCGGCCATAATGGAATCCGGATCAATTGGTGTTACATTCAGATCTTTCACACACGAAAACATCGTAAGTGCGGAAAGCAGTATTGTAAAATATATTTTTAATCTTTTCATCGTATTATCCATTAAGATTTAAAATGTTATGTTGATACCAAGCATGAAGTTCCGTGGACGCGGATAGAAATTATCATCTATACCATCTTCAATTTCAGGATCAAGTCCCGAATACTTGGTAACAGTAAGTGCATTCTGAACCGTAAAGCTGATTCTGGCATCCACATCTTTGAAGATATTATCGAATTTATAGCCTGCCGAGATATTGTCAACTTTGAGATAAGAACCGTTTTCAACGAAGTAGTCACTGGTAAACTGACGTTTGATAAAGTTTGTATTATCCAGTGATTTAGGCATGTTTTTCCAGTATCCGATCTGATACATCTGATCGTAAGATGCGCCGGCAGCTACCTGGTTATAGATGTAGTTCCCGATGCTTCCACGTGCGGATGCGGAGAGATCAAAATTCTTGTAACTTAACCGGGTTGAAAAACCAATCAGGTAGTCAGGGTTAGGATTTTTGTAGATGTATTTATCTTCATTATCACCATTCACGGTTCCGCCATTTCCTGAAAGGTCTACGTACAAGCCTTCAACCGGATTGCCGGCCTCGTCGTAAACCTGCTGGTTTACAAAGAATGAATAGCCGGGATATCCAACTCTGGTCACCTGGTAAGTTCCGGTCATACCAGAACCGTAAAGGATTCCGATATAATTTGGATCTTCGTTCAGCAACAGTTTTGTAATTTTATTTCTGTTGTAAGTCAGGTTGACTCCCATTTCCCATGAAATGTCTTTCGAAGAGATGATGTATCCGTTTAATGATGCTTCAATACCTTTGTTCTCTAAGCTTCCTACGTTTGTAACCAACCTGTTTTTGAAATTACTCATTGTCGGAATCGTAACTTCATTTAACAAATCGTCAGTAACACGTTTGTAAACATCAACTGAACCGGATATTCGGTTATTGAAAAAGCCGAAGTCAAGACCAATGTTCTGTGTTGTTGTTTCTTCCCATTTGATATTAGGATCATAGGCCTCTGGCCTTAATGTCGGAATATATGTCCCGTTTATCATATAATAGGCTGTCTGCGCCGACTGGTTGTAGATGGCCTGTGCAGGGTAATCGCTACCAATGTCCTGCTGACCTGTTTTACCCCAGCTGAGTCTGAGTTTTAAATCAGACAATGCATTTACATCTTTCAGGAATGCTTCTTCATTTATCTTCCAGGCCAGGGCAGCTGATGGGAACAAGCCCCACTGGTTTCCTTCTGAAAAACGAGAGGACCCATCGTCACGAATAGTTAATGTTAACAGATACCGGTTAAGGACGGAGTAATTCACACGACCGAAAAAGGAAACGAGGTAATTCTCCGTTTTTGTTGTATTTCCGCTCGGATCTACATAATCGAGACTGGATACCGGAACACGTCCTCTGGTTGAATCATTGGATTCACGATAGAAATGTTGCCATGAATAACCAGCTGTGACATCTATATTCTGGTTTGCCCCCAGATCTTTATTGTAGTTAAGGTAAAATTCCAGCAGGTTGTTTGTATTCCTGGCACTGAAATCATTTATTTTTCCTTCGTAATCACCGTCCAGCTGGGGGTTAGTTGTAACCGGACGATTGTTATGTCCTTCACTGCTTGTGACGTCAGTTGCAAGATTAAGATTCGCTCTCATTCCGTTTATAAACGGTAGTTGGTAATCAATTTGTGCATTGGCGATTAACCGTTGTACATTCGACTTATTATCAACTTCAAGTGCCTGTTCAACAGGGTTCGGTGTACCCAGACTGGCATCATAATTCGGCCATTGGAAATACCCGGCAGAATTTGGATTTCCATCCTTAACAACCTGTGTGGGATCCATATTCATGGCAGAACCAACTGCACCATCATCACCAAAATTGTGATTCGTGTTCATTCCCTTGATGTTCACATTTACTTTCAATGTGTTATCAAGAAAGGCAGGATTCAGGTTAACTGCACCGGTCAAACGTTTAAAGCCGGTATTTTTTAAGATACCATTCTGATCTGTATAACCTACAGAAACACGGTAAGGTAACGTTTTATATGAACCGGTTAAACTCAGGTTATGATCCATAGAAGTTGTGGTACGGAATATCTCCCTCTGCCAGTCTGTATTTTGCAGCCCCAGTTTAGAGAAATCATCAAGATCATATATGTCACGGTGCTCGTAGGCAATCTGTCTCATTTCATCACCGGAATACACATCAAGATACTTCATTGGTGTTGATACGGTAGTGTTGAGATTATAGCTTACAGATAGTGGTTTTCCGCTTTTCCCTTTTTTAGTGGTAATTAAAATTACACCGTTTGATGCCCTTGAACCATAAATGGCAGTAGCAGATGCATCTTTCAAAACAGTGAACGTTTCAATGTCGTTGGGATTAACAATGGATAGGAAGTTACTGCTACCGCTAACATTTTTATTTTCAATTGGAACACCATCCACAATAACAAGAGGATCGTTGGATGCATTCAGTGAAGAACCACCACGAACCCTTATTCTTGCACCACTGCCCGGCGCACCGCTGCTGGTTGTTATAACCACACCAGGTGTTTTTCCGACCAGTAATTCCTGCGGAGATGTAATGGCTCCTTTATTAAATTCTTCAGATGATACGGCCGAAACAGATCCGGTTGCATCTTCTTTTTTAACTGTACCGTATCCGATTACCAGGAACTCTTCAAGCTGTTCCAGTTTAGGATCGAGGGCCACATTGATTACCGTTTGTCCTGCTGTGGAAACCTCTTTGGTATTGTAACCTATAAAGCTAAAAACAAGGGTTTCGTTTGCAGAAGGAATGGTAAGGCTGTAATTACCGTCAAAGTCGGTTATAACACCCAAAGTTGTTCCTTTAACAAGAATGGAAACCCCCGGGAGTGGAGATTTGTCTTTTGCATCTGTAACATTTCCTGTCACAGTCACAGTCTGAGCAAATATATTTGCTGAGAATAAGAGCATCATGCTCAGCAAAATAATTGCGTGCTTTTTGATTTTCTGTCTCATAGAATCAATTTCTTGGTTAACAATTAATTACTTTAAAATTTAATTGAGATTTTTAGAGATTTTTTATAAGTATAGCCTTCCCAAGCCAGTACAAAACTATGACTGTTTAAAGGGATGGCATAGATTTTTTGCGCAAAACGCAACATTTTTTAACGAAAACGTTTCCGCAAACGTTTTCGGAATGTGTGTTTAAATCCCTGAATGTTTATTTAAACGGTATTCAGGTTCAAAGGGTATTACTTGCGAAACTAAATTTTAATACCTAATATTGTAAAATACAACTCCGTAATACCGGTGAAAAGAACTCAGATAACCATCAAGGATATTGCCCGTGAATTGGGTATATCTCCTTCCACAGTTTCCCGTGCACTAAAAGATCACCCTGACATTAGTGCAGACACTAAAAAAGCTGTAAGTGAACTTGCTGCTAAATACAGATATACGCCTAATTCCATAGCACTCAGCCTGAGGAGTCAGAAAAGTAATGTCATCGGAGTGGTGATTCCACAGATCGTGCATTTCTTCTTCTCATCTGTTATCAGTGGGATAGAGGAGGCAGCGGAGGAACATGGATATAATGTCATGGTTTGCCAGTCGGATGAGAGCTATGAGAAGGAGATCCGGAACGTGGAAACCTGTATCAGCAGCCGGATTGATGGTATACTTGTCTCTATGTCGAAAAATACGCATAAGTACGACCACTTTGAAAAAGTACTGGACGACAATATTCCGCTGGTTTTTTTCGACAGGGTTTGTCCTGGTGTAAAAGCTGACCGTATAGTTGTAGATGATTACTATGGCGCTTTCAATGCCGTTGAACATATGATAAAGGGCGGATGCCGTCGCATTGCCCATTTAGGATCATCGAAGCACCTTTTGATAGCCCGGAACCGCCTGAACGGTTATATCGATGCCTTAAAAAAATATGGCCTGCCTGTTGACGAAAGCATCATTCTGGAATGTGACAGCAGGGAAAGTGCACTGGAGAGAACGCCGGCACTTTTCAACAAAGGTTTAGATCCTGACGGAATTTTTGCTATCAATGATTTAACAGCTTCAGGGGCACTTACCGCTGTGAAACGTCTCGGATTAAATGTTCCGGATGATGTTTCAATCTGTGGTTTTTCCGACGGTCTGGTCGCACAGGTTGTTGAGCCTCCTATGACTACCGTCGAGCAACATGGCTTTGAGGTGGGGAAAGCAGCTGCACAACTATTGATTGACCGCATAGAAGGACGGACCACAAGCAACAGCATCACAAAAATGATTAAAACAACACTCGTGATCCGTGAATCCACAAAACTGATCAGGGATTCTGCAAACGTTTGAAATTTTCAAAATACAGTTTAAACTACAGTAAGTCAGGCATCTGCAAAAGATATATTTTTCTACTTAGTGTTAATGTTTATATATTTGTTGCATTGATTTTTTAAGAGATTTCCCGTATTACATCTTCCCGCCAATTAATAATTTGCAATATTAATTGTTAACCAATGCTATATTCATGAAAACGAAACCCCGCCTCAGTTTTTGGCAGATATGGAATATGAGTTTCGGGTTCCTTGGAATCCAGTTTGGCTTCGCCTTACAGAATGCCAATGCCAGCAGAATACTTCAGGTATTCGGAGCCGATGTTGAACATTTGAACTGGTTCTGGCTGGTTGCTCCCGTTACCGGAATGATCATTCAGCCGATCATCGGGTATTACAGCGACCGGACCTGGAACAAACTGGGAAGAAGAAGACCATATTTCCTGATTGGCGCAGTGCTAACCAGTATTGCATTGATCATGATGCCGAATGCACCTCATTTTGCTCAGTATCTTGCTCCAATGTTTATTGGTGGTGGTTTGTTGATGATTATGGATGCATCCATAAATATTTCGATGGAGCCTTTTCGCGCCCTTGTGGCAGACAAACTTCCTGAAGAACAGCATACACTTGGATTTTCGGTTCAAACACTATTGATCGGAATCGGAGCTGTTGTAGGTTCGTGGTTACCTTATATTTTAGGTAATTTTCTCGGGGTCTCAAAAGAAGCCGAAGAAGCCGGAAGAGTTGCGCCTAATGTCTACTGGTCATTTTATATCGGAGCCATGGTGTTGATAACAACCATTGTATGGACAGTATCAACGACCAAAGAGTATCCTCCGGAATTTTATGACGAGGAAAAGGTGGAAGCCGTTCCGAAGGCAAAATTCAAAATTCCGAAAACGATGATCCAGCTTCTGGTGGTTCAGTTTTTCTCCTGGTTTGCATTATTTTCAATGTGGGTATACACCACACCGGCAATAGCCTATCATTTTTATGGTACACTGGATGCAGATAGTGCTGCATACCAGGAAGCCGGAGACTGGGTTGGTATCCTGTTCGGCGTTTATAACGGCATTTCGGCCATTATTGCGTTATCACTGCCTGTGATAGCAAAATGGATTGGCCGGCGTCATACGCATGCACTGGCCCTGACGATTGGTGGCTTGTCATTTTTATCCTTTATATTGTTTAAAAATGACACATGGCTCGTAATACCTATGATTGGTGTGGGAATAGCCTGGGGAAGTATTCTGGCCATGCCGTATTCTATTCTGGCGAATTCCATCCCTCCAAAACAGATGGGAATATTCATGGGGCTGTTCAATATGTCAATTACGATTCCACAAATTATGAATGGCGTTTTTGGAACGCTTATCCTTAAACACATTTACGGAGACAATCCGTTTAATGCCATCATGGGAGCCGGAGTTTTGATGTTATTGGGTGCAGCAAGCACATTCTTCGTTGAGGATAAGCTGGATAAGAAAACAGGACATTAGTGGATATCAAAGCGTGTATATTTGATCTGGATGGGGTGATTTGCGATACCGCAAAATACCATTACCTGGCATGGAAAGAGCTGGCGGATAAGCTCGGATTTGAATTCACACCTGAGCACAATGAACGGTTAAAGGGTGTGAGCAGGATGGCGTCTCTTGATATTTTACTTGAAATCGGCGGATTAACATTTAACAGTGATGAAAAATTCCGGATGGCGGATGAAAAGAACCTGCGGTATCGGGAATACATTCTGAAGATGGAGCCTGACGAGATTCTGCCGGGCGTACTGCCTTTTCTGGATGAACTGCGGATGTCAGGAATCAGGATTGCGCTTGGTTCGGCCAGTAAAAATGCAAAAACAATCCTGAAACGACTGGGTATAATAGCATTGTTCGACGCCATTGTAGATGGTTCAATGGTTCAGCATGCTAAGCCTGATCCGGAGGTTTTTCTGCTTGGAGCCGGACTTCTCGGTGTTCAACCGGAAAAATCGGTAGTATTTGAGGATGCACAGGCCGGTATACAGGCGGCATTAAACGGAGGCATGGTTGCAATTGGTATTGGCGACAGTGGTGTGCTGCAAAACGCACATTATGTTGCAGATGGATTTAAGGATTTTACGCTGAAGAAGCTGCGTGAGATTGTGGAAAATCTTTAAAAGTACCAAAATGAATAATATCATAGAAAAAGATAACTGGAAAATCATTCAGTACCGGTTTGACCCGGAAATGCAGGAGGCGGCTGAAAGTATATTCAGCATCGGAAACGGGAAGATGGGACAACGGGCCAATTTCGAAGAATATTTCAGTGGTGATTCACTCCAGGGGTCGTACATTGCCGGGATATACTATCCTGACAAAACACGGGTAGGTTGGTGGAAAAATGGTTACCCTGAGTATTTTGCCAAGGTACTGAACTCTCCCTCTTTTATTCCGGTTCATGTAACAGTGGAAAATGAAGTGCTGGATCTGGCAACCTGGCAGGTGGTAGAGTTTGAGCGGGTGCTTGATATGCAGGAAGGTGTGCTATACCGGACATTTACAGCAGTTTCGCCACTGGGTAAAAAGATACAGGTAAAAACTGAGCGTTTCCTGAGTATGGATGACCGGGAAACAGCAGCCATTCGCTATTCCATTTCATTACCCGACAGGGGTGCAAATATTTTGATAAAACCCGGCATTGACGGCGACGTCAAAAACAGGGATTCCAACTATGATGAAGTTTTCTGGAATATTCTGGAAACAGAAAATAAAACGCTGACCAATCACCTTTTGGCTCAGACCAGAAAGTTAAACTTCAGGGTGGCATATTCAATGCACAATAAGTTATTTCTGAACCAGGTGGAGCTCACAGCCACACCGAATCACATTGCCACAGATAAGAAAATTGAATCCGCCTATGAGGTTTACCTGGATAAGGGGCTGGAACTGATTCTGGAGAAGCATGTATCCGTTATAAGTTCACTTAACCACCCGGCAGATCAGCTGGCAAAACTGGCTGTGGAAAGGGTAAAGAACGCTGCGCGTACAGGATATGCACAGCTGAAGCAGAATCATGCTGCATGGTGGGCAAAGAAATGGCACGACAGCGATATTGTCATCGAGGGAGATGTTGCAGCACAACAGGGTATCCGCTTTAATATTTTTCAGTTGAACCAAACCTATACCGGTGATGACCCGAGATTAAATGTTGGCCCCAAAGGTTTTACAGGTGAGAAGTATGGCGGATCAACCTATTGGGATACGGAAGCATATTGCGTTCCGTTTTTCCTGGGAACGGCACCTGCCGAAGTTACCCGTAATTTACTGCTTTACCGGTACAGGCATCTGGGAAAAGCCATTGAAAATGCAAATAAGCTTGGATTTAATAACGGCGCGGCACTGTATCCTATGGTAACCATGAATGGCGAAGAATGCCATAATGAGTGGGAGATAACCTTTGAGGAGATACACAGAAACGGAGCCATTGCCTATGCCATATATAATTATACAGAGTATACCGGAGATAAAACCTATCTTGAGGATTATGGCCTCGAAGTGCTGATCGGGATATCCCGGTTCTGGGCTTCACGGGTCAACTGGTCGGAAGAAAAACAGAAGTATGTAATACTTGGGGTGACCGGTCCGAACGAATATGAAAACAATGTCAATAATAACTGGTATACCAATTATATTGCAGCATGGTGCATGCGTTATACCATCAGTGTTATTCATGATTTAAGAAATTCCGGAGCTCAGAAGCTGTTGGCTGTTCTCGGGAAAACAGCATTTGATGAAAATAAGGAGATTAGAAAATGGGATGATATCATTGAAAAAATATATCTGCCATTTGATGAAGAGCGGGGGATTTTTCTGCAGCAGGATGGATACCTGGATAAACAGGATCAGCTCGCAGAAGAGATCCCGGATTCAGAACGGCCGATCAACCAGCACTGGTCCTGGGACAGAATCCTGCGTTCATGTTTTATAAAACAGGCTGATGTCCTGCAGGGCATGTTTATTTTTGAACACGAATTTGATTATAATACCATTAAAACCAATTATGAATTTTATGAACCCAGGTGTGTGCATGAATCATCCCTGTCTCCTTGTGTTCACAGCATAATTGCTACAGGATTAGGAAAAACAGAGCGGGCATACGAGCTTTATCTGCGTACTTCCAGACTCGATCTTGACGACTATAATAAAGAAGTGGCGGAAGGTCTTCATATAACCAGCATGGCCGGTACCTGGATGTCTGTGGTGCTGGGATTCGGAGGTGTTAAGGTCAGGAACGGAAAGCTTCATATTAATCCTGTTCTTCCGGATGGATGGCAACAATTTTCCTTTAAAATAAACTTCAGGGAACGGATCCTTATTGTGACCATCAATGATACCGGTGTGGAACTTTCGCTGGAAAAAGGTAACGACCTTGAACTCTTTTTAAATGGTAATTTAATGGTGATAAACTAAACAATATGATATTAAAACGCATTTTATATCCTATGGCAGTTTTGCTTTCACTGCAGCTTTCGGCTCAGAAGGTTGAAAAAATAGAACCGCCCATGTGGTGGACGGGTTTTGAAAACAGTGCACTTCAGCTGATGGTGTATGGTGAAAACATTACCCTGTTAACACCGGAAATTGAATATCCCGGTGTAACAATAGAATCCATCGTAAGGGCACAAAGTCCAAACTATCTTTTTGTCAATTTAAAGCTGGCACCTGATGTTGAACCCGGAACTGTTGAAATCCGGTTCAGGCAGAAAAACAAAACAGTTCAAACCATCAACTATACTTTAAACCAGAGGGAAGAAGGTTCTGCAAAGCGGCAAAGTTTTTCTGATAAAGATGTAATCTATCTGCTTTTTCCTGATCGTTTTGCCAATGGTGATCCCTCAAACGATAATGTAAATGGTTATGCCGATAAAGCAAACAGGAAGGATTTATTTGGCCGTCATGGGGGAGATATTAAGGGAATTGTGAAGCATCTGGATTACCTGAATGAGCTGGGCATAAGTGCGTTATGGACTACCCCAATGTTAGAGGATAATCAACCGCGTGGTTCGTATCATCATTATGCCACCACGGATTTTTATAAAATTGATCCAAGGTTTGGTTCAAACGAAGATTATAAAAACATGGTGGATGCGTGCCATCAGAAAGGGATAAAAGTGATTATTGACCTTGTTCCGAATCATTGTGGGTCTGCTCATCCATGGATGAAAGATCTTCCGTTTCAGGATTGGATCAATGGCGGGACAACATATACACAAACCAATTACCAGATTCCGACGACGAATGATCCTTATGCTTCAAAACGGGACCGTGATTTAAACTTTAACGGCTGGTTCGTGAGTGAAATGCCGGACCTGAACCAGAATAATCCGTTTATGCTGACCTATCTGAAGCAGTACGCTGTTTACTGGCTGGAATATGCCGGAATTGATGGGATCAGGGTCGATACATATCCGTATAACGATCCTGACAAAGCTGCAGAATGGACCAAAGCAATTATTGCTGAATATCCGAATATGAATATCGTTGGGGAATGCTGGCAGCACTCACCGGCCGAAGTGGCTTACTGGCAAAGTGGTTCCCTGAATTACAACGGCTATGATTCCGGATTACCGTCTGTTATGGATTTCTCCTTGCATGATCAGTTTATGGAGGCCTTTAATGAAGACGATATGAGCTGGAATAACGGCATGCGTCGAATCTGGCATACCTTAACGCAGGATTATTTTTACGCTGATCCGTATAACCTGGTTACACTATTGGAAAACCACGATACACAACGCTTTTCTACCATTGTTGAAAACGACATGCAAAAGTATAAGCTTGGAATGATGTTTCTTCTTACAACCCGCGGTATTCCACAATTATATTATGGCAGCGAAATACTGATGGGAGGTGATAAGAACGTTGGTGATGGCGATATCCGTCGTGACATGCCGGGTGGCTGGGCAGCGGATAAACGATCCGTTTTTAGTCCGGATCAGCGGACTGAAACCGAAGCTGAGGTTTTTAATTACGTCAGCAAACTTATTAAATACCGTACAACACATCCTGTATTGCAGAATGGTAAACTGATGCACTATATTCCAGAGAATAATGTATATGTGTATTTCAGATTCAATGAGGATCAGACAGTCATGATAGTTCTGAACAATAATCCTGAAGAACAGACTTTGGAATTAAACCGTTTTAGCCAGATGCTGGATGGATTTGAAAAAGCTACAGATATCATGAGCCGGGAAGATCTGAAAATTGATGTTTCCCTGAAAATTAAGGGAAAATCAGGATTGTTACTTGAACTGAATTAAAGCCCGGCCTGAATGAGACGGTTCCATGTTTTGTTTATCAGCATCGTGTTGTGGATTCCTTTTTCAGGTGTTGCGCAAAACAACTATATATCACATACATTTGACGGAAAACAACTCATAGTCTGCACAGATTCCGGCGAATATGTTCTATCTGCTTTGCAGGGAAAGGCATTTAAATTATCCTTCGCGAATAAGCGGGTTTATTCCAATAAAATTTATGCCCCTGTCGAAAGAGGTGTAAAGGAGCTTCGTCTGACGGAATCAAAAACCGAGCTGATACTATCATCCGCTGAAGTCACTGTACACCTTGGTAAATCTCCTGTTAGCATCCGATTTGATTACAGGGATGAAGTTAAACTTACCGGACTGGAATTCGCTGTATCCGGCGATACAACTATTTACCAATACAGGATGAAGTCGGATGAAAAGATCTATGGTACAGGTGCAAGAGCTTTGCCTCTTAATCGCAGGGGATATCGTTTTCAGTGCTATAACCAGGCAAACTATGGTTATGGCATGGGAGCTGATTTTCTTAATTATTCCATTCCGCTAATCATGTCTTCTGAAAAATACATGTTGCTGTTCGATAATCCAGCCAGAGCATGGTTTGATATCGGGAAGCGTGATGTGGATCGTTTTTCATTTGAAAGCCTGGGAGGAAATGCAACAGTTTACTTTTTTGCTGATGATTCGTATGATAAGCTGGTGTCTGATTATGTGAAATTTACCGGGATGCAACCTATGCCGCCGGTCTGGGCCCTCGGAAACCTGCAATCAAGATTTGGATATAAGTCACAGATGCAAACCGAAAATGTTGTGGATTCCATGCTTCAGGCTGGTTATCCAATGGATGCCATTATCCTTGATATTTTCTGGTTTGGCCCTCAGATTCAGGATGGTGTAATGGGTAATTTGTCATGGGATTCTATACATTGGTCTGAACCGGAACGAATGATCCGTAAGTTCAGAGATCAGGGTGTGAAGACCATATTGATCAGTGAACCGTTTTTCACAAAAAAGTCAAAGCATTATACCTACCTGGATCAACACGGTTTATTTGGCAAAAATGCTGACGGAACAACCATGACACTCCCCAACTTTTACTTTGGCGAAGCCGGTTTGCTGGATATTTTTAATCCTGAAGCAGGAGACTGGTTGTGGCAGCAATACGATGCATTAAAACAGCAGGGCGTTGAAGGCTGGTGGTGCGATCTGGGAGAACCGGAAATTCATCCTGATTCCATGATTCATGTGAATGGTAAAGCATCGGAAGTACATGGTATTTACGGGCATAACTGGACTAAAGTGTTTTATGATCATTACCGGAAGGAGTATCCTGACGAACGTTTGTTTGTGTTAGGCCGGGCCGGTTATGCCGGGTCACAACGCTTTGGTCTTATCCCGTGGTCTGGCGATGTGGGACGAACATGGAGCGGACTACGTGCGCAGATACCGGTGATGTTAGGCATGGGGTTGTCGGGTCTGGCTTATATGCATTCCGATGCCGGTGGCTTTGCTAGTGGGACTAAGAACCCCGAACTCTATACCCGGTGGTTGCAGTATGCTGTTTTTACACCGGTATTTCGTCCGCATTCCGATTCGCATGCTGAACCGGAACCCATCTATTATGCGGATTCCATTCAGGACATTGTCAGACATTACATCAAGCTAAGGTATGCGATGTTGCCATATAATTACACCTTAGCATGGCAAAACCATCGTTCCGGAGAACCAATGGCAAAACCATTGTTCATGGTATGTGATGATCCCGAACTGTCAGCTAACGACTCCATCTATTTCTGGGGTGACAATTTGTTGGTGGCGCCGGTCATGCGGTCAGGTACAGGCGCGCAAAAAGTTGTGCTGCCGGAAGGAACCTGGTATGATTTTCATTCCGGAGAACTTATAGAAGGTGGCAGAACTATTGATGTTCCGGTTACCCTATCTGACATTCCCGTATTTGTAAAAGCAGGCAGCTTTATCCCCATGATTTCTCCGGTTCAGTCTACCGATGATTATAAAACCGATACTCTTATTGTTCACTTCTTTCCTGACCCGGAACGTAAAGCATCAAACTTTATCATGTATGCGGACGATGGTCATACCTTTGGTGCTTATGAAAAGAACCAATATGAGCTGATAGATTTCACATATAAAAACGGTGTTTTTACGGTTAAAAATTCAGGATATAATTATCCTGGCAGACCGCAAAAAAGGCTGCTTAAATTTGTAGTCCATCAACCTGATTTTGAAAAAGTGAAAATCAACAGGACATGGATAAAGCCTGAAATAAAAGAAAAGACCACCTCATTTATAGTCAACTTACCTGCCAACCGGACCAATGAAATGCAAACCCGGTGATTTATTTTTTCTCTCTTAACCGATAGAGTGCATTCGCAAACTCAATACCCAGATCAATATAATCGGGACTGGTATAATGCCATGGATCGGAATACGAATATTTTTTAGTGGAACGGACAATCGTTGCATTGGCATCTGTCCGGGCAAATTTTTCCTCGCCATACTGAACCAGGTCTCCATAAGGCCATGTTATGCCATTATTCTTCACTCCTGAATCAGATATTTTACCAATTACCACCGGTAGATCATTGGATCTGAAAGCAGCACGGATCAGCTCCATCAGTTGTTTCAGATTATCGTAATAGGCTGCAGCGACCTCTTCAGTGAAATCACCATCCGATTCTCCCTGCATCCAGAAAATACCTGCCGGCACCAGCACGTCCTCAACGCCATCGCCATTGATATCATTTACTGCAGAGGCATTTTTTACGGTTTCCAGAAAATGGTCATACTGATTAATGCCGGTTTTATCTGTGTAGTTGGGATCCCAGCTTCCGGCTCCTCTGGCTGCCCTCTGGTCGATGGATGTGCCGCCCCTGGAATATTTTATCAAGGCTATTTTCTGATCCGGATATAATGCCTGTAAACGTTGGGCAAGGGAAAGTTCTACACCAAACCGGTCAGAATAGGTATTGGATGTGGCATCACTTTTTGTCCCACGTCCGTGACCCGGTTTCAGTTGTTCCCATATCCCGATTCCTCCGCCCGTTTCATTATCTCTTGCTGTATTTCCCTGGAAGATCCATACATCTTTATTCGTCTTTTTCAGTGAGTCGGGCAGGTCTTTCACAAAACCGTATCCATCCATATTGGACTGGCCACCAAGGTAAAATACCATGATAGTATCTTTTACTGCTGTTTTCTTAGCTGATGCAAACGTTGGAATAAATAGTAAAATAGTTAATGCTGTAATTATTCTGGTTTTCATAATAGTATGATTTGTATTTTTATGTAGTGTGTGAAGTGTACCTATACTTCAATATTCACCCGGTGACTAAATTAAGAACTTATTTTTTTAATTCTGTCCCAATCCGGTGAAAAATGTGTTTTTACTTTTTCCAGTTCACCGGGATCAATAAATGGCTTTGGATCAATCCAGGCCGATGGAATGATCTTTGCGAGAAACAACAGTGAATATCGTACAGCCGCGAAACCGATGCGCCATAAAAAATGTAACACGGCGGATTTAAATTTGCGTCTTTTTGTCAGATTTACCCTTTTGGAAAGGTATCGAATTATCTTAAGTTGTTTTTCAGTATATGAGCTGTGTTTTCTGCTGAAATCAACCGAATCCAAATCGATTTCTGCATTGAGTATCCTTGATAATTTCAGTATAAAACCCTTAGGATCGTTCCTTAAGTCATCGTATAAAAGCACTACCGGTTTTTTGGCAAAATAGGTTTTCAACAAGTCAACCTGATGCGAATAATTCAGGTCTGTATGTTTGAAATAACCGTTATCTGACTCCAGGTCGAAGAATGCTGAAAATGTTCCACTGAAACCGTTTTTTACAAAACGACGGTATTGTGAGGCAATATAACTGTCGTGTCTTCTGAACACGATAACAGGTGTTGTGTCGGGAAAGGACTCTGTAAACCAGACGATTTCTTTTTCAAGTTGTTGATCAAATTCTCTTGAGATCAGAATGTTCTGATGATCCGTTTCTCCGATAATCTTTTTTACCTTGCTGTACTTTGTACGCTGAATGTAAAAGATGTTTTTTAATTGAGGGAAAACCCTGTACTGCAGAAAGGTGGTGCCGGTTTTTCCGGTTCCAACATGAAAGAAAATTTGTTTTTGAGGTGCAGAACTCATAGCTATATATCCGCATCAAAGATAGCATGAAATGCGAAAACTGAAAACGATCCTGATGGACTTAATCATCGCTCGTAATCTGAAGGATTACATTACCTGTTTTTTGTCCAGATAGTACATAGGTGTAAGCTTCCCTGATATCTTCAAGCGTATATTTTCGATCAATGAGTGGTTTAAATTTGCCCTTTTTCATCAAATCAAGAACAATTGTAAGACTGCCTTTAATATTTGCCGGTAATGGGAATTTTACTTTTTTGCCGGATGTAAAAGGAGAAACAAGGGCCAGAAAGGGATTTTCAGAATGGGGACCCAGTTCAGATGATATGTAGGTTCCGTTCGGTTTCAGTATGGGTTTGCACTGCGCAAATGAACTTTTCCCGACCGCATCGAACACGAAATCATATAATTCATGATCTTTCGTAAAATCCTCTTTCTGATAATCGATGACCCGGTCGGCACCAAGCGTTTTAACTGTCGTCAGGTGTTCAGATGGGGCTGTGGCAGTAACATGCATCCCCCGGGCTTTAAGTAGTTGAACAGCTGCTGAACCTATGGCTCCGGTTCCACCGTTAACCATTACATTATGATCCATAAACAGCGGAACTTTATTAATAAAATTTACAGCATAATGTGCACCTTCAGCGCAGGCGACTGCCTGGGCAAAGGAAAAACCATCAGGAATTGGAAAGATGGCTTTATCTTCGCGGATCACCATATATTCTGCCTGCGATGACAGCCCGTTATCGTCAAATCCCCACACTTTATCGCCACGTTTAAAGGCGGTTACACCTGTACCAACTTCTTCAACCACGCCTGCAAAATCAGTGCCGGGTGTGGCATCCTTTGGCCTTCCCAAACCTGTAAATGCCTGAATTAAGGCTGGCCTGCCGCGTAAAATGCCACAATCCGTGCGACTGACAGTAGTAGCATAAACTTTAATCAGCAGTTCATTAAACCGTGGTTGCGGTACCGGGATTTCACCTATATTGAGTACCTCAGGAAATCCATATTGGGTGCGGAGTACTGCTTTCATCTTACGGAGCTTCAATATGTTGGTCAATGAGAATCTGGTTTCCATCGGGATCCGAAATCATAAAGCTCGCTGGTCCTTTTGTATTTTCTTCGGCTTCCATTTCAATAGCAATATCCTTAACCTTCAGTTCTTTCTGGATATCACGAATGTCGGTGAACTCATGCAGGGGTTGTGCCTTATCATTCCATCCGGGATTGAAGGTCAGAATATTTTTTTCAAACATGCCCTGAAACAATCCGATCAGAGTTGTATCGTTCTTCATGATCAGGTAATTTTTATCCGGATCACCTGCAAAAACCGTAAATCCAAGTTTTTCGTAAAATGCTTTTGATTTTTCCAGATCTTTCACGGACAGACTAACAGAAAATGCGCCTAACTTCATGGTACAGAATTTATTATTAAAACACCATGAGCAGGTAAATTGTTGAGTACGATTTCTAAATTCCGGTATTACTCAGGCTCAATTATTGTAACTTATATGCAAGTCAATAGAACCGGTTGCATTGTTGCTGGTGTATTGTAACTTCCAGGTGCCCTGCGCTGCAGAAAATGTTTCATTAATCGAAAATGTTTCAGGCCCTGCAAAAGAATTTTTATAAACTTCAGCTCCTTCCGGATCACTGAGAATAACCTCTACAGATTCAGTATGCACAACTATACTTCCGATAAGAGATAGTAAATCAGCATCTTTATCCACATCCATCAATGTAAGGCCGCTGGAATTTGTGTTTATATCAGAATCAAAACCAAAACTGACCGGGGATTTTTTTTCACAGGATGATATCATTACCATCACAAAGAGTAGTATAATTAGTTTTTTCATGTTGTGTGTTTTTATATGAGAGGAACGAACATAGCAGCTATAAGTTACAACGGTTGTCAATGAATAAATCTTTTCTCAGAACGATTAGTAACCTGCGGTTTTAAGATAATTTTCAATCTCTGGTATACTGGTGTAATAGTCTGAAGAGAGCCTTATGCGCTTCCCGTTTTCAAACTGGATTTTTAAAATAAGTACAGGCCGGAACTTCAGATCAATACTTGTCATTTTATCCGTTTTTTTTCTTTGAACAGCTGAAAATGCGTTTGCAGAAAATCTGAATGTTTTAAACCTGTAAGGATATCTGATGGTTATATATTCATCGTTGATTTTGACCTCTTTAATTCCGGATATAAAAACCAGGGCGGTACTGAAAATTATAATCAAAACGGAACAATAAATTATATCTGTCGGATTCCTGTAGTTTATACCGTTAATAAATACTTGAATTATGAACAGAGTAGCAGAGATAATTAAAGCTACCGACGGAAAGGCGATAGCTCTGAGTTTATATCTGCTTTTGATGTTATTTCTTTTCTTATTCAATGTACAAGGTCCTTGATTTAGGATATTTAACCAGGTAGTTTAGATCAAAAGTCCGCTCTTTAGCGGGGTTGAGCTCAAACTCCCATTTCAGTTCTCCTGTGTCGTTATTCATCTTTGCGCCGGACAAATCTTTAATTTCGATTTCAATTTCTTCATTTTTCGATACCGGAACCTGATCCAGGATAACCATGCTGATTTTCTGACTCTTATTGTTTTTTACATTTATTTCCCAGGCACGGCTAACTTCTTTTTTAGTTCCGATAAACTGTCTGCTGGTCTTGTCTTTGAGTAATTCTCTTTGAACCACAACATTTTTGTCTCTTCCAAGTGATACCTGTAATGTATCACCTGCATTTCTCACATCAAGGATCGTTTTGCCGATGTAGGTTTCCTCAAAAAAGATATTGGCTTCACCTTCAAGAAAGTTATACTTACTCCAGTCTGTAATGTTTGCCAGCAGGAAGGCATCTTTGTCAACTTTTGGAATACAGAAATACTGGTAGTTTGCCGGCAAACTGTAATCTACCATTTCAACGGCATATGTTTTTTTATCTGACTTCAGTGAGTAAGGAACCGAGATCTCAAATTCAACAGTCGTTTGATTTTCGGTTTGAACAAATGGTACAGCTATACTTTCTTTATCTGCAATGTTCTTTTTGTTTCGGCTTCGTGAAATATCCAAACCTGCAATTCTACCCTGAAGAGCATCGCTTATACTGGTTGCTTCAACATCTTTAAAACTAACCTCACCTAATTCCTGAGCACTTTCATTTAGAGCGATATTAATTAATGGTTGATTTGCATCAACAGTCTTAGAGCTATACCCTATAAATGATATTTTTAACCGGTTAGAACCGGCAGGTAACATCAGGGAATAATGGCCATTGATATCAGCTACAGTTCCGATAGTCGTACCTTCTACTGATACTGAAGCACCGGGCAGAGGCTCACCTTTATTATCGTATATGTAACCTGATACTTCAGAAATTATGCGCCCATAATTTAAGGGTCTGTAATTATAGCTGATGTAATAGGGATTCAATGTGGGCATGACACCTGAAACATTGGGATCGGATGATGAAAACCTGATTTTAACATTTTCCCAATCCACTTTTGTATCCTGGTGCACATTGGCCTTGTATACGATTTCCACGGGTTCAGATATGTTTTTAGCCCGGATATCATAAGACGGGAACCATCCTGCATTTGTGACAAGATAGGAAAGTTCAAATTCAGACTTGCTGTTTGTTTTGGATTCAATCTTAATTACAATTTCACCGGTTGGAAATCCATGGTTATCCGATAGCTGGTTTCTCTGATTCTCAAGTTGCTGAATCTTTTTCTCTAACTGGTTAATATCGTCTTCCTGTTTAATTTCTTTTAATTTAAGCGCCTTAAGACGTTCCCCGTAAAATGCAGATGTTTCTTTCAGGTTCGTAATGCTCAATTCATTATTCCGTCCACTTATTATGCGGTTGTCATTCAGAAAATCGAGTTCCTTTCTGGTTATCGTAAGATAAGTCTGTCCCAACTTAAGTTCTTTCCGCAGCTCAAGTATTTCAGCATGTAGTTTCTCTGCTTCTGCGAGATCAGGTTTATTGTTCATGTAATTCCTCTGTTGCGAAACAGATTGTACCATCACCTTCCCTTTGACTTTTACCTGGATGCTTTTTGAATCTATATAGGGTGAGAGATTTACAAAAACAATATTTGTAATTCCTGTCGGAACATCAACTGTCTTTTTGCGGGTTACCTGAGCACCATCCAGAAAAACGGTTACATCATTAACTTTGGAATCAATCTTTAGCTCCTGAGTATCCTGAGCCGAAACCGGAATTAGAAGCATTGAAACAGAAAGTAAAAGAATAAAATATTTCATAGCTATTATTTATAACGTTTTGTTTGTTAGATATATGTTGATATGGCAACCATAACTTTTGCGCAATGATTAAAACCTTATTCTATGACCAATGTCTTGTAATATGTTCCGTATTTGTTCTCTGCTTTAAGTATATATACACCGGTGTTGAATTCAGAAAGATTAATTTGACCGTTGCTATCAATTGTCCTCTTTTTAAGAATTTTACCATCAAGTGATACGATACAAACATTGTAAGACTGATCCTGTGTATCAGATGATATTTGAATCTTATCGTGAGCAGGATTCGGAAATACCCGGAATGGGAAGCGGGTGGTTATATCTTTTGCTGTAAATATTTTTGTGTCAACCAGGTTTGATTGAATTGAACCTGATGAAAATGATGCTGATTTGGTTTCTACCGCACAGGAAGAAATATTATCTATTCTTATCTGATAGTACATTTCTCCGGCTGGTGGATATAAATCCGTAAAGGTGAAATAGTTGCTCGCAATTTCAGCTATTTTTTGCATGCCATCCGGAGAAAAACCTCTGTAAATCTGGTACGTATCGAATTCAAGTCCCTCGTAACCACTCCAGATTAAATTCCACGTGTCCCGAATGCCTTTGTTTATCGTCAGATGGATTGTTTTATGCGATAAACTCAGGCCAGTCTCAAATCCACAGGCATCAGAACCTGAAATTTTATACCGGTTGGAGTTCTGCAAAGAATTCGATAAGGTGTCAGTAAAATACGTCTCCTGATCCGCCAGCGCTCCGATTTTTATAAATTCATCCTTTTTTGTTGTTTCCTTATATATATAAACAGTATCACCCGTAAAGGATAAATCCTGCTTTTTAACGATAACATTATGATTTGCACTGTCAACCGTAACCATACATATTTCCGGTTGGTAATCTTCATTTGCCACAAGATACACAGTTTGTGTAGTTGAGTCTTTGCAACCCTTAGAGTTTGAAACTACAACACTAAAGGTTGTCGTTTCAGTTATTTCTGCGAATGGATTTTGTATACTGTTATCATCTAACAGACTATCAGGTGTCCACTTATAAGTTACATCTGTTGCAAACGGACTTCCATTTGTACTCACAGAGAGTTGGGCTTTTTCTCCACAATAAACATCGGTAGCATAAGATGTAGCTTTTAAAGGAGTAAAATTAGCTTTTATTGTATCTTTTGTGATGCAGCCTTTCGAAGTTGAGGCAGTAACAATATAAGTCTGATCCTGAAGAATCTCTACTGTAGGTCTTTGGATATTTGGATCATCCAAACCTGTAGAAGGTTCCCACTTGTAACTTAAGTCATCAAAAAAATAGTAATCAATACGAGGTCTGTTCATTTTCATTTTTAGCCCGCATACAAGATCAATATCATCTCCATAATCAAGAGAAAAGGAAGATACATCAAGATAAATGGAGTCTGTTGCACTATAATTAGTCGGACTCGTAGCAATAACTTTATAGTAACCGGATTCCTTAGGAGAAACAAAAATCCGGTTCTCATATGAATTTTCAGTGTATGGTACCCAGGTGTATTGAAGAGTATTGATATTTATGTTGCCTGTAACGCTGAAAGCGCATTCAACATGGTCTCCAACAACAATCCACTCACTGGTCTGACCTTCCAGTTGAGGATTGTTACATGCCGCACATCCATACAACCATTTAAATATATAGTCACCTTCAGAAAGATAAAGTGTAGTTTGATACGAAGAAGGTATTGTACCGTCAAATGCATAAACCACCTTGTTATTAAGTTTATTTACAATTTCGTAGTTAAAGATATCATCTTCTCCTGTAAACAAGTCTATTTGTAAGCTGGCAGGTAGTAGTACTTCTGCAATTAAATCGACTGTATCACCACAAATAAGGTGATCAGGATCAAAATTATAAACGGGTTCAGCAATTTTCACTCTGAATGTGTCCTGAGATTTTGCGTATAGGGTCGCACAAAGCACTACAGTTAAAACAATAAACTTTTTCATAATTTCAATAAACAGGTTATAAATAATTCAAACAATCAAATGTACTGGAAATTTATTACAGTTCAAATACTTCAATCCGTAACTCTTAAGATGCTGACCAACCATATGAAAGCAACATTTTGAGTTTGAGCTGCAAGCTGAAGAATATAACGGGTTTATACGTTAGTTTTCAATGTTCAGGATTAGTTGTTTTGGGTCGGTGATCCCTTAGTGTGAAAGTTTAAAAGACAAAACCTGAATCCCAAAGCGGATTTATCCGACGTAGCCCAAAAGGGGATCAATACCGGGAAAGCATTTAGCACAAAAAAGCCCACCGAAGTTCTGAAAAAACAGAACTTCGGTGGGCGATGGCGGAGAGAGGGGGATTCGAACCCCCGGTACAGTATTACCCGTACGCCGGTTTAGCAAACCGGTGGTTTCAGCCACTCACCCATCTCTCCTGAAATTGGGTGGACAAATGTATAAAACAGAATCTAAATAAACCAAATATTTAGGTCCAATTTTATTGTGTTTCTTATAATTTTCGCAGAACAACTCCTGATCAGCCTGATTTAAGAGGTGGCCTGGTCTTGTTTTTTCTGCTTTGGTTTGCTCTGAACCTCGTCAATCGATCTCCCCTGCTCATCCTCGTATAAAATAAAACGTTTGTAATACGATATCAGCAAGGTCGTAAAAGGTAAGGCGATAATCATTCCTACGATCCCAAGCAAAGCTCCCCATACGGATAAGGATAAGAGGATGATGGCAGGATTCAGCCCCATGCGTTTGCCCATAATTTTTGGTACTAAAAATCCATCCTGGAACGTCTGAACTACGGCATAAACAATAAGAACAGAAAGTGCTACAATCCAGACAGGCTGCCCTGTTTCAAGCGATTTCAGCAGAATTAGCAAGGTGGCAGGCACAATACTTATAATCTGCAGGTAAGGAATCAGGTTCAGCAGCCCCACAAAAATACCGAACACTATTGCCAGCGGAAGATCAATAATTGAGAAACCAATACTGAACAGCACACCTACAATCGTAGCAATTAAAAATTGGCCACGGAAATAGCGGTTCATGCCATCTTCTAGATCATCGGACAACTTATCAATAAAATGTCTGTATTTGTCGGGAATCAATTTGATCCATCCGGTTGATATTTTATCGAAATCCAGCAGAATAAAAATGATATAGAGCAGTATGACGAAAACCACAAAAATGGATAATACGGCATTTACAGACCCCGAAAAGATTTTCCAGGCCGAGGGCATAATTTTTTCAAACAGTTTTCCGTAATCCTGATTAGCAATGTATTGCTGGATCTCCGGCAACTCAATCAGCTTTCTGAAACTTTTTTCCCAGTTATCCGGGAACAGGATGGAGTCATGATTACTGGCAGCGTAATTCTTAAGCAGAGCTATGGTATGTTCCACCTCATAGGAAATTGGCTGAACCAAAAGGTAAACTAACCCTGTGAGTACACCAATAATAAGTATTAGGGTGATCAGAACGGACAACAATCTTGATTTGACCTTCACTTTATTCTGAATAAAGTTGACCACAGGATTCATAAGATAGGCTATAAGCCAGGCTACAAAAAACGGGATCAGTGCACCTCTGATATGGTTCACCAGAAGATACAATGCGATAATAACAATCGTGCCAATCACTATCCTGACCACCCGGTCGAATGTAAAGGGCTTTTCGTAGTTCGGATGCATGGTTATATTATTCGTTAAACGTCAATGATTTTTGTGACTCACTGTCTTTCAGTGCTTTCCCGAAACATTTACGGCATAAAGGTTCATAAAGTTCCTTTTCACCCAACATAATACGCTGTTTTGATAAGGTTAACCGGTGTGAAAACTGTGCAAGTGCACCGCATTTTACACAAATAGCATGCAGCTTGGTCACATGATCTGCCACAGCAAGAAGACCCGGTATGGAACCGAACGGTTCTCCTTTAAAATCCATATCCAGACCTGCAACAATAACTCTTTTACCTCTGTTGGCCAGTTTTTGACAAATATCAATCAACTCAGAATCGAAAAACTGTGCTTCATCGATACAAACCACGTCAACAGCGGCGCTCTCTTCCAGGATATGTTCAGCTTTTGTTAAGGAGATGCAGGGCACCGCCTTCATGTCATGTGACACAACCTTCGTTTCGGAATACCGCTTATCAACTGATGGTTTAAAAATAATGACGCTCTGTCTGGCAAATTCAGCCCGCTTTATACGACGCATCAGCTCCTCGGTTTTACCTGAGAACATTGAACCGCATATAACCTCAATATTACCTGTCTTTTCGTTAATTTCTGCTTCTGAAAATAGATTCATTATATACTACTTAGAGCAACCAAAATTATAATTTTAAAGCCAGAAACACCATGCTTGGAAAAATAATTTTAATTTTAGGTCGTATTTATAAGAGACCGAAAAACAAGATAAATGGATAGAAGTGCCTTATTAAAACTCATACATAAAGATTTAAACGAATTACAGCTTTTACTTGAAGGGATGGAAGGTTACGGTGATATTCCGGAACCCATAATCAAACTGGCTAAAAGCAAGGCCGAACAGCTAAAGGAAAATATTGACACACTTCCGGGAGAAGTTCGTGTGGCAATTCATGAAGTTGAGGATCAGAAAGAAGAAATACAGGTAGAAGAAGAGCCCCGCAAGCCTGAACCACACAAAGTAGAACCGGAGACAGAGCCAACACCTGAAGCTGCTGTAAAAGAAGATGCTGCAGAGCCGGAAAACGATTATGTACAGTCAGAAAAAGAGGAAACAGAACCTGTGTCTACTGAAATACAGGAACCTGAAATTCCGGTTCAACCCGAAGTAGTTGATGAAGAAATTGAAAACAGAGATGAGCGGGAAGATGAGCCCGTAATTGAGGTGGAGGAAGAAATGTTGAAAGTGGAGAGTGAAGCAGAAGGGGAAAGTAAAATTGTTACGACTAAAAAAAGAACTATCACCGTTTTGGGTGAAACAATCGAAGCAGGAGAAAAGGTTATTGACCGCATAAAGAAAGATATTTCGAATTCCATAAGTGCCAGGCTGGAGGGTTCACCCATTACGGATTTAAAAAGGGCAATCAATATTAATGAGCGGTTTATGTTTCAGAAAGAGTTGTTCAATAACGACCGGGATCTGTTTTTTAAAAGTCTGGATGACCTTAATGCCATGGACTCTTTTGATAGTGCTCTGGAGTATATGGTTCAGCACTTTGACTGGGATTTTGATGATGATACAACAGGACGATTTGTGTCATTGGTAAACCGAAGATATAAACAGTAGAATGGGAGCCGGTAAGTTATATGTAGTTCCAACACCAATTGGAAACCTTGAGGATATGTCGTTCCGGGCTGTCAGGGTGTTAAAAGAGGTGGATCTGATTCTTGCGGAAGATACACGGGTATCAGGCATTCTTCTGAAACACTATGATATTAAGACACCCATGCAGTCGCACCATAAGTTTAATGAACACCAAACGGTGCAACGTGTTGCTCAAAGCATTAATGCCGGATCAGATGTTGCTTTAATTACGGATGCCGGAATGCCGGCCATAAGTGACCCGGGCTACCTGCTGGTTCGGGAATGTGTGGCACAGGATGTCGATATTGAATGTTTACCGGGATCGACAGCATTTATTCCTGCCCTGGTTGTTTCTGGACTGCCGAATGACCGGTTCACCTTTGAAGGTTTTCTGCCGCAAAAGAAAGGACGACAGAAAATGCTGACCATTCTTTCTGAAGAGGACCGGACCATGATATTTTATGAATCTCCACACAGATTGGTAAAGGCACTTTCCCAAATGGCGGAGATTTTCGGATCTGAACGAAAATGCTCTGTATCGCGTGAAATAAGCAAGATCCACGAAGAAGTAAAGCGGGGAACACTGGAAGCTGTAAAGTGTTATTATGAAGAAAATCCACCAAGGGGCGAGATTGTGATTTGTGTGGATGGAGCCGGAAAAGCAAAACGAAATGAAGCTGAATAAAAAGTATAAACATCTGTTTTTTGATCTTGACAATACCTTGTTTGATTTTGATGCGTGTGCATTGCTTTCGCTGAAGGAGTGTTTCGATAAGTATAGTTTGAACCGGTGGTTTGAAAGTTTTGATGCTTTCTATACGGTATATGCAGAGATTAATATAAAACTCTGGAATGAATATAAGGTCAACAAGCTTAAAAAGGAGGATGTTAAGTATGGCCGCTTCAGAAAAACACTTGCCGTAAAAAATGTAGAGGATGAAAAACTGACTTACGCATTGGCAGAGGACTTTTTGCTTTTTTGTTCCGATAAAAATATTCTTGTTGATAATGCTCTCAGTGTGGTTAAGAAACTGCATGAAAACTATAGCCTTTATATTATTTCCAACGGATTTGTAGAGGTTCAGAACCGTAAGATGGGGCTGACAGGGCTTGCACCGTATTTTAAAAAAGTGGTATTATCTGAAGAAGTAAAAGCTCAGAAACCTTCACGGACTATTTTTGAGTACGCCGTAAAGTCCGTTAATGCCAGAAAGTCAGAAAGTGTGATGATAGGTGATAACATTGAGGCCGACATTGAAGGAGCCCGCTCATTTGGCATGGATCAGGTTTATTTTGATTACAATAAGCTCCCGGAGAACCATGGTGTAGCTACCTGGACGATTCAGAACCTGGAAGAGCTGCTGGAGATATTTTAACGCGATAAGGTTACGCTTACCTGTTGTGTCTGCCCACCAAGCGGAGGATTCACTTTGGATACTTTTACCGATGCTTTGTCCAGATCCGGATATTGATTGTAGATTACATCAAGTATGCGTTGGGCAACATGCTCCAGGAGATGCGATGTAACAGCCATCTGTTCCTGAACCAGGTTAAAAATAATCTGATAATTTACAGCGTCTGCAATATTGTCACTTTTTGCCGGAATGCTAAAATCTCCTTCAAGTCTGACATTTACCATAAAAGAGTTTCCAACTACCTGTTCTTCTCTGAAACAGCCATGGTAGGCGAAAAACTCCATATTTTCAAGTTCTATTACTCCCATTTCATATTAAAAATCAGGCTGCAAAATTAAGCTAATTTGCAACGACTAGCAATCTAAATGGGTTTTAAAGAAATTTAATACAGCTATTTTTTGTCATAAAAACTATCTTTGCATGGAATTTGTTAATAAAGGAGTTAAATTCTAAATTTAATATGGCAGAAGCTGATTTGCTTGTTCAAAAAGTAGTAGAAGGAATTCAGGAAAAAAAAGGAAAACGAATTGCAGTGGTTGATATGACTAAACTTGAAAATTCTGTTTGTTCATATTTCGTCATTTGTGAGGGAGATTCTACAACTCATGTGAACGCTGTCGCTGAGTCCGTTATTGATTACGTCCGTGAACAAATTAATGACAAACCCATTAATAAGGACGGATTTAAAAATTCAGAATGGATAGCTGTAGATTACGGTAACTTAATTGTGCATGTGTTTCAGAAAGAACCACGTAATTTTTACAAGGTTGAATCGCTTTGGGCAGATGCCGACATAACATGGATAGAGGATATATATTAATTATGGAAGAAAATAATAATTCACAAAGGAGACCTTCGGCTGGCGGATCGAGGCCTAAACCCGGAGATAAGATGCCTCCGATGAAACCTAAATTTAATCTTTACTGGATTTATGGTCTGATAGCCATATTTCTTGTTGTATTAAGTGTTTATGGAAATGGATCAGAGGGGAACTCCATGGCTTACGGTACCTTCAAAAATACCATACTTAAAGACAATGCAATTAAAAGGATTGATGTTATTACCAATCAGGATAAAGCAGAAATTTACCTGAAACCGGATAAAATCAGTGATTATATTAAGGATGGAAAAGATGATACGCCCGGGCCGCACTATACGGTTAAAATTCCAAGCGTTGAGATCCTTACAAACGATGTGGATGCTGCCAATGAGCAGAACAAGGATGAAAAGCTTACAGATATTCGTTATGAGGAACGGCCCGAATACTGGGGGAGCTTTCTGAGTTTCCTGCCTTTTGTGGTACTTATTGTATTGTGGTTCTACATCATGCGCCGTATGTCGTCACAGGCCGGAGGAGGTCCCGGTGGTATTTTCAGCGTGGGTAAATCAAAAGCAAAACTGTTTGACAGGGAGTCCAATATAAAAATTAATTTCAACGATGTGGCCGGCCTGGCTGAAGCCAAGCAGGAGGTAGAAGAAATAGTATCCTTCCTCAAAAGCCCTCAGAAATATACGGAACTTGGTGGTAAAATACCAAAAGGTGCCTTGCTTGTAGGCCCTCCCGGAACTGGTAAAACTTTGCTTGCGAGAGCTGTGGCGGGTGAGGCAAATGTACCCTTTTTCTCCCTGTCAGGATCCGATTTTGTGGAGATGTTTGTGGGCGTAGGTGCTTCAAGGGTGCGTGATCTTTTTAAGCAGGCGAAAGAAAAAGCTCCCTGTATCGTATTTATTGATGAGATTGATGCCATTGGACGCGCCAGGGGAAGAACACCAAATATGAGCTCCAATGATGAACGTGAGAATACACTGAATCAGTTACTCACAGAGATGGATGGTTTTGATACCAACAGTGGTGTCATCATCCTTGCAGCAACAAACAGGGCCGACATCCTGGATAAAGCGCTGATGCGTGCCGGACGTTTTGACAGACAGATCCATGTGGAACTGCCTGATCTTAATGAACGAAAGGAAATATTCCAGGTTCATCTTCGTCCTTTAAAAATCGATGAGTCAGTGGATTCTGAGCTGATGGCTAAACAAACACCGGGATTCTCGGGTGCAGACATCGCAAATGTTTGTAACGAAGCCGCACTTATTGCAGCACGTAAGGAGAAAAAAGTGATTGAAAAGCAGGACTTTCTTGATGCAGTTGACCGTATTATCGGTGGCCTTGAAAAGCGGAATAAAATTATCACCATGGATGAGAAGAAAGCCATCGCTTATCATGAAGCGGGCCATGCAACAGTCAGCTGGTTGCTTGAACATGCACATCCACTGGTTAAAGTGACTATTGTTCCCCGAGGAAAAGCTTTAGGTGCTGCATGGTATCTGCCCGAAGAACGGCAGTTAACTACCAAAGAACAACTGCTGGATGAGATGTGCTCTACCTTAGGAGGCCGTGCTGCCGAAGATCTGGTTTTCGGACGGATTTCTTCCGGTGCATTAAATGACCTGGAACGTGTGACCAAATCTGCTTATGGCATGGTTTCTTACCTTGGTATGAGTGATGTGATTGGGAATCTCAGCTACTACGATTCAATGGGTGGCGAATACAATTTTACCAAACCATACAGTGAAAGAACAGCTGAATCAATAGATGTTGAGGTTAAAAAGCTGATTGATGAACAGTATGAAAGAGCTAAGGATATCCTGACCAAAAATAAGGAAGGCCACAGTAAGCTGGCAGAAAAACTTCTGGATAAGGAGGTTATCTTTACGGAAGATATGGTAGAGATCTTCGGTGAGCGTCCATGGAAAAAAGAGTTGGTTAAGCCAGCTTCCCCTGAAAAGAAAATGGATGGTGTGGTTAAAGGAGAAACAAAAACCAAAAAAGCAAAGGCCGACGGGGCAAATAAAAAAGCAGTCAAAGCTAAGGAAGTTAAAGTAGAAGACGTTCCATTGTCAGATAAAAAAGAAGAAGGTAAAGAGAAAACAGCTGAATCCTGATGACATCGCGTGATGCCATATTAAGCAGGATCAGACGGATAGCAACCGGGGATGATCTCTTTGATATCATAGAACCTGAATGGAAGAAAGATGAGTTGGTTCCTGTTGATGAGGATTTGACATCTGAATTTCAAAAACAGATTGAAAAAGTGAGCGGTATCTGTTACAAAATAGATTCACCGGATCAACTGGCGGAGAAAATAGAATTTCACGTAAAAGAAGAGGACATTGATGGTGTTGCCTGTAGTTCTGAAATTATATCATCCATTACCGGAATACAATATAAAGCGTCTGCGGATAATGAGGATGCTTTTGTGGTGCCATGCGAAGCGCTTATAGCCTCAACGGGATCTGTTCTGGTTTCTGCTGTTTCAGGCGGGAACAGACGGAATCATGTTTTCCCTCCGGTTTTGTTCGTCATCGCATCAAACAGTCAGCTGGTTCCATACTTAAAACAGGGAATAGAAGTTCTTAAATCGAAATATAACAAACTGCCTTCAATGGTTTCGCTTATTACCGGACCAAGCAGAACGGCAGATATTGAAAAAACTTTAGTGCTTGGAGCACACGGACCCAAAAAACTAATTGTATTTTTGTTGCCTGAAAATGAAATGTTTTTAAACCATTCAAAACAGGCATAAAAGATGAAAGATTTACTGGTCCGAAGCCTTTCCGGGATCGTATATGTTGCTGTTATATTCTTAGCCACCAGGTACATGATGGTGGGGTATGTTGTATTCCCGTTACTCATGGTCATAGGTATCCGTGAATTTCTAAAAATGGGCGGTGATGATTTCTCTCAAAGCAAATTTGCAACCGTAACTTTTATTGCTGTTTTGCTTTTTACTGCCATGCATTTCATGCGTAAAGATCCGGATATTGTAAGTTTTCTGGCCGGTGGAGCTGGAACAATAGTATTGATGTTGTCGGTTTTTTTATTTACAAAACCAAAACTAAATACAGCCCGATCCTCAATTGGATTCACTATTGTATACCTTGGAATCCCATTTGCCTTAATACCTGTGTGGTACAGCAATCAGTGGGGTTTTACATCCGGTAATCTCCTGTTGCTGTTTGTAATCATCTGGGTAAATGATTCATTCGCATACCTGTTCGGGGTGACTTTCGGAAAGCATAAACTTATGCCATCTGTATCCCCTAAGAAATCCTGGGAAGGACTTATTGGGGGCGCTGCAATGTCGGTTCTTACTGGAATTCTGGTTCACCGATTAAACTGGATAAGCGGTTTTGAATTGGTTGAGTTTGAGATATTTATTTTAATTGCTATAATTGCAGCAAATTTAGGAGACCTTGTTGAGTCAAAGTTCAAAAGAGAAGCCGGAGTTAAAGATTCTGGTCATTTGATTCCGGGACACGGGGGAATTCTGGACAGACTAGACAGTTTTATTTTTGCACTGCCGGCCGTGTCCATGTTGTTAGTATTAATTCAGTGAAGGAATGATTAGGATTCACAAAGAAGGGAGGACAATTTTATTGGTTTTTTTGTTGATCTTATTAATGGTCAACCTGGCGATTGCTATATATTCTGATAACGAGGTCGCTAAATCATTAACCACCACTGCTTCTATTTTATTTTTCATATTTGTTTCTTTGTTCTTTAGAAATCCGAACAGGGATTTTGTTCATCATGAACAGAAGGTTATTGCGCCTGCTGATGGGAGAATTGTTGTTATTGAAGAGGTGTATGAACCGGAATACTTCAGGGATAAGCGCCTGCAGGTATCCATTTTTATGTCTATTTCAAGTGTTCATGTGAACCGATGGCCGATAAACGGACTGGTGCGTTACTACAGACATCATGCCGGAAGGTTTTATGCGGCTTTTCTTCCAAAAGCCAGTACTGAAAATGAGCGATCAACAATTGTACTGGAATTTGAACCTGGAAGGGAAATCATGATCAGACAGATTGCAGGTGCCATGGCCCGACGCATAGTGACCTATGCTGAAGAAGGGGAGTTGGCGGTACAGAATAAAGACATGGGGTTTATTAAGTTCGGTTCACGGGTGGACCTGATTTTACCGGTTGGCACCAGGCTCGATGTTGCTGTTGGCGACCGGGTAAAAGGAGGGATCAGTCAGATCACAAAATTCTGATAAATGTTACGAAAAAGTATTCCCAGCATATTAACCATGTTATCGCTGTTGTCAGGAATTACAGCATTGTTTTTTGTGTTTAATACTGACTTTCAGCACGCAATGATCGCCATATTGGTTGCGGCGTTTTTTGATTTTACGGACGGATTTGCTGCACGGCTTTTAAATGCAACATCTGAATTTGGTGTTCAGCTGGATAGTTTATCTGATATGATAAGTTTTGGTGTTGTCCCGGCTGTTGCTGCCACTGTTTTTACCGCTAGTATTATAGGGCTTCATAATATTGACCAGTTAACTCTGATCAGAACACTTGATCTGGTAATAATAGGTTTGCCGTTACTCATTGGTGTAGGATCGGCTTTGCGACTGGCAAAATTTAATATAGACAAGAATCAGAAATCACATTTTATAGGATTACCGACACCCGCGAATACGCTGTTTGTCTTTTCATTTATTCTGCTCATCAAGGAACAGGGCGCTGTGTTTGAGGGTAACAGTTTGTTTTTGAAAGGATTACTGGTAGTAATATTCCTGTGTTCGGCGGTCATGCTTGTTCTGCCGGTAGATCTATTTGCATTAAAGTTTAAATCGTTTGGATTAAGCAATAACTGGTACCGTTATCTTTTACTCATAACGGGGTTGGTGGCCCTGGTGATTTGGGGTTTGAAGAGTTTTGTGGTAATCATTCCTTTTTACATCATTTTATCCGTGATTTTAAACTTTTTTAGCAAAGAGAAGGTGGGCTAATTGGCTGATTTTTTTGTTTTTGTAAAAAAAATAAGGGTTTACTTTTTGTGCTGTAGGATAAAAGATATATATTTGCATGCTCAAAAATAACAGGAATCTGTAAGTATAACTAAATAAAATTATTAAAGATGACTAAAGCTGATATTGTCAACGAGATTTCAAAAAATACAGGGATTGAGAAGATGACAGTTTTGAAAACTGTAGAGGCTTTTATGGAAACTGTAAAAGGTTCCCTGGCTGATGGAAATAACGTATATTTAAGGGGATTCGGTAGCTTTATCGTTAAGAAAAGAGCTGAGAAAACTGCCCGTAATATTTCAAAAGGTGTTACGATTAAGATTCCTGCTCATTATGTACCATCTTTCAAGCCTGCAAAGACTTTCATTACACAGGTGAAAGATACAGTTAAGTAATATTATTAATCCAGTAAAAGTATAAGCTATGCCTAGCGGGAAAAAGAGGAAAAGACATAAAATGGCTACGCACAAGCGTAAAAAAAGACTTAGAAAAAACAGACATAAGAAGAAGAAATAACTCCTGTTATTTCTCTTATGTGAGATAAAGATCTTAAGAACAAACTTTATGCATAGAGTTTGTTCTTTTTTTAAGTAGTCGAACCATTTGTTAAAACGACTGAAAAAGTAAAACGTGAACAGCGAGCTCATCATTGACGTTTCGTCAAAAGACATATCAATAGCGTTATTAGAAGATAAAAGGCTTGTCGAACTTAGCACCGAACAACGCGATGTAAAATTCTCCGTTGGGGATATACATCTGGGGAAGGTTAAGAAGATCATGCCCGGACTGAATGCTGCTTTTGTTGATGTTGGCTACGAAAAAGATGCATTCCTGCATTATCTGGATCTGGGTCCACAGTTCAGTTCACTGAAAAAATTTATTGCCTTACAGTCGGGGCCTAAAAAAGGGCCTAGCCTGCAAAAGTTCAGAAATGAACAGGATATCGATAAAAACGGATCCATCGGTTCTGTCATGAAAAACGGGATGGAGATTGTGGTTCAGATTGCCAAGGAACCAATTTCAACAAAAGGACCCCGTTTAACTTCAGAACTGTCAATTGCGGGAAGGTATATGGTATTAATGCCGTTTTCGAACCGGATTTCAGTCTCCCAGAAGATCAATTCCGTTGAAGAGAAAAGCCGGTTGAAGAAGCTGGTTCAGAGCATTAAACCAAATAATTTTGGTGTCATCATCAGAACGGTTGCAGAAGGAATAAAGGTAGCCGATCTTGACAAGGAGCTGAAAACGCTTGTGAAACGCTGGGAGGAAACGGTTGAAGTCCTTACAAAAGCTAAATCACCTCAATGCATCTACGAGGAAGTTGGCAGAACTTCGGCAATTCTGAGGGATATTCTTAATCCCGAGTTTTCAAATATTTACATCAACGATAAGGCTGTGTACAATGAGGTAAGAGATTTTGTATCCATTATCTCATCAGGACAGGAAAAAATCGTTAAGTTGTATAAAGGCGATGCGCCTATATTTGACCAGTTCGGCGTCACCAAACAGATCAAATCATCATTTGGTAAAACCGTTTCATTTAAGAATGGTGCATATCTGATTATAGAGCACACCGAGGCACTTCATGTCATTGATGTAAACAGCGGTAACCGGTCCCGGAGCGGACAGAATCAGGAGACCAATGCCCTGGAGGTAAATTTAGCCGCCGCTGACGAAATTGCCCGCCAGTTACGCCTACGTGATATGGGAGGTATTATCGTGGTCGATTTTATTGATATGCATGGTTCCGAACATAAGCAAAAAGTGTTTGAGCGGATTAAAACAGCCATGGCACAGGATCGTACCAAACATCAGATTTTACCACTCAGTAAATTCGGTCTTCTGCAGATAACACGCCAAAGGGTAAGGCCGGAGATGCATAAAGAAACAGATGAAACCTGTCCGAGTTGTTTCGGAAAAGGAGAAATCAGGCCTTCAATTTTGTTTGTGGATCAGTTGGAAGGAAAAATAGATTACCTTGTTAATACCTTAAAGGTTAAGGAGTTTCAGCTTGAGGTCCATCCTTACGTATATGCCTATATAACAAAAGGTTTCTTTTCTGTTTTAAGAAACTGGCGTAAAAAGTACACTTCGCGGATTAAAATAAAATCCATAGAATCGTTCGCATTTCTGCAGTATAAATTCTATGATAAGAACATGGAAGATATAGACCTGAAGGAGGAGATGGATTAGATCCTACAGGTTTGACTCTTTCTTTTTTTCATTGATTAAATCCAGCTGTTTCAGGTTGGAGAGATTCTGTGCAACACTTTTTTTCTGAATCTCTGCCTCCCCGGATAAAAATTCAAGATCTCCGGGTATGGTAAGCTCCTGCCTGAATGTGTCTCTTTCTCCGCTTTTTTTAATCCCGATGAGCGTAATTTCATAAAGCCCTGCAGATTCATAATAATGTATGAGTTCATTGCCTGCAAATCGTTCAATTCCGTCGCCGGTTTTCCAGTAAAACAACATGTATGGATCTTCACTTTCGTGCTGTGTCATATTAATAAATTTTACTGTTTCCTGATCGTTGTACATGTAAGCATTGAAATTGATCTGTCCAACGGCATTGAATAATCCAATGAGAGAGAAAAAAATGGTCAAGTAGAGTTTGTGCATTTTATTTGTGTTAAGTGTTGCTCAAAGATATAAAATGTCATGATTCTTTCCAATGAAAATAAATATAAAATTAACAAAAAATAAATCATCGATGGGTGAATGTATTCTTAGTGTTAAGTTAATGAGACGTAAAGCGATTACTTAATGGATCCGGCCCTTGCTATAAATCGCCTAAAGTTACTACATGTGTGAAGTATGAATAAATGTAAGCAGATGAGCTTGTATACTGTGCGAATCAACCGGAAGTCATGACATATTGATCATGTTAGCCTTATAAACAGATAAAAGTGTTAGCAATAATGCATGAAATTCTACTCTGTATGGCATATGGTTATTTTGAGGTGGCTCAGGATTTCACATAATAAAATTAAACCAGGTGAATAAATAATGGGGTATAATGCGGATTATGTACTATTTTTTTTGAAATAAACTATGAAATTTGTATAAAACAATTCAAATTTTATGTATTTACAAAAAAATATCTATTTTTGCATCCAGATATTAAAATGACATAAATTTAAAGATTATGAAGACAAAATTGGAGTATATCTGGCTTGATGGATACAAGCCAACTCAGTCATTAAGGGCTAAAACAAGAGTTGAAGAGAACTTTAGTGGAAAACTGGAAGATTGTCCGGTATGGTCATTCGATGGTTCATCAACTGAACAGGCTACTGGTGGTTCATCGGACCTTTTGCTTAAGCCGGTTGCTATATGCCCTGATCCCACGCGTAAAAATACGTATGCTGTAATGACTGAGGTGTTGAATGCAGATGGAACTCCTCATGAATCTAATGGTCGTGCTCATATTGATGATGACGATGAAGATTTTTGGTTTGGTTTTGAGCAGGAGTACTTCCTGATGGATCCACAGACGAACAAACCACTTGGATTCCCGGCTGACGGTTATCCGGCTCCTCAGGGACCGTATTATTGTGGTGTCGGTGCACAGAATGCATTTGGTCGTGAAATTGTAGAAGAACATTTTGATGTTTGTTTGGAAGCTGGTCTGAATATTGAAGGTATTAACGCAGAAGTTGCTGCAGGGCAGTGGGAGTTTCAGATTTTTGCAAAAGGAGCTCACAGCGCAGGTGACCAGATCTGGTTAGGTCGCTATTTCCTTGAAAAAATTGCGGAGAAATATGGTGTGGTTGTAAACTGGCATCCAAAACCACTTGGCAAGGAGCTTGACTGGAACGGTTCAGGTATGCATGCTAACTTCTCAAATGGTTTAATGAGAACATGTGGTGATAAAAATGTATTCACTGCAATTTGCGAGGAATTTGGTAAAAACATTAAATCGCATATTGATGTATATGGTGCTTATAACGATCAGCGTCTGACAGGTAAACACGAAACGGCTGCAATTACAGACTTCAGTTATGGCGTTTCTGACCGTGGTGCTTCAATTCGTATTCCTGTTGGAACTATTGAAAACGGATGGAAAGGTCGTCTTGAGGATCGTCGTCCTGCTTCAAATGGTGACCCATATAAAATTGCTGCTGTAATTATTAAAACAACATCAAAGGCAGTGAAAGGATTGTAATAAACGATTCAGATATAAATAAAAAGCTGTCCTTCAGGGCAGCTTTTTTTATATCTGGCTGTATGAATACTGTCTATTCTATGACGGCTGAGTCGCAAATGTAAGTCGGAATAATACCGGAACCACTTATTCTTACACTGGCCATTTCAGGAAGTGTATTTCCGGATAATACAAGAGCAGTATCAAGTCCGAATTTATTGCCCCCGATAATATCGGTGTATAAGGTATCGCCAACCATGAGAATTTCTTTTCGTTTGACCTGGATATCCTGCAGTGCCCTTTCGTAAGCCAGGAGAAACATTTGGGCATCAGGCTTTCCAAACCGAATAAAGTTTTTTCCTATAATATTCTCAACCAGATCAGCCAGGCCTCCTATTGCGACAGAAATTTCATTTCTGCTTACCGGGTAATTAATGTCAGTATTGGCAACAACAACGGTCATATTTTTCTTACGCAACAGGTTTATGGTCTTGTTAATATCCTCGTTCCAGTTAAATCCCTCATCATCAAGAAAGGCAAACGATTCAATTATATCAAGATTATCCATGTCAACTTCCTGAATCGGAATGGTTTTAAGGCCAACAGATTCAATATAGTGTGCCGAAGCTGGTGTGCCCAGATAGGCAACTGCGTGTCCGTTTGTGAGTTTTGTCTTAAAGAACTCCATTGCCAGCATTCCGGATGACAGAATCTTATCAGTTGTAATCTGATTTATTCCCCTGTCCTGATACCATTTGGCCAGATCTTCAGGACTTCTTGAGGAATCGTTGGTGAGGATATAGTAGAAAATCCCTTTTCGTTCAAGATAGTCAAACGTTTTATTTATCTCAGGGATCAGTCCCTTATGATTCTTCAGTACCCCAAAAGCATCAAAAAAGACGGCTTTATAATTTTTTACCACACTGCGGAAACTCTTCGTTCTCATTTGAATTATATTTTCAATGCATTTAATATTTTTTCGACTTTAAAATTGGCATCCATGGCGGGAAAGTAAGTCTGATAAGCCTCATTAATTAATTTTGAAGAGTAAATTTTTCGGAAGAAATAGGGGCCATCTTTAATAACATAGTTTAAGATAAAGAAGCGGTATACTTCTTTGATGAATCTTACCTCAGGCTCCGTTAAGGGAAAAATACGGTGATATTCCTTCAGGAACATCATAAAACGGTCTTCCATCAGGGTATCTACAAGGTAGCTGAAAACGGTACGGTCACCAACATCTGATACCACTCTGCTGAAGAAATAAAAATCCATTACCCTCGATGACATTCTGAACCAGTCATAGTCCCATCGTGAGTAAAACTTGCCATCTCCGGATATAGAGAAATTGCCAATGTTCCAGTCCACAAATACCGGTATGGTTTCAAATCCGGTTGCATAATTCACCTTATCCGCATTGTTCAGGTAATAATCACAATGCTTTTTAATCATGTCCTTATGAACTTCACACATTTCAATTTCATTCCTGCTGATCCTCCTCTGAAGAGCAAGGATATCAGTGACCGTGGTTTTTGACGGATTGGGAAGCTGATTGCATACATTGGTACAAGCCCGATGAAATCGTGCCAGTTCTCTTCCCATTTTTCTGATTTGTTTGTCATCAAGCCTTCTGGGGAGTTTGTGCATGGTGCGGATAGGATTGTAAAAAACAACCCATGCGCTGTGATTTTCCTGATGGAAAAGATAGATGAACAGTTCGTTCTTCTTTACCAGTGACTGGGCAAGAAAGTTTTCGTATGGCCGTTCAAGATTATTTGCAAGATTATTAATGATAATGTGATCTTCCCTGAAATCCTCAAATTTGCCGTAGTCAGAGAGTTTGGCAAATACAGGTTCACGGTTATAAAACGATATTTTATATACCTGGTTTGTCGATACATAGGCACTGACGTCATAAACACCACGTATTTCGTGACGGTCATCAAATTCGCGCCAGGCATGTTTTATAATTTGAATGTAGTCTATCTTCCGCATGAATTTTAATTAAATAATCTCAAAATAGCGTTTTAATTCCCAGTCTGTAACCTGGTTCATGAACTGACGCCATTCCCATATCCGGGTTTTCGTAAAATGGTTGACAAAAGCTTCTCCAAAAAGTTCTTTTGCTATCGGTGAAGCCGCCATTTGAACTGTTGCATCCAATAAATTATCGGGTAATTTCACCCTTTTCTTATCCTGATATGCATTGCCATCTGAGGGTGGAATGTCAAGTTTAAGTTTGTGTTTAATGCCATACAGGCCGGAAGCCAGTGCTGCAGCAAATGCCAGGTATGCATTGGTGTCTGCGCCGGGAACGCGGGATTCAATTCTTGTGTTTTTATCATTTACTCTAATGACCCGAATTGCAGCTGTTCTGTTATCCATTCCCCAGGTCACGGTTGACGGAGCCCAGTCACCATGCCCGATTCTTTTGTAGCTGTTTATGGTTGGTGCAAACATGGGCAGGATATCCGGCAGGCATGTGAGTTGACCGGCGATATAGTATTCCAGAATTTCACTCATCTTATCTGATCCTTTATCGAAGGCAAACAGATTTTTTCCGCCATAATTGTCCCACAGACTTTGATGAATATGTCCACCGGATCCCGGTAATTTAATATTCCACTTTGCCATAAACGTTGCGGTCATATTATGACGGTAAGCAATCTCTTTAACAGCTGTTTTGAACAGAATGGCTTTATCTGCTGCCGGAAGGATATCATCATATATTATGGCTGCTTCATATACTCCGGGGCCGGTTTCGGTATGAATGCCCTCAAGCGGGATGTTAAACGCTTCAAGCATCTCGAATAAATCATTGCAGTAGGACTGATTCAGTGAAGTTCGTAAAAGTGAATATCCAAACATCCCGGGAGTAACCGGTTCCGGTACGTGAAATTCATTGGATGACATGTCACCGGGTTTTCCTTTAAAATTGAACCATTCAAATTCCTGGGAAAATCGGGCTTTAAATCCCATGGACTCGCAATCTGCATTAATTTTTTTGAGCAGGCTTCTGGGGCATGTGCTTTCCGCGTATTTTTTATCTTCACTGAAATCGGCAAGGAAAAAGGGAGTTCCGTTTTCCCACGGAATCCTGCGAAAGGTAGAAACATCCAGAACAGCTTTTGCGTCAGGATATCCACTATGCCATCCGGTAACCTCAGTATTATCATAACAGACGTCTCCTGAGTCCCATCCAAAAATGACATCACACAATCCAAGCGTTTTGTCCAGTGTGTCCAGAAATTTATGCTTGTGAATGTATTTACCCCGTAAAATACCATCGATGTCAGCAACAGCAATTTTTACTTTCGATTCATTTGAATCTTTTAAAAATTGTATGATCTCTTCTTTATGCATAAACAACTATTATATGAAGAAAGTGTAATTGGTGTTTCACTCAAACTAACACGTATAAAAATACCTCTTTGCCCTGAAAGTATTCACAAAATATGGAATCATCAAACAAAATTACATATTTTCATAATCACAGCTCAAATTTCCCGATTTAATCCGTAATCATGGGAGACAAAAATATTCGTCCGGATACATGATTTAAGTGTGAGTGTGTTGTGTGAACAGGGGTGGTGCTGAGAAAATATATTTATTTTTAAAATGTAGTCTGTAAAATGAGGGGGTGGATTGAAAAAATATTGTATTTTTGCATCCGAATTGCACCTTGTAAGTGGGGTGTGCTTCGTCCCCTTAAATAAATTAGATTATCAACTTAATAAAAAAACTATGGCAGTTTTAAGATTTCAGGCTTTGGATGAGTTATTCAGACGACAGCCTATGGATGTAAAATTTCCATCCAATAAAGTTACAGATTATTACGGTGAATATGTCTTCAATCTGGAGTCGATGCGTAAGCATTTGCCAAAAGATGCGCTTAGGGCAGTGATGGCAGCTATCGATAAAGGTGAACCCATTGAACGCAAAATGGCTGATGCAGTTGCGGCAGGCATGAAAGGTTGGGCTATTGAAAAGGGTGCAACCCATTATACACACTGGTTTCAACCCCTTACGGATGGTACCGCTGAAAAGCATGATGGATTTATAGAGTTCGGTGATGGTGGTGAGATGATAGAAAACTTCAGTGGAAAACTCCTCGCTCAGCAGGAACCTGATGCTTCATCATTTCCATCAGGAGGTATCCGTCAGACATTTGAAGCCAGAGGTTATACGGCCTGGGACGTTTCATCACCTGCTTTTATTGTAGGAACAACTTTGTGTATACCTACTATATTTATATCATATACCGGCGAAGCTCTGGATTATAAAACGCCACTGCTGAAAGCCCTGGCCAGAGTAGATAAAGCAGCGCTTGATATCTGTCAGTTTTTCGATAAAAATGTCACCAAGGTCAATTCTAACCTGGGATGGGAGCAGGAATACTTTTTGATTGATGAGGCTCTTTATAATGCAAGACCCGACCTGGTGCTGACCGGCAGAACGCTGATGGGGCATTCCTCATCCAAGGATCAGCAGCTGGATGACCATTATTTCGGATCAATACCTGAAAGGGTGGCAAAATTTATGATGGCTGTTGAAATTGAAGCACATCAACTGGGTATACCCGTAAAAACAAGACATAACGAGGTGGCTCCAAACCAGTTTGAGGTAGCCCCTATATTTGAAGAAACAAACCTTGCAAACGATCATAATCAGCTTCTGATGGACATCATGAAGAAGGTTGCAAGAAGACACCAGTTCCAGGTGTTGTTTCATGAAAAGCCATTTAAAGGCATAAACGGATCCGGAAAACATAACAACTGGTCCCTGTCTACCGATACCGGTGTAAACCTGTTCTCTCCAGGTAAAAACCCCAAAGGTAACATGCAGTTTCTTGCTTTTCTGGTAAATACAATGGCTGCGGTATATAAGAATCAGGATTTGTTACGTGCATCTATTTTGAACGCGGCTAACAGTCACCGTTTAGGAGCCAATGAAGCACCTCCTGCTATATTATCCGTATTTACCGGTTCTCAGATTGCCGGCATGCTCGAAGATCTGGAAGAAAAAGTGTCCAATAAAAAAATGTCGCCTGAAGAAAAAACAGCGTTAAAGCTTGGCATCGGTCGGATTCCGGAAATTCTTCTGGATAATACAGATCGCAACAGAACATCACCATTTGCCTTTACGGGAAACCGTTTTGAGTTCAGAGCTGTTGGATCATCCGCAAACTGTGCAACTGCAATGACTGCACTAAATGCAGCTGTAGCGGTTCAGCTGGAAGAATTCAAAAGAGATGTGAACAAGCTTATCGACAAGGGAACAAAAAAAGACGAAGCCATCCTGCAGATGATTAAAAAACTGATTCTGGAATCAAAGCCAATTCAGTTTAACGGAGACGGCTATTCTGAATCTTGGTTGAAAGAAGCAAAGAAAAGAGGACTGACAAACATAACAAGTGTTCCCGAATCACTTATGACCTATCTCTCCGAACAGAGTAAAAAAGTACTCGTTGGAGGTGGCATTATGAGTGAAAAAGAGTTGGAAGCACGTGTGGATGTTGAAATGGAAAAATATACCAAAAAGATACAGATTGAGGCAAGGGTACTGGGCGATTTGGCTGCAAACCATATTGTTCCAACAGCTATTGCATACCAAAGTAGTCTGATTGAAAATGTTAAGGGGCTGAAAGATATCTTTGATCCCCAGGAATTTGCAACACTGGCTGGTTCCAGAAAAGAACTGATAAAGGAGATTTCTGTACACATTTCCACCATAAAGGCTGAGGTCAAAAACATGATTGATGCCCGGAAAAAATGTAATGCTATCACGGATGAAAAAGAGAAAGCATTTTCTTATGACAAAGAAGTAAGACCATATCTTGATCTGATTCGCTATCACATCGATAAGCTCGAGCTGATAGTGGATAACGAGATGTGGCCCTTACCAAAATACCGTGAACTTTTGTTCGCGCGATAGTGATCCGTTAGGTTCATAATCTTTATTTTAGGGGCGAAAGCAGGTTCTTTTTTGAGCCTGCTTTTTTTTTTAATTATTTTTAATACCTTTGTGTTTTATAACAATGTTGTAAAGCAGTAAAATGGCAGAGAGAAGCATTTTACATGAAGCTTCAATTTCATTAGTGAAGCAACTATGGGAGTTATTGAATGAAGAACAGAAAGTCTTCGTCAGCGAAAACTATCAGGTTCATCATTTTAAGAAAAATCAGATTATCTATAAAGAAGGTGAACTTCCCGATTATTTGCTTTGTCTTGTAAAAGGGAAAGTGAAGATTTTCAAGGAAGGTGTTGGAGGACGTGGACAGATTGTTCGGATGGTTAAAGCCCCGGGCATATTTGGAAAACGTGCGTTGTTTGCTGATGAAGAGTATACAACAAGCAGCATCTGTATTGAAGAGTCTGTCATTATCACTATACATAAAGATATTCTGATGGAAGTTCTGCATCATAATGTGGAACTGTCATTATTCTTCCTGAAAAGTTTAGCCAAAGAGTTAGGATTCTCGAACAACCTGACCGTGTCGTTAACCCAAAAGCATATCCGGGGGAGACTTGCGGAAGCCCTTTTGTTTCTGAAAGAAACGTACGGTCTTGAAAGCGATGGGGTGACCCTCAATATTTACCTTTCAAGAGAAGATCTTGCAAATCTGTCCAATATGACCACTTCTAATGCCATTCGAACCTTATCTAATTTTGCAACAGAAAAGGTCATTTCAGTGGACGGTAGAAAGGTTAAGATCTTAAATGACGAAGCATTGAAACGAATCAGTAATTTAGGATAAGATAAAGGAGGCACGAGCCTCCTTTTTTGTTGTTGTTATTTCAGGAATATTCCGGCCCTGAACCCGATGGTTGGAAGAAAACCTGAATATCCCGGATCGAAGACTGTTTCACTCCAGAATTTATCGTCAGATTTATCCTTGTCAAAGTCGCTTAACCGGAAACCCCAGCCAATGTACATATCAAAAAAGAACCGGTCCACAGTACCCTGGTATCCAATTAGCAGGTCATATCCAAACTGATTGAATTTTTTGCTGACTTCCTGATTCACCAGTTCCGAATAGGTGTTTCCAAGTTCCATATACGATATCCATTCATCACCCCAGTATTGCAAATTAAAATACTTATATACTAACCCCGCCCCAATGTAAGGTCCTTCCGGTTTTTCATTTTGCGAAAATATATACCTGTAGTTGACATTCATGCCTAAACCCTTCATGTCTGTGCTCTCAGGATAAAACAAGGTATAATTCTCATTATAATACATCTGAGGTGCCAGGGTGAGGTATTGATTTTGTTTGAGCTTAAGATCAAAGTCAATCCGCATCCCGCTTACGATAGCATATTGCGGCACAAGGCCAATGCTGAATTTCCACTCTGGTTCAGCATTTACATTTTCGTTTTTCTGTTGTGCCATTGCAGGCAGAACAGCAAGGCAGAATGCTATGGAAATAATTATGGTTTTCATATGTTTTTACTTAGTTTGTGAGTATTGAGCTTATTAAAGTAAGATTGTCATTTTCGTATAAATATTGCCTCAGGCCATCTGTGCTGATCAGAATAAGAAGACCGTTATAGGGAATAACATCATAAGCGCCGTTTATATCTGTAAAGGTATTGATGTGTACCAGGTCGGTTGCGGAATTCTTTTTAAATACTTTAAGTCCGTTATCGCAAACAAACAGCAGGCCATCATCGGTGCCGAGTCCCTTAGGATTGTTCATATTGTATGTTCTTTCCAGTTTTGGATTTGTGATGTTGCTGATATTGATAACCTGCAGCTGATTAACCGATCTGTTGCACCAGTTACTGCCCGAGCTTAGTGTGACGTAGGCATAGTTCCCACTGACAACTACCGGATCACAACTGACGACATGTTCATACTTCGAGGTGTATTGTGGCTGATCAGGATTTGATATGTCAATGATGTGCATTCCGGTTGTGGTTCCCAGGAAGAGTTTATTATGGTATGGGAAAATAGTCTCAATTCCTCCGGACCAGTCCATCTGCCAGCTCGATTTTAAGGTTATTTTATTCCGGTCAGTTAAGTCAAACGTCTTAAGTGTGTATCCATCAACAGTATACAGTTGGTCTCCCACAATGGTAAAACGTGCCATACTACCACCTGTTCCGCTTCCGTTTAAACCTTCAGCCATCGTGTCAGTACGGTTGTACGTAAAGTTAATATCACTGTTTTCGCATGACCCGAATATCAGTATCAGTATCATGCCGGTATAGATTAATCCTGTTTTCATGATTCGCGTTTTATCCAGTTAACAATGATGGTATTTGCCGGACGGTTTTCTTTCCTGAAATCATCGGGAATATACCGGAGTTCGGGATGTGTGAGTTCAGGGAATACATTTTTCACACGGTTTACAACCGTAGCGTTCTTCACGTCTGATATATTTACCGACACCAGATCCACTGCATTATCCGCAAACAACAGATTGTTCTTTACGGCAACATCAACCACTCCGGGAATGGTAATGAAAGCCAGACTTACAGGATGTGAAGGATCATAATCGTTTATGATATGCACACCTTTAAACTTCTCAACAATGAACAGCAATGAATCCTTAATATATATCTTACCGGGGTTTTCCATTGCAACCGGATCAACTGAATGGATTGATTTTTCCAGATTGGATCGTTCCATCAGTACAGGGGAATATGCGTTGTAATACGATAAATCGTCCACAGAGAATCCCCATAACGTAGTTATCACTACGAGCAGCAAAACAATTTTTCTCATGTTTTAAAAATTACGGTTTAATAAATACTTTTTTCCCTCCTCCTATTTCAAAACCAAGTTTGAATGAAAGGTAGTTAAGTTCAGTGACATCATTCGGGACCAGGTTGTATTCTATACCAAAACGAATATGCTCAACACTAAAGCCAATACGCAGCATAGCTCCGGGTAATAAAAGCGTTTCATCGTTATTGATAAATACATTCTGCTCCTTCAGCGATGCATAATACAAACCAAGACCGACTCCGGCAAATGGCCTTAGTTTATGGGTGTTGAAGTAATAATCACATGTTCCTGTAAAGGATGATATGTAGCCATCACTTTCTATATTTTTCCAGTAGAGATTATCGTTTAATGGAGAATTAATGATAGACTGGTCTTTCTGTGAAAAGTACACATATTCATAACGGCCTCCAATAGTAATTCTGTTCGTCAGGTTCAGTTTTAATTCGGCATAAGGTGTAATGAATCCGGCATGCGGACCGGTCAGTTCACCGAACGCCATTCCAACGTCCAGTTTCAATGGCTTGTAAATAAGTTGCGCCTGAACCGGAAGAATAACGGATAACAAAAATATGATATGGAATAGTCTTTTAACCATATTATTTTACTATAAATGTGTATACCGCATCATCGTAAATGCTGGTATTCGCAAAATCCTTATTCTCATATGAATTTACGTTGTCAGGAATTGAAAAGTGGTACTCAATAAATGCTTTATATTCAAAATCTTTCTTATTCTCGTTGTAATAAAAGCCCATGTCATACCAGTAATTTTCACAGTCGGTTATACAGGGATTGTTTAACTGCTCAGCATCTTCTGGATTGGGGTAGTTGACAAAGTTGATGGAATACTTCCCGATGTCCGGAAACTGCAGGCCGACTTCAAGATCGGGCAGTTTGTCCGGATAGCCGAATGCTACGGTGATAAGATCACCTGTTTTAGAAACCAGTTGTCCCGATTTAACGATCATATTATAGGCCGGAGAGGTATTCTCTATCAGGTCTGTAATCTGAAACTGGCAAATTAACCGGGCATCATCCAAAGGAATATAGACGCCCTGTTCTGATATCTTATCGGTGAAAAGCTGACTGTTGATTTTCAGTTTCAGCCAAAGTGTATCACCATACGAAAGATTCCCTTCAGGTAATACTGATACATACTGATCAAAAACCATTTCATTATCCGATGGGATCACATCGTACATCGTGCCTTCCTGAGAGAGATCACTTTGGGCGCAGGATAAAAATCCCAGTACCATGATTATGTTTATGTAAATAAGAACGTGTTTCATTTTAATACAAATTAATATCGTTATCTGTTGCAGAAATGCTTATTCGGGGCAGAACCCCGTCAGTAGATGGCGTAATGTCGAGCTTTTCACCCTGTTCTGTTTTCTCTGCATTATATTCAATGCTGTTTATTTCCCCGCCTTTTGTTTCCAGCCGGAATGCATAACTTCCTTCCGATTTATTTATGATGGTGGTTTCACAATAGTTCGTTTGCAGGTCAGCTACCAGTGGGTTTCCGTTTAAAAACAATGAGAGATTTCCCAAAGTTGCTGTTCCGCTGAGTTCTCCACTTACGGACTGAAGTTTAATTCTTGTGTTCCTTGTATTGATTATCCCCGTTACCGTTCCGCCATTAATGGTAAGCTCACCAAGCGAAATGTTTAAATTAAGTTTCGATGTACAATTATTCAGTTCAGCTTTTGCATACTCCAGTTCCAGGTAGACCCCTTTATCCAGGTTTTTCAATACGATGTTTCCCAATTGATTTTTAATCTTCACATGACACTGCTCCGGCACTTTAATATGGTATTCATTTTTAAAAATCGATCCTGATTTATCATTCGCATCGTTGAACAGAATATAGTTTTTTATGAAAAGCCGGTCCCGTGAGCTGTTTTCTACAAACTTTTGTGCTTCCAGATGTTCTCTGGCAATCTCCTGACTTGGATTTTTAACAATTTGTTTCAGTTGTAATTCCACGGTATTGCCGGGAATAGTTTCGATGGTAATATCTGCTTTTTCGGCATCAATATCCAGAAGAAATTCATCGGTGTAGGTATAACTCTTCTCAATAATTCTTGTCAGGACCTTAACCTTGGTCTGGGCCTGAAGTGAAATCATTAAGACTCCCATGATCAGCGATATGTAAAATTTTACTTTCACTCGGTCAGTTCTTTTGCTTTTTTAGGAGTGATCCCGAATCCGATACCGATTTTAACAAAAGGCAATAGTTTATTCTTAGGAATCAAGTCGTTGTACACCTGCATGTTCACGCCAAAAGCCATATCAAAATACCCGATATCCAGAAAACGCCTTTGTATGCCATATCCGAACTGGAGTAATCCAATCATCTGTATCTCATTCACCGGGAGGTCACCCAGGTCATAATCATAAAAGTATTGCCTGTTCAGCTGTGATTCAAGTAAAGAGGGAGTGTCGCCAAAGGGAGTGGCCAGTGCAGCCATAAAATAATTGCCTGAAAAACCATTCGTATTCCTGCCCCGCTGTTCTCTGAATCTGAAATTGTGGTAACACTTTAATCTTACTTCAGGTGTGACCATATATTTCAGTCCGTTTTGCTGAGATACCCCAAAGCCATCAATTCTTAATGCCGGTTCAATGGTAAGACATTTATATATGCGTTGCTCAAATACAAATGATGGGCTAAGTTGACCCCAGTCTACAGCGTTTAATTTGAACAGGCTGTTAATCTGCCTCTTGTCCCCGGACAACATATTAAACAAACGGTCATATTCACTGGTTTGAGCAGAGCTGTCTTCCGATACCACAACACGGGTTTCCTGTGCAGTTGCTGCAAGCGTGATCATGAATAATATGGAGGTTATCAATAATCTCATTCAGAACATGGCTATTAGTTTGCGTTCTATTGTAGATAGCTCCAGATTGATGTGTTCAATATAAAGATCAATCTGCGGATCTGAGTCAAACAATTTAAGTTTATTCAGCTCTTTTTTCTGTGCTTTCAATTCATCCAGCTGTTTTTTTAATTGAGTAAATTTACCGGTACTGCAAACAGACGGATACTGATCGCAATATATGGTTATTTCTTTATTCAGTTCCGGCGTTTTTTGCGGTACCACATCTTCGGTTATTATCTCTTCTGCCACTATAATCTGGTCGTTTTGCCGGTTGGGTTTCAGCAGTATGGTGAGTGAAAATATAATAATAACTGATGCCGCTGCCATCCAATAAGGTAAAAACCTGAGAACAGACTTCCTGTGTGGGAGCTCCGCACTGATTTTATCCCAAATATCGTCCGGTGCTTCTCGTTGTGGCAGCTTATTGAAAATCCCGGACTGTGGCATCTTTTCTTCTATGCCTTCCCAGAGCCGTTCATCTGCTGAATGGGACGGAAGCTGAGATAGTTTATTCTTTATGTTGTTATAATCTTTCAATATTATTCAGTTCATTAAGTGTTGACTGTAATTTCTTTTTTGCTCTGGACAGTTGCGATTTACTTGTTCCTTCGCTAATACTCAGCATATCTGCAACCTCCCGGTGCTTGTAACCTTCCACCTCTACCAGCAGAAAAATGGTGCGGTAGCCTTCGTCCAGTGAAAGGATCGCTTTCTCGAGCATTTCGCCGGTCAGCTCATCATCGGGCTCGAACGGCTCATATGAGTAGGCCTCTTCAATGTCGGAGACATAAACCCGTTTTCTGACTTTCTCAAGTGCCGTACGTATAAAGATTGTTTTCATCCAGGCCCCCAGAGTAGACTTGCCACTGAAGCTGTCTATCTTGGTGAATACCTTTATAAAACCTTCCTGTAATGCATCCTCAGCGTCCTGAGTATTGCCCAGAAAACGGAACAAAATGGTGAACATGGCATCTTTGTACGACATAAAAAGTTCATACTGAGCTTTCCTGTCGTTTTTTAATGCCCCTTCAATAAGGTATTTCTCTTTGTCACCAGGTTCCTTCATTCGATTAATTCAGTCAAAAGAGGTTGTTATACGCCAAAGCGTTGCATCAGGATTTAATTTTATGCAATTTAATTAAATAAGGATACACAAAAAACCGTATGGATTAGTTTTGAAGATAAATCATTATTTGTTAATTTGTGTTGTTAAAACATTAGGTTATGAGGATAGGAATATTATCTGCCGGGGGTGATTGCCCCGGAATAAATGCCACGATAAGAGGTGTGGGAAAAACTGCCATTGTTCAGTATGGCATGGAGGTTATTGGGATAAATAACGGATTTAGTGGATTACTTTATAACGATTATATAGACCTGTCAGAGAAGCAACTGTCAGGTATTTTAACGCTTGGGGGTACTATACTCGGCACATCGAGGGAAAAGCCCTTTAAAAAAATGGAAGATGATATTGTGGCCAATAAGCCACAGGCTATCAAACGGAATTATGAAAATCTGGGGCTGGATTGTCTGGTGTGTATTGGTGGTAACGGCACTCAGAAGACCGCGAGTCTTTTAGCAGAAGAGGGGCTGAATGTTGTTGGTATTCCCAAAACAATTGATAATGATATCTGGGGTACAGATGTAACTTTTGGTTTCGATTCTGCTGTAAATATTGCAACAGAGGCCATAGACAGGTTACATACAACAGCCAATTCTCATAAAAGGGTTATGGTAATAGAAATAATGGGGCATCATGCGGGTTGGCTGGCGCTGCACTCAGGTATGGCATCCGGTGGTGATATTATACTATTGCCGGAAATTGAGTATGATATCAACACGGTGTGCAAAACGTTAAAAGATCGTTCCAGAAAAGGAAAGCCCTATTCCATTGTGGTCGTTGCCGAAGGAATAAAAACGCCAAACAATAAACCCGCAGGTCGGTATATTGCCAAACAGATTACGTCCAAAACGCACCTGGAAACACGTGAGACCGTACTGGGTTATATTCAACGCGGAGGATCGCCTTCACCTTATGACAGAATTTTGTCAACAGAGTTTGGCGGTCATGCTGCGGAACTGATCCATGAAAAAAAATTCGGACAGATGGTTGCACTGATCGATGGAAAAATTAGTTCAATTCCACTGAGTGAAGTCGCCGGAAAACTTCACCTGGTACAGCACGACGATCCGCTGATAGAGCAGGGACGCCGCATGGGCGTTTGTTTTGGAGAAAAGGTTAAAACCGGTGAAAAAGAAAAAGAACGGACGGTTTAACCGGATTAATATTACTTTTGTAGCGCTGTTTCACTTATAAAAGATGATGGTATTACCCGGTAATATGAACCTTTCAGAAACGAATACACCACGCTGGATCGTATTTCTTTTTGATGTTTTTCTCAGCGTATTCGCAATTACATTTGCGTATTTGCTGCGCTATAATTTTCAGATACCGGATCAACAGGACTATTATATGCTTTATGGTATACTTGTTGTTACAGGTATCCGAGCGCTTAGTTTTGTTATTTCAAAAATATATGCCGGTATTGTAAGATACGCCACCTTTCGGGATACCGAGCGTATATTGCTTGTGCTGCTCATCGGTTCTGCAGCCATCATGTTTGTAAACGTCCTTTCGAACGGCGTCTTTGGAGGGAAATTCCTCTTTCCTTTTTCGGTTATACTGATCGACTTTCTTCTGGTGGCTTTCCTGATGATTTCCACCAGGGTCATGGTTAAGGGTGTTTACTGGAAGCTGATGGCCAGTGAGGAGCGGCACCAGGATGTGGTGATTTTCGGTGCCGGACAAACCGGTGTTATCGTTAAACAAACCTATGAACGCGAATTGGGTGGAGCTGCCAATATTGTTGCATTTATTGACCATAACCGCCGGAATGTAGGAAAGAAGATTGATGGGGTTGAGATTTTTCATTACTCCAGTTTTGAGTCCATTGCGGAAGAACATGATATCAATACACTTCTTTTTGCAGATGATACAATCGATAATCACCTTAAAAAAGAACTGATTGAAAAAGCTCTGTCACTCAATATTAAAACACTTACAGTGCCCAAAGCCAGTGACTGGGCCAAGGGTGAGCTAAGCTATAACCAGATCAGGAAGATCAGAATTGAGGATTTACTGGAACGTGATCCGATTAAGCTTGATGAATCAAATATATCAGAACAGGTAAAAGGCAAATGTATCCTGGTAACAGGTGCTGCAGGATCTATCGGCAGTGAGATGGTCCGACAACTTACCCGGTTCAACCCTGAAAAGATTATTCTTGTTGATCAGGCTGAAACACCGCTCTATGACATTCAGCTTGAACTGGAAGAACAACTCCGGTTTAAAAAGTTTGAAGTGGTTATTGGTAATATTACCCGCGAACCGATGATGCGAAAGATATTTGCCAGGTATAAGCCAAATGTGGTTTACCATGCGGCTGCATACAAGCATGTTCCGATGATGGAATTTCATCCGGTTGAAGCGGTCCAGAATAACGTGCTGGGTTCTCAGATTCTTGCCGACCTGGCCAATGAATACGGTGTGGACCGGTTTGTCATGATATCTACAGATAAAGCCGTGAATCCAACAAACGTTATGGGAGCGTCGAAACGCATTGCTGAAATATACATTCAATCCCTGAACAAGCTGAGCAAAACACGGTATATTACAACCCGGTTTGGAAATGTTCTTGGATCAAATGGTTCGGTCATACCGCGGTTCAGACGGCAGATTGAAAGTGGTGGCCCGGTTACCGTTACTCATCCTGAAATCACTCGGTTTTTCATGACTATTCCTGAAGCCTGTCAGCTGGTACTGGAAGCAGGAGCTATGGGAAAAGGAGGAGAGATTTTTATTTTTGACATGGGCGAATCCATCAAAATAGCCGAGCTGGCCAAAAAGATGATTAAACTGTCGGGGCTGATTCTTGAAAGGGATATTGAGATTGAGTATACCGGCTTGCGACCGGGAGAAAAGCTTTACGAAGAACTGCTGAATGTGAGCGAGAATACACTGCCAACCTACCATTCAAGGATTATGATTGCAAAAGTGAGGGAGTATGCATTTGAAGAAGCAAAAATGGATCTTCACCAGCTTTACGATATAACGGATAAAGGCAATACAATGGAAATCGTTAAATCGATGAAAAAAATTGTTCCGGAGTTTATCAGTAAGAATTCGGTTTACGAACAGCTTGATACGAAAACGAAGGTTTCCTGAACCAAACTACTGTGCCACTGATCAGAGGCAGTAAGTTATTAATAAACCACAGCATCATTCCTGCAATACCTATCAGGGCAGCATCACCTGTAATACCTGAAAAAAGTACTATAGCTACCGATCCTCTCAATGCCGGATCTGCCAGGGAAAAGGCGGGTATAAAAGTCAGGATCATAAAATAAACCGGGATCCATAAAGCATATTGCAAAAGTGAAGCATCAGGTAAAACAATGTGGATCATTAAAGCAAACTGTGCATAAAAAACAAGGGTTCTTAAACCTGCAATGCCAAGACTCTTTATTCTGAATTTACCTTTCAGCCAGTCGACCCGAATCTCAGATGCTGATTGGCGGAAAAATTTATGGTTCAATATACGTTTGAACAGACTTCCGGACCACAGAAATAAAAGGGTTAGAAAGAAAAGAATGGTCAGGCCTGTCACTATGGTCGTCGGCCTGAACTGATGACCGGAGGTGAAAATGATAATGAGTGACAACGTCCCAAAAAGACTCAGAGAAACGGTCTTTACAATCCCGGCCAGTGTAGCTGCCGCTGTTACCTCTTTGCGTAATTCAGGCGAAAAAAAACTTGCTCTCCCGGGCCACTCACCTATTTTCATTGGCGTAACCATGGCAGGGATTAAACTACCCAACACTATTTTTAATGCCGTGTGAAATTGAATGTATGTGACACCGGAAACAGAAAACTTCCAGTGCCAGGACTCGAGGAAAATATTCAGAGGCATGAGCAGGATCACCAATAAAAGTAACACGATCTGTTGAACATTCAGGGTGAATAAACTGAGTGTGTTCCAGTGTTGGAATGTCAGGATTTTATAGCATAGAAAACCCCATGCCAGTATAGCAGTAATAAGTTTAACAGTGCGAATTACCTTATGCCGTTGCAATCTCTTTACTTTTTTTATTATTCACCAGCGGAAGTACAATAACTGAGATAAAACCTACAATAATAATCATCAGTGTCATAGAAGAGTGAACGACAAGTGCAAATGTTTCTGCAGGTGTTTCTTTGACGCCAAAAAGGACGAGGGCTGAAATTGTAAGTGCATGCCATGGGCCGAATCCACCCTGAACCGGTGCCACCATGCCATAGCTTCCCATTACAAATACAAACAGTCCAACCATAGGGCCAAAAGAGGACGTGAAATCAAACGCAAAGAAGCAGACATAGTTCATCAGGTAATAACAGAACCAGATGAAGATGGAGTGAAAAATAAACCACCCTCTTTTTTCCATTTTTTTTATGGAACTGATGCCTTCCCAAATCTGTAGAAGGATCTGCTTGATTCTGGTATATCCTTTTGATTTTTTTAAAAAGAAATGTGCTGCAATAAAGGCCAGAATGAGTCCGGCAATGGCTACCCAGAGCCAGGGTGAATAAATAAAGCCGGCAATGGCTTCCTTAACTGACGGGTGTGCATCAATGTAGCGGATAAATACATTGTGTTCAGATATAACGGCAATAAGAGTGATGATAAGAAGAATAACAATATCAATGGCACGCTCAAACATCACTGTCCCCACCAATGTGGAGAATGAAACTTTTTCGTATTTACTCAGGACGCCGCATCGCGCTATTTCACCCATACGTGGGAGAGCCAGGTTGGCAAAATATCCAATCATTACGGCAAGGAAAGTATTCTTTAGTTTCGGACTAACACCGGTGGGTTCTATGAGTAATTTCCAGCGGATGGTTCTGCTGATATGGCTTATCAGTCCCAAAAGCAAAGAGACGATAATCCAACCGATTTTGAATTCATTTTTAATGATTGCCAACATTTGTTCTTTGTTGGCATCTTTATAGTAGAGCCACAGAAGACCTGCACCAATTCCCAGAAATACAATGAATTTAAGTGCGTTCAGTAGTCTTTTTTTCAAAATATCACAGCTTTAGTTAATAATCTGTTACCTTTGCCAAGGTATCCCACGGCACAAAATTAAGAATTCTTATTAATCGTCCTAATTGAATAACTGATAATGCAAAAAGTCAGGGCAAAAAAGCATTTGGGTCAGCATTTTTTAAATGACACATCCATAGCCAAACGCATCGTTGACAGTCTAAATACACCTGCAGATGTTCCTGTTTTGGAAATTGGCCCCGGAATGGGAGTCCTTACTCAATATCTGGCCGGAAACAGAAAGCTTAAGGTCGTTGAGATTGACACAGAATCAGTGGAGTATCTGTCAGAAACCTACCCGGATCTAAGGGGAAATATCATCAGTGATGATTTCTTAAAACTTGATATTTCCCAAATATTTGATGTGCCTTACAGTATCATCGGAAACTTTCCATATAATATCTCTTCGCAGATTATGTTTAAGGTCCTGGAGGCCAGAGATTCTGTGCCTCAAGTGGTTTGTATGCTTCAGCGGGAGGTGGCCAGACGCATTGCTTCCGGACCCGGAAATAAGGATTATGGCATTTTAAGTGTGTTCTTACAGGCTTACTATGATATTGAATACCTGTTTACCGTTAATGAAGGCGTGTTTACACCGCCACCAAAAGTTAAATCGGCAGTAATACGATTGACCCGGAACGATGTGAAGAAGCTGAATTGTTCTGAGGATTTATTCTTAAAAGTGGTGAAAGCTGCTTTTAATCAGCGCAGAAAAACATTGCGGAATTCACTGAAATCTTTTTTTAATCCTGATGATCAAATAACCCGAATCGAAATATTTAATCTGCGGCCGGAGCAGTTAACTGTAAATGATTTTGTATTTTTAACCTCCGCGGTCGAAAAACAGACTTAAACTATTGTAGAGGCATGGAGCTAAACAGGGAATATATTGATAAACTGAAGGAGATTATTGAGGCTGGTGATGAGGAACAGGCACTCAAGATGATGGAATCGCTGCATGCAGCTGATATTGCAGATATCTACGATGAGTTGTCCATTGAGGAGGCCAGGTTTCTCTATCTGTTGCTTGATGGTGAAAAAGCTGCAGATGTTCTGATCGAGCTAACTGATGACGATCGCCAAAAGTTCCTGAAAGTGCTGCCAAGTGAGGTCATTGCCCGGCAGTTTATTGATAATATGGATTCCGATGATGCTGCTGATATCATCGGGGAGATGGAGGAGGAAAGACAGGAGGAAATTCTCTCGCACATTGATGACCTGGAACAGGCCGGTGATATTGTTGATCTTCTGAATTACGACGAGGATACGGCAGGTGGTCTGATGGCCAAGGAACTTATTGCTGTGAATGAAGAATGGAGTATGCCAACCTGTTTGAAGGAGATGCGCAAACAGGCCATAGAGGTGGATGAGGTATACTATATATATGTGGTGAACGATTCCAGGGTATTGACCGGTGTTCTGCCTTTAAAAAAGATGTTGCTGAGCCCTTCTGTTTCAAAGGTTAAGCATGTCATGAAAAAGGAACCCATCAGCGTGAAGACTGATACGCCGAGTGAGGAGGTGGCGCAGATCATTGAGCGGTACGACCTTGTTGCTTTGCCGGTAGTGGATGGTATAGGGCGTTTGGTTGGACGAATAACAGTAGATGACGTGGTAGACGTGATCCGTGAGGAAGCTGACCGTGACTACCAGATGGCTTCGGGTATTTCGCAGGATGTGGAAGCATCGGATAAAGTGATCCGGCTCACCAGGGCAAGAATCCCGTGGCTTTTGATCGGTTTATTTGGTGGTGTGTGCAGTGCGCTTGTTATTGGACTTTATGAAGGTAATCTCCACCTTGATCATCGTCTTGCATTTTTTATACCACTGATTGCTGCGATGGGCGGTAATGTCGGAATTCAGTCGTCTGCCATTATCGTGAAAGATATTGCCGCCGGAGTAAATATTTTTGACAGGACACTGTTCAAGCTGTTTAAAGAAATTTCTGTTGCATTAATTAATGCTGTTATCCTGTCATCACTGATTTTCAGTTATAACTTTTTTTTTAACGAAGGTGTTGATTTTGCGTTAACCGTAAGTATATCCCTGTTTTCGGTTATCATTTTTGCCTCCCTGTCGGGCACAATAGTTCCATTGACGCTGCATAAATTAAAAATTGACCCGGCACTGGCTACCGGCCCTTTCATTACAACCATGAACGATATTGTGGGGCTTTTTATTTATATGACCATCAGCGGGCAGTTTTTTGGTTAGCAGTCAGATACACCTTTTCAGACTTCCGAATAATTTCGAAAAATAAGTGGGGTAAAATTTGCATTTTTAAGTAAAGAAAATCTATCTTTGCACTCCGAAAATTGCGGACGTGGCGAAATTGGTAGACGCGCTAGACTTAGGATCTAGTACCGCGAGGTGTGGGGGTTCGAGTCCCTTCGTCCGCACATGAAAAAAATCGCCTTACCTGTATGGTTATCAGGCGGTTTTTTTACATTACGGTTGTTTATAATAACTATCATCTGATGAATATCACAAAACAAGACATCAATGACGTTAATGCAGTGATTACACTCAACGTCGAAAAATCTGATTACGAGGAGAACGTAAACCGTGTATTAAAAGACTATCGCAAAAAAGCCAATGTGCCGGGATTCAGACCGGGCAAGGTACCTGCTTCGCTGATACAGAAAATGTATGGTAAGGCAGTGCTGTTTGACGAGGTGAATAAGCTCATGTCTGATGAGCTGAATAAATACCTTTCAGAGGCCGATTTTCAGGTTTTAGGTGATCCGCTGCCAAGCGAAGACCAGGAGACCATTGATTTTGATAATCAGGAATCGTTTGAGTTTAAGTTTGATATCGGAATTTCTCCTGAAGTGGAAATTTCACTGACAAAAAGAGAAAAACTGAAGTACTACGATATTCAAGTTGATGATGAGCTGATCAACAAACAGGTGGACTATTACCGTTCACGTTTTGGCAAACAGGTTGATGTGGAAGAAGCGGAGGAGAAGGATCTGCTGAAAGGTGATCTGGTTCAGCTTGATGAAGCCGGAAATGCACTTGAAGGTGGCATTGAAGCCAAAAATGTGGTGCTTTCACCCGAAAGAGTGGTTGTGGAGGATTTGAAAAAGGAATTTCTGGGTAAGGTTAAAGGAAAAACCATTCGGTTCAACCCCAAAACTGCTTTTGAAAATGATGCCGAAGTAAGTTCTCTTCTCAATATCAAAAAGGAAGAAGTTGCAGATCTTAACAGCGAATTTAATTTTACCGTTAACGAGATTTCTCATTTTGAACAGGCTGAGATCAACGAAGATTTATTCAAACAGATCTATCCTGAGGATGAAGGCATAACAGAAGAGGAAATGCGTAAACGTATTGCTGATGAGATTAAAGAAAACCTGATCAGCAACAGCGACTATAAATTCCTTCTGGATGCTAAAGACAAACTTGTCGATAAAGTTAAGGATGTAGAGCTTCCTGAAGCCTTTCTGAAACGTTGGGTTGTGGCTACGAATAAAGAACTCACCGATGAACAGCTGGAGAAAGAATTTCCGATGTTCCTCGAAGATCTGCGCTGGAATATGGTTAAGGGGGCTATTGCCAGGGCAAATGAAATTAAACTGGAGGAAGCCGATATAATGAGCTATGCCAAAAAAGTGGCACAGTCGCAGTTTGCTCAGTATGGCATGACGAATGTTCCGGATGAACACCTGGAAAATTATGCAAAGGAAATTCTGAAAAACCAGGATCAAAGCAGAAATATCAGTGAACGGGCGTTTGAAAACAAAATTCTTGATAAAGTAAAAGAGTTGGTTAAGCTGGATGTGGAAGAGATTACACTCGATGCTTTTAACGAGCTTGTTAAATAAAAACACAGCATTTTAAATGCAAATTAATCTTAAAGGGTGTTCTAAATAAGAGCACCCTTTATTTTTCTGCGAAAAGATAGTTAACTTTGAGTTTCGGAAAAAAGATGAAAAATGGATAAAAACAACGATTTCAGAAAATTTGCTACCCGTCATCTTGGAATGAACGGGTTGGCATTTGACCAATATGCTGACATCACAAGCAGTTATATCTCTCCAACAATTATAGAAGAGAGACAGTTGAATGTTGCATCTATGGATGTGTTTTCACGTTTAATGATGGACCGGATAATATTTCTTGGTCTGCCCGTTGATGATTATGTGGCCAATGTGGTACAGGCTCAGCTTTTGTATCTCGATTCCACAGATTCCACACGCGATATTTCAATCTATCTGAATACACCCGGTGGATCGGTTTACGCCGGTTTGGGTATTTATGATACCATGCAGTTTATAGGCCCTGATGTAGCAACGATATGTACCGGTATGGCAGCGTCCATGGGTGCGGTCCTTCTTACTGCCGGTGCCGATGGCAAACGTTCAGCGCTGAAACACTCAAGGATAATGATCCATCAGCCAATGGGCGGGGCACAGGGTCAGGCATCAGACATTGAGATCACTGCCCGTGAGATCCTTAAACTTAAAAAAGAATTGTACCAGATCATCGCTGATCACTCTAAAAATCCTTACGAAAAGATCGAAAAAGACTCCGATCGTGACTACTGGATGACATCAGAAGAAGCTAAGGAATATGGTATGATCGATGAAGTTTTATTTCGGTTAAAAGATAAGAAGTAATAATCTGAGAAATTAATTATGGCAGTAGAGAAGTGTTCTTTTTGCGGGAGACCAAAGAAAGATGTAAATCTGTTGATTGCAGGAGTTGACGGACATATCTGTGATTTCTGTATTACACAGGCTTACGATATTATTAAAGAAGAGGTGAATTCAGGAGGGGATTTTGATCTCCACAGGGAAGACCTGCCCAAACCTGCAGAAATCAAGGCATTTCTTGATGGGTATGTTATTGGCCAGGAAGCAGCTAAAAAATACATCTCGGTTGCAGTGTATAATCATTACAAAAGGATTATGCAGACCGATCATAATGAAGTGGAGATTGAAAAATCCAACATATTAATGGTTGGCCCCACAGGAACGGGGAAAACACTTCTGGCAAGATCTATTGCCAAACTTTTAAAAGTACCGTTTACCATTGTTGATGCCACGGTTCTGACCGAAGCCGGCTATGTGGGTGAGGATATTGAAAGCATTCTGACACGGTTGTTACAGGCATCGGATTATAATGTGGCAGCGGCTGAGAAGGGGATTGTTTTTATTGATGAAATTGATAAAATAGCCCGAAAGAGCGATAATCCATCCATCACGAGGGATGTCAGCGGAGAAGGTGTCCAGCAGGGATTGTTGAAACTGCTTGAAGGTTCGGTTGTAAATGTACCCCCTCAAGGTGGAAGAAAACATCCGGATCAGAAAATGATTCCTGTCAATACAAAAAATATTCTTTTTGTATGTGGTGGTGCCTTCGACGGCATTGACCGGCACATAGGCAACAGGCTTAATACCAAGGCTATCGGTTATGCTGCAGCAAAAGGCAATGAAACAATTGATCGCAGTAACCTGCTTCAGTATATTGCTCCTCAGGATGTAAAATCGTACGGCCTGATTCCTGAAATAATCGGACGTCTGCCGGTGCTGACTTATCTTGATCCTTTGGACCGGGAAGCTTTAAGACAGATATTGACTGAGCCACGAAATGCCATTACAAAGCAGTATGTTAAGCTCTTTGAAATGGACGGGGTAAAACTGGTATTTGAAGAAGCCGCACTGGATTACATTGTGGATAAAGCCATTGAATTCAAGTTGGGAGCAAGAGGACTGCGTTCTATCGCTGAGACGATAATGATGGATGCAATGTTCGAAATCCCTTCCAAACCACAGAAAACACTGAAAGTAACGGTAGCACTTGCCCGCAAAATGCTGGGGAACATGAATAAAAACCGGCTGAAGGTGGCTTAATGTAAGCTGTTATTTATAAGACTATTAATGTCTTGAAAACTTGCATATAACCATAGTTTTTTTAACTTTGTTTTAAGGCTTTAATATATTATTGGGAATGAGTGAACATAGAGACCTCTATACTGCTTTAAAAACTCATTTTGGTTTTTCAACATTTAAGGGTAATCAGGAGCAAATAATTCATAATGTACTTGACCGGAACGATACGTTTGTATTGATGCCAACCGGTGGAGGTAAATCTTTATGTTATCAGTTGCCGGCCCTGATGATGGAAGGAACGGCGATAATAATCTCGCCCCTGATCGCTTTAATGAAGAATCAGGTGGACGCCATGCGCACCTTCAGTTCTGAAGACGGGGTGGCTCATTTTATGAATTCGTCACTTTCACGTTCAGCACTGGAGCAGGTTAAAACAGATATACTCTCGGGCAAAACCAAAATGGTTTATGTGGCGCCCGAATCGTTAACCAAGGAAGATAATATCGCTTTTCTGAAAAATGTTAAGGTGTCGTTTTACGCCATAGATGAGGCCCACTGTATATCGGAGTGGGGACATGATTTCAGGCCTGAATACCGGCGCATTCGTCCCATTATTAATGAGATCGGTACTGCACCTCTTATTGCCCTGACCGCAACAGCAACGCCAAAGGTTCAGCATGACATTCAGAAGAATCTGGGCATGCTTGATGCCAGGGTGTTTAAATCTTCCTTCAACCGCCCGAATTTATACTACGAAATACGTCCGAAGGTTAATACCGAAAAGGAGATCATCAGGTTTATTAAGAATAATGAAGGTAAATCGGGTATAATTTATTGCCTGAGCCGTAAAAAGGTGGAACAGCTTGCTGAAACACTCCAGGTGAATGGCATTAAGGCTCTGCCCTATCATGCGGGTATTGATCCTGCAACACGTTCCGCAAATCAGGATGCATTCCTGATGGAACAGGTGGATGTAATTGTGGCAACCATAGCTTTCGGTATGGGAATTGATAAGCCCGATGTTCGCTTTGTGATCCACAATGATATACCAAAGAGCCTTGAAGGTTATTACCAGGAAACAGGACGAGCAGGAAGGGATGGCGGAGAAGGACAGTGTATTACGTTTTACAGTTACAAGGATATTCAGAAACTGGAGAAGTTTATGCAGGGTAAACCTGTGGCTGAGCAGGAAATCGGAAAGCAGTTACTGCTTGAAACATCTGCATTTGCTGAGTCATCTTTATGTCGCAGAAAAGTACTCCTTCACTATTTTGGTGAAAAGTATGAAGAAGATAATTGTCATACCTGCGATAACTGCATACATCCTAAGAAACAGATTGATGGTCGTGAGTACCTGATTCAGGTGATAAATGCCATAATAAAGCTTAATGAAAGGTATAAGGCAGAGCATGTCATTAATGTGCTGGTTGGTAAAGATGATGCAGCTGTAAAGTCCTATAAGCATCATAAGCTGGATATCTATGGATCGGCTTCCGATACAGATCCGAAGTTATTTGCCGCAACAATAAGACAGGCATTGATTGAGGGTATTCTTGACAAGGAGATCGAGAACTATGGCTTGCTGAAAGTTACGGCAAAAGGTCATGAATATCTTAAAGCACCTTATGAATTCAGAATCGTAGAGGATCATGAGTACAAAGATGACGATGATGAACCCGGTATTCGTGGGGGTGGAACATCGTCTGTTGATCCGGTGCTCTTTTCCATGCTTAAGGATTTAAGAAAACATATATCCAAAAAGCAGTCCCTGCCACCATTTGTTATTTTTCAGGATCCTTCACTGGAGGCTATGTCCACCAACTATCCAATCTCCATTGAGGAACTGCAGAATATGCCTGGTGTTGGAGCCGGTAAAGCGCGTCGTTATGGTAAAGATTTTGTGGAGCTGATTAAGCGCCATGTGGAAGAAAATGAGATAGAACGTCCCAGCGATCTGGTTGTAAAAAGCATTGCCAATAAAAGTAAGCTAAAGGTGTATATCATACAGAGTATTGACCGCAAATTACCACTGGATGAAATTGCCGATGCCAAAGGTCTGGAAATGGGTGCTCTGCTGGCCGAAATTGAGTCTATCGTTTATTCAGGAACCAAACTGGATATAAACTATTATATCGAAGAGGTGATGGATGAGGACCACGTGGAAGATGCGTTTCTCTACTTTAAAGAAGATGCTGAAACTGATGATATACAGGCTGCCCTCGATGAATTGGGTGAAGATGAATTCTCTGAAGAAGATATCCGGATGATCAGGATAAAGTTCCTTTCCGAATTAGGAAATTGATTAGGAACAGAAATGCTGTTGTTTTATTTGCGTTAAGGGAAAAAAATAAAGCCTCCTTTCGGAGGCTTTGGTTTTCGTTGTAAATTGGATTTTACTGCAAATGGTTGATTAATTTCTTTAGTTGGTCAGCACTCCTGAAAAACTTTGCATTAGGAGGAAACTGTATTTGTTTGTTTTCGAATTGCAATCCCGAAATAAGTAATATTTTTTTATTAAAAGTCTGACTAATGTCATCAACAAGCTTCTGGAGCTCTTCTTCAAGGATATACGATGTTTTTGTAGTCAGCAAAATATCAAAATCACGTATGTGATGATACATTTTCAGGTCCTCGAGCGGAACAGACTGTCCAAGATAGATCACCTTAAATCCCATAGACCTTAATATGTAATTGTAGAACAACAGTCCAAGCTCATGCAGTTCTTCATCCGGCAGAAAAAGGATGAATGTATGCCGTTTTGATGGTGCCGGAAGTCCGTCAATTGCAGTTATTATTTTTTGTCGGACAAAATTGGACAGGAAATGTTCCTGGGTTGTATCAATAGTACCGGTCTGCCATAATACACCAATTTGTTTCATCACCGGCCTTATGATAATATTAATAGCTTCCTCCATTCCAAGCAGGTCTACCGACTGATCGAAAAGTAATTGAAGTACAACATCATCCTGATCCAGTACAGCAGTAATGATCTGATCAATTATATCTATGTTGTTGGAATCGGGTTTATTAAAACGGCGTACTTTTTCAGCCATTTCATCGTTACTCATCCTGGCAATGTGAGAGATTTTGGTTCCTCTCTTATTCAAAAAAGCAATGTTCATGATTTTTTTCAATTGCTCATCTGAATATCTTCGGGAATTCCCATCCGTCCTGTCAGGATGCACTATCCCATACCGCTGTTCCCATATGCGTATCGTATGTGCTTTAATGTCAGTTAAAGCCTCAATGTCTTTTATGGTATACGTCTTTGACATGCTCATACAAAGATAATGAAAAATGTTTAATAAAAACAACAAAGAGTTAAACAAAATGTTTAACTCTTTGTCAGAATTTTACTCCTTGATTAACTTCATCGTGTCCCTGCTGTTGTCTTCGTATTGCACATTGAGCATATAATAGCCGCTTTTAAGTTCTTCAGAACTGATTCTGATAACCCGGGATAAAACATTCATCTTTGTGTAAACCTGTTTTCCTGATAGGTTATAAATCTCTATTTGTTTAACTGGTTTATTGCTTTGCAGAGTGAAGCTGTTATGGATTGGATTGGGGTAGGTTTTCAGTGCAACATCCGTTACACTTTGAACAGAGGTTGAAGTATTAACAGGCAGTTCTACCAGTTCTCCACCGGAAGGCAGTGCAACATACAATCCGAATGCTGGTCCATCGCTGTTAACGGCAGGATTGAGAAATCCCGAGGCCAGAACGGTTAGTGCAGAGCCACCCAGACCAAGCGTTTGCAGGGGAGCTGAATAGGAGGCAACTGTGGTTGACCCTGTTTCATCCCGTACATCAAGGATGTAATCCATGGTACCCAGTTCAAGGTAGCCGGTAAATTCCCCATAGGCCATGTCGTCAATGATGGTTCCTGCCGGAACAGATGTTTCCACCACGTCAACAGTGGGAGCATCGGTGGCACCATGAAAAACCATCACATTGGTTTTACCTTCGGGTGCAGTTTCCATCGCCATATCATACACATAAATATTAAACGGAGTTGCAGGCTCATATCCTGAAGGACTAACGATACCGTTGGCTACCAGTATATACGATTTATTCTCCAGTGTTGTTGTCAGGTTGTAAAGCGATTCATCTGCCGAAGCACTGTTTTTCGGTGCAATATCAATGGAAGTTGGGACACCTGCTCTGAGGTCAATGAATGGAGTTGCATTTCTGAACGCAAAATTGTC
>NZ_JBHJHP010000002.1:0-58649 GCF_042219855.1 Quyinboa sediminis | reverse complement strand
GCCGGAACAGATGTTTCCACCACGTCAACAGTGGGAGCATCGGTGGCACCATGAAAAACCATCACATTGGTTTTACCTTCGGGTGCAGTTTCCATCGCCATATCATAAATATAAAGATCAAAGGGGGTGGCAGGCTCATATCCCGAAGAACTTAAAATGCCATTGGCAACAACGATATAATTTTTATTGTCTTCCAGAGTTACTTTCTTCTGGAAAATGCCTGAACCTGCATCTGCACTATTGCCCGGAGCAATATCTATGGTTAGTTCAACACCCGAAGGAACAGTTCTGAATTCTGTTGCTTCCCTGAACTTAAGATCTCCTTCATAGAGGGCCCCATTCACATAAATGTCCACACTGTCTGCAGCTGTATCGGCAGAATTGTGAATAATCTGAAGTTTTGTTTCAGCTGAAGTTATAGCCGAAAGCATAATCATTGAAAGTAGTAGAAATAAGTTTTTCATAATGTTTAATTTTAATTGTTTGTTTAAATAATAAAATGAATATTCAAACGAAACTGTTTAATAAAATGTAGTTAAAATTAAACAAAAACGTAGGGTTAAAACTCAACAGAAACACATAAGTACAATGTATTCAGTTGCTTAAGTGTTTTGTTAAAAAAATGCAAGGGACGTTAAATGTGACTCAGGATGGTTTCAGTTGCACCTGCATGCTGTCTGACATATTCACCTGCTGCTTTGCCGGCTCTTGTCGTTTTTTCCGGATCATTTATCAGCTCATTTAAAATGCGTTTCAGATCGGTATAATCCATTATGGTAAATGCTGCATTTTCAGAAATTAAGTCACGAGCTTCATTAAATTTCTCAAAATTAGGCCCGAAAATAACTGGGAGGTTATAAACAGCAGCCTCCAGTGTATTATGTATACCTACACCAAAACCACCTCCGATATAGGACAGGAAGCCATAACGGTAAACAAACGAAAGTTTTCCAATGGTATCAATAATGAGTATTCTGGCTGTTGCAGCTTCATCTTTACCTGTTGAAGTATAACGACAGAAACGGTTATCTCCAAGGCCGTTAATGATTTGCTGCACATGTTTATCATGTATCTCGTGAGGAGCAATAATGAATTTTACAGAATGATTTACAGCTTCTTCGCGTAAGTAACGAGAGATCAGTTCTTCGTCGGGTGGCCAGGTGCTGCCACAAACAATAACTTTTGAGTCTTTTGCAAAAGCATCCAGTGCGGGATCATTAAATTCGCTGGAGGGCAGGGATGTGACACGATCGAACCTGGTATCGCCTGCCTTTATGGCATTATGAATTCCGATTCTGGCCAATCGTTCAACAGATTCATCGGTTTGTACAAAGAGCATGGTAAACAGTTTCAGCAATTTGCGGTACCAGCCTCCGTACCATTTAAAGAACAGTTGATTTTCACGGAATATGGCAGATACAAGATAAACAGGAATGTTTCTTTGTTGCAGGCCGGAGAGGAATCTGAACCAGAAATCATACTTTACAAAAAAAGCTTTTTCAGGATTTATGATATCCAGAAAAAACCGCACATTGTTTTTGGTGTCAAAAGGCAGATAGAGTATGATATCTGCACCACTATAATTTTTACGAATCTCATATCCTGATGGAGAAAAGAATGTGAGCACAATTTTATGTCCGGGATTTTTTGCCTTATATGCTTCCAATAACGGGCGGCCCTGTTCAAATTCGCCCAGGGAACTGCAATGAAACCAAACATAAGTGCTGTTTACATCTGTGGCATTTTGCAACTTTTCTTTCCAGTTCCTCCGACCTTCAATCATTAGTTTCAATTTTGAATTAAAGGGTGCGGCAAGAATCAGGAAAAACCTGAATAATCTGATTCCGGTAGAATATAAAAGTTTCATTTCAGTGTAAAATGTATGCAAATAAAAAACCCAGATAATTTCCCACTGCATATCCAATTACGCCTACTGTAATTCCCGGTATCAACAGGTTTTTATTGTTCAGTGTTCCTGCAATAACGGGGACAAAAGGAGGAGAACAGATGAGTGCCGTGGAGGTAATCATCATGGTGTCGGCATCAACTCCAAATACTTTTGAAAAAATAAAATGCAGTGCAAAGGTAGAGAATATTACGAATGCAACATAGTAAAATATGGTGCTGCTCAGGTGTGCAATCTCATAAAAATTAGCACGGGTGGCAATGGCCAGACTGAATACATATATGAAATACATCCCTGCCGGAAACGATTTTTTCAGTGTGGAAGCAAAACTGAACATTGATATGGCAATAGCCAGCGTAGTGATCATCAGAATGATGACGATCATCTGGTATTTTTCATGCAGACTTAAGCCGGTGAATGCACTGACGCCGGCAATACCAAGGCTGATCAGCAAACCGAGAATAGCATGTTTATAATCGAAAGTCACGATCCATTCTTTAAGACGCTTCGGTTGTTGTTCTGTGCTGACATCTACCGCCTGAACATTCGGATTATGTTTCATCACTTTCCTGAACCAGACCTTTCCAAGTGTCATAAGAAAGAAGAGATAAACGGCACTTAAAATAGTATCCATGGTATGAACGCCGATATAGACATCGTTCGAGACCTCCAGACCGGTTTTTATGGATGCCAGATTTGGCGTACCACCGGTATAAACCCCGATAAGCATAGCGCCTATTTTCCATCCGTCTTTTAGTTTTGATCCGAACATCGTATGTCCTACAGCAACAACCAACATCAACACAGTTACTGCAATGATCATAGATTTCAGGGTTACACCGGCTGTTGCTTTCCAGTGTCTTGGATTGGCATCAAATAATAAAATTGGTAAAGCCAGCAGAATGGATCCCGAGGCTATATTATCCTGAAGTTCATACGTTGTTTCATTGAACATTGGGGTGTGTCCCAATAAAATGCCAATAGCATAGCAGATTAATACTGCCCCAATTTTATTTAAAGCCTTGTAACGTTGCGTTAGGTAAGAAATGATTAAAGGTAGAATCAGAAAAAACAGTATTAAAAGAATGGTCATAACAGTTCACTCCATGTAAGACATCAAACAAAGATGTGAAATTATTTTTAAAATCAGTCCCGGATGGTGATGTTTTTATGCCATGTTATCAACCACATTACAGAAAATAAATGAGTATCTTAGGTTATCATCTGATTGTAATATTATTTAGTAAGTTTACAGTAATTGTAAGAAGATAGTAAGGAATAATCTGAACCTCTATTTAAAAGAAATGAATTCTCATATTAAACCCATTCAACTCAAAACTATGCTTACGAATTTCTGTATGTAGGGTAAACAATGAAATCAAAAGTCCACATGTTAATTGGTAGCCACGGCATAATTTATTGATGGACCCGGATGCCATGCTGAAAACCACATGACAAATTTATTATGGTCAATCAATACCCGAGGACTAAAAAGCCCGGTACTGTTTTTTGAGCGACTTATAACTGGATTATGTGAATATCTTTGCCACCTGATTCCATCTTCGGATGTAGCATAGCCAATTTTCGCAATTGGATATCCTCCGGTCAGCATCGTTGAGCCTGAGTACCACATTTCGTATGTATCCTTAATCTTAATGACACTACCGCAAACTGCAGTGCTCTTGTCAAAAGACTCTCCCACCTTAAACACTGGTTCCTTACGAACTGACCATTGTATTCCATTCAGAGATGTTGCATAGCCGGTTTGCCACATTGTATTAGTTGTTGGGAATGCATATGGTCCAACCCCACCGATAAACCACATTTTATATAAGCCATCTTCTTTAATAACCGGCCCGGGTAAAACTCCGTCTTTATTCCAGTCAAAATTACCTGTAATTACAGGATTATCTTTCCATTTCCAGTTTATTCCATTGTTTGATGTGGCGTAACCAATCATCATGCCTGTTGATGTAACAGTGCCACCTCCAATCCACATTTTTAGCGTATCCTCATCAATTATTACAATGGGGCAGGCAAGGTGAGGATATGCCCAGCCGTCTGGTCGTGCTTTAAGAACAGGATGAGGTAATTTATCCCATTTCATTCCATCTGTAGACCAGGCATAACCTATATTTATCGTTCCATCAAATGGAGCAGAGGTACTTCCCTCATACCACATCCTGAGTGTGTCCTTAAAATTCACAATAGTTGGTGCATCTACAAGTAATCCATCCCATTCATCTGGCTCGCCACTTGTTGAAATAACAGGATTGTTGGAATACAGGCTCCATATGGTATGGGGTAGGGCAGTATTTTGCCCGGTAGTATCACGGTCATCGCCTTTTACTGTCGTCTCATCTTTGCTGCATCCGGTAAGGATGTAGAAAATGAAATATAGCACCAATACAGGTACACTAATCCTTTTAATTAACATGTTTAATGTAATTGATTTTACTAAAAAAGCTGAATCTAATTGCTTAGATTTAACAGATACTTTTGCGATTGATATTAAATATACCAATGATGAGAGAAAATAAGACCAGGATTGCTTTGCTGAATAGAATTAGATCAAATATAAATAATATGATTCAGAAAATGAAACAATTAAGTGGATATTTTTGAAGAATTACTTCAAAGTTTTGTTCAGAAATAACCTTTACAGCTCAAACCTTTTTTCTTTGCAATGCCATATACCTTAAATTCAGGAATAAAATTTCGCTCACCAGAATGATTAATACACCAGCCAGGTAATACGTTCTGTTGATATGAATTTTAGTAAATGTTGAAACCAAAAACACGGTAGCTGTGATGAGTAAGGATATATCGATTGGCTTTTTCAGTGGGCGCATTCCTTCCGGCAATACCAGAAATAGCATCATAAGTCTGATACAGACCAGGAATGTGGCAATAGCATAACCAAGATTTTGAAGCGGAATCTCATGATGCGTATCAAAGAAAACGGTAAAGCTGACAGCAATCAGACCGAGCGATAGAAGCAACGGTATAAACAAGTATTCAAGTAACGAGGCTTTTAAAAAGCCTTTTTGAGCATCTCTTTGTGCAACAAGCGTAAAAAATATCCACCAGAGGGCAAATACAATTGCAATTTCAAGTGTAAAGTTAAGCCAGGTTGTAAACTCAGAGGCGTTTGTTTGTGTAATGCCGTTTACTACGCCCAGTACAACTTCACCAAACATAATAATTACTAACAGGCCCATACGTTCAAACATGCTTGATGACAGAGCGATATCTGATCTGTCCCGGTTCAGTAATACCACAGAGAACATTGGAGGGGCATAATTGCATGCAATGATCAGGGGGAAAAGGAGCTTCTGCCATTCAGGGTTTAAAAACAGTGTCAGCCCCATTAAACCGAGTGAAATGAGGTAAAGAATCGTATATGGTCTGTTGTAACGTCGGTGCGATTTATCATAAAATCCAACGCTCCACCACATGTAAGTGATATACAGCTGCATGATCATCAGCACGATCATAATATTAAAAAAGCGGTTCTCCTGTGTTTGATCGATAACTACTGCCAATGCTGCAATAATCACCATTTGCCAGAGGGTCATCAAACGGGTCCGTAATCCTTCATTTCCGTGAATATCGTGATAAAGGCTTCCGTTCACCCAGCCCCAGTAGATAAGGATGAACATAACTGCATATTCAAAAAAACTTTCGCTGGTGATGTGCAAGGAAAAATGATGGGTGATCCGTGAAATGGCTATCACATAAACCAGGTCGTAAAACAGTTCCAGCCAACTGACTCGTCTTTCTTCCTGCGGGCGGTCAAATTTTTTTGGTGGACCCCACCACGATGCAGAATTTGTGGTTAATCGCATATATTTTATGTTTGGTGTGGGATGAGATAAATATACAATGAAAAGATGGTACTTCAAATAGTAAATGAACTCCGAATGGTAAACAATCAGACTTCTTTTTAAGGGAGCCTTATAACTTGTTTTGATCCTTAATTCGCAGAGTTTTTAAACATTTTGTTGTTTTTAAGAAGTTCTGTTATTCTGTATAAACCAATTTTGTTAAATTTGGTTTGTTAACTCAGAGAGATGCAAAAACTAACGTTACAACAAAAGCTTCAGCAGAAGTTGTCACCACTGCAGATTCAGGTGATAAAACTTCTTGAGGTGCCGGCCATTGAACTGGAACAGCGCATAAAGAAAGAGCTGGAAGAGAATCCGGTGCTGGAGGAGGGGAAAGATGAGGACCTTTCTGTTAAGGAAGAGGATCCGTATGAAGAGAGTGGCGTGGATGACGACTTCTCTCTGGATGAGTACATTAACCAGGATGATATTCCGGCATATAAACTCCGCTCACGGAATTACTCCAAAGACGATAAAAAAACAGAGATCCCGTTTTCTGTCGGTAAATCTTTCCATGAGTTTCTGCTGAACCAGCTTGGTGAGATTGATCTGAATGAGGAAGACAGGCAGCTGGCTGAATACGTTATTGGTAATATCGACGAAGATGGTTATATCCGTCGCGATGTAGAAGCAATGTCCGATGATCTGGCGTTTATCATGAATCTGGATGTGCAGGATGCACATCTGATGAAAATACTGAAGAAGATTCAGAAATTTGACCCACCGGGAGTTGGTGCACGCGATCTGCGGGAATGCCTTATCTTACAGATTCGCCGTAAGGACCGTTCAAGGGATGTGATTCTTCGGGCTGAAGAGATTGTAGATGAGCATTTTGACTCGTTTACCAAAAAACATTACGAAAAAATTCTGAAAAAGACCGGCTGGACCCAACAGGAGTTTAAGGACGCAATGGATGAAATACAGAAGTTGAATCCTAAGCCGGGTAGTTCATATAGTAACCAGCAAATGAAATCGGTTCAGCAGATTGTCCCCGATTTTATTCTCGACCTGAAAGATGATGAGTTGGTATTGTCGCTGAATAATAAGAATGTTCCCGATTTGAAGGTGAGCCAGACTTATTCTGATATGCTTGAAACTTATGCATCTTCCAAAGGAAAACAGTCGCGCGAGCAGAAGGATGCAGTACTGTTTGTTAAGCAAAAGCTGGACTCGGCCAAGTGGTTCATCGAAGCAATTAAGCAAAGGCACAATACACTGATGACAACAATGCAGGCTATCGTGGATATGCAGCACGACTATTTTGCTGACGGAGATGAGACGAAGTTAAAACCGATGCACCTGAAAGATATTGCAGCAGTCACCGGTTATGACATCTCGACTATTTCAAGGGTAAGTAACAGTAAATACATCCAGACTCATTTCGGGATTTTTCCTGTTAAATATTTCTTTTCCGATGCAATGCAGACCGATTCCGGAGAGGAAGTGTCCACCAAAGAGATTAAGACAATTTTAAGTGAAGCGATAGAAGCGGAAAATAAACGACGGCCGTTAACTGATGATAAACTGGCTCAGCTGTTGAACGATAAAGGTTATCACATTGCCCGCCGAACCGTTGCAAAATACAGGGAACAGCTGGGTATACCGGTAGCCCGATTAAGAAAGGAATTATAGGTTATGAATGATAAGATTGCGAAGACCCTTTCAGTTGTTTTTCACCCGCTTTTCATGCCGACGTTTGGACTGGCTTTACTGTTTGGATTTGATAACCTTTACGGGTTTTTTCCACCGGTTTACAAATGGTTTAATATTCTCGTCATCGTTGTTTTTACCTTGCTTATTCCCTTGATCTCATTCTGGGTTCTGATGAAAACCGGGCAGATTTCGGATATTAATATCCGTGATAAGAATGAAAGGCTGGTACCAATGATCCTGACGTTTCTATCTTATGTGGCAGCGTATGTATTATTACTGCGCTTTAAGGTGCCACAGATTGTTACCCGCTTTGTGTTGGGAGGTGTGATTACCCTGCTTATTTCAGGTATCATCACACCGTTTTGGAAGATCAGTGCCCATATGACGGGAATTGGGGGATTTGCCGGTGCAGTTTTTATGTTTGCCCTGGTATTGAACCAGAACCTTTCACCACTGGTAGGCCTGATTGTTCTGATGGGCGGAAGTCTGGGCTGGGCTCGCATTCAACTGAAAGCGCATACCCTGATGCAGGTAACAGCAGGATACTGGCTTGGATTTTTGATGATGGTGGCTGTCTTCTGGAGTATAGCATAAAAAAAGAGCTACTCATCAATGAATAGCTCCTGTATTGTAATGGTTAAATGGTTTTATTGTTCTACAAACCGGTAACCTACACCCTTAATTGTTTTGATGTAATCATCACCGATTTTTTCGCGTAATTTTCTGATATGTACGTCAATGGTACGGTCTCCGACAACAATTTTATTGCCCCATACAGTTCGGTAAATCTCTTCTCGTGTAAATACCTTTTCAGGTTTTGATGCAAGAAGCATTAACAGTTCAAACTCTTTCTTGGGCAGAATCAGTTCTTCACCTTCATGAATAACAAGATATCTTTCACGGTCAATTATCAGATCGCCAATTTCAAGTTTTGTTGCTGTAGTCCCTGCTGCTTCTGAATGGTGATGACGTTTTAACAATGCAGATACTTTACTTTTAAGCACTTTAGGTTTGATAGGCTTGGTAATATAATCATCTGCACCGGCTTCGTATCCTGCTACCTGCGAATAATCTTCTCCGCGGGCGGTGAAAAATACAACAATCGTGTCATCCAGTTCTGGTGTCTTTCTCAATTCCTCACATGTTTCGATTCCGTCCATTTCAGGCATCATAACATCAAGAATTATCAGATGCGGATGTTCGCGTTTTGCAATTTCAACTGCCTCCAATCCGTTTCCGGCAGCAAAGATCTGATATCCCTCCTTTATTAAGTTGTATTTTAAGAATTCCAGGATATCTGGTTCGTCATCTACAATAAGGACTTTAAAGTTAGTTTCACTCATGGCCTATGTATTTTGGTGCTAATTTAGATAATTTTTTTTATATCTGTTAATTATTTATTAAATATTTTAAACTTTCTTAGTAAATATGGGGAATTCTACCCACTTAGAATGTTTATTTTAGTTCATATTTACATTATAAAGTCTCGTAATGGTTAGTTAATCTTGGTGTGACTTTAATTACAGATTAGCCCCGATTATGTAAATTTTTTTTATGCACCCGTTATTCAATTTTGCTTATTATCTTTGTGGCTCAAAACTAGAATTATGAATTTTATTGAAGAGTTGAAATGGCGGGGTATGCTACACGATATGATGCCCGGAACAGAGGAACAGTTAGATAAAGAGATGACTACGGCATACATCGGTTTTGATCCGACTGCTGATTCTTTACATGTGGGTAGTTTTGCACAAATCATGCTTCTTAAACGCTTTCAACTTGCAGGACATAAGCCAATTGCGCTGGTAGGTGGTGCAACCGGAATGATTGGCGATCCGTCAGGAAAGAGCCAGGAGCGTAACCTTCTGAATGAAGAGACACTTCAGAAGAACCTGGATGGTATAAAAAAGCAGTTGATGAAGTTCATTGACTTTAGTTCGGATGAACCCAATGCAGCCGAAATGGTCAATAACTATGACTGGATGAAGGAGTACAGTTTCCTGGAATTTATTCGTGATATAGGAAAGCATATCACTGTAAACTATATGATGGCAAAGGACAGTGTTAAAAAGCGGCTTGGCGAAGAATCCAAGTCCGGCATGTCTTTTACGGAATTTACCTATCAGCTGGTGCAGGGATTTGATTTCCTGTGGCTCAACGATCATAAAAACTGTAAGTTGCAGATGGGCGGATCGGATCAGTGGGGTAATATTACAACCGGTACGGAGCTGATTAGAAGAAAAACCGGCAACGATGCTTTTGCACTGACCATTCCTTTGGTTACCAAAGCAGACGGAGGGAAGTTTGGTAAAACAGAATCCGGCAATGTTTGGCTTGACCCTGAACGGACTTCTCCGTATGAGTTCTACCAGTTCTGGTTAAATACATCTGATGAGGATGCTGAAAAATACATTAAGATATTTACGCTTTTAGGCAAGGATGAGATCGATGCATTAATAGCTGAACACAGGGAAGTACCACATCTTCGTGTATTGCAAAAGCGTTTAGCTCAGGAGATTACTATCATGGTTCATTCTGAAGAAGAATACAATATGGCAGTAGAAGCTTCACTGATCCTCTTTGGAAAAGGAACCACAGATTCCCTGAAGAAGCTGAATGAGAAAACGTTTCTTTCCATCTTTGAAGGTGTGCCAACTTTTGAGGTCGATAAGGCCTTGTTCGACAGCGGTATAGCATTTCCGGAACTGTTGGTGGACAAGTCTTCTGTCTTCGCTTCGAAAGGCGAATTGAGACGCCTTTTGCAGGGTGGGGGTGTAAGCATGAATAAAGAGAAAATCTCAGAATATGAATTAGTGGTCAATGCTAATTCTCTGTTAAATGATAAATATTTGTTAATTCAGAAGGGAAAGAAAAACTACTTTATCCTGATTGCAAAGTAGGATATTTAAGAAAGTGTAAAGAGAAAAAGGCCTTCAAGGGCCTTTTTTTATACGTCTATGTTAAAAAATAGTCTGAGAATATATCCGATCAGAAAACTCAGCGCACCAACGCCAAAGCATATACCGATCATTTCCAGGAAACGGCGTTTGAAATTAACTTCCTTAACCACCGAAATATAATAGTTAAATGCGGCAACAATGAACACGGCAGCCACAAAGGACTGAGCTAGTGAAAAATAAATGTCACTGAATACGAGGAAAGGCGTCACCAGCGCAATGACTGTAAAAATGTAAGCGATGCCGGTATACAGGGATGCTTTACCTGCATGCTTATCTGTTTCTTCCGATTTTGTGGACAGGTATTCTGATGCAGCCATGGACAGTGCCGCAGCAATGCCGGTTACTGCTCCGGTAAGAGCAATAAGCTTAGGATTACGAAGCGCTAAAGTCAGTCCGGCCAGTACGCCGGTCAGCTCAACCAGCGCATCGTTAAGACCCAGAACTATGGACCCGATATATTTTAAATGCTCCTCATCGATCATTTTGATCAGGGCATTCTCATGGATGTTCTCTTCTTTTTGTATGGTAGCAGCTTCCGGAATATTGTTTATGGCAGAATAGGCATCCTGGGCATTTTCTTCACCACGTTCCATCAGCTTTATGGCAAAAGTTATTCCCAGTATCCTTGAGATGAGATAAAACATCGTGACTTTAAACTTATTGGGGGTTGCCTGTTTTTTAAGGTATTTCCCCCAAATGATGGCATGACGCTGCTCGTCTTCTGCAATCTGCATTAATACCTGGCTGTTTTCCTGATTTTTTGTATGTGCAGCCAGCTTTTTATAAATCAGATATTCAGTTAGTTCGTTCCGTTGGAATGAATAAATGATGCTTTCCTGATCCCGGGTAAGTTCCATTGTGAAAATTTTTCGTAAAGAAAACTAATTTTTCCCGGATATCAGCATCAAAATGAATTATCCATATCCATTCCACCACCGTTTTCCTGCTGCTGATTTTGTTTTTTGTCCGGCATGAAATTATTTAACTTATACGACAGCTGTAGCTGTACCACAGGGGACTGCATATCCCAGGTCCGTTCACTTTTAAAGTTGGTGCCGGAAGAGCGCATATGAAATTTGGCTGTATTGAGAAGGTCGTTCACAGACAGTGTAACACTCAGTTTCCTTTTCATGAAATCCTGGCGTACTGCAAGGTTTGTAAATGCAAAACCATCACGTTCACCCTGTGCCGATACCGACGGACTGCGGTACATCACATCAAACTGAATCCTGTTGTTTTTAAAGGGTTTAAAAGTATTACTCATCCGTAATCCCCAGTTCTGACTTTCTCTTACAAGTGGAGCCCCATCTATACTGGTTTCTATTTTGTAATTGAACAGACTACCATTCAGGTTCAGGCTGTACCAGTTAGTGAATTCATAGTTCAGCATGCCTTCCACACCCAATGCAAAGTCTTTACCTGAATTTTCTGTTTTCATCAATATGATATTGGTTGCTGTATCCCTTGTAACCGGGTTGACATAAACGCTCTGAATGCGGTCGATGCGGTTTTCAGTCATCCTGTAGAATCCCTCCAGAGAAAAGAATCCTTTCTTGAATGACTTCTGAAAGCCCAGCTCGTAGGAATCAATGTATTCCGGTTGAATATTCGGATTACCCTGACGCACATTGTAGGCATTGACCCAGGTTTCAAAGGGTTCCATATACCAGCTTCTTGGACGCTCAATACGCTTGGAGTAACTGGCCATCACCTGGAAATCTGCAGGTAAGGCATATGAGAAGTGAATGCTTGGGAACAGATCCCATCTGTTAATGGTAAAGCTGGAATCTGCAAACACAGCCTGTGCATTATAGTAATTAAAATCTATGGATCTGTCTGTATATTCTCCTCTCAGCCCCAGTTTATAACCAAATCGACCCAATTCGCCTCCCAGCGTTGCGTAAATGGAGTGGATCTGTCTGAAAAAGTCGGTTGTTTTATATTCCAGGGACTGTGGTCCAGGATCATAAGTAAACCCGGCCTGCTGGTAGTCAACCCTGTCGTACCATTCGTATTCCTTGTCGTATCTCCACTGGTATCCGGCCTCAAGGCTTAACTGAGTGGTTATTGGCAGCGTATAATCCGTTTTAAAGCGCATTTCTGTTCCATCACCAACTTCCCAGGATTTTAATCCATTGATAAAAGTTGAACCGTTTACCTGTTCATTCACATTTTCTTCGTCGGATTTCTCATATTGATAAAAGAACGTAGAAATCAGTTTGTGGCCTTCGCCCTTAAACTTTTTATCGTAGGTGAGGTCTCCGCTTACATATTGACCATTTCCTTTATTAAGACTGGTACTCATTGACGTTTCGCGGTTAAATTCAGCTCCATTGGCCATCTCCCAGGTTATATAATCCACATCATTGGAAAACTTTCTGTTGTTAAGTCCACCATTCAGATTCAACTGTAAGGATGATGTTGTATCGGGGTTAATGGTAAAACCGGTTTTAAGGTTATTGGATGAGAATCCGCGTCCGCCATCACCAATCTGACTGTTAAAGAATGTAGTATCGTCTTTATATGTTTCTGTCAAGCCTTCAAAATGGCCCTTGTGCTGACGATCTGAGCGGCTTCCTCCAACATAAAAGCTGTAATTGGGACGCTGGAAATTAAGCAGAAAGTCACCTCCGATACTTCCTAAGGAATTGGCATCCATGTTAATTATTCCGTTCAGCCCTTTGAGTTTTGACTTTTTAGTAATGATATTAATAATACCGGCTGTTCCGTCCGGGTCATATTTTACCGAAGGGTTGGTAATAATTTCAATATTTTCTATCTGGCTGGCAGGAACCTGTTCCAGTGCATCCGTGGCTTCAAACGGGGTTGGTTTTCCGTCAATGAGAACGGTAAAATTCGAACTTCCACGCAGCGTTACGTTTCCTTCTACATCTACAGTAATGGATGGTGTATTGGCCAGAATGTCTACAGCAGAACCTCCGGCCGAAGTCAGATACTGGCTGGGATTTACAATTTTTTTATCAATTTTGTATTGTATGGCTTTTTTTTCAGCAACCACATCCACACTTTCCAGATTTGAAACAGATGGCGTGAGTCTAATTATACCTGTATTGAACCTTCTGGATTTGGACGTGATTTCAAAATTATCAATTCGTGTTTCGTCAAATCCAATAAATTTGACCTCAATATAATATTCTCCCGGATCAAGATCGCGGATAGAGAAATGACCGTTGTTATCTGTAATTCCACCGGTGACAAGTTCACCGTCTTTATTGTAAATAGCCACATTGGCATATTCTATGGGCTGGTTGTTGGATTCATCAACTATTTTACCTGTAAGTATACCCTCTGAATCTTCTCCTGTCATTACCGGTGTGGGCTGTGAGTAGGTATTAAGCTGAAAACCTATCATGGAAATCAGCAAAAGCAACAATTTATAACGCATATTAATTCTTATTCAGTTTCAAGATTGACAACCATTAAACAACGGTTATTCCCTTAATGTTACATTTTTTTATTTTTTTGGGAAATTTTTACAAATAGGTCCCGGAATATGGGGCAATAAAAAAGCCGCTTAAGCGGCTTTTAATATTCATCTTCATTAAAGAAAAAGTCGTCTTTGCTCGGATAGTCGGGCCAAATATCTTCAATACTTTCGTAAATTTCACCTTCATCTTCGATTTCCTGCAGGTTTTCAATGACCTCAAGCGGTGCACCCGAACGCATGGCAAAATCGATTAATTCATCTTTTGTAGCCGGCCATGGTGCATCTTCAAGTTTCGAAGCTAATTCTAGAGTCCAGTACATAATAGTTGGTTTAGCTAGTTAAATCCTTTTTTATTTTGCGCAAAAGTAAAATAAAATTCCATATAATCAAGAGGGGATCCATGATAATTCGTCAAAATTGTGATCCTGAGACAATTTTCTTCCCAATACAAACAAATAGTCAGAAACTCTATTGAAAAATATGATTATGTGTTCGTCAATTTCTGCAATATCTGACAGTCTGACAATGGCTCTTTCGCACCTCCTTGTAACAGTCCTTGCAATGTGGCAGGCACTGATTTGCGGATCACCGCCAGGTATAATAAAATGATTCAAAGGCGGAAGTATGCTGTCAATGCGGTCTATTTGGTCTTCAATGGCTTCAATATCTTCCTGTGTAATTATGGTTGCATCTTTTAACGGAAAAACGGATTGATCAGTAGCCAGATTGCCTGCAGCGGAAAAAAACTTTTTCTGAATGAAAATGATGAAATCCCTGTCACCCGGATCCATAGGATACGAACGAATCATCCCCAAATGGCAGTTCAGCTCATCAATGGTGCCGTATGCTTCCAGTCTGATATCACTCTTTGAAACCCGTGTACCTCCAATGAGTGATGTTTTCCCTGAATCTCCGGTTTTAGTATATATATCGCTTTTCTTCATTTGTCATATTTTATGCATAACCGCCATGCCTGCAAAAATGTTCCCGAAGGTACTTAATTCTCAGGTGATGAAATAATTTTTAAGCCGAATTATGCTGATTAGTGGCATCTTTTTTGCTCTGTTTTGTAACTGTAATACATACCTCATTATTGTAATAACTTATGACCGCCGCAACAAAACAATATCTCAGGAATTACCTGGTACTTTGTGTTATGACCTTTTGTTGTATTCTTGTTTCCAAGGCTCAAAATTGTCTGACCGGAACTGTCTTAGATGCTGAAACACGCAGGCCTGTTCCTTTTGCAACTGTATATATCAGCGGAACAACTTATGGTACCACTACAGGCTTTGATGGGGCATTCACACTTAAAAATATCCCATTTTCATCGACCCTTATAGTTAGCCATGCAAGTTATGAGCCGAAAGCATTAGAGATAGAAGGGGAAATTCCCTCCGGCCTTCTCATTTTGCTGAGAGAGAAAAAAATTGATTTATCTGAAGTTAAAGTTCAGGCAGAAAATCAAAGAGACAAAAACCTGACGCTGTTCAAAACATTTTTTTTAGGCTCTGACCTTTGGGGAAGTAAGGTTGAATTGTATAACGACAGTACTTTGTTCTTTCGTAACGTGTATGATACGGTTAAGGTCATGCTGACGGATTCGGTCCGGAATGAAATTGATATGGGGCATTTGTTAAATGCCTCTGTGATAAGTAAGGATAGTTCATACCTGAAAATACCTGAATTATCTTCATTTAAGGCAATGGCAGAAACCCCGCTTCTTTTGGATATGCCACATTTAGGTTATAAACTGCAGGTTGATCTGGTTGACTTTGATCTTGACCTTGGTACACCAGGGAAACGATGCAGTTTTCTTGGATATTATTATTTTCAACCATATGATTCTCTTGGGAAGTCAAAAATCAGAAAATACGAAAGAAACAGACAGTCGGTATATTATAACTCAGGTCTTCATTTTTTGAGGTCGCTTTATGAAGAAACGCTGGCTGAAAATGGTTATGAGATAGAGATCCTGGTTTATGATAAGGAATCCGGTATGGGCGTTAAAATACCCTTTGACCCTGATACCTACATTACTTATATTTCAGGAAACAGGTTGCGGATTACAGGCTTAAAAAACAGGAAACTGACTATCAACTATTATTCAAAGATTAATGGTGCACCTGTTGATCTTACAAAAAAGTCAAAAAACGGGATTTGCCAGAGATCAACACTTTATTTTCTGAGAGATACGTGTTTTATTAACCGTGAAGGAACGGTTTCGAATAATGATGTTATGTTTGGGGGAGCAATCGCTACAAAAAAAGTCGGAAGTTTTCTGCCGGAAAATTATGAACTGGAAGATCAGCATTTTTCTCCGGAACCTGTTGCTCAAAAGCTTGCTGAATTTAATCACAAAACACATCCTGAGAAACTTTTTCTTGCTACAGACAGGGATATTTATCTCTCCGGAGATACCCTTTGGTTCAGTTCCTGGGTATTGAATTCAACTGATTTTACACCGGAAAAAATTGAAAAGATATTGTATGTTGATCTGATTGGTCCCGATGGAAAAACGGTGTCAAATCATTTATTTGAAATTCAGAATGGGAGGGCATTCGGACAGTTTGTGCTGGAAGAGGCATTTAAAACCGGCCATTTCAGGTTAAGAGCGTATACAAATTTTTTGCGTAATAGTGGACCTGAATTTCTGTTTGAGAAACCAGTATTAATTTACTCGTCATTTTATAAACCCCAAACAGACCAGGAAAATGAATCAGTTTCTTCATCCGGCCTTTATAAACAAACAGGTAATATTTTTGGTGCCACCGATTCAGACGGTGTTAATGTTATACCGTTAGACGTTCAGTTTTTACCCGAAGGGGGCAACTGGGTGGAAAGCATACCATGCAGAATGGCCTTTGCTGCAACATGTCCTGGTGATAGACCGCCTGAATTTAACGGTATTATTTATGACCAGAACAATAATTACATCACCGTTTTTAAAACTCAGAATAGGGGGAAAGGTGTGTTTTTTATTCGGCCTGAACCCAATACCCGATATCATGCCATTATTGAAGATGAATATGGCAATAAAACCAGGTTTGATTTGCCTGTGGCTCAGAAACAAGGTTATAATTTATCTGTTAAAGACGGCATCCAATCAAATCAGCTTAAGATTGAGATTAACAGATCGGATGCCACACAAAACTATGATTTTTTATACTTTACGATAACCCAACATCACAATATTGTGCAAACAGTTTCATTCGTTCCGGATGAACAAAAAAATACGGTGTTGTTAAATAAATCTTTGTTAACCACAGGAATTGCTATCATTACACTGTTCAGTCATAGAAATGTGCCTTTATGTGAACGCCTTGTTTTTATTAACAACAATGATTATTTACATTTTTCTGTAGATTCAATCCATAGCAGTAACAATTCAATTTGCTACACAGTCAGGGTTCAGGATAAAAACAGCAAGCCTGTCAGCGGTTGCTTTGCGGTATCAGTAACCGGAAATTCACTTCTTGGTTCTGAGCAGGCAGGTTCAACGTCGAATATGGTTAATTACCTTTTGTTGAAGTCTGAGCTTCCGGGCATTGATGGCGATTGCAGTTATTTTTATAAAACTGACCCGGTGTCGAAATGGATCACCGATCTGACGATGATGACCAATGGATGGCGCCGGTTTACGTGGCAGGAGGTGCTGGCCGACTCAATTTACAAACCGATCTTTCCTTTAGAGCAGAGATTCTATATTTCGGGAAAGATAACCAGATCAGGAAACAATAAACCGGCAAAAAATATTGATGTCAGTATGGTTGGAATAGGTTCAGACACAATTGGCGGTCAAGCCAAAACCAATATACAGGGCGAGTTTATGTTCCTGGTGGATTATTTTACAGATACCATGGATTTTTTTATCCGAACCAAAAACCGGGCTAATTTACGATGGAATTATAATATTAGTTTAACCACAAACATGGGCGATGCACAAAGCAACAGACTCAAATTTATGCACGACCAGTTAACCATGCGATCCACAAATGAACCGATACGAACCATTCCAATGAATGAAAGGAATTTTAAGTTTGAAAAAAATCCGGAATTGAATGCATTAGCATATTTATCCGGTAATGGAACGGGAATAGTTGATTCTATAGGACAACAGGTGTCTTCTGTTATGAAAGAAAGGCAAATGCCCGATAAGCTACAGCCATTGCCTGATACAACAGATGTTGTTCTGGAAGAGATCAGTATACATGCAGAACGTATCCTGACCCCGATGGAAAAAATGCGTAAAAAGTACGGTTTAGCTTCAAGGACGATGGGTGCAGAACAATTGCATATGGTTCAGGAAAGTAACTTGTGGGGCACAGGCGTATGGAGTTATATCTTTAAACTTATACCGGATTACAGATACTTAAGCGATATTGGCAGGATATATATATTTGTTGATGGGAAGTTACATTATTTTACGCACAGGCCACGCATCCCATTTTGTGTTCCAGGCAGATCCCCGTCACCCTGGTTGGAGTGGTATATTGAAATTTTAGGTGAACTGGATATTAGCGAGATTAAAAGTGTTGAGGTTATTGAAAACCCAAAGTCAAGTCCGATTGCTTTGGCAATGGATTTGGACCCAGGGGTTGAATGTGAGGAAAAATCCGGTCCGGAATATATTATTTCCATACAAACGATAACAGGTAAAGAACTCAGACCAAATCATTATTTTATTGGTATAGCAGAAACGAATATGATTGGTTTCACGCCCACAAGAAAATTTTATACACCTAAATATACCAACACCTCAGGTAACCGTAACAGATTTTCAACTGTGTACTGGTCTCCGGACCTATCAACCAATATTCATGGGGAGATGATGATTAGATTACCTAAAGAGATTCCGCTGGAGGATTATAAGCTTCAGGTTAGTGGTTTGTCTGACGGTTTTATCCCTGGCTTTTTTAGTCATGATTTCAAAACACGGGCATATGCATTACCTCCTGATTCAGATGAACTTGAGGCTTTTCCGAATACAGTAACATATGCAGATTTGGGATCAGGCAACAAAAGTATGGATATAAGGCAAACCGATACTTTAATCGAAATTACTGTTGAAACAGAAAATGGACACCGGGTGGGTATCGCATCGATCAGTTCACTCAAAAAATGCTTTCCTGATCAGCCTGTAACAAACGGAGCAGTAACGTTGCGTAGAAAGAATTTAACAGGAAGCGATACATTATTAATTTCTGTGCCCGGATGGGGAAACCTTTTTGTAACGCCGGACGAAATGAAAGGAAAAGATTACAGGCTGACGATACCTCATCAGGTTTTTGCTGTCGATTCTGCGTTTAATGCTGCAGAATTCATGAACAGTGTTTTTCTGAAAGTTCCGCAGAATATTAAATTAACAGGATACGAATCAGAAGGTGTTTTTCGCCAATTGATATATAAAGAGAATAAGCTGGAACGATTAACCGATTTTGGATTCATCCATCGGTACGAAGGGATGGATAATGTAGTCAGAAAATTCAGGCAATCCGTATCTGAAATACATCGGTATCATATTGCTGATTTTAAAGAAGAGGTGCCATTCAGGCTGAAGTATGATTCTGTAAATATCATACCGGAATTAAATCCTATGGCAGCATACCTCACATTTATGTATCGTACAAGTGGGTATGAATGGAAATATGCAGGTCAGCAGTATTTCAAAGGACGTCTCTCAACAATTATTGAATTTGAAGCTGTTAGCCGTTATTCCCAGAGTTTGTATTCAGGAATCATGCTTATCGATGAAGAAACCAAAGGTATTGCACACGTTCAGTGGCATGTAGCATCCGATAAAAAGAAACTGGCTGTTGAAGGTTATTATCTGGCTCCAAAAAAAGATGCCAGACAGTTTTCGTTGATTCAGGATCAGCATTTTGCGATCTTTGTTCTTAAAGGTAAAGACTGGAAATTAAATAGTGCTTCTCAAAATCTGGTTTTTACCTGCAATAATGAAAGGTTTTCGGTTGTAAGTGAAATGGTTAATACGGATTTCCCGGAAAGAAAAACAAAACGGTTTAAGGCAATAAGCCTTCGTGATTTGTTAAAAGAGGAAAAAAAACTGAATGAGATCAATTATGATCCTTCCGGATGGAGAAACAGCGATGTGCTTCTGCCGGATGTTAAATTGCAGGATCAGATTAAACAACTTCACTTACAGACTGTATATAAACATAGGTAGTTAAAGAATTTGAATTGACTTTTTGTATTGATACAATTATCTTACTAATTTCAGGGTAAAGAAACCTTCGTAAATTGTGTTTTGAGGTTCGAATTTTAAGCATGAACAAAAAAAATATTTCAAAACTTCGTTTAATTAATCAACAGGTTGTAGATCCGAGGTTCCATTCGGCCAGCGAACTGGTAAGCTGGATGGGTATGATGCAGGCTCAGGATCTGAACATGGCAAAATGGGCCCTTGGAGTGCGTTTGCCCGGTTCAACAGAAGATGATATTAACACAGCAATTGATAAGGGAGATATCCTGCGAACTCATGTATTACGTCCTACCTGGCATTTTGTTTCTCCCAGGGACATTTACTGGATGCTTGATCTTTCAGCAGAGCACATCAAAACAGCGATGCGTTCGCGTGATAAGCAACTGGAGCTGGATGATGCTGTGTACAAAAGAAGCAATGCAGTAATTGAAAAGGCATTAAGTGGAGGGAACCATTTAACCCGTGCTGAACTTGGGGATGAGATTGAAAAATCAGGTATTTCTCTTGACAACAGTAGAATAGCGCATATGCTGGTCAGGGCCGAGGTGGAAAAAATTATCTGTAGCGGAGCAATGAAAGGGAAACAGGCCACCTATGCTTTGTTGTCAGAGCGGGTAGAAAAACAGGATATTTTAACACACGATGAAGCGCTTACAGAACTTGCCGTAAGATATTTTAGCAGTCATGGTCCGGCTACACTAAAAGATTTTATATGGTGGTCCGGTCTTTCGGTAAAAGAAGCCAGGCAGGCACTCGACAGTTTAAAGTCAGATTTTATATTTTTTACAGTTGACGATGAAACCTATTGGTTTTCTAATGTTGATATACCCTACAAAACAAACAAACAAAACATCCATTTACTGCCGGCATTCGACGAGTTTATTATCAGTTACAGAGACAGGACGGCGGCAATTCTGAGCAGGGATCACACGAAGGCAGTATCCAATAATGGCGTATTCAGACCTGTAATTGTGCAGAATGGAGCAGTTGTAGGTATTTGGAAGCGCAGCACAAAAAATGATAAGATCTCTCTGTCAACGGAATATTTTATCAGAGAGAGTAATGCACTGAACAGAAGGGTGGAGAAAGCTTTTGAGCTGTATGCTGATTTCTCAGGTTTGAAATATGTTAGAATTCCTGATAACTAAACGCATAATTGACAGATGTCAAGCCATGGCAGGTTGGTACTTTTAGAAATAACGCTCTTTTATCGGGTAAAGCGTCTGACTTTAAAAGACTGGAAGTGAATGAAGGGTCCTGCAAATTATATTATCAACAATCCGTGATTTTCTTTTTGTGCCACTTACATTATCTTTATTTTTGAAGGATTTTTAATTCAGACTTAAGATTTCAGATACAGGATTTATCCTGGTTCTTATGTCTTACGTCTTATATCCAAAAAGATGATCGTTTGTATTGCAGAAAAACCAAGTGTGGCACGTGATCTGGCCAGAATTCTGGGTGCGGGATCACGGAAAAACGGCTATTTTGAAGGGAATGGTTATCAGGTAACCTGGACTTTCGGGCATTTATGTGGCCTGAAAGAACCACATGAATATAATCCAAACTGGAAAAGATGGAATCTCTACGATTTACCAATTGTTCCGCAACGCTTTGGCATCAGGCTGATTGATGATGAAGGCATTAAAAAACAGTTTTCGGTGATTGAAAACCTGGTTCAGAATGCGGAAGAGGTTATTAATTGTGGTGATGCCGGACAGGAAGGAGAGCTGATACAACGTTGGGTGCTGCAGAAGGCACAGTGTTCCTGTCCTGTAAAACGGTTGTGGATATCTTCACTCACCGATGAAGCGATTAAGGAAGGATTTGAAAAGCTTTACGATCAGAAGGACTTTGAAAGTGTATATTATGCAGGTCTTTCAAGGGCTACCGGTGACTGGCTCCTTGGAATAAATGCAACACGTTTATATACCCTGAAATATGGTCAGCGCAACCAGTTGTTATCCGTCGGTCGTGTGCAGACACCAACACTGGCACTGATTGTGGAACGGCAAAAGGAGATCGATAATTTTAAGCCTGAACCATACTGGGAGCTACGGACACTTTACCGCGAAGTGTGGTTCAGCTATGTTGATGGCCGCTTCAGTAAGAAGGAAGATGCAGAACAGATGGTGGCCGATATCTCCGGCAAGCCCTTTTTTATTGTGTCTGCTGAAACCAAAGAAGGTAATGAGTTTGCCCCTAAATTATTCGATCTCACCTCGCTTCAGGTAGAATGTAATACCCGTTATGGCTTTACCGCAGATAAAACATTAAAGCTGATCCAGTCACTCTATGAGAAAAAAGTAACCACCTATCCCAGGGTAGATACTACATTTCTGAGCGATGATATTTATCCGAAAATACCTGCTATATTAAAAGGACTCAAAGCATACGAAGAATACACTGCACCGCTTATGCAGCAAAAGATCCGTAAAACTAAACGGGTTTTTGACAATAAGAAGGTGACGGATCACCATGCCATTATTCCGACAGGTATACCGGCCAATAATCTTACGCCGGATGAAAAGCTGGTTTATGAGCAGGTGACCCTGCGTTTTATTGCCGCTTTTTACCCTGATTGTAAGGTACTGAAAACCACGGTTAACGGAAAAGTTGAGCAGTATGGTTTTAGGGCAAGTGGTAAGCAAATCGTGGAACCCGGATGGCGCATAGTGCTGAAATCCAATACTTCAGACAGCAACGACGAGGACCAGATAATGCCTGAACTTAATGAAGGGGAATCGGGTCCGCATGAACCGGATCTGCAGGAAAAGGAGACCAAGCCACCCCGGTATTTTACTGAAGCATCGCTGCTGCGTTCAATGGAGACAGCCGGAAAACAGATTGATGATGATGATCTGCGCGATGCGTTAAAAGAAAACGGAATCGGTCGACCGTCCACCAGGGCCGGGATAATTGAAACATTGTTCAGGCGGCATTATATTGTCAGGGATAAAAAACGGATTTTAGCCACCGAGACAGGGAAGGAACTGATCAATACCATACAGAATGAGCTGCTGAAATCAGCTGAGCTTACAGGGATGTGGGAGAAGAAACTGCGACAGATTGAAGAAGGAACATATGATGTGTCAGGCTTCATCAGTGAACTGAAAGAGATGGTCGCCGGTGTCGTGAAAGAAGTAAAACAGGATCGTTCCAATATACAGATTCCGGTTCATGAAGAGCAAACGGAACAAAAAACTGAACCTAAACCGGATGAACTGATTTGCCCGAAGTGTAAAAAAGGAAAAATCCTCAAAGGCAAAGGCGCCTATGGCTGTTCCAGATGGAATGAAGGCTGTGACTTCAGGCTTCCGTTTGTGTTATCAGGAAAAAAGCTAACGGAAAAACAGGCTGAAACATTGATTGACAAGGGGAAATCACCTCTGATTAAAGGCATAACTCTGGGAGAGGAATCCACTGAGGGACATTTTGTATTAAACGATGCATTTGTTCCGGAATTTATAGAGAAAGAACCTGAAAAGCTGGTGTGTCCTGCCTGTAAAAAGGGAGAGATTATAAAAGGTAACAAGGCCTGGGGATGCTCTGCATTTAGGGATGGATGCCGGTTTGTGATTCCGTTCATTATTCATGAAAAGGAAATTCAGGAAAGCAGTATGCAACAGATTGTTCTGAAAGGTAAAACGCGGAAAATGAAAGGATTTGTAATTAACGGATCCGAAACGGAGGGTTATCTGTATGTGGATGATAGCGGACAATTGCAATTCGGTTCATCTTAGTTCCCGCAAATTCCGCAGATGATTTCAAGGATTATCGCATAAAACAGGAGTGTTTGTGGGAAGCTGAGGTAATTTGTAATGGATGGTAATAGCTGTATCAGATTCTTTTATGAATGGCTATGATAAAATAAAAGTCACCAATACAGGTACCAGAAAGGTTATTACTACACCACTGTAAATAGAAATCATTACATATTCTTTCCCGGAAAACCGGATTACCACAGGTAGAGTAGTATCCATAGATGTAGCACCACCGGCAGCGATCGGTGTTAGTTTCCCGGTGTACTTTATCATGAATGGTGTGATAAGTAAAGTGAAAATTTCCCGGATAAGATTGGCTACCAAGGCAATGGTTCCAAGCGTTTCACCATGAAGTTTCGAAATCAGAATGGAGGATAAACTGTAATACCCCATTCCAGCGCTGACCGCAAGTACTTCTCTCAGGTTAAGATCACTAAAAAAGGGTAAGGCAAGAAGTGCAAAAAGTAACGATCCTATTACAGATACAACCGGAATTAAGATAAGCCAGCCACGCATGCGTTTCAGAGCCATCAGTGATTCCTTATCGCTACCGATCCCGATTCCCACAAATAGTAATAGGGCATACAGGGCATATTCAGACCAGTTTCCGGCATCAAAGCTTTCCGGTAGAACACCGAATGTTCCGAGGACAATTCCGGTAATAAAAATAAGCGCTATGACGATGATGTCCCTCATTTTTTAAGTATCAGGCGGTTATAGATCACAATGAAAATAATACTTCCGGCTACAGAAAAAAGGCTAATCACAAGGGCCTTTATGCCAATGGTATCGAAGTGTGCCTGAACCTGAGGATTGTGCCCTGCCTCATAACCCAGCAGAAAAAGCAGGGCCAGTACACTGAGAAAGGTAAGCCGGCTGCTGGTTTTAATAATCCCCTTCCTTTTTTTAACAATATGACCTGTTAAAATTCCTGCAACAAATATCAGTAAGATGGTTAGCATGGTTAAATAATCTAAATTCTGCAATAAAAATCGAGCTTTAGCCCTCAAAAGTACCAAAATTATATTTTTATTGTACTTTTGTTGAATTGCAAAAAAGGCTGTATTAATTAACCGGTTTTTATAGAAACAAACATGTCGATTGAGATTATCCGAAATAATTTTGTTGAAGCGCAAAAGGTGTTAAACGAATTTATTTCAGAACCTAAGAATTTTGAAACCATACTAAATGCAGGAAATCTGATTGCGGATGCAATCCGGAACGGAAATAAGATTTTATCATGTGGAAACGGAGGTTCCATGTGCGATTCCATGCATTTTGCAGAGGAGATGACAGGACGTTTCAGAAGAAACCGGAAGGCATTGCCTGCCTTTGCAATGGCTGATGCATCACACATCACCTGTTCTGCCAACGATTATGGGTATGAAGCTGTTTTTTCCCGTTATGTTGAAGCATTCGGAGCAGAAGGCGATGTTTTACTGGCATTGAGTACCAGTGGTAATTCACCCAATATTGTCAATGCGGCCAATGTGGCCAAAAACAGGGGGATGAAAATTATCGGGCTCACCGGAAAAGGTGGGGGCATTTTGGCAGGTATCTGCGATGTGGAGATCAGAGTGGATCATTTGGGGTGGTCCGACAGAATTCAGGAAATACATATTAAAATAATTCATACACTCATTGACTATGTCGAGACTGAACTCGGCGTGGGACAGGAGTGAATGGTTCAGAAAATTCCAAAAAATGAAGAATTATAAGATCTGGAACATTGGTTTAGGCTGGGTAGCATTTGCCGTTGCAGCTTTTACCTATTTATCAACAGTAGAACCAACAGCCAGTTTCTGGGACTGTGGTGAATTTATCGCTTCGTCTTACAAATTGCTTGTAGGCCATCCTCCGGGAGCACCGGTATTTATGATGATCGGAAGGATCTTTACCCTCTTTGCTCCCGATCCGTCAAAGGTTGCAGTGATGATGAATTCCATGTCTGCGCTGTCAAGTGCATTTACCATTTTGTTTTTGTTCTGGACCATTACACATCTGGCTAAAAAGCTGATTGTTGATAACGGATCCGAAATTACAACAGGACAAAGTATCGCTGTTCTGGGAGCTGGTCTTGTAGGTTCCCTTGCATACACATTTTCAGATACATTCTGGTTTTCAGCTGTTGAAGGTGAGGTTTATGCTATGTCGTCACTCTTCACAGCCGTGGTATTCTGGGCCATTTTGAAATGGGAAAACGAAGCCGATAAACCATTTGCCAACCGCTGGATTATCCTCATCGGATTTTTAATCGGGCTCTCTGTCGGTGTTCACCTGTTAAACCTGCTGGCTATTCCGGCTATCATCCTTGTATACTACTTTAAAAAATATACGCCGACCATAAAGGGAACGCTGGTGGCACTTGTTATATCATTCCTAGTTCTTATGGTACTTATGTATGGCATTATACCTGGAATTGTAAAACTGGCATCCATATTTGAACTGATTTTTGTAAATGGCATTGGTCTGCCATACCACAGTGGAATGATCTTCTTTATGATCCTGCTGGCAGCTGGACTCGCGTATGGTATATATTATACCTACATTAAGGTTAAGGTATTATGGAACACCATCTTTACCTTCCTGGCGGTTATCATTATCGGGTATTCTGCTTTTGCGATGGTTCTGATCCGTAGTAATGCCAATCCACCAATGAACCAGAATGATCCGAACGATGCATTCTCCCTGCTTTCATACCTGAACAGGGAACAATATGGTGACCGGCCACTGGTATACGGACAGTATTACGATACACCGGTAATTGATACCAAACAAACATCGGCAGTCCGCGATCAGATTAACGGACGCTACGAAATTATCGACCATAAATTACAATATGTTTATGATCCTACATTCGAAGGTGTTTTCCCACGCATGTGGTCAAACCAGCCAAGTCACGTTAACGCGTATAAGTCATGGGCCCGGATAAAAGGTATAAAAATGAAAGGCCAGGATGGAAAGATGCATGTGAAGCCTACATTTAGTGAAAACCTCAGATTTTTGTTCCGGTATCAGCTCGGACATATGTACTGGCGCTATTTTATGTGGAATTTTTCAGGACGCCAGAATGAAATTCAGGGACATGGAGGTTCACAGGAAGGAAACTGGATATCCGGTATAAATTTCATTGACGATGCCCGTGTGGGAAATCAGGAAAAACTGCCTGAATACATGAAGAATGACAAGGCACGCAATGTATACTTTATGTTGCCTTTATTGCTCGGATTGTTTGGAATCGCATTTCAGTTGTTTGGCAGCGATAAGAATAGAAAGAATACAAAGGGTTTTGAGAGCTTTGCGGTTGTTGCCATGCTGTTCATCCTTACAGGTATAGCTATTGTGATCTATCTGAACCAGTATCCGTATCAGCCCAGGGAGCGTGATTATGCCTACGCCGGCTCATTCTATGCTTTCAGCATTTGGATAGGGATTGGTGTGCTCTTTATCTGGGATATGCTGAAAAAACTGACTGGTTCACCTGCTGCAGGAGCTATTGCAACCATTGCAGGTCTTGCTATTCCAACCATCATGGGCGCAGAAAACTGGAACGATCATGACCGTTCAGGTCGTTATGCTGCCAGGGATTTTGCCTGGAATTATCTGCAGTCGACCGATAAGGAGGCCGTGCTCTTTACCAATGGAGATAACGATACATTCCCCCTGTGGTATGCACAGGAAGTGGAAGGAACACGCACTGACGTTCGCGTGTGTAACCTGAGTTATCTGCAGACAGGTTGGTATATCAATCAGATGCGCATGCGTGCCTACGATTCCAACCCTGTGAAGTTTACGCTTGATGCCAGTCAGACCAGGGAAGGACAACGCAACCTGGCTCTGATAGATAAAATGAATAATAAAGATAAAGTTATTGATTTAAAAAGGGCAATTGAGTTTATAGGAAGTAATAACCCCGAAACAAAAGAAACCAGATCGGGCTATGACTACTTCCCGGGGACTAAATTCTCCATTCCTGTGGATTCTGCTTATGTCGTTGATAACGGAACCGTTCGTCCTCAGGATGCAGACCGCATTGACAAAGAATTTATTGTGGATCTGAGCGGCATCAGCCGTTATGTTGGTAAAAACTCGATAATGGTCCTGGATATGCTGGCTACCAATCAGTGGCAGCGCCCGGTCTATTTTGCAGTAACCGTTCCCGATGAAAACTATATTGATATGGATGATCACTTCCAGGTTGAAGGTTTGGCGTACCGTGTTGTACCGGTAACCAATGGCAAGGACGACATTCAGGGACGTGTTGCAACAGATATCATGTATGATAACATGATGAATAAATTCAAATGGGGTGGTGTGGACAAGCCGGGAATCTGGATGGATCAGACCATTCTCAGAATGTGTTACAATTACCGGAACAATTTTACCCGTCTGGCCGGAGAATTCCTTAAAGACGGAGATACCGAAAAAGCCCGGAAAGTATTGTTAAAAGCCAAAGAAGTATTGCCTGAAGAAAATGTTCCGCATAACATGTATTCACTGCCATTTGCAGAAACCATGTTGAAGGCAGGCATGGAAGACGATGGTTCGTATGTGCTGAATGAGGTTTATGACCGATCGGTTGAAACACTGGACTATTATCTGTCGATGCAACCAAAATTCAAGAGAGAGTTGCTGCGGGATATTCAACAGGAGTTAGGCGTTGTAAGACAGATATACATTATTGCAGATCGCTATAATATGACGGATCTGGCGAAAAAGTCAGAAGAGACCTTTAAAGAATACTACGGTCAGCTGGAATCTTCAATGCAGTAGTGTTTCATGTTGATTGAACGACCGCCTTTATTGCTGCAATGGATGACCCCATCGTTGTTATGGCGTGTAAACACCGCCGATAAAGAGGTTTATCTGACCTTTGACGATGGCCCGGTTCCTGAGGTAACACCGTGGGTTCTCGATCTTCTGGATCGCTACAACATAAAGGCCACCTTCTTTTGTGTAGGTGAGAATGTGGCGAAATATCCGGAATTGTTCGAAGCATTACAAGCAAAAGGACATGCTGTTGGGAATCATACATACAATCATTTAAAATTGTATAAGACAGAACCGGATGCATACCGCAGAAATATACGCAAGGCTGCAACAGGGAATAAGAGCAGACTGTTTCGTCCACCCCATGGTCAGATCAATATGTCGATGAACCGGTGGCTGCAGCTGCACAAATATAAGGTCGTGATGTGGGATGTACTTCCGGCCGATTATGATATGAACAGAACGGGTGAGCAATGTTTTGAAACTGTAAAACGAAAAACAAGAGCTGGCTCAATCATTGTCTTTCACGACTCGGTGAAAGCCCGGAAAAATCTGGTGGAAGCTTTACCGCTTTCCATAGAATACTTGTTAGACCAGGGATGGAAATTTAAAACACTTACATAAGCAATGGGATTAAATATATTACTGTTAGGTTCAGGAGGAAGAGAACATGCCATGGCATGGAAAATCAGTCAGAGCGAACAAACGGATGAACTTTTTATTCTGCCCGGAAATGCCGGAACTTCAGAGGTTGGAACCAATGTTGCCATGGCGATGAATGATTTTGCCGGAATTAAGGAACTGGTGCTGACGAAGAGAATTCATCTGGTTGTTGTTGGTCCTGAGGCTCCTCTGGTAGATGGTATAGCTGACTTTTTTGCTTCTGACAATGACCTGAAACACATTGGTATTGTAGGACCTCAGACCAAAGGTGCAACTCTGGAGGGCAGTAAGGAGTTTGCCAAGGAATTTATGGTACGGCATAATATTCCTACAGCAGCTTATCAAAGTTTTACAAAGGATACACTGGGTGACGGTGTAGCTTTTTTGAAGACTCTGGAGGCACCGTATGTGCTGAAGGCAGATGGCCTGGCAGCTGGTAAAGGTGTGTTAATCCTGGATTCACTGGAAGAAGCCACACAGGAACTGGAAGAAATGCTTTCAGGAAAATTCGGGGATGCCAGTTCAACGGTTGTAATTGAAGAATTTTTGTCGGGCGTAGAACTTTCCGTTTTTGTAATGACGGATGGTGATTCATATAAAATTTTACCTGAAGCAAAGGATTATAAACGCATCGGCGAAGGTGACACCGGACTGAACACCGGTGGAATGGGCGCCATCTCTCCGGTACCGTTTGCTGATGAAAATTTTATGCATAAAATAGAAAAACGTATCGTTAAACCTACGGTGGAAGGATTAAAAAAAGATGCGATACCTTACAAGGGGTTTATCTTTCTGGGCCTTATAAACTGCGATGGAGAACCTAAAGTGATTGAATATAATGTGCGCATGGGAGATCCGGAAACCGAAGCTGTGATGCTGCGTGTTAAATCTGATTTTGTGGATTTACTGCAGGGCGTGGCTGAAGGTAATCTTAACGAAAAGGAACTTGAGTTTGACGAACGCACTGCGGTGACTGTTATGATGGTCGCCGGAGGTTACCCCGGTTCTTATCATAAGGGAGATGAGATTACAGGAATAAACGACGTAAAGGAAAGCGTTGTTTTCCATGCCGGAACAAAATTCGATGGTGATAAGGTTGTCACTAATGGTGGTCGGGTGATCGCCGTCAGTTCCTATGGTAAGGATATGAAATCGGCTCTGGCGGTCTCGTATAAAAATGCTCAGAAAATAAATTTCAAAGGAAAATATTACCGCAAAGATCTGGGATTCGATCTCTAAAAGATAAAAGATATAAGACTTAAGACACAAGATAAAAAAGATTGTCCTTCTTTTGAGGTGGCGTCAGGCATCTTGTATGAGGACGGAAGACTTGCAATACAAAAAACGTACAAAGCTGAATCTTAAGTCTTAGATCTTAAGTCTTAAATCTTGTATCTTGATACCTGATACCTGATTCTTGATACTATAACTTAAACAACTTAAACTTTATTTTCTCATGTATCAGTTCATCGCCGTTCTGACGGGTAATGTTAAGTCTGATCTTACCTGATGGTTTTCGCAGCATCTCTTTTACCTCGATGAGTGTGAGTGTTGAAACCGACTGTCCGTCAATGCTTTCAATCTTGTCTCCTACTCTAAGGCCTGCATTTGCAGCCGGCGATTCGTCCCACAATTCTGCAATCTCGAAGAACGGCAGATTCTGATATGGCTGTACCACCTCAATACCGGTAGTATTGTATTTAAACCGCTGGCTGTAATGAATGTTTCGTTTTACATACATCATGGTGTCAGGATAATTCAGGATCACATGAAAACGGCGCAGCAGTTCTGAACCGATGGTGCCATCCCGTTCATTACTGGTAATAATCATCTCTATGGCGCTGGAGTCAGGAAAGGCAACAATGGGCTTCTTAAAGCGGTATGAACCGATCGCTGCTTTGTCTATCCTGGATACGGATCCGAAAATTTCACCATTCAGCCCCTGTCCGATGTAAGTATAAATTGACTGGTCGGGAATCCGGTAATGTTTAAAGTTGGAATTCACCAGCCATAGTGCCAGTTCAGCTCCGGTATCCACCAGCAGTTTGACCTTATGCTCTTCACCACTCAGTATTACATTTGCCGTGATGTAAGCTTTATTATCCTCTATAGTGACAGGAACCTCTTTAAATGAGCGGGGAATTTTATATGTTGCAGGATCATAGAAGTACATACACTTTTTGATGTAATCAATTTTTACGATGTGGTCTTTTATAAGATCATAGCCTATCATGCCGTTAATCTTGGATCCCAGGTGCTTCGAAAGCTGAAAAATATTTTGTTTCAGGGCGTAAAGAGAAACGGTGTCTACCCTGAGCGTTTGTATCGTCATGCTGTTTAAGGTGCTCAGATAGGTGGACAGTGGTTCACCCTCCCCAAGACCATGAAGCGTCACCTCACGTACGTAGTTCAGGTCCAGCGAATCATTTTTATAGAGCTCTGTGACTATTGTATGTCTGATGCCTGTATCAAAGATGAAATTGAGTGGTGTTGAATTATTAATGACAACAGGAACAATAATATTCGTACCAATCATCTCAAAATTGATGACATGATCCGGTTCATTGTACAGACAAAAAGCAGACCCGTTGAAGAGTGTAAAAAGCAGCAGTGTGGCAATAAGGTTTCTCATGACATAAATATAGTAAAATATCCTTGACATTTGCAAAATAGCTTCTGAATGAAGTTGTTGGTATGTCGTCTTTGATAAGTATTAAAATCCTGTGAAATATTTTAGATTGCTTCAGGTGTATCACAACTTTATATTACATTTGCGCCCAAAATCCGGAGTATGTCAGACGATAAGAAAGTTATCTTTTCAATGGTGGGAGTATCAAAGGTCTTTCCACCTCAAAAAAAAGTACTGAATAATATTTATCTCTCTTTTTTCTATGGCGCAAAAATTGGATTTATCGGGTTAAACGGATCCGGTAAATCTACATTAATGAAGATTATTGCCGGTGTGGAAAAAGAGTATCAGGGAGATGTGGTTTGGTCTCAGGGCTATTCTGTTGGTTATCTCGAACAGGAACCGCATCTCGATGAGTCCAAGACTGTAAAGGAAGTAGTCAAGGAAGGTGTAAAAGAGGTTACAGATGTGCTTGAAGCATTCGAAGCCATCAATAAGAAATTTGAGGATCCTGCAGTTTATGAGAATCCTGATAAAATGGATAAGTTGCTGGAGGAACAGGCAAAGCTTCAGGAGAAAATTGACCTGCTGGATGCCTGGAATATTGACACCAAGCTGGAACGTGCCATGGATGCCTTGCGCTGTCCGCCGGAAGATGCCAGTGTGAAAGTTATAAGTGGAGGTGAGCGCCGTCGTGTGGCTCTTTGCCGTTTGCTTTTGCAGCAACCCGATGTGTTGTTACTGGATGAGCCTACCAACCACCTGGATGCTGAGTCGGTACAGTGGCTGGAAATGCATTTACAACAGTATAGCGGTACCGTGATCGCCATCACCCACGACCGGTATTTTCTCGACAACGTGGCAGGATGGATCCTGGAGCTTGACCGGGGTGAAGGCATCCCCTGGAAAGGCAACTACAGCAGCTGGCTGGAACAAAAGGCTAAACGGCTGGAGTCGGAAGAGAAACAGGCGAGCAAACGCCGTAAAACGCTTGAACGCGAACTGGAATGGGTGCGTATGTCGCCCAAGGCACGACAGGCTAAATCAAAAGCACGTTTATCGGCATATGATAAGCTGCTGAATGAAGATGTAAAAGAGAAAGAGCAAAAGTTAGAGATATTTATTCCCAACGGCCCGAGGCTAGGTGATAAAGTGATAGAGGCCCATAATGTCTCGAAGGCCTTCGGGGATAAACTATTATTTGAAGATCTTGAATTTACTTTACCACCGAATGGTATTGTTGGTGTTATTGGCCCGAATGGTGCCGGTAAGACAACATTGTTCCGGATGATTATGGGGCAGCAGGCTCCGGATAAAGGATCATTCAGTGTGGGAGAGACCGTCAAAACAGGATATGTAGATCAGGCACATGCTGATATCGATCCGGGTAAATCTGTGTTTGAAGTTGTTTCAGGCGGTGCAGAGTTCATCCGGATGGGTGGACGTGAAATCAATGCAAGGGCATACCTGGCGCGTTTCAATTTTACCGGCGGTGATCAGGAGAAAAAATGCGGAGTTCTGTCCGGTGGTGAACGCAACAGATTACACCTGGCCCTGACACTGAAATCTGAAGCCAATGTGCTGTTACTGGATGAGCCTACCAACGATATTGATGTCAATACCTTGCGGGCTTTAGAAGAAGGTTTGGAAGATTTTGCCGGTTGTGCCGTGGTCATATCTCACGACAGATGGTTTCTTGATCGTATAGCTACACATATCCTGGCTTTTGAAGGGAACTCTTCAGTCGTATATTTTGAAGGTGGTTATTCGGATTATGAAATAAACCGTAAGAAAAGATTGGGCGATGAGGGGCCAAAGCGCATCAGATATAAAAAACTCACAAAATAATAAATAAAAAAAACAGGCTTTCGGCCTGTTTTTTTTTGTTATGCAATTACCGGTTACATTTTATTCATCTCTTTCATAGAAACATAACTGGTTGAATTGATGATATAAGAAGAATACTCCTTGCTCAGTTCATCCGCCTTTTCTTTTGAACCAACCACTTCAATAAATGCATTCCACCATTTAATGCCGTCTTCAGTGCGTCTCCATTCCAGATCTGCCGGACCTTTTTCAAGATGCCAGATAAACATGGCATCGTATTCACCTGAGACCAGCCAGTAGATCTTTGGTCCTTCTACCATGGCATTTTTGCCCGCTTTTTTGTACATGTCCAGAATTTCATTTACACGCTTAAACGTTCCGGCCTGGTACTTAACCATAACCACTTCGTGCCATGTTACATCTTTCCATTTTTCGGGTTTTGGAGATTCGTCCTGAGAGTATGCGAGAGAGAGGGTAAACATGAAGACCAGTGAAAGAACAATAGTTTTCATGATGAAAGATTTTAATTAATAATTACCTAAATTTAAGGAGAATAATTATTTTAAAAAAGAATAAATAAAAATAATATCTGCAAATACGATTAAAAAGTATGTTAAGCCGCTTGAATAAAGCTTAAGAGGTAAGTATAAAAAAAAAGGACGGCGGGAGCCATCCTTTTTACCACAACATTAATTAACTAAATTACCAATACCTATGAAAAAAACCTCACAACAAAGATAAGGCGAAAATATGTTATAAAACAAGTTTTAGGTGTTAAAATTATGTTACAAAACATATAATTATGCTAAAATTGTATTCTTTTTTACACCTTGTTTTGTGTTAAGTTTTAGTATTACAGTTATTTACGGGTGTTTTGTGAGACTGAATTAAAGTTAGAAAAAAAATCATTTTTTTTATTTTTAATTGCATACAATGAATTCATGTGGATATTTCGGGCAAATCATATTAGAAAGATCGCATTTTTTTGATAAGATCAGTACCAGTGCCGGACAGTAAAATGAACCTTCAGAATTACAGGGCGGAGCTCTTGCAGGGCTTCAATTATTCTTATCTTTGAGAAAATTTTAAAAACAGCATGAATTTAGCACAATTCCCTTCGGCATTATTGGAAGAAGCGGTTAACGAATTTGCTCAGTTACCGGGAATCGGACGGAAAACGGCTTTGAGGCTTGTGTTATTTCTCCTGAAACGGGATACTGATCAGGTGAAGGCATTCAGCAATTCTATCATTCGTTTAAAGGATGAAATATGTTACTGTAAACATTGCCATAATATTTCTGATACTGAGGTTTGCGGTATTTGTGCCCATCCTAAAAGGGATCATTCCATTGTCTGCGTTGTTGAAAATATTAAAGATGTCATGGCTGTGGAAAATACCATGCAGTATTTTGGCGTATATCATGTGCTGGGTGGTATTATATCACCGGTTGACGGAATAGGTCCCAATGATATTGAGTTAAATTCGTTATTTAAAAGGATAGGTGAGGGTGGAGTGAATGAATTGATCCTGGCCCTTCCAACAACCATGGAAGGTGATACAACCAATTTTTATATCTACAAAAAGTTAAAGCAGAGTGGAATTAAAATAACAACGCTCGCCCGTGGCGTTTCCATTGGTGATGAGTTGGAGTATACTGATGAAGTGACCCTTGGACGTTCGTTAAAGAACCGGACACTTTTTGAAGATAATTTTAGCTGAAACACAACAACTGAAAATAATGAATGAAATAGTGGAATTTTCCGGTGATGATATCAAACCCTTAAGACGTTTTTTTAATATTCTGTGGTTGATAGTACTTGGATATACAGCCGTTTTGCTGTTAACGGTATATGATGGTACGGCTGTAATTGACGGTGCTTTGAGTGAATATATTAAAACAGTGGAGATCATTCTTTTACTGGCAACAGTACCGGCAGTGTTTGGGTGGTACACTATGAAGGTTAAAAAAATACGGACTGTTGAAGGTAGGGAGGAAAAACTTAAAAATTATGAAAAAGTTTGGAAGTTAAGGGCATTGATCGTTTTTATTGTGTTTTTATTTGTCATTACAGCGTATATTTTGTTAGTTGATAAATCCATGGCTTATGTGGTTGCGATAGCAGCACTGGTATTTATGTACTGCAGGCCATCGGTCAACACGCTGAAAAATGAATTAAACGATATTCCAAAACTGTAAATATGCTTATTGCTGTAGATTTTGACGGAACCATTGTAGAACATGCCTATCCTGCTATAGGAAGGGAGATTCCGTTTGCAATAGAAACCTTAAAACAGTTACAGGAGGAAGGCCATGATCTGGTTCTGTGGACTTACAGGGCAGGAAAAGAGCTGGACGATGCCGTTGAATTCTGTAAAAGCAACGGTTTGGAGTTTTTTGCGGTCAATGCTGCATATCCCGGTGATGAGGTTGATGCTTACAACAGTCGTAAAATAAATGCAGATATTTTTATCGATGATCGTAATGTAGGTGGACTTCCGGATTGGGGGGTTATTTACCGGCTAATCACAGGTAAAGGAGAACTGGATTTTGATATGCGCCAGGCTGTAGAACGTAAAAACTGGCTAATCAGGCTGGGTGAAAGACTTGAGCGGTTGAAAGGCGATGTAAATACAGAACGGGAACAATAACAAGGTGTTTACCTTTGGGAAAAACAATTAAAAATAACATACGTGAAACTCTCCGTAATCATTGTTAATTATAATGCCAGGTATTTTCTGGATCTTTGTCTGCAGTCTGTAAAAAGAGCCATGCAGGGCATTGATACTGAGGTTATAGTCGTAGATAATGCATCTACCGATACCTCTGTGGACATGATTAGGGAAAAGTTTCCCTGGGTGAATCTGATCGAGAATAAAGAGAATTGTGGCTTTTCAAAAGCGAACAACATTGCTATAAAACAGGCAAAAGGACAGTTTATCTTACTGCAGAATCCAGATACCATTGTTGCTGAAGACACTTATGAGCAGTGTCTGTTATACCTTGATGAGAATGACTATGTCGGTGCACTTGGCATCCGTATGGTGGATGGGAGCGGAGAATATCTCAGGGAATCCAAGCGCGGATTGCCAACACCCATGACGGCGATTTTCAGGGCAGCAGGCTTGTCGTATATTTTCCCAAAATCTAAATTATTTGCACGCTATTATGTTGGCCATCTTGTTAATAACCGGAATGCTGAGGTTCCCATTCTGGCCGGTGCTTATATGATGATCCGGAAAACTGCACTCGACACCTGTGGTTTGCTTGACGAGGATTATTTTATGTATGGTGAGGATATTGATCTGTCTTACAGAATTGACAGGGGTGGGTTTACCAACAGTTATTTTGGTCTGGCCTCCATTATCCATTTTAAAGGGGAAAGTACGAGCAAGCAAACAGATAAATACCTGAACAGCTTTTTTGGTGCCATGGAAATATTTTATCAGAAACATTTTTCAGGTAGTATGTCGGTTTGGATTAACGGATTAATCCATTGGGGCATCAAAACCAAGAAGGTATTTAAAAAAATGATCATCCGGCGTTCTGAGCCTGTCAGTTCGGACCTGCCCGAAAAACTGGTGATTTGTGGTAGTAATCAACCTGAAGTTGAACTGATTAAAAAAACGTTCAGTAAAGGTTTTACATTTGAAGAAGTTCAGTCTGTGGATGGTCTGAAGCTCATTGATGAAGGGAAGGGCATAATTTTTTCTCCACGTCTTGCATACAAGGATGTGATCAACTGGGTCTCCGGTAATGCAACCAAGGCGAAATTCTTCTTTATGTCCGGAGACCGGAACTTTATTCTTGGCAGTCCCAATAAGGATTTTCCGGGTAAGGTGTGGAACCTTAAAAATCAGGAATCATAGTGGCAGGTAAACCTTTGCCAGCATCTCATTATATTCATCCTCGCAATTGCTCATGTGGGTAATCCCACCGCCACTGCGGTAGTACATGCGGCCATTAAACTCTTCAATATAACGGATCATAACAGAACTCACCAGTTCCTCCCCGGTAAATATTCCCATTACTCCGGTATAATAGCCCCGCGGTCCGAACTCGGCTTTACGGATAATCTCAACGGTTTGCTTTTTCGGGGCACCGCTTACTGAACCGGCCGGCAGCATGGGCAGTAATACATTACCCACATTATCTTTCCAGTCAGATGGCAGCTTACCGGTAATTTCAGAACTGACCTGTAAAAGATCGTGTGTCCATGTATTGATCTCATCCACATACCGGTACTTGGTTACTGTAACTTCATTGGCTACCATACTCAGGTCGTTACGGATCAGATCCACAATAGTGGCATGTTCGGCTTCTTCTTTTTTATTATTCATTATGCGTTTCAGGGCATCAGGAACCTTAGCGTCTATTGTACCTTTCATAGGGTGTGAATGGATGTAACCATCACTTACAGTCACAAAAATCTCCGGGGAAAAAACCACAAACTGACCATCCAGCCACAACCTGAATTTCTGCCTGTTTTTAAAGAAGATATTCCTGAGACTGATATCTGTTGAAACTGCCGTGGCCATCGTAAGGTTACAGAGATAGGAGTTTCCGTACTCCAGGTTTTGCATCACAATGTCAAATGCCGTCCGGTATTTCTCAAAGGAAACAGGGGCGCGGTGAAAAGAATGATTTGGTCTGACATCTTCTTCTTCGGGATAATTCTTTATCCCGTCAAAGTTGTAGAGTAATTGCTTTTCGTCTATCTCATTCAAATAAAACAAAAGTGGCTTTTCAAGTTCAAAATCCAGAATAAAAAGGAACGGAGCTTTACGTCCCATCTCATTCATTTTCGATCTTATTTCATCGTACTTCTGAAACATGGCGTAAAATTATATAAAAAGATTAATTTTGTACGGATCAGATTAATTAACCTCATCTATGTTTATAGTAAACATCACATTCAATGCTTCTATTCAGGTATTTGAGACCTGGCGAAAATATGTGACCAAGTATTTTATCCCACAGTCCATGAAAGATGGAGGTTTTTCTGAATACAAGATTATCAAGGTTCTTGTTGATGAGGAGATGGGAGGGCAGACATATAGCGTACAGTTTTTATCGGAAAATCCAATAAAGGTAGATAATTACCTACGGGAAATATTCCCTGATTTTCAGGATGAACTCATCCATACCTTCGGCGAGCAGGTTGTGGTTTTCGCCACACCGTTAAAAGAGACAACACTGGAATAATTGAACAGCGAAGAACGCATCATATTAGGTATTGACCCGGGAACAACCATCATGGGCTACGGCATTATTAAGGTACATGGCCGAAAAGCCGAATGTCTTACACTGGGGGTTATCGACCTGAAAAAATACAATGATCACTATGTGAAGCTCCGGCGTATTTTTGAACGGACCGTACAGTTAATCGATGATTATAAACCGGATGAGCTTGCCATAGAAGCCCCGTTTTACGGAAAAAATGTACAAAGTATGCTAAAGCTTGGCAGGGCACAGGGCGTTGCTATGGCTGCAGCTCTGTCCCGGGATCTTCCCATTTTTGAATATGCCCCCCTGAAAATTAAGATGGCTTTAACCGGGAATGGAAAAGCCAGTAAGGAACAGGTTGCTTATATGGTCAAGAATTATCTCAGCCTGACAGATGTTCCTGAATACCTTGATGCTACAGACGGACTGGCCGCAGCCGTCTGTCACTTTTTTCAGAATCAGGGCCTGAAAACAGACAAGTCCTATAACAGCTGGAAAGACTTTATGAATAAAAACCCGAACCGGGTTAAGAAGTAAATAAGATTCTAATGTACTGCAGAGTTTCTGCCACTTTGTTTATAACCGGTACAGGCATTTAGCATATAAAATTTAAAGGTTATCCAGACTGACACAGGTTGTTTTACTGCATCACAATCTGAAGCCCGATGTTCGTGAGAGCTCTGAAATAAAATTCCCCTGTACAAAGTACAAAGGGGAATCGTTCTATCATTATTTTAATTCCGAAAGTGTATTGTGCAAAACCAACGGTGTAAAACCAGGCATCGCTCTACAACGGATCACGCAACACAGGCATGCTCATACAACGGGCACCGCCACCGCCACGAGCCAGTTCACTGCCTTCAAGTGCCACCATACATTTTTTATAATCGGTTGGGTACTGTTTGCTTGAGATGACTTTTTCAGCACTGAGAATTTCGAAACCATCGTTACTCAGTTCTTCCAGAGTATAGCTGTTACGGGCATAACCAATCACTTTCCCCGGTGCAAAAGCAAAGAAGTTCGCACCGCTGTGCCACTGTTCACGTTCCATGATCCAGGAATTTTTTCTGCCGCCGCAAAACAGTGGCTTCAGGTCGAAGTCAATGGAATTAAGGGCAGAAAGAAGGTTTTCCACAGTTTCGATTTTCTTTGAGCCATCCGGGTTGATTCTGATGTGGATCGTCTGGTATTTATTGCGTTTCAGTATCAGCGGTTCATAGACCATACAGCGGTCTTCGTCAAGAAAAGTAAACACCATATCCAGGTGGATAAACGATTCGGGACTGTCCGGAAGTTCCTGTACAATCACGTGCCATGTTCTGTCTTTGGAGGCCATCAGCTGATTAATCAGGTTATCTATGCCTGAAGTGGATGTGCGTTTCCCGATCCCGATTACCAGTACATTATCAGACGCGATGAGTACATCACCTCCTTCAATATTCATACAGTAATTCGGAACAATTCCCTTGGCAGAATTGATAACCCGTGTCGTAAAGGAATGGTTAAAAATAGAATTCATAATATGTGTTTCCCGTTCCCGCACCTTATTGGCCATTTTTGATATCAGTACATTGTTCCAGATGCTGACCGATGCGTCCCGTGTAAAGAAGAAATTATGCAAGGGTTGCAGCGCAAATTTCTCTTTGCTCAGGTAGTTTGTCAGGCTGTTATCCTTTAGCGGCAATCCTTCAATCAGGGTTGTACTTAAAACCTCCGGCGTCATGCCTAGGAGTTCATCGCGGTACTGGGAAGACCGTTCTGCCGTGAGAATATCATTGATCAGATCTTTTTTTATGGCATCTTCCTGAAGCAGGTCTGTAAGCAGATCCTTAACATAAAAAACGTTAGTCACATGGTTCAGTACATCTTCAAATTGTTTATATTCTTCATTCACAACTGAAAGGTTCAGTATATCACTGTATAGGGCACGTTGTGCATTTTCGGGTGTCATGTTTTCCACCTCATGCCCGGGCTTATGCAGGATAACTCCCTGTAACTTTCCTATCTCGGAATTGACATTTATTGTCAGGCGTTTATTCATTTGCGTTTATCTTTAAAATATTAATCAAAGAACCAAAACATCGCATACGCATTTTAGTCTGTCTTCGATCCTGAGCCTTGTTTTGTGTGTTATAAACTGGCAATCAAATATACGGAAAAGGACAGACATAAAAGCTAAATTTAATCATGACCTTTGACCGGAGAAAAAAGAATCAGAAGGTATAGGAAAGATGAAATCCCTGTGATTCCGGAGCGAGCACTGGTACAAAACTGATCCGGGCTGAGTGATAGCTTTTAACGATCATTTTTCCGATAACAGTTCCAATTACTGCACCAAAAAATACATCCGAAGGCCAGTGTTTCTCATCATGTATCCTCGACAGACCTGTTAAGGTAGCACTGGTATAGGCTATGATAGGGATCAGTTTATGATCCTTATACATTTCGGCAATCACCGAGGCTACTCCAAACACGGTGGCCGTATGCCCCGACCAGAAAGATCTTCCCCCAAACGGGCCCCTCCAGTCCTGTGCATTTAGGGGATCGGTATGATATGGTCTGACTCTTCCGGCCAGTGTTTTGGGGATCAGGGTAACTATTCCCGTAATAAGATAACTCTCGGCTGCAAGTATGGCTGTGGTTGCCGGGCGGTCTTTGTGAAATATGAGGCCATAACCGGCCATTCCTCCCAGAAGGGCAAACGTGGCATAATTCCCCTGAGGCTCAAGAAAATAAGTGCTTGTAAATTCAGTGAAGGGTGTCCTGTTACGTTTGATAAAGGTGTAAACAGGTTCATCCAGTTTATAGATAGTGGCTCCGGCCGCAAGTATAAGTCCAGCTTTTAAAAACTGTTTCTTATTCCAGCGGAATGGTGATGTGAATACATTTCCAAGGTCTGAAACTGACTTGTGGTATATGTTTAGCGGAGAGTTTAGATCTGAGAGCCGGAATGAAAGGTCTGTAAGCGGACTGTATTCCGTTTGACTAACGCTATCTTTTTTTGCGGGTTCAGATGGAAATGCACTGAGCGACAAAAGAACCATTAAAACGGTGAGAACATGTTTAATCATAGTCAGCCATATTGCGGTCTAAAAGTATGTAATATATCATTTAAAACAAATCAAAAGTTGAGGTAAAGGCAGTGATTTTCAATCTTATCCTCTTGAACATAGATGATTCCCGTTGTGATAAAAATCATGGAATTGACTGTTTTTTCGTGAGAATTCTCATTTTTTACAGGTCGATTCATGCTGTATTTTAGCTTATAACAAATTTAGAATGTGATGATAAACAAACTTATAGCAAATATAATTCCCTGGTTCCCCAAACCATTTATCTGGCAGTTTTCAAAAAAGTATGTGGCCGGTGAAACCCTGGAGACAGCCATGCAGGTGTCTGCCGATCTCAATGAAAAAGGGATGATGGTGACCATTGATTTGCTTGGCGAGTTTATAAAAAACATGGATGAAGCCAGGGATCACGAGAAGGCTTATTATGGTATTATTGATGCGATAACCGAAAATAAAATACGGGGTGGTGTATCTTTAAAACCAACATTTTTCGGACTGACCATTGATAAGGACGAAAGTTATACACTGATCAGGAATATAGTAAAGTATGCCGCCGATCGCTCCTGTTTCGTCCGTATTGATATGGAAGATTCTGATTGTACAACAGATGAGATTGAGTTGTTCAGAAAACTGAAGGCTGAGTTTCCAAAAGAGGTAGGTCTGGTGCTGCAGGCGTATCTCAAACGGACATCGAATGACGTAACTGCGCTGCAGGATATTCAGATGAATGGGACGCCTTTGAATTTTCGTTTGTGTAAAGGAATCTATGTTGAACCGGAAAAGATAGCTTACAGGGATTACCAGAAAGTACGTGATAATTATCTGCAGTTGCTGGAACAAATGATTAAAGCCGGAAATTATGTAGCCATTGCCACGCATGACCGCTATCTGGTGGAGGGCGCCTTTAAACTTATTGAACAATACAAATTACCCCATACGGCATATGAATTTCAGATGCTTTACGGGGTGACACCGAACTTAAGGGATGAGATTGTTGCAAAAGGGCACCGCATGCGTATTTATGTGCCCTACGGACAGGACTGGTTCGGCTATTGTACCCGACGACTGAAGGAAAATCCCAAAATGACAAGCGACATTATAAAGGGGATTTTTGTAAAAGGGTAGTAAAAAATACAGACACAAGATCCAGGACACAAGATCCAGGATACATTTTTTCACTGCTCATTATTCATTTAATGTCACCTGTAATTGCTGATCTGGCCGAAGTGTTTCTAGTGAATTCCTTCTATAATATCCTGCAGAACTTCCGGATTATTTTCGAATAATGTACCGATGACTGCTATATCTGCTCCCGCATTAAAAAGGGATTTAAGCTGCTCTGCAGTTTTTATTCCACCGCCGACAATCAGCGGCAGATGAACGGTTGATTTCACCTTCCTTACCAGTTCCGGGGAAGCAGGATGAGTGGCACCACTTCCTGTTTCAAGATAGATCATTTTCAATCCGAGGTATTTGCCTGCAAGGGCTGTGGCCACAATAATGTCGTGTTGTTCCGATGGAACAGGATTTGTATTACTGATATATGAAACGGCTGTTTTCTTTCCTCCGTTAAGGACAATATAACCTGTTGGAATAGGTTCCAGACCATACTCCATGATACGTGGTGCTGCCAGCACATGATTTCCGATAAGATATTCGGGATTACGTCCTGAAATAAGGCTGAGCATTAGCAGTGCATCGGCATTTGCCGAGAGCTGGGTCACATCACCCGGAAAGAGTATAACCGGAATACTGACTTTTTCTTTGATCCGGGCAATCACATCTCCGATATGTTTAAAGGTAAAACTACCTCCCACAAGAATAAGATCGATATGCTTTTCATGGCGATGTACGGCTTCCAGCTGGCCCGATGAAAATTTATCCGGGTCAATCAGCAGGGCGATCTGCTTTTTACCTGTTGCTATTTTTTTGTTTATCTCATCAAATATCATCATTGTTCACTCCCCAAACTAATACAATATCTTCAAATACTTTATAGGACAGCTCAATCTCGGCTTCCTGATTTTCTTTTTTTATCGCAGTTTTCAGAATGCCGCCATCGGTAATGTTATCTGATTCGATGGACAGGTTCGACTTAAAATTAATGCCCTGTCTGATACACATTTTAAACAGGGCTTCCTTCGCACTCCATAGCAGCGTCAGCATCATGTCATCGTTTCCGGCCAGCTCCAGTTCTTTTATGCTCAGGAATTTGGATTTCACTTTTCCTGCACGTGGAGATATCATCTCCACATCCATACCGGGCTGTCCGTTTTGGGTCAGCATTACCGCAATATACCCATCGCAATGCGAGATGCTGATCTGTTTGCCCGAATTTAACACCGGGCGTCCCGATTCCTCGTATAGCAGGGGTTCGCGCTTACCTGTCATAACCCGAAGTAAGAAGCGCGCAGCAGCGTATTCCAGCTTTCTCCGGTCGCTCTGCAGGCTGATGAACAGTTCCACTTCACTTGGAAAAAGGATGATGCGTTCCAGGAAATACTGCAATGGCTCTTCAATCTTCCAGAGGGTGAGATTGACATGATCGTCATTATGTTTAAAGCATAAAGCCATTAGTTTTCCCAGTTAAGGGTTTCAATGAGATGAAGTATGTCCTGTCGCACATAATTTATCACCGGATTAAGACTGTCCCGGTCAGGAACAGCATTAAAATAGAGTGAGCCGAGCAGAAAGTGTTGTGTGCTGTCGGTGGCAAAAAACTGAAGGGCAGAAGCTGCATTCCCGCCAATATCGTATACCATGCCGTACACCTTTTGTTTATCAAAGCCAAAAAATGACTCATCAATGGATGTGGCTTTAACGGCATGTTTATAAGCAAAACGTCTGGCATCTTCAGTCAGCGGTTGCAGACTGGTATCGTTTAAGGTGAAATACGAGAGGTAAACACGGCCTTTCCACTGAGGATAGTTAATATCCAGCCAAATGCCAGATCCTTTCTTTTCCGGTGTTGTTACAGAAGCATAATCCGAAGATTCAAACGAAAACAGGGAAGGCACACTTATTTCGGTGTAAACATGATCTGAAGGAACGTCAATGCGAAGTATGCCCCGTTGCCGTGGTACACTGTTGTCGCTGCAGGAAATAACACCTAAAAGCAGCAGTATAATAAAAACACTATTCCTCATCCTCTTCCACATCATCAAGTTCAATAGAGACTCTCATTTTTTTGATTCTGCGATTATCAGCAGAAAGTATCTTAAATCTGCAGTGCGCTATGGTAATCTCCTCATTTTTATCGGGAATCTCACCCCGCACTTCCAGTATCAGGCCGGCCAGTGTATCTGCATCACCCCGCACATCTTCAAAATAACTTTCATCTACTCCGGTTATTTTAAAGAAGTCGTTTAACAGCGTTTTGGCTTCAAAAACATACGATCCGTCACTCTCTTTGGTATAGGATGAATCGTCTTCATCGTATTCATCACTAATCTCACCGACTATTTCTTCCAGGATATCTTCCAGGGTCACCAAACCGGAGGTCCCGCCATATTCATCAATAACGATGGCCATATGGATTTTATTGGTCTGAAACTCCTCAAGAAGGTCGTTGATCTTTTTGGTTTCAGGCACAAAATATGGTGCGCGAATCAGGGATTGCCATCTGAAGTTCTCATTTTTATTCAGATGGGGTAAAAGATCTTTAATGTAAAGTATGCCTTTGATTTTGTCCGGTGAATTGTGAAACACGGGAATACGTGAGAAACCGGATTCCACAATGACAGCCATGACTTTATTGTAGTTGCTTTTTATATCCAGATCGATCATGTCAATCCGGGAAGTCATGATCTCTTCAACCGAAATGTTTCCGAACTTAATGATGCCTTCCAGCATCTCTTTATCCTCTGTCAGCTCCTCCGATGTCAGTTCCAGGACTGAAGACAGCTCATCCATGGAGATGTTTCCGGATTTTCGTGCGACGCGTTTATTGACAAAATTTGTTGAGGTTATCAGGAAAGAGACGAAGGGGCCGAAACCTTTTTCCGTATATCGCAGGGGCAAAGCCATAAAACGGGCCAGTTTCATACCGTGTTTCGTAGCGTAGATCTTTGGCATAATCTCTCCGAACAACAGCAGTAAAAAGGTAATCACCACCACTTCAAGGATGAATCCCAGGATGGGTGAAGCCGAAAAATCGAATACCCTGTTGCTGAAGTAAGACAACAGGATGACGATGCCCACATTAATAAAATTATTGGCAATAAGAATGGTGGCCAGCAAGCGGTCCGGCAGCTTCAGAAAATCCAGTATCTGTCTGTTTTTTGAATCTGAATCATTCACTTTGAGTTTTTCCAGATCCCTTGGTTCGAGAGAAAAGAAGGCGACTTCTGAACCTGAAATCAAGGCGGACATACCCAGGAGGATCAAGGAAAGTAAAAGACTGATCACCGCACTGATAGTCAGCGGGTGGAGATGAATGGTTCCCGTAAATAGTAATATTGAATGGCAACTAAAAGGGTCTGGTTCCAACGGTTATCAATTTAAATTCAACATATGCCCTTAAAAATTAAAAGGGCAAATCATCTTCTGAGGAGTCATCTGCCTCAAAAGGCTGAGAATTTTCCTGTTGAGAGGAATTTGCGGCTGTCTGTCTGGTCTGTGCCGGGGCAGAAGTTGATCCTGAATCTGTTGCAGGATTATCAGCCTTACGACCCAGAAGCTGAATGGTATCTGCCACAATCTCAGTCGTATATTTCTTTACACCGTTCTGATCATCGTACGAACGGGTGCGTAATTTACCTTCTATGTAAAGTTGGGTTCCTTTAACAATATAGCTTTCTGCCAGCTTTGCCAGTCCGCGCCAGGCGACAATATTGTGCCATTCGGTGGAATCCGGTACCTGAGTACCATCTCTTCTTGTAAATCCACGTTCTGTTGTTGCTATGGGGAATGATGCTACTGCAAGATCCTGATCGATGTATCTGATATCCGGGTCTTTACCCACGTTTCCTACAAGAATAACTTTATTGACTGACATAATCTGAGGTTTAAAATGATTGGTTGTAAAAATACGTATTTTTTAATGGCTTTGAAATTTTTTAAAGTTTAAAAACGTTATTGAGGGTTTTAGTGAGCGTAGAGGAGGAATTTGTAATGCTGGTCCGGAGTGAGTCAAATAAAATTCATGACCCTCCCTGGTTTCATTCAAACCTGCAAGTCTCATATTTACCGCCCTCCCTAAACCCGATTTTCAATCGATCCCAGGGAGGGTGTTCGGACAAGTGGTTTTTGTTGGGATGCAGGAAATATTTTGCCTGAAGGGCAAATCGCAATTCAGCCCAAGGCGCAGCCTTGGGATTATAAGTCATGTAAATCCAAAGCCGCGCAGAGTAGTTGAAAAATTGAAGATCGTTCTTGTCGGCTTTTTGTAGGATGTTGAAATATTATTTTGAGTCAATTAATCATGACCCTCTCTGGTTATTATCAAACCTGCAAGATTCGGATAAACTGCCCTCCCTAAACCCGATTTTCAATCGGTCCCAGGGAGGGTGATCGGACAAGTGTTTTTAATTGGGATGCAGGAAATATTTTGCCTGAAGGGCAAACCGCAATTCAGCCCAAGGCGCAGCCTTGGGTTTATAAGTTATGTATATCCGAAGCCGCGCAGAGCAGTCGAAAAATTGAAGATCGTTCTTGTCGGCTTTTTGTAGGATGTTGAAATATTATTTTGAGTCAATTTATCTGACCCACTCTGGTTATTATCAAACCTGCAAGATCAGTCTTCCCTATAGGGAATCGAAGGGTAAAAGGCGCAGGTCTGAATTCTTAATATAGGTTCAAATAACCGGAATTACAAATTCCTAACCATAACATCCTCCATGCTACCAGGGATTAATTCTAATTCTTTAGAAATATCCTCGTTGTTGTTTTTCCACTGAAAAGTTTAATATGTGCCAGGTACATCCCCGTATCCAGATTATCAAGATTAATTGTATTGGTTTGAATGAGATCAAAAACACGGACCTGTTTGCCATTCAGTTTGGTCAGCGTGACTGAAAGAATCCGCTCAGGTGCCTGGATATTCAACGCATTTTGTACCGGATTGGGGTAGAGGCATACTTTTTCAATTCCGGGATGGATTGCACTGGTGCTTGTTGCTTTTAAAACCGGTTCTATCATCATGTTTTGGGTAACTGTCAGTTTCAGGGTCAGGGCATTACTGTAATACTCTCCGTTAATTTTCCAGTGATCGAAGGTATCCGCCAAAAATGAATCAATTGTAAGCTCCACTTCAGATCCCATTTCATACAGTCCTTTAAATGTATTTCCGCTGAACGATTTCCCATTGATATAAAGCGCGACAGGGCGAACAGAATCATTTTTAAAAGTGAAATCAAAGAGTGGGTAGTCTGCCATAAATTCCTGGTACTGTTTTCTGACAATGTCAGCCCTTTTTTCAGCAAAATAATTCATGCGGCTAATATCGTTTTCCCAGGTTGCATAATCCATGTTCCAACGACCGGCATGCCAGAACATTTCATCCGCAATTGATGCTGCTGTGGCTGTGATCACAGATTGCACATGTGATGCTGAAAACCGGGTATTCAGCTCGTAAAAGAGACGGTCGGTGAACTGTTCCCTGAAGGTGCGGATCTGCATCAGTTCTATGAACAGTAAAACGGTATTGGAGGTTTTTATATCCGGGTCATCGTATATGGACAGAAGTTTTGTAAACAGGTTGTTGCCTTCGCCGCCCGGACGGAAGGCAAAGCCGAAGTCGGTATCGTACAAAATCCAGCGCCACCGGCCATCCGAAGACCGTTCCCGCCAGTACCGTACATTATTGACGGGCCAGTCCGTATTTCCGCTGTAAATCTCGGCCACCATGTACCGGATAAACTCATCCACATCCATTTGCTGCTCCAGGTTTTGCCGGTTCAGGGAATCATGTAGGTCAGATGATTTAATCAGACCGATCAGTTTTGAAATATTTATGGTATCACCGTGTTTCACTTCATCCAGATTCTCCAGCATGTCGATGTTATCCGGATCTGTACCGTAATTTTCGGCTATATAGTGCTCGTTGAGCTTTTCCCGCATGTTATACAGGCCCCAGTATGCTCCGTTCAGATAGACGGCCACGGGTTCGTATGCCTGGTAATCAACACCCGAATCATCCTCCAGCAGGCGGCTCATCAGACCATCACGCATCATGGAATGTCCGTTGTCATTGCCAGAGTTGCGTAAAATGAATGCTTCAAATTTTCCGATGGCTTTGGATGTGAAGAACGGATATTTGAAATTCTTATCGCCGTATTTTTTACGGGCGTAAAGCGCAAAGGATTTTTGCGGAAAGTTCCGGCTGCAGTTGCCGTGGATTTTCAGGCCCGCGTTGGCTTTATACAAAAGGGAGCCATCCGGTGCAAAATACTCAAAGAACGCCGCCCTTTCCCAATCCCGGCAAAAATTTCGTTTGATCTGGTTATTGCAATACCCCGTGATGCCGTTTTTACCGACCACATAAATTCCGGTGGAATCGCCGAACAGATCTTCCGGATCAGCAGAAAGTGAAAGCACCGGAATCGTATGCTGCCTGCCGGTAAACAGATAGGAGTTGGTTGTAACCGTAGAACATATTCCATTGGCACTCAGCGTAACCGCCTTCAGAATCACCGTACTGTCAATGGTTAACGACGCCGTGTAAAGCTTGTCTGTTTCATCGGGTTTTGATCCGTCCGTGGTATAATAGATGGTGCCTTCCGGATCGGTGGAGCTCAGACTCACGCTTACCGGTTCGGTATAGATTCCCCCATTGACAGAGCATACCACGGTTTGAGTAGATGCTGTAAAGCTCCACAATGCAAATAGAAAAGTTGATATGAGAATTTTAAGTTTCACTGCATAAAAGGATGAAATTTGATTTTGATCTCTTACTCTTTGCCGGAGGTTTTCTTTTAAACTGGCCGTCCCGGAGGGACGTAATATAGGTAACTGATGTCGAACATAACACATTGAAGTCCCTTTGGGGACGCAATACACAGGGATTGTTTTCATTTTAAATTGAAAAAAACTTTTTTAAACGCCATTGCAACCCTCCTGACGGAGCACCCTGAATAAGGTCGTTAATCCGGCCCGTAAACAGCAGTATATCCGCATTCATGGTACGGTTTTATTGCAAAGGATCGCAATGACGTAAAAGTTATCCGGTATTTTTCTTAACCATCAGAATACATCTCCCCTGCGTTCAGGGGAGATGTAAGGGACCCTTATTGGGTATTCAGATTATAGGATGATGTGTTATTCCGTTTTAACTAATCTACCGGTCTCGGTGAATTCAGCTGTTTTAACCTTATAAAGGTACATGCCTGCGCCCAGGTCATTCAGCGGTAACTGCAAATCATGATCACCCGCAACCACTGCTGATTGTGTAGTGGTATAGACCATTTGTCCCTGTAAATCGTATATGCTGATCCGGACATCTGACGATCTGCCCAGACTGTAGTTCAATGCAACGGTATTGCTGAACGGATTCGGATAGATGACTGTGCGCGAACCGGATTTATATTGCAGATACTGAACCGGTGTAGAACCGCCTTCTTCCGATTTTCCCAGGATGGCCCATCCGATGTTGTTTTCTTCATGAACCTCGGTCAGTACATTCTGCGGATCGATGTAGGCATAAATGCGGGGGAAGGATTCCAGACCTGCCGGCACTTTCCATTTCATGCTCACCGTTTTGTAGGACTGCTCATTGATAAGTCCGTTGGTGTAGAACAGGGATTCCCCGTTGATATCCTTAATCAGCTGACCGCCATTCATCGGATCACCCACATAAAAGCTGACAGGTATTTTATCTGCTGTCGGATACGGACTGAAATCGTTGACGAACGCTTTTACGGTAATTACATCGCCGGCTTTCGGGTCAGACGGAGAGAAGGTAATGGATTTCGTCCTTGTACGCTTAATCTCATCCTCCAGTTTGAGCCCTTTTTCAGGATCAAGGCGCCATGGAAGGATGAATGCCGGATCTGGTATGTCGTAGTTGGAGCTCCACCAGGTATCAGTTCCTCCCGGCTCAGGCATGATGGGGCGTGCTGCATAATCGATGACGAGTGCACCGTTTTTACCCCAGTAAATGTATGGTGTGATATTGTAGCCCGTTTCGCCGATGGACCGGTTTACACCACCCAGATGGACGGTAATATCCAGGGCTTTGCCAACTGACACCGAATGGGTGCTGAGGTCGCTGCGGTCGTAACTTGCTGTTCCGCTAACTTCGATGCCCCAGTTGCTGACACTGCCGCCGACTTCCACACCAACTTCCCGTTCTTCAACGGTCTGACTGTTGAATGTGTTACTGAGGTTCACGTTGAATGTGAAGTTGGAATTTCCATCCAGATCAAAACTCTCACCGCCGTACGATCCGCGGATTTTGTCTTCGCCATCGGGATTGATGAGGTCCGTATACGGCGTGTAGGAAAGGATGTTACCCACTTCGTGTTTGGGAATATACCCGGAAGCGCTCTGTTCCTTACTTGGAAACCAGCGGTTTTCTGTCAGTTTTGGCTTCAGGGTAATGATATTGCCGGTGGGTTTATTCTGTACATTGTATATCACATATTCCCATATTTCGTAATCACATACGGTGGCATAGATCTGGTCATCGTATGTTGCTGTAACGGACTGTGAGATCACCACTGTCTGAGAACTGTCTGTTGTTTTTTCAAAATGTTTCCCGTATTTGCCTTCCACATATCCTTCCACACCAGCACCGAATATTTTACCACCTGCCTTTGCTTTGGCACTGACAGCCCAACTCTGTTGCACCTTGGCGCTGACAGCTATTTCGTTGGTTGAGGTTGTGGTATAGTTGGCATAACTCTCACAACCATCGCCTTCGTGGCAGTTGTTGACATCGTAAGGAATTTCATCGAACATATCGAAATGGGTGGGCGGTGCATTCAGGATCACCAAAGGCTGAACCACATCTGTTTTGGTATATTTTTTACCCGGACCGATCCGGAACATGTCCCCGTCGAAATCTCCTACAGCCAGGTAGGCCGATCCCGGATTTTTGCCCCACAGGTTCAGATAATGTTCCACGATCATGGTTGGATTATTGTTTTCATCCACCTTATAGACGGACAGCACAAAATCGCTGGAGATATCATGAAGTAAGACGATCTCCTTCCCGTCAGCTGTATTGTTATTGATCTCAGCAATATCCACGTATTTAAATACGTTTCCCCAGATGTATTCAAGGTAGGTGGCAGTAAACAGCAGCGAGGTGTCATTATCCAGATGCAGAATCTGACATTCTGTACCGGTGGTTACAATTTCATCTCTTCCGTTACCGCTTAAATCACCGGTCACCATGTTCAGCTGCATACCATTCCAGTTCTGTTCCATGTAAAACATATCCGTTTTATCGTACATAACTGTTTCAAAGGGATCATCGAAATCTGTCATCGGATCATCACCAACCCGCGCCGGAAACACATACAATGCACCCGGTTCTGAGAATACGGATAATCCCACAGCCACTTCCGGAATGGAGTCGCCGTTGAAATCACCGGTCGTAACATCCACGCTCAGGTCAATGTCATCCGCGATAAAATCGTTTATAATGGTTGAATCCATCAACTGTCGGGCGTGAGGCATCTCCATGAGATCCGGATCGGACATAAAACTGTACACCTTGAGATACAGTCCCGGTTCCGGGTCATCGGAATAAAACACAGATAATAGCTCATCAGTGCCATCCATGTTGAGATCAGCGATGGTGGTTGACAACTTTTCCGATGTTTCATTCATGCTGGTCTTCTCATCGCTGAAGGTAAGCAGCCATTCCGGTTCATACCTATCATTGACGGTATAAACCGAATTCACAATATTGCCGGCAGTATCCACATAGGTGACGATAAATTCTGCTTTGCCATCACCATCCAGGTCACCGGATTCCACATAGAGGTTATCTTTAAAATTATCATTCAGCATGCTTATCGGTCCTTCATTCAGTGTACCGGTCACCACCGTGTCATATTTCAGGCCTGTAAGACCGGGCAGTGCATAGTGAATGGTATCGCCTTCACCGTGACTGAACACGATATACTCAATATCGCCATCCCCATCGAAATCACCTTTGGTGCCGGTGATAATGGCATTCCCCAGGTTATCCATCACATTGGAGGTATCCCCTTCATCAAGGCGCAGATTAACATCGCTAATCAGCTCGTAGTCATCTTTCAGGCGGTACGCGCTGTGTGTAAATGTAATGCCTTTACCATTGTTATTGTACCCGCTGTTTTCCCAAATAACAGCCATTTCGCTCTTCCCGATAAATCCGTCCGTAGGTGTGATGGGGCCCTGAGCACTCGAGGTTCCCTCGGCCATAAATCCCAGACAGATAAACAATGTTGTAAAACGTAGAAAATTTTTCATGATATTTTATTTTTAACGACCTCTTACAAATTTAGAATGAGATTAAATAAGGGGGTTAATCATATGTTGCATGGTATTGTACTTATGTTGCAAAGTGGTTTAATGCACTGCATTTACAGCGAGGGGAAGTGGTTTTTTATGACCCACTCTGGTTTATTTCAAACCTGCAAGTTTCGTATTAACTGCCCTCCCTAATACTGATGCTTCGATCAGTACCATGGAGGGTGATCGGACAAGTGGTTTTCATTGGGATGCAGGAAATATTTTGCCTGAAGGGCAAATAGCAATTCAGCCCATGGCTCAGCCATGGGTTTATAAGTCATGTTAATCCAAAGCCGTGCAGAGCAGTTGAAAAATTGAAGATCGTTTATGTCGGCTTTTTGTAGCATGTTGAAAAAACATATTAGTTGCAATTGATTGTTGTTTATACCCCTAAATTTCCTTGTGCTTCCGCTAAGTTCTTCACAAAAGGCTATGGCCGTCGGCGAAAGCTTTAACAACACGCGGAAAAGGAACTTGTATTTTACATTTAAGGAATCAAATTTTAACGCCTTCCCTTTAGGGAATCAAAGGGTAAAAGGCGTGAGTCTGAATTCTTAATGTAAATTCCTGACCCCTACATCCTCGTTGCAAACGAGGGTGAGTCCTTTACACCGGATGGGCAAGTTCGCCGGGGGTAATGCCGAAATAGGCTTTGAAGCATTTATTGAAATAGGCGGGACTGCTGAAACCAACCATATAGGCTACTTCAGACACGGTTCCGGCTTTGTTGGACAGAAACTCTTTTGACCGTTTCAGACGGTAGTTGCGTACATACTGACTGGCAGAGAGGCCGGTGAGGTTGTGCAGTTTGCGGTGCAGCTGACTGCGGCTCATACCTACAGCACTGCTCAGTTCTTCAATACTCAGGGCCTCGTTCGAAATATTTTCTTCAATGATGCGGGTCAGCTTTTGAAAAAAGCGGTCATCCAACGAGCTGAGCTTGTTTTCGCCGGGTTTGTAGAGCAGGTCTTTGGAAAATTTCTCACGGAGCTGTGTCCGGATGGCGATCAGGTTCTGCATGCGTTGTACCAGCTCATCGGGCTGAAAGGGCTTCAGCAGGTAATCGTCCGCAGCGGCTTTTAAGCCCTCCAGTTTGCTCTCCTGCGACGCTTTGGCGGTCAGCAGGATGATCGGAATATGCGAGGTTTTTTCGTTGTTCTTCAGGGTGGAACAGACTTCCATGCCATCGATGCCGGGCATCATCACATCCGACACAATGATATCAGGAATCTGCTCCAGCGCTGTGGCCACACCTTTAATGCCATCTTCTGCCGTGATGACTTTAAAAAAAGGAGTCAGGCACGATTTAATAAAGGACCGCAGTTCGTGGTTATCTTCAATGATGAGCGCCGTTTCGGCATGCTCCGGTGTTTTGGAATTTTCCGGTATGGTGGCCGGGCCAACCAGTTCCTGCCGTTCCTGTGCAGGGACTTCAACCGGGGAATCTTCGGTTACGGGGTTGAGCGGCAGAACCAGGATAAACGTCGTGCCACCAGCTTCGCTGCTCTCCACGGTAATCTTTCCCCTGGCCAGGTTCACCAGTTCGCTGGTCAGTGCCAGTCCGATGCCGGTACCGCTGCTGTGACTGCCGTTGTCCGTTTCGGTTCCGGTATAAAAGCGGTTAAAGATCTGTGTGATGCGCTCCGGCGGAATGTACGATCCGGTATTTCTCACCCGGAAGGTTGCTTTCTGGGCATCATCCAGAACAGCTGCACTGAAAATGACTTTCCCGTTGTCCGGTTCATTTTTAAAGGCATTGGACAGCAGGTTATTCAGAATCACCTCCAGGTTTTCCGGATCATAGTTGAACAGTGTTTTGTCGGTTGGCGTTTCGGTTTCAAAGGCGATATTCCGCGATTCGGCCAGGGAACGGAACGATGCCGTAATGCGGTTCAGAAACACGGCAAGATCCTGACGGACCACCCGCGTGCTCACGCCTCCGGACTCCAGCCGTGCCAGATCCAGAATCTGGTTGATCAGGCTCAGCAGGCGCCGCGCGTTGTGTTCAATTACCGACAGAAGCGGTTTGAATTTCTTCAGCTCTTTTTCCTTATTCAGTTCGTATAGCGGACTCAGGATCAGGCTTAACGGGGTACGGAACTCGTGCGATATGTTGGCAAAAAAACGGGTCTTCATGCGGTCCACCTCGGCGCTTTTCTGTACGAGCTGCCGGTTTTTCCGGTTCCGCATAAACAGCATCACCACCACGGCCAGGGTCAGGGTCACCACTAAAATGGCAATAAGCAGCAGGTTACGGCGGTTTTTACCGGCCAGTTCGTTTTCGGTCTGAAGCTGTTGAATGACGGCCCTGTTCTTTTCGGATTCATATTTTGCGGTCACCTCGGCCAGCTCTTTCGACTTCTCATCGCTGGTCACCGAATCGCTGTATGCCGCATACAGTTTGTACCACGACAGCGCATTTTTAAAATCGTTCTCAGCCTCGTAAACCTTTGCCAGGTAACCGGTGATGTCCTTCATGTAGCTATCCTCATCGAACTCCTTCATAATGGCATTGGCCTCCGTCAGGTTGGCTTTGGCCTCACGCAGTTTCCCCTGTTCGTACTCCGATTTTCCCATGCCCAGCAGGTTGGTTCCGGTATAATAGCGGTCCTTCTGTTCACGGTTGATCCGGAGGGCCTGCCGGTAGTCCTTTTCGGCCTGCACATAATTTTTCATGTTGAACCGGAGGTTTCCCAGCGACAACAGTGTCTTGGCCTGTTCGGGCACAAAGTTGCCATCCAGGGCTATCCGGTACGAGCGGTTCAGCACCGAATCGGCTTCATCGTAGCGTTCCAGGTCATTCAGAATATCGCCCTTATAGCGGTAGGCCACGGCCAGAAACTTTTGGTTGTCGGAGCGCTCATAGTTGGCGATCACAGTATTGATCATTTCCAGCGCCTTCTCTTTTTCGCCCTTAAGACTGTAAATATCCACCAGGTTATTCAGCGTGAACATCTCCCACTGCTGCACATGATGCCGCTGAAAGATACGCAGTGCCTCCAGTCCGGTTTCCATGGCTTTGGTATACTGACCCAGACCGGCATACATGCCAATAATAAGGTAGCGCGTGGCAGCGTATCCGATGGAATCACCGTGACTTAAAAACAGGGCGGCAGCCTTATCGGCGTAATACAGGGTGGAATCGAACTTGCTGAGTTCGTAATAGATGTTGCCCAGGTTATAGTAGACTGATCCGAAAATTTCGTAGTTCTGCGGGGTTTGATTGGCTTCGTAGGCTTTCAGGTAACTCTGACGGGCTTCGTCCTTTTTGCCCATATGAAACAGGGCGCTGCCTTCACGTTCCCAGGTGCGGGCCAGGGCCAGGTCGAAGTTGTTTTTTATGGCCAGACCGCGGGCCCGGCGACAGTAGCCCAGCGCTTCCTCACCATTGGTATAGGTGGTATGATCGCAAAGGGCCATCAGGTAGACAATACGGGTGGAATCGGTTTTGGCATGCTGTAATCCGGCCTTCAGGCTGTCGATAATGGCAGACTGCCCGAATGCGCTGAATCCCAGTGTCAGAAACAGATATACAATACTAATCCGTAACGCTTTATGCATGTCTTATCGGTGATGAATTTTATTAACCTGTGGAGAGTATCATTAAAACAACTGGCAGGTGAGTGTTGTTTAGATTTATTACGAATTAACAATGAAAAGTGAAAAATTAATAATGAACAATGAATAATGAACAATTTGGAATTTCTTGTGTCTTGCGTCTTGGTTCTTGTTTTTATTGTCCGGTTATAGCTTCAGAGATTCCTCGCTGCACTCGGAATGACAGGCATTTGCTGGCAGTTAGGCTGGAGGTTGAGTTGGTTTGCGACAGATTCACAAATTTACCCATCCTCCAGCCCCGTATGAACCTAAAGACTGTCATTCTGAGCGTAATAAAATGAAGCGAAGAATCTGTAAGTAAAATTGATTTTTTGACCAGACATCAATGTTTAGGAATTAGGAATGAATAATGAACAATTAAACTCTACGATACACCGAAAGTACTTTTCGACCTTTTGACCATTGGACTGTTTTGACGCTTCGTGTTACAGGTTACGGTTTACAGGTTACGGGTTGCAATTGATGAACAATGAATAATGAACAATGAATAATGATTAATGAATCGTTTGGAATTTCTTGCGTCTTGGTTCTTATGTCTAATGTCCGGTTATAGCTTCAGAGATTCCTCGCTGCACTCGGAATGACAGGCATTTGCTGGCTGTTAGGCTGGAGGTTTGATTGGTTTGCGACAGATTCACAAACTTACCCATCCTCCAGCCCCGTATGAACCCAAAGACTGTCATTCTGAGCGTAATAAAATGAAGCGAAGAATCTTTAAGTAGAATTGATTTTTTGTCTGGACATCAATGATAAGGAATTATGAATGTATAATGAACAATTAAACTCTACGATACACTGAAAGTACTTTTCGACCTTTTGACCATTGGACTGTTTTGACACTTCGTGTTGCAGGTTACGGGTTGCAATTGATGAACAATGAATAATGAATGACTAACCCCGGAGGGGTGATATGTTTGTAGCCCGGGGTAAATGAACGCAGAGAATGCAACCCCGGGTTATAAGCGCCATGGGAATCAAGGCCGGAGAACGGATCTCCTGATGAAAGAAATCATGCGAGGCCGCACGTTGAGACAATTAACAATGAAAAATTAAAATGAACAATTAAACTCTACGATACACTGAAAGTACTTTTCGACCTTTTGACCATTGGACTCTTTTGACGCTTCGTGTTAAAGGTTACGGGTTGCAATTGATGAACAATGAATAATGAACAATGAATAATGATTAATGAATCGTTTGGAATTTCTTGCGTCTTGGTTCTTATGTCTAATGTCCGGTTATAGCTTCAGAGATTCCTCGCTGCACTCGGAATGACAGGCATTTGCTGGCTGTTAGGCTGGAGGTTTGATTGGTTTGCGACAGATTCACAAACTTACTCATCCTCCAGCCCCGTATGAACCTAAAAGACTGTCATTCTGAGCGTAATGAAATGAAGCGAAGAATCTTTAAGTAGAATTGATTTTTTGTCTGGACATCAATGTTTAGGAATTAGGAATGAACAATGAATAATGAATGACTAACCCCGGAGGGGTGGTATGTTTGTAGCCCGGGGTAAATGAACGCAGAGAATGCAACCCCGGGTAATAAGCGCCATGGGAATCA
>NZ_JBHJHP010000019.1:0-4976 GCF_042219855.1 Quyinboa sediminis | reverse complement strand
AAAGAAAGCATTCAGAATTTGGTTTTAAAAAAGAAAATAAACTATTTTTAAGTGGTCCTAAAAATGGGAAGCTTACACCCAAGTATTAGCAATTTTTAGATTAGATATTGTCAGTTTGCATTACCTACAACGTTCCCACGGTATGGTGTCGTGCGGTTGACTGTCACACGAAGTGTAGATAGTCAAGCCGAAAACGACGGCATACGGAATGTGGGTTTGCAGATTAAAACAAAACCGCATGCACTATACCGTGTGTTAGCAGTAGGTTTTCTTTAACATTTTTTTAAATCTAAAATTAAATCTGGTTCGAAAAGAGATTGTTTAATTGTTCTTTTTACCATGGTTAGTAAAAAGTTCTCAACCAGTTCATTGTTGTTTAATATTTGTAATTTTTTCTCAAAGTCAATATTGTTTCCATGAGCAATATCACTCCTGTATGCATAAAGTTTTTCAATAATCTTTTCAAATTTAGTTTCAGTTGATATCTTGAAAAATTCACTTACGTTTAGTTTTTCAGAAAATCGATTATTCAGTAAGTTGAGTTTTGTTTGTAATTGTTTATTTATAGATTTTCCAGAGTCAAATGTTGTTAATAGATATTCTAAGATTGAAAATAATCCGATAATTCTATAAGGAGATTTTGGGGGTATTTCATAAAAATTTATTAAGTCATCAATTATTTTTCGAATTGTCAAGTATTTATCGTTTGAAAACAGTTTTTCAATCAAATTTGTAAGTTGCTGAATTTCATTTAGGTTAGCAGTATTAATTAATGTTGTTTTAGGATTTACAATACTTAGACTTTTAAAAAAATTTAAAGGTCTGTAGCTTTGACTTGATATACCATCAACATCTACTTTAATTTCGTTAATCCTATAATGCAGAAATCCCCAAAGCAATTGAATATTAGACTCTGAAACTAATAATGCACTATCAATGATTTTTATGTTTTTGCTAATATTTTCACTTTGTTTTTCAAAATCATCAACATAACAGTCAAGTTCTATAATCCAGTATTTCCATTGGTTTGTGTTTTTGGGATGTTTTATTAGATAACTATTATCTTTTTCAGATTTTATAAATTCACTTTCATATGGGTTAATATTAATTGGGAATAATTGAGTTGCCTGCTGAATCAATTCTAATCTCGTTTTAATAATTTTGATTTGATTTGAATTAGCTTTTTTTAATTCATATCCATAATTTATATGAATTGGTAATTCAATATCTGTTTCTAAAATATTTCCGATGAAGTAAAAAGATTTATCTTTCATTATGATCATTTAAACTTACTGCTAACGTTCCCGCGGTATGGTGTCGTGCGGTTGACTGTCCCACGGAGTGGAGACTGTCAAGCCGAAAACGACGGCATACGGAATGTGGGTTTGCAAATTTAAACCAAAACCGCATGCACTATGACCGTGTGTTGGTTGCTGCCTTTTATTTTTCTTGTATAAACTTAGAGATTATTTCACCTTCATTCCAAATATCGCCAGTTTTTTTAAACTCAATCTCAACATAATCACCGCCTAGAAAAGCATCAATACATTTTGCATTCCCAATATATTGAGCATTCATCCCACGGTTTTTAATCGCAATTATTTTATCATTCAAATTATTTTTAAGGAAATAGATCTCTAAAAAGTTTTGTGAAACAATTTCTAAACTATCAAGTAATAAAGTCCTTTTACAAATATCATTATAAGTTAAAAAAGCAATATTCTGAGTTTTTATTTTGTTAGGAATTAAATCTTGGCTTATTCTATCAGATGTAATAGTAATAGTATCTAATTTGATTTTATTTTCATAGTCTTTTCCTACTCCATTTTCAAAAGTCTTAAATGGATACTGATGGGTTAATAAATCAATATTAGAAAATGTATCTCTATATAAAACAATCGTTAAAGATTTTTCAATTATTAAACGTGAATCATCTTGAGATTTGGCTGTGAAATTCGAAATAAATAAAATAAGAATGACTATTAATTTGTCTCGCATATGTCTTTTCATAAGGTTGCAACCAACGTTCCCGCGGTATGGTGTCGTGGCAGTTTCTGTCCGATAGGATAGGAACTGTAAGGACGAAAAGAGCCGGTAGCGAACGTTGAATTATTTGGTTTAAAAGTACTGCCATGCACTATGACCGCGTGTTAGCACACGTTGTTTCTTTTATTTATTCAGTAAGCCAATCAAGGAAAAAATAATTGCTAAAATGATATAAATAAAATACATGGGCATTTTCTGTACTAAATTATCATTTGAATATTTTCTCTCTTTTCTTGAATACGTTTTAATAATCAATTTCTTAATTCTTTCACGTCGAGAATAATACGTTGTAACTATAGGGAGAAGTCCCAAAATAATTAAAGGTAAAGCATTAGTTAAGATTGCAATTATTGATATTATCAGACCAACTATAATTGCACCAATAATTTTAGAATTAAAATCAATTATTAAATTTTTCTCATCTTTTGAAAAGTGTATTTTTCCCCAGGGTAAGCTTCTCTTTATCCAATGTGAGTGAATTACCTCAGAATTCTTAAATATTAAAGTATGATCGTTTTTAACAACATCGTAATTCAAATCCAATAGCTCTTTTTCAAATTGCTCAATATTAAATTGAATATCCAAGTTATCCAGATAATTCAACGGAATCTTCTGTATATATTTTACATTTATCATCTTCTTAATCTGTTCAGAATATTCAATTCAATGTGTGCTAACGTTCCCGCGGTATGGTGTCGTGGCAGTTTCTGTCCGATAGGATAGGAACTGTCAGGACGAAAAGCGCTTGCAGCGAACGTTGAATTATTTTGTTTAAAAGTACTGCCATGCACTATGACCGCGTGTTGGGCGTTCGTACTTCATTTTCGTTTTCTAAGTCACCAATATTGTTTTTAGTCTTCTCAGATTTAAGTTCTTTATAAATGTTATAGAACAAATACAATAAAAATATTGCAGCAAAATTTATATATAAAAAGTACTCTCTATCAGAAGTATTGATTGAAATGTTAAATTCAGATCTAAAACCAAAATCAAAATTTAGTGTAAACCCTTTTGTGAAATTAAATCCGCTTGAAATTTTTATTCCAGAAGAAAACGCATATTTGTTTCCTCCAAAAGCAACCGCGATAATTTGAGTTATTTGACTTATCATTGAATAAATCAATCCTCTGTTATAATTTTTTCTTAATAATAAAATACCAGATTTATATGCTAATCCATAAAGTCCAATGGAAATAAAGAAAATAAATAAAATTGGACCATTAATCTCATTAGTTCTTATTAATAAATAGGCTACAAGTGAAAAGCCCATTAATGAAGCTACAATTTGATAAATACCTAAAATCGTTATTGTAGTTTTTGTTGATTTAATCCTCAGTTTCATAAGTAATTATAATTGTCAATTTTAATTGTTTGAAAGTTTAAACTCTCATAAAATAGTTGCTTGGTGTATTCTGTATGACGCCCAACGTTCCCGCGGTATGGTGTCGTGCGGTTGACTGTCCCACGAAGTGGAGACTGTCAAGCCGAAAACGACGACATACGGAATGTGAATTTGCAAATTAAAACACAACCGCATGCACTATGACCGTGTGTTAGCTGGCGGTTTTTCTTTTTTAGTATAAAAAGTTTATGTCAATTTTCACGACCTGTTCGCTTTTTATTTTTTCTATTTTATAAGGATTACTGTCATTAATTGCGAAGGTTTGTTTATAAATTCCTTTATGTGTTTTTAAAACAAACCATGTAATTATGTAATTACTTTCTACTTTTTGAACTTGAGGCTCTATATTCTTTTTTAATAGTTTTTTATATGATTTTCTCTCAACTGTATAAAGTTTGTTATTAAGAAATGGTTTTATTAAATGAGTCAATTGTTTCTTAGAACACAGAACATACTTTTCATCATAATTGGAATGCCATGATAATGCAAAGTTTTCACCCATTTGATTAAAAAAGAGGTACTGAAAAATACCATCTTCATTATTCTCATATATAATGTTGTTAACTATCCTTTTTGTTGAGTCAGACAATTCATAAAGTGCATTTCGTATTACATTTTCAGAATCAATATTTTTATCTTGAGTGACATTTTCTACTCTTTTGGCTATGTAATTTTCAATATTAAGTGAATCCTCAAATAGAATTAATGCTGGTTCTCCTCCGAGCATATAATCAAGGTAAATTGTTTCACATTTAAGAGGGGAAGCGACCTTTAGTTTATCAAACAGTTTTATATAAAAGTCAGTGTTAAAAGTAGAGGTGTCGATTTTTAAAATATCTCCTGAATCATTAATTTTTACTGATTGTTGATAATCCTGAACCTTATTAATGAAGTCGCAAAAATTCTGTCCATTTACTGTATAGCTAATTGATAGGATAGAATATAATGCAATTCTAAATTTCAATTTTCTTCGCATTTTTAATTTGTTTTATTAAACTGACAGCTAACGTTCCCACGGTATGCTGTCGTGGCAGTTTCTTTCCGACGGGAAAGGAACTGTCAGGACAAAAGTGATTTACCGCGAACGTTGATATGTTTTGTTTAAAATAACTGCCATGCAGTATGACCGTGTGTTAGGTGCTGCTGTTTCTTTGTCCGCCCGCATTGAGATTGTAAGATCTGGTCATCTTTCCCGCTCAATTTCCCTGTCGTTAATCTGAAAACCCAAAACACGAAACTTTCCTGGTACTGAGGACAGTTGCTGCGACAACTTTGAGTTTAAAGATCACACCCTAACTACTCAAACGTGAAGACCAGCATAGGGGAGACGTTAATGCGGTGTCCGCCAACTCTAAGCACCATTTAAATAAAGCGTTGGCAAATTAACGTCTAACCAGCTAAGAGCAGCAACTAAATTAAAATTGACAGTCAATTTAATGACGGTTGCACCTAACGTTCCCGCGGTATGGTGTCGTGGCAGTTTCTGTCCGATAGGATAGGAACTGTCAGGACGAAAGGAGCTGACTGC
>NZ_JBHJHP010000018.1:0-5063 GCF_042219855.1 Quyinboa sediminis | reverse complement strand
TTATGTTTCCCTAGTCTTTCCAGTGTACACTTGTTTTTTCAGGGTTACACACAACGTTCCCGCGGTATGGTGTCGTGGCAGTTTCTTTCACCCGTGAAAGGAACTGTCAGGACGAAAGTGACAGCCGGCGAACGTTTATATGTTTTGTTTAAAGTACTGCCATGCACTATACCGTGTGTTGTGTTTAGTGTTTATTCATTAATTATTTGGTCAATTAAATCAAATCTCGCATTATCAAATTCATTAACTGGAACAAATTTGTCATTGCAGCAAGGTAAAATATTTATACCAATAATAATCTCATCAACTAATTTAAAGCGTGTCATTTCAACAGTCTGCATCGATTTTCTATCACAAAGATAGAATCTGGCAATTGTCACACTTGAATTTTCAACTTCATATGAAAAAAATGCGTACTTGTTTAACCTGTCAAGATATTTGAAATAGGTTTTAATATATTTTGAATTCCATGTATTATTCAATGTTTTAATTCCAACCGTTTTTTGTTCTGTAACAATGATTCTTTTTGAATTTGAAGAATCTACAAGGTTCTGAAACGTCAAAGTTGTATCAATGAATGTGGAATCTGAAACGTTTAACAAAATACTTTCAGCATATGTCTTGTTAAGTTGCAGGTTTTGTGGATTGCAATTACAATTACATATAAGTATTAATAAAATTGCTATGAATGTTTCTTTCATACTTGGCTTTTTCACATTAAACACAACGTTCCCGCGGTATGGTGTCGTGCGGTTGACTGTCCCACGAAGTGGAGACTGTCAAGCCGAAAACGACGGCATACGGAAATAGGATTTGCAATTTAAAATAAAACCGCATGCACTATGACCGCGTGTTAGTGCCAGTTTTTCTTATTTTATTTTCAGTCTCTGTCTGCAAAAAATCTATAGATATGATAAAGAGTAATACTTGGAAAAAGATTCCTCTTTTTCTCATATTTATTATTTGGGACCAGATTATTCATATTTTCAAATTGTAAACAATTCAAGATATAATATGAGCCATCATTAAAATTAAGAACTCCATACTTAAAACTGCTCCAGGGAAAGTAATGAAAATTAAATGTTTCTCCGTATTCAATTAATTTCTCAATATCTGATTTTCTGTATGTTTTTTCTATTTTAGTTTTCTTTAAAATTTTAATCTCTTTTTCTCCGATTATGATTTTTCGGTCAATTGCAAAAATCAAATATTCAAATAGTAAGATTACAGAAATACCAATAATTGCCAAACAAGTAATTACCCAAATATTAAAGTTACTGTAAATTTCATCTAATGAAATCTTTTCAAGACTAACGAGAATTACAAGTATTATAAGAAATAAGACTGTAGGATAAAGGATTCCACTTTTCATTATTCGGAGAACACTTTTCTTTCGAAGTCTTATGCTATGTTTTGACATTATCAAATAAGTCGTATAGTCTTTATTAAATTGGCACTAACGTTCCCGCAGTATGCTGTCGTGGCAGTTTCTTTCCGACTGGAAAGGAACTGTCAGGACAAAAGCGACAGCCCGCGAATGTTGTAATATTTTATTTAAAAGTACTGCCATGCAGTATGACTGCGTGTTAGTGTGCGTTAATTTTTTCTCTATATGTTTTTTCAGTTGTTAAAATTCCATTTCTGTCATACTCATATATGAATATTATTTTATTCATTGTGAATTGTTTATCATAATCAATTGTCCCTATTAATAATCCGTCTTCGTAATATTCCTCGTTATAAACGTTACCATAGTCATTCATGTATGCAATTTTGGTTAATTTATCTGGATCGAATGTATTTATCTTAAATTCCAAAGTATCATTATTTGAGTCAATAGAATAGTAATCAGGTTTTGTTTTTGATTTGGAATAATCATAAAATTTAATTTTCTCAGTCAATTCTATGGAATTAAAATAAGTCAAATGATTCTCTTTGATTAATTTATTATTATCATACTCAAAAATGATTGTTTTTAATAGTCTTCCTTCATTATTGTATCGTTTTTGACTAATACATAAGTTGTTTTTATATTCAAACTCATTTCTATAAAATGACGTATCCATTTTTGGATTCTCCATTGCTGTCATAATATCCTGATTTGGATCAAAGTGAGGAAAAATATCTCTGTGGAATATAGTTTTCCTACCATCTGGAAAATATGCATACTCATCCCAAGTAGTTGTATCTCCATCTTGATTTATTCTTATCTCAAGAATCAAAGAATCTTTTAAATCATAATCGTAAATATGAAATGATGGTTTCTCCTCGAAGTCAGCTTTAGAAGTTTCTTTTATTAATAACCCTTTATCATTGAACTTATAATTGGTTTGGACGATCATAGAATCGATAATCTGACCAAACATTAATGTATAGGTTTTAGCAATCTCTGATTTAATTTTTTCATTTTCAAATTTGTAATCATATACAGTGATATTTGAAAGCTTTGAGGAATCAATAACAATTTTTGCTACTTTTTCTTTAATCTCATTGCAGCCAATAAATGAAATAATTAATAGAAATGGTATTAGTTTATTTATCATATATATCGTTGTTATTAATGCACACTAACGTTCCCGCGGTATGGTGTCGTGCGGTTGACTGTCCCACGAAGTGGAGACTGTCAAGCAGAAAACGACGGCATACGGAATGTGGATTTGCAAATTAAAATAAAACCGCATGCACTATGACCGCGTGTTATGGCCAGTTAATTTTATTTCTCTTTCAAATGTAGTTATTATTATAATCAGTCCAATTATGCAATTAATCAGTGTAAATAGCCAAAATTCATAATCTGGATAAATTATATAAACAATCAATCTCTCAATTATCAAACTCAATGAAATAATCCTAAGAATCAATAATCGTTGATAAATCTTTTTGTAGAAAATTCCAATCAGTGAAATTAGTATGTATATAATGAATTTTCCAATCTCCGATGATAATGGAGAAGGAGAAAAATAAAGAATAAAAATCCATGAATTAAGTTGCAATAGAGTATTTATAAATCCCGTTACAATTAATCCTATCCGAAACAGTAAAATTTTTTGTTTTGAATTTAGTCTTCTCATTACTTAATATGAATCTCTAAAGTATTTGACAGTAAAATATAGTAACCTAAACTAATGGAATATTTCCCTTTTGGAATTAGTCCATTCTCTATATAATCCTTAAATGCTGGTATACTCTGTAAAGCAACTTTGCCATTTATCTTAGAATTAGGCTTGATAGATTTATAATAATCTTTGAGGTCTTTCTCAAAAAATAAAGTTGAAGAATAATAAGTCCTTGTAGGATATTTACATATACTTGAATCATTTTCATCAAGAATCGAAGCCGTCATGCCCATCGGATGATTCCAATATTCTTTAATCAATATTTCTTGTGTACTATCTGAAATATTTAGAAAAGAATAATCAATCCAAATAGTGTCTCCCAGGTTGTATGATTCTCTGTCCGTGGCAATTTTTAAACGAATCTTTTGGGGAAGCTCTTTTCCATTCTCGTTGAAAATTATATTCTGGCTAAAGCTATTAATGCTTAGAATCAAACAACAAATAATCAAAATGTTACTTCTCATGCAGTGTCGCTGTTTAATTGGCCATAACGTTCCCACGGTATGCTGTCGTGGCAGTTTCTTTCCGACGGGAAAGGAACTGTCAGGACAAAAGTGATTTACCGCGAACGTTGATATGTTTTGTTTAAAATAACTGCCATGCAGTATGACCGTGTGTTAGGTGCTGCTGTTTCTTTGTCTGCCCGCATTGAGATTGTAAGATCTGGTCATCTTTCCCGCTCAATTTCCCTGTCGTTAATCTGAAAACCTAAAACACGAAACTTTCCTGGTACTAAGGAAAGTTGCTGCGACAACTTTGAGTTTAAAGATCACACCCTAACTACTCAAACGTAAAGACCAGCATAGGGGAGACGTTAATCCGGTGTCCGCCAACTCTAAGCACCATTTAAATAAAGCGTTGGCAAATTAACGTCTAACCAGCTAAGAGCAGCAACTAAATTAAAATTGACAGTCAATTTAATGACGGTTGCACCTAACGTTCCCGCGGTATGGTGTCGTGGCAGTTTCTGTCCGATAGGATAGGAACTGTCAGGACGAAAGTAGCAGGCAGCGAACGTTGAGTTATTTGGTTTTAAAAGTACTGCCATGCACTATGACCGCGTGTTGTAAAGCGTAATTTATCTTTAAATCCAAGCTGTTCCTTTTGCAATTAAATATATAAGTCCCCACCAGAGTGCATGATATATAATTGCAATAAGTATTGATTTTTTTAAGTCAATTTGAAATAATCTATAAATTCCCAAAATCTCAATCAATAGTCCAATTAAAATTCCAACATTTGTCAGGCTTGGAACCGATGAAACAATTAATCCAATCGTGGAAAATGTCATTATTTGTTTAGACTTAAGTAAATTAAATAAATTCTCATTAATAAATTTAGATGCAAAAAATCCCAGATATAAGCTAAATATCGCCCCTTTAAAATGTACAATTAAAAGTCCAAACAATGGAGTTAAAAGCAATCCGCCTAAAAGGAAAGCAACAGAAACCCAATCATTCATTGGTGAACATAAATATCTTGCAATAACTGTAAATCCAGATAATAATGAAGCTATAAAAACTAAACTTTTATCATCTTCTACGTCTTCTATTGAATTTTTAAATGGATCTCTAATGAAATCATATAAAACAATCACAGATCTATTAAATCTTTCTTGCATTAAAGTCAGTTTTAAGTGTCAAATATTTTAGGTCGGTCAGCATTATGCTTTACAACGTTCCCGCGGTATGGTGTCGTGCGGTTGACTGTCCCACGAAGTGTTGACTGTCAAGCCGACAACGACGCCAGGATGCATAAGGATTTGCAAGTTAAAAGAACCGCATGCACTATGCACCGCGTGTTAGCCACCGTAATTTATTTTCCGATATAAGTGATTATTCTACTGTTGTTTTTATTAAATACAAATCTCACGACATGAAATTCATTTGGTTTATATTCAATCATACTCAATAAAGTGATGTAGTTGTTTTCTAAATAACCAAAACT
>NZ_JBHJHP010000017.1:3519-5431 GCF_042219855.1 Quyinboa sediminis | reverse complement strand
AAAAGTTTGGATAATAGGGATAAAGATTGCTTTCTTTGCAGCCGCTTTTGGAAGGGGTAGAGGCCCTGGAATAGATGGCAGGATTTTAGGAAGAAAATAAATCAGAAATGATTTGGAGGCAAAGGAAAGAAGTATTAATTTTGCCACACTTTTTTCGGCCAATAAAAACCCGGGCCCAGTGCTTAGGGGATTTAGAGGGAGAAGAGAGGGAAAAAAAGCGGGAGGTGCCGCAAGGGCACCGGCGTTCATTGAGGAACTGTAAAGTCTTATAATAAGGTAAGAAAAAATTTAAAAACAAGCGAACCGTCATTCTTAATTAAATGAAAGAGCGAGGGGGTCAAAGCTCTAAAAATTTTTATAACTACAACGAAGAGTTTGATCCTGGCTCAGGATGAACGCTAGCGACAGGCCTAACACATGCAAGTCGAGCGGGATTAGATAGCTTGCTATCTATGAGAGCGGCGCACGGGTGCGTAACGCGTATGCAACCTACCCTTTACAGGGGGATAGCCCGGAGAAATCCGGATTAATACCCCATAAGATTATGAACCTGCATGGGTTTATAATTAAAGTTACGGCGGTAAAGGATGGGCATGCGTATGATTAGTTAGTTGGTGAGGTAACGGCTCACCAAGGCAGCGATCATTAGGGGTTCTGAGAGGAAGGTCCCCCACACTGGTACTGAGACACGGACCAGACTCCTACGGGAGGCAGCAGTGAGGAATATTGGTCAATGGGCGCAAGCCTGAACCAGCCATGTCGCGTGCAGGAAGACTGCCCTATGGGTTGTAAACTGCTTTTGTACGGGAATAACCGTGGATACGTGTATCCACCTGCATGTACCGTACGAATAAGGATCGGCTAACTCCGTGCCAGCAGCCGCGGTAATACGGAGGATTCGAGCGTTATCCGGATTCATTGGGTTTAAAGGGTGCGTAGGCGGAGATTTAAGTCAGAGGTGAAATCCTGCAGCTCAACTGTAGAATTGCCTTTGAAACTGAATTTCTTGAGTATGGACGAGGCAGGCGGAATGTGTAATGTAGCGGTGAAATGCATAGATATTACACAGAACCCCGATTGCGTAGGCAGCTTGCCAGACCACAACTGACGCTGATGCACGAAAGCGTGGGGAGCGAACAGGATTAGATACCCTGGTAGTCCACGCCGTAAACGATGTTCACTAGCTGTATGCGATACACAGTATGCGGCCGAGCGAAAGCATTAAGTGAACCACCTGGGGAGTACGTTGGCAACAATGAAACTCAAAGGAATTGACGGGGGCCCGCACAAGCGGAGGAACATGTGGTTTAATTCGATGATACGCGAGGAACCTTACCTGGGCTTAAATGCAGAGTGCATAGGTCAGAGATGATCTTTTCTTCGGACTCTTTGCAAGGTGCTGCATGGTTGTCGTCAGCTCGTGCCGTGAGGTGTCGGGTTAAGTCCCATAACGAGCGCAACCCCTGCCGTTAGTTGCCATCAGGTTAAGCTGGGAACTCTAACGGGACTGCCGGTGTAAACCGCGAGGAAGGTGGGGATGACGTCAAATCAGCACGGCCCTTACGTCCAGGGCTACACACGTGTTACAATGGCCGGTACAGAGGGCAGCTACATAGCAATATGATGCGAATCTCGAAAGCCGGTCTCAGTTCGGATTGGAGTCTGCAACCCGACTCCATGAAGTTGGATTCGCTAGTAATCGCGCATCAGCCACGGCGCGGTGAATACGTTCCCGGGCCTTGTACACACCGCCCGTCAAACCATGGAAGCTGGGGGTACCTGAAGTACGTTACCGCAAGGATCGTCCTAGGGTAAATCTAGTGACTGGGGTTAAGTCGTAACAAGGTAGCCGTACCGGAAGGTGTGGCTGGAACACCTCCTTTTTGGAGAGCAACCCCTTGATCTTTGAAAT
>NZ_JBHJHP010000017.1:0-3181 GCF_042219855.1 Quyinboa sediminis | reverse complement strand
AAAGAGTTCATTGACATGTTTGAGGGAAAGAGCTGAGAAGATATTTTAGGATATTTTTTTAGTTTGAAACAAGCGTTAAAGTAGAATATATAACAGACGACTACGACCTGAATAAGGTCTGAAGAAGTTACTAAGGGCGTATGGTGGATGCCTGGGCTCCCAGAGGCGAAGAAGGACGTGACAAGCTGCGAAAAGCCGCGTAAAGGTGCAAATAACCATTTGATGCGCGGATGTCCGAATGGGGCAACCCGTTATACTGAAGGTATGACATCCTATTTATAGGAGGCGAACCTGGAGAACTGAAACATCTAAGTACCCGGAGGAAGAGAAAACAAAAGTGATTCCCGTAGTAGTGGCGAGCGAAGTGGGAATAGCCTAAACCGTATTTGTTTTGGCAAATGCGGGGTTGTAGGGCTGCGATATTTGGTAATAAAAAGAAGAGGAAGCTTACTGGAAAGTAATGCCAGAGAGGGTGAAAGCCCCGTACTTGTAAAGTTTATTATTGATAGCAGTACCCTGAGTAGGGCGGGACACGAGAAATCCTGTCTGAATCTGCCAGGACCATCTGGTAAGGCTAAATACTCCTGGGAGACCGATAGTGGACCAGTACCGTGAGGGAAAGGTGAAAAGTACCCCGAACAGGGGAGTGAAAAAGAACCTGAAACCGTACGCCTACAAGCGGTCGGAGCTGCATTTATGTGGTGACGGCGTGCCTTTTGCATAATGAGCCTACGAGTTAGTCGTCACTAGCAAGGTTAACCCGCTGGAGCGGGGCAGCCGAAGCGAAAGCGAGTCTGAACAGGGCGAATAAGTTAGTGGCGCTAGACGCGAAACCATGTGATCTACCCATGACCAGGTTGAAGTCTCGGTAACACGAGATGGAGGACCGAACCAGTTGACGTTGAAAAGTCTTTGGATGAGTTGTGGGTAGGGGTGAAAGGCCAATCAAACTTGGAAATAGCTCGTACTCCCCGAAATGCATTTAGGTGCAGCCTCATATTAGTTTTGTAGAGGTAGAGCGACTGATAGGGCGCGAGGGCTTCACCGCCTATCAACCCCTGATAAACTCCGAATGCTACAAAATGATGTATGGGAGTGAGGGCGCGGGTGCTAAGGTCCGTGTCCGAGAGGGAAAGAACCCAGAGCATCAGCTAAGGTCCCCAAGTATATGCTAAGTTGACCAAACGCGGTCTGGTTGCTCAGACAGCTAGGATGTTGGCTTGGAAGCAGCCATTCATTTAAAGAGTGCGTAACAGCTCACTAGTCGAGCGACCGGGCATGGATGATAATCGGGCATAAGCATATCACCGAAGCTATGCTATTGATAGCAATATTAATAGGTAGGGGAGCATTCCAGCGACGTTGAAGCAGTATGGTAATGTATTGTGGAGTTTCTGGAAAAGCAAATGTAGGCATAAGTAACGATAAAGGGGGTGAGAAACCTCCTCGCCGAAAGACCAAGGATTCCTGATCAACGCTAATCGGATCAGGGTTAGTCGGGACCTAAGGGTAAGCCGAGAGGCGATCTCGATGGCAAAACGGTTAATATTCCGTTACCTGCTGTAACTGCGAAGGGGTGACGTTGCACTGATAGCCTTGCGTACTGACGGAATAGTACGTTTAAGGGTGTAGATATTGATCATAACAGGTAAATCCGTTATGAGAGTCGAACCTGAAAGTACCGGGAGCCTACGGGCAACCGGATAAAGGTGTAAGAGCAACCGAGAAAAACCTCTAAGCTTCAGGTTACAGGAGCCCGTACCGTAAACGGACACACGTAGTTGGGTTGAGAATACTAAGGCGCTCGAGTGATTCATGGCTAAGGAACTAGGCAAAATAGGCCCGTAACTTCGGGAGAAGGGTCCCCTGCAGCGATGTAGGGCGCAGAGAAATGGCCCAGGCGACTGTTTAGCAAAAACACAGGGCTTTGCTAATTCGAAAGAAGATGTATAAGGCCTGACACCTGCCCGGTGCCGGAAGGTTAAGGGGGGATGTTATCTGATTTAGGTTGGAGAAGCATTGAACTGAAGCCCCGGTAAACGGCGGCCGTAACTATAACGGTCCTAAGGTAGCGAAATTCCTTGTCGGGTAAGTTCCGACCTGCACGAATGGTGTAACGATCTGGGCACTGTCTCAGCCATGAGCTCGGTGAAATTGTAGTTCCGGTGAAGATGCCGGATACCCGCGACGGGACGGAAAGACCCCGTGAACCTTTACTGCAGCTTCACATTGACACTGGGTAATTGATGTGTAGGATAGGACGGAGACAGTGAGCCGGCTTCGCCAGGAGTCGGGGAGTCATCCTTGAAATACGTCCCTTTACTTACTTGGTGCCTAATCCCGATGGATGTCGGGAGACATTGTGTGGTGGGTAGTTTGACTGGGGTGGTCGCCTCCAAAAGAGTAACGGAGGCTTCTAAAGGTGCCCTCAGGACGTTTGGTAATCGTCCGTAGAGTGCAATGGCACAAGGGTGCTTGACTGTGAGGCCTACAAGCCGAGCAGGTAGGAAACTAGAGCATAGTGATCCGGTGGTTCCGCATGGAAGGGCCATCGCTCAAAGGATAAAAGGTACTCCGGGGATAACAGGCTGATCGCTCCCAAGAGCTCATATCGACGGAGCGGTTTGGCACCTCGATGTCGGCTCGTCACATCCTGGGGCTGGAGAAGGTCCCAAGGGTTGGGCTGTTCGCCCATTAAAGTGGCACGCGAGCTGGGTTCAGAACGTCGTGAGACAGTTCGGTCCCTATCTGTCGTGGGCGTTGGAAATTTGAGGGGATCTGACACTAGTACGAGAGGACCGTGTTGGACGTACCGCTGGTGTACCAGTTGTTTCGCCAGGAGCATTGCTGGGTAGCTACGTACGGAACGGATAAGTGCTGAAAGCATCTAAGCACGAAGCCGGCCTCAAGATAAGATTTCCTTATAGGGTCGTTAGAGACGATGACGTTGATAGGCTGCAGGTGTAAAGGCAGAGATGTCAAAGCCGAGCAGTACTAATTGCCCGAAAGCTTCCAGACCGGTTGTATGTTGTGTGTTATGATAGACTGCAAAGTTTGTGACTAAGCTAAAAGAAATAGAATGAATATGTATTGAAGCTCTTTCCTGAAGATATGTTTTTGTTGTAAGATACAAGACATAAGATATAAGACAAAAGAGATAAGATGTAATGTTTACTACTTA
>NZ_JBHJHP010000016.1:0-6197 GCF_042219855.1 Quyinboa sediminis | reverse complement strand
ATAATCGAAATGTAATTTTTATTCATTTTTTATAACCTAAACTTATTTACAGGCTTTGTCATAATTGGCTATAACGGCTCGAATATGCGGAGTGCGGGTTTGCATTGCTCTGCATTATCTGACCGTTAAAAACTTGAATAAATGTACAAAAGTTAAATTTACCACATCGCCCCGCATTACGTATATTTATTGTTGTGTTTTCGTGCTTTATTCTATCTGTCAATCTGTGCGTTGGGGAGACATGCTCTTTAAGCAAATTTGGTTGTGCGGTTGATATGTGCGTTTGCTTAATGTGCATGGCTTAGCTTTTGGTTTTTATATATCTTAACTTTTTTATTCCATTTAACTCAATAAATTCAGACACTCTTCCATTTCTTATATCTCCATTGTTATTTGTTCTTTGGGAACTAGATATTAATAAACATCCTTTTTTTGCTCTTGTAATACCGACATAGTGCAAATTCAAATCTTGTTGCCAATCACCATAAATTGGATTATCAAAATCATTATTTGGACCTGGTCTTTTATTTGGAAATACCCATTCATGCAAGTCCAAGTGAAGTACAATATCAAATTCCAATCCCTTTGATTTATGCAATGTCATAATATTTACTTCTTCTTCACTAGCTGGTTTATATGAAAGAAATTCCGTCCTATTATTTAAAACTGAATCCAATAGATTTACTGAATCCATATTCTCAGAATCAGGTGCAATAATTTTAGCTATCTGAATAAATGAAGCTTTCAATTGCTTAATATCTAATTTTGTATAATCATTTGACTTATCTAAATTATTCTTCAACACTAAGAGTTCATTTTTCTGTTTTCTTGTTAAGCGTTCATAAAGAGTAAATTCCTCTATTACTTCAATAAATCTATGTTTTGAATCAAGTAAATACAAAAGTAAATTTGAGAATATGCCTGACCATACATTTAGATTCAAATCAAGCTCATTCGTAACAGACAATTTATGACTTGTTTTTAACTCTTTATTTATAATTTCTGCTGTTCTACTAGCTCTTGTAAGAATTGCAATTTTATTATTCTCCTTTAATTTAAATGATTTAAGTATTGAAGGAATTTGTTTATCAATCCATGTAGCAACATCCTTTTCTGCACCATCTATATTAAAAAACCAAATAAGATTTTTTTCACAATCTATAAGTTCAGTCTTAGGGTTTAGTAGGAAATTTGAATAATTTATTATCGATGGATGACAACGATGATTCTTGTTTAATACAAAATATTTAAATGATTTATCTGTAATTAGTGATTCTAAGTATTTCGAATCTTTACCAGAGAATGCATAAATCGATTGATTTAAATCACCAACAGCAGTTGAAACAATACCTAGTTCCTTAATTTTCAAAAACATTTCATGCTGATAATAACCAGAATCCTGATACTCATCAATATAAAGATATTTATACCTTGCTTTAAGATACTTCTGGCAAGCTATTGATTTATCAAATAGATAATTACCTAACAAGCCAATAGTTTCGATTAGTAACATTCCTTTTTTAAAGAACTCTTTTAAAATATCAAATTGGAAATCTTTAACTTCGGATAAAATAAGGTCTCTATTAAACCAATTTAAAAGTTTCTGTTCTTCACTATCTAATGAATCAATCTTATCAACAACAATTTCATTCTCAGGAAAACCCCAAATTTGCTTACCAAATGGCACTATGATTTCTGAAATATAGAATTTATCTATTGTTCCAAAAAATGAGCTCATTGGATTTTCGCCATCAGACAAACTTCTATTACGTAGTTCATTACTAGCCTTATTTGTATATGAAATTGCTATTACACCCTGATGCTCTTTCAGTTCCTTAAAATTTTGTTTAATTTTCTTTGAAAGCACAAATGTTTTACCACTACCAGGTGAAGCAATAACTACAGAACAGCCATTGAATTCGATAATTAGCTCTTGTTGTTTAGTCGGCTTCATTATGCAATTTTTCAACTATTTCAACACAACGTTTTAGAGGTATCGATATAAAGTCACCATCAAGCTTTTTTAAATCATCTTTTTTCTTTTTTAGAAAATCATACATGAAACTTGCCTTTCGCTTTTGCATAGCTTCAATAATTTCATCTTGGTCTAACCCATAAAAGAAATCTAATAAATCACCTTTAATTGGGCTATTAAAAATATCATTCTCTAAATCCTTTTGAGAAATATACAAATCATAATCTTCAAGTTCTTTTATTAGCTTAATAGCAGCTTCATTATTCTCTTTAGGTGGAATTTTTGTTCCAAAACCACTAATCAAGGATTCATTTTCCTTTAATATGCTTTCAGTATCTGTATCTTTATTGAAAAATGAACGATAATAATCAATACACCTTTGTACACCTGCAAAACGGTATTCATCTTTCTTTGGAATTCTAAAAATATCATTATCCGTTCTTAATACCCAATCAATATTAAGACTGTTTAGTATTTTTATAAATGTCTTAAATCCAACTCCATCTACCATTAATATGCTAATATTAAGTCTATCCAAATCAACACCAATTTGTTTTGCAAGTGTTTTGTAGAATAATTCTTCTGAGGGACCTTCAATAAGAAGTACAACATCTGCAAAAAATGCTTCTGCAGGTATTATACTTAGCCGATATCCGAAATCTTCAAATGCATCATTTATAATTTTCGAACAACCATCAGAAGCTGCCAAAGTAGAATTGTTTTGTGAAAACAACCTAACAATCGAATTGGGTGAAAATTCACAAGTTATTTGCGGAGAATGAGATGTAATAAAAACTTGTCCGTTAATTGTTGAATTTAAATACTCAGCAAGTTTTCTTTGTTGGTGTGGATGAAGATGAGCTTCTGGTTCTTCAATACACACTATTGTAACTTCTTCTATTTTTTCTTCCTTTAGTTCATTTCTAGATGCCCATAGAGCCAAGTATATTTGATTGAGCCGTCCATCTCCTCCAATTTTGACATTTTCCCCATTATTGTTAGAAGCTATTGATACATTTTTTATAAAACTGTCGATATTTGAAGCATCTGTATCAAAAACTATGTTTTGCTTTTTGTGATGCAATGATAAACTAGCAAGTTCTTCATTTAATGATTTAGTTGCACTTGCAATAAAATTAAGTTTTGGAATTTTATCGTCAACGCTTTTTAAATCACTTTGAATCTGAGCATATAATTTATCATCTGCACTGATTTCTTTATCATCTCTGTTTTCTTTGGCAAGTTGAAATAAGTAATTTTTTTCTCTGTTTATATAGCTATGAAAATCTCGTCGACTGCTGATATATTGAACATTTAATACTTTACGATAGTATCTATCTTCAATTTCTTCCAGTTTAGATTCTGAAACTCCAGCATATAGATTATATGATTTTGCTTTAGTAACCTTATCTCGAAATGCTTTATAAGCCAAACAAAGTTCATCCTTATCACTTATCTTCCCTTTCAATCTTGAAACAACACAATCTTCGACAACTTCTTTGAATTTCAATATAATTTCAAAGCTATTAGTTTCTTCAAATGCGTAGAAATCCGAATCTTTGGGTTCAATATCAAAATCGTTTAATTTCCTATCGAGTAATAATCTAATTGCCCAGAGCAGATTTGTCTTACCAACATCATTTGCACCAATGATTAATGTCTTATCTTCAAAATTGATTGTTGCATTCTTGAAGTTTCTAAATCCTTTTAATTTTACCGTAGATAATTTCATTTCAATTCTGATTTAGTAGCGTTGGCAAAAATTTGGCTCTTTTGCAAGCTGAAGCGTTAGCATGTGTGATTGGGCTTGCAAATGTGCCAAATGTGCGTTGGCGTTTATTGTTCGGTTAATAATTTGTTGCACGGGTCTCTCTTAGCATGAAACACAACGGTAAATTGTATGAGTAGTGGCAGATTGCGTGGTAGTTTCCTGTCAAACCACTACGCAGTTTGAGCGGGCTACAAACCTTGATATTTAGCACTTTCCCTGCCATTACTTATACAAAATGTTGGGCTTAGTTATTTCTTATCAGAGCCTTTAATCTTTTCAATTAATTCAACCAATTTATCAAGTATTTTTGGGTCATGGTCGTTTGAGTTTAGCTCCATGAAAGAAGATTTTCCCGAAATATTCCAATCTCTAAAAATCTCTTTAATGTCAGATGGTTCAACTTGTTGTTCAAATACTTGTAGATAAAATTTACCAAATGAAATAGCGTGAATCCTATCTGCAACCTTCAATGCTTCATTCATATACGATTTACCGAGATTAAATGAATATTTTGAACCAGCAATTAATAAAACTATTATTAAAACGCTCTTGATAGCAAAGAATAGTGTTCTACTCCAGTTTTCCTTATCACCAAAATCTTTTATACCAGTGTTTGCAAACCAAATTGCAGCGCCAACTCCAAGTAGTAACGTTATAAATCCTAAGAAATACCAGAAATTAGCAAATCCTTTTAAATTAGATTCTCTTTTTGTCAATCCAGATAAGGTTTCTTGTATATAAGTTGGAGCTGAAGTCTCAATTTTCTCTTTAACTTTCTCAGTATTTTCTTCTTTAGCCAATCTTTTACCTAAAAACAGATTTATTGCCTCATCTAATTTGTTAGTCAAGTTATCCAATTCTTCAACAGTATCATTTTTTAAAAAAACACCTTGAATATTTCTAATACTATTTGGTAGAGTATTAATATCAATACCAGGAAGAAAAATTGGAATGAAAAGTTTGTTTTTCGAATGAGAAGAATAATTTCTAGATTGAATTATCTCATTAAAGAAGTATTTTGAATTTAATGATTCATTAGAGATTAGTGCAAGATGAATATCAGCTTTCTTAATGTATTCATTAATATTTGTCTCATAGTCAGCTCCTAATTCAAAATCATTACGGATGATATTATATTCTCGTGACCTTAAGTTGGTTGATATATATGACGCAATTTGCTCATCATATCTTGAATGTATTATATAAACATTTCTCATATCAATTGTTTGTTTCATTTTTTATTTTGCAGCAGGATTTTATAATTAAGCCCAACGTTCCCGCGGTATGGTGTCGTGGCAGTTTCTTTCACCCGTGAAAGGAACTGTCATGACGAAAGGAGCTGTGAGCGAACGTTGATATTTTTGGTTTAAAAGTACTGCCATGCACTATACCGTGTGTTAGCTGCTGGCTTTTCTTTAATCTCCATTAAAAAATATTTCTTTGATATCCTCAGAATAATAACCATCAAATTCCCACCATCCAACAAGTCCAAAAGAACTTTTTATTAGATAGTAGTTCCCCATATTAATTAGAACTTCTATTTCAGAGTTTTTGGGAAGAACTGCAACCAGTTCCTTTTGATTCATTGTACTATATAATTTCAGAACTCCATTGGATTTTGTTTTAATTCCAACGTATTTAAAGGGTTGATTAACTTCTACAATTGAATCATTTGAAAGTTTAAACTTTCTCCTCTCGTTAAAATAATTATTTGTGTGTCCTTCAATATAAATATTGCCATTTCCAGGTATATACATTTTCATGCCATTTACTGAAAGTATGTGTTTCGGTGAATCATTTACAACTTTATAAATTGTAAAATTTGGATCATAGCTCATTCCGTAGTCAAAACAGATATGATATTTTACGTTTGAATTCTTGTCAATTTTAGTAATTGCGAATTCATGTAAACAAATATCTACAGCCCATTCTTTGTAGAGTATGTGAGTTGAGTCTATAGGACGATTAATAACTTCTGTAATTTCTGGATTATAGAAAAATTCTGGAGTTCCTAATTGCTCAATGTTGAAGTCTGATAATAATTCAACCGATTTTAAATAACTAAAAGATTCTGGAATTTTTTTTTCTTGTCCGATGAAATTTAGGCTTGAACAAATAAATATTGCAATTATTAATAGTATTCTCATGGTATTAATATTAAGCTTGCAGCTAACGTTCCCGCGGTATGGTGTCGTGCGGTTGACTGTCCCACGAAGTGGAGACTGTCAAGCCGAAAACGACGACATACGGAATTTGGATTTGCAGATTAAAACAAAACCGCATGCACTATGACCGCGTGTTGTAAACCGTTTTTCTTCTCTTTTCTCAATTTTTTGGATGCAAAGATTTTTTCTAAGTACATAATCAAGAATCGGTAATTACAGATTTGATATTTTATATCTTTCTAAATACCATTTACCTTTCTTTCGTATAAACTCTCTTTCTAGATAA
>NZ_JBHJHP010000015.1:0-8079 GCF_042219855.1 Quyinboa sediminis | reverse complement strand
TATGCCGTCGTTTTCGGCTTGACAGTCTCCACTTCGTGGGACAGTCAACCGCACGACACCATACCGCGGGAACGTTATGCCTTATTTAAGAGCGACATCGTTCAACCAAGAAATTGAACCTAATGAGAAAGATTTTAACAACGACTGATTTAATATTTACTGGATTAATTGGACTTCTTTCAATTTTTTTACTGATTTTGTTGCCAATTGATGCAATTGAATTTTATAACAATCCTAGTGATTACATAAAAGTATATGACCTTGATACATCGGAAAAATTTTGGAGACTTGAATACTTAAAGAATTCGATACTTTTTGTTGTATTATCATTAGCGGTTTTGATAACTATTGGATTTAGTATTAAAAAGAAGAATAATAAGATTTTGATAATTAGGAGAGTTGTTGTGTATTCGTTGATATTGCTAATGGTTATTGCTTTTACAAAATGGGGACTGAATGGATTTGACCATTAACTTTCCCACTTACAACAAAACAGACTGACTGAGTGTTAAAATATGACTGAAAAAGAAAAACATATAATTGAGTTTATAAAATCTAAGGATTGTAAATCTTACTATATTGATATTCGAGACAAACTTGGAGAATTTTTTGATAACGAATCTGATTTTGATAACCACTTGGAGTCTTTAAAGCTCAAAAACTGGATTTATGAAAATGAACCAGGTGATACATTGTTTATAATAAATCAGGATATGCTAAAAGCGATTGATTATAAAATATCTTTAGCCAAATATGACATAAAATCGACTGGAGCTGGTGGTGGACACAAATATATCTCGGCACAGATTGACTTTAATGGTAAAACTCGCAAAATGATTGCAACTTTCTTGAGTAAAACAGACGAAAATAGACTCGAAAATATGTCTGATTTGGAGATTTGTGGGGATTTGATTGACGAAGGAGAAAAGTACGATTTGACTTTGTTAAATACTGAGATAATTAACTGATGGACAAGGAAAAACAAGGCATAACAATGTGTCATACGTAATGGCGGGGAAAGTAGTAAATATCAAGGGTTGTAGCTCGCATCAACACCATCTCGGTTTGATAGCGAAGAGCTCCGAAGTCCGCCACTACGCATACACTCAACGTTGGCAGCAATAGCAAAAGAAAAAAATTTACATTATTATGAATAGAATATTAGTTTTCACCGCATTCTTCCTATTCTTAACCTGTAATATTAAGGCGACAAACATTCCAGATTCATTAATTAATTTTATAGAAAAAGAACTGCCTGGTTTTTCAATTCCAACAACTAAAGAATATTTACAAGATTGGAATAAATACCTTAAGACTGAAGGAACATTACCATATTACTGTTCAAGTGATTTTAACGGAGATAATAAATTAGACTATGCAATACTTTTAACTGACTCCTTAAATGAAGTATCCCTTTATGCTTTTATTAAAGAAATTAATGATTATAAGGTGATTTTAATAAAACATTTGGGCTCTCAGGGAAAAGAGATTCAAATATTCATTAGTGTTGAGCAAAAAGGTGATTGGGAGTCAGCTACAAATAAAATAAATGTTCCCAATGATGGAATTTCCATTGACCTGACTGAAGAAAGTTTGAGTTGGTCTTATTATTTTGACGGAAAGACTTTTAAACGATTCTTATATGATTAAAAAGCTACAGCTGCCAACACGCGGTCATAGTGCATGGCAGTTATTTTAAACAAAATGTATAAACGTTCGATGCACGCGCTTTTCGTCCTGACAGTTCCTTTCCCGTCGGAAAGAAACTGCCACGACACCATACCGCGGGAACGTTAGCAACCATTAAAATGAAAACGACTATTAAATTAATAATTACATTTTACAAGTCATTTGCTTTATCCAGTAATTTGATAACTCTTTCATGTTTGTTTCTAGTAAACTTCTATGGTGAAAAGGCAATATATATAATTCAATATTTGTTTTGGTTTAAGATTATTACTCTTGGATTTATTTTTTATTATATCCATAACTCCAAAAAAAATGAGTTCTATTATTATAAAAACCTTGGATTGACAAAAAAACAATTATGGATAACAACTCTTTCTTTTGACTTTATTCTCTTTCTTGTATTATTCTCCGTTATCTTAATGAATCAATGACAAACATACTTGAGATTGACAGCGTAATTTTAGATTTTGGTTCGAAACGAGTTTTGCAGAATGTTTATTTAAAAAGTGAAACAGGGAAAGTAACTGGTATACTAGGAAGGAATGGAACAGGCAAAACATGTTTAATGAAAATTCTGTTTGGAGAACTTATTCCAAACGATAAATCAATCCGAATAAATGGTAATACTTTACTTACTTCAAGTCGTTCCCCAAAAGATTTAAGATATTTACCACAAAGGAGATTTATTCCTAAATCGCTAACAATTAAACGAATTTTTAGTGATTTCAAACTTGATTTTGCTGATTTGATTTATAACTTCCCTGAATTCGATAAATTCTATAAGTCAAAATTGATTAATCTATCAGGAGGGGAAAGACGAATTGTAGAAATTTATACAATATTGGTTTCTCAAACAAAATTTTGCATGTTGGACGAACCTTTTTCTCAAGTTATGCCAATACATGTAGATTCTATTAAAAATCTAATTCTTCGAGAAAAACGAAATAAAGGGATAATAATAACTGACCATATGTACAAACATATTATTGATATTTGCGATGAATTATACGTAATCAATAATGGGAAAACTTATCTAACAAAAAGTATTAACGATATTGAAACATTGGGATATATACGAATGACCGAGAATTAACGGTTGCTAACACGCTGTCATACTGCATGGCAGTTAAATTTTAAATAAAAATGTATCAACATTCGCGCACCGTGCCTTTCGTACTGACAGTTCCTTTCCCGTCGGAAAGAAACTGCCACGACAGCATACAGCGGGACCGTTGGCAACAATTTTGAAATGAGAACGATTCTAATAATAACATATCTGTCTATATTAACTACTATTGTTTTTTCCCAGGAATCCGTAGCGGTTTTAGCCAAGGGACTTGATAGCATTAATCTTATACTAAATGATAGCATCGTTGGGAGAGTCATGAAAAATGAAAAATTTATCACTTTCAAACCAGAATATGAATCAGATTTATGGCAGATATGGACAAGAAAGGGAGAAAATGGATTCACCGATAGAGGAAATATTATTTTATTACAAAATGAGAAGATATTTAAGCTAAATACTGATACTGTAACCCTTTTCCAAATAGCTTGTAGTAATTATAATTTGGACAATTTTAACTATTACGGGATCGACAATTATTGTAATTTGGTAAAACAGGCAGCAAATATTAATGAACAAGCTTTTCTAAGAATACTGGAACTAAACAATATTGTAGATGGTGGAGCGGCAGAAATAAACAATCAAATAGCATGGAATATATTTAATATTTGGAGTGACTCAGAATTCAATGATTTTCTAACCAAGCAAGATTATGAAACCCAATTAATGATTTCCAGGTTTTTAGTATATACCCAAGGAGCATATCCAATTACCAATACTAAATTTTATTACTCTGAATATTACCCAAAAACATGGAATACAATAAATTCGTTGATTGAAATAAAAAAATAAAAACTGTTGCCAACACGCGGTCATAGTGCATGCGGTTTTGTTTTAATTTGCAAACTCACATTCCGTATGCCGTCGTTTTCGGCTTGACAGTCTCCACTGCGTGGGACAGTCAACCGCACGACACCATACCGCGGGAACGTTGTATTTAATGCCGGGATTAGTTGTGTGAGATCTTATAAATTGGCCTCCACCCTCTTTCGGCTGAAGCAGGGAACGTTCTTTATTAAACAGGATCAACGATTGATTTTAACCAGGTGTTGGGTGGAGTCTCAGCTTGTTCAACTTTAAAGTTTCCTATTTTGACGCAATATCGTTTTGGGTTGACGCAATATCGTAAAGTTTTGATTTACATTATCCGGTCGTCGGTGGCTGAATCTCTTCTGATTTACGGAAGTGTTTAATTTGTGGAACATCAATTTGGATAACGTGACTGATAAAAAATAAGGCACTAAATACAACACACGGTCATACTGCATGGCAGTATTTTTAAATAAAACATATCAACGTTCGCGGGCTGTCTCTTCTGTCCTGACAGTTCCTTTCCCGTCGGAAAGAAACTGCCACGACAGCATACCGTGGGAACGTTGGCAGCAAGGCTATGACATCCTGCTATCAAAATAATTACACGATAAAAAAGATTTTAAAAATGAAGATTGTAACCCTGATTTTATTGATGTTTTTTTTAACAAGTTGCTTCTCGACCAAAAAAGCGACAACTGATAAGACAAATGATACAGATTATATAGTTCAATATATATCAGAGATTGAGAGTCAGGATAAAATATCAAACTCACCATTGATCGTTATTGATGGATTTGCAGTTGATTATGCAGATTATAAAGAAAAATCTCATCATTTATCAAAATCAGACATCAGCCAGATTGATTTTTTGTCAAAAGATAGTAAAACAGCTATAAATATTTATGGAGAAAGGGCACGAGGAGGAGTATTGCTTGTAACTACAAAAAACATTCAAGAAAAATCAGCCAAGACAATAGATGATAGAAAAGTTTTATTTTTGCTAGGCGATAAACAAATCACAAAGGAAGAATTAGAAAAACTCGATCCTAATAATATCGAATCAATTGATGTAATAAAAAACATCGATGATATAAAAAAGTATACTAATGAGGATTATGATGGAGTGGTAATTATAACTTTAAAGAAATGACTAGAATTTTTAATTTATTGCTAAAATATAGTAAAATAGGATTTTTAGTAATATCCTTCCTGGTTTTTTTCAACTGTGTAAACAGTAGATACTTACTTGATAATAAAGGGACTGATAAAAGATTTTTAATAGAGCAAATCAAAGCAATCTCTGAGGAAAATGAATTATCAAAGCATCCGATTTTAGTAATTGATGGTATTGAATACGTAAATGTTGATGAAATAAACTTGAGAAAAACGGGATTACAAAAGAGGGATATTAAAAAAATTGAACTGTTAAAGAAAGAACCAGCAATAAGAATTTTCGGCGATGAAGGTAAACGAGGAGTTCTTCTAATAACAACCAAAGTAGATTCAATCCAAAATGTTGATTAACTATAGATATAATGAACTATAAATGCCCAGCTGCCAACATCGTATATAGTGCATTTGGCGGATCGTACAAAGGTTTTGGCTTAGTTTCTTTTACTCAGCTTTGTAACGGTCTGATAGGAAAGTGCCTTGAAGCGCCAAACGACACCATATACGAGGCACGTTGTGCCCAAGTTTAAAAAAATGAAACGAATTTTTATAATACCAATATTACTCTACTTCGCTATTTGTACAAATGCGCAAAAATCATTGTACTCAGAGAATGACTTTAAATATATTGATGACATTTACTTAACTGAATATTTTTCGGTTGACAGTTTTCCTGACTTATTTAAATATATAATCCCTGCGTATCTAGATAGTTGGCGTGTTGATACTAACGATGTAACATTTACAAATGGTTATAAAGTTGACCTGAAAAAGTATTTATATGATTACAATTATTATTACTCTCCTAACGGAATTTTACCGGAATATATGCTACATTATAACTTTCATAATTTGAAGTTAGGAATACAGAAATATATTATAAAAATTGATATGGATGGTTATGGACAAATTATTGATATAAATATACCTAAACCTTTTGACTATAAATTATTAAACTATGATAAAGCTATAACTATCGCTGATTCAATATTTCAAATTCAAAATTTTCAGTACGACGAAAAATATGTTGACCTGAGATTTGACCGCAGTGAAAATGAATTGCTTTGGAAGTTCCATTATTCCATTGAAGATACGATTAAAGGTAGATTTAATGGGCAAGAATATGATTCTATTTTAAAGACTCGTAGCTTTAATATAGATATTTCTACAAAAAGACCAAATATGGTAAAAGCCTATAAAGACACCTTATCAATTGAACAGGAAATATTAGAAGAAGAATAGAAAAACCAGGGCACAACACACGGTATAGTGCATGGCAGTACTTTTAAACCAAAATAATTCAACGTTCGCTGCAAGCACCTTTCGTCCTGACAGTTCCTATCCTATCGGACAGAAACTGCCACGACACCATACCGCGGGAACGTTAGCGGTCATAATGAAAAAACCGAATCAACAAGGATTATGATTAAAAAAATTATTGCATTTATAACTGGATTTATCTTGATTTCTTTTCATTCCTATTCAATCAATAGCGATACTTTACGCTGCGTTCCTTATACAGATTCTATTTCAAAGACAGAGTATTATGTTTTTGTTGATTCAATGCCTCATTATCCTGGAGGAGACGGTGAACTGATAAAATTTTTCATGAACAATTTTCAATATCCGCAAGAGATTGATGCTTGTTGCATGATTATCATTGGATTTATTATTGATGCAGAAGGTAAAATGAAAGATTTGAAAATTATTCGCAGCCTACAGGATGATTTTGATAAAGAAGTATTGAGAGTAATGAGACTAATGCCTGATTGGAAACCCGGTAAATGCAGTGGAAAACCAGTACCAGTTAAGATGACTTTCCCACTTAATTTTAAATTACAGTAAATTTTATTATATGCCTATTGATTTATATTACATAGAGAAAAAAACAGGTTCAAATCATGATGGACCTGCATGGATTGGATATGTCAAAAAATCTAAGACCGGGAAAACAATTTATTTCAACAATAAAGCATTCCAAAAATATGGACACGGTAATTATACTGATATAGAGACTGGTGAAGGATATTGGATTTCAAGAATAAAACGAAATGGGCACGACAGGCACTGGGCTGGACACGGCAAAATAATGATTGACAGCAAAGCTGTCATTGAATACCTTGATTATAGAAATTTAACAGAATTAAAAGAATCGCAATTCATGACAGTTGATATTGTCGAAACAAGACAGCCGATTGATTATTATGAGATTGAGAATGAAAAATTGACAAATAAATAATTACGCCCGCTAACACACGGTATAGTGCATGGCAGTACTTTTAATCAAAAAATATCAACGTTCGTGCAAAGCTCCTTTCGTCCTGACAGTTCCTTTCACGGGTGAAAGAAACTGCCACGACACCATACCGCGGGAACGTTAGGCTTAATTTGGAAAAATAGAATATTCGTGATAACTTTGTAATTACAATACTAAAAGATCGAATTATGGAAGTTTCAGTTGTTAGAATAGGAAATTCAAAAGGTATCAGACTTAGTAAAACACTATTAGAAAGATATAATATTAAAGATACTGTAGATTTAATTCTTGAAAAAGGTCAAATTGTTTTAAGACCATTATCAACACCAAGAAAAGGTTGGGATAAAGCTTTTAAAGAAATGAATGAAAATGGAGATGACAGACTTCTTTTTAATGATGTCTTTGAAGACGAAAACCTTGAAGAATGGAAATAAAACAATATCAAATCATTCTTGTGAATTTAGACCCTACGATTGGTAGTGAAATAAAAAAGACTAGACCTTGTGTTATTGTCTCACCTGATGAGATGAATAAATACTTGAGAACAGTTGTAATTGCACCAATGACAACTAGTTCAAAGAATTACCCAACCAGGATTGAAGTTAAACATGATAGTAAAATTGGATGGATCGTTTTAGACCAAATCCGTACAATTGACAAACAAAGAATCGTAAAACCGCTTGGTAGATTATCAAAACCTGAAATAAAAGAGTTAAAAGCAATAATCAAGGAGACCTTTGTTGATTAAAAACAAACTAAGCCTAACACGCGGTCATACTGCATGGCAGTATTTTTAAACCAAATAATTCAACGTTCGCGGCTGTCACTTTCGTCATGACAGTTACTTTCCCGTCGGAAAGAAACTGCCACGACAGCATACCGCGGGAACGTTAGCCACCATAATGAAAGATGATGTTTTAAACATTTGCTAAAAAGATTTTCAAAATAAACCCTTGAGAAGAAAATAATATGAAAATTAATCATATTTCAAGCATTACAACTCTAATTTCAATGATTGTTATAT
>NZ_JBHJHP010000014.1:0-9219 GCF_042219855.1 Quyinboa sediminis | reverse complement strand
AGGGAAATTGAGCGGGAAAGATGACCAGATCTTACAATCTCAATGCGGGCAGACAAAGAAACAGCAGCACCTAACACACGGTCATACTGCATGGCAGTACTTTTAAATCAAATATTACAACATTCGCAGTTGTCTCTTTTGTCCTGTCAGTTCCTTTCCCGTCGGAAAGAAACTGCCACGACAGCATACCGCGGGAACGTTGGCAGTAATTGTTAAAACAGCAGATGACAAAAGAAGATTTTAATTATAATTGGACAAAATATTTTTCTGATACGATACCTATATCGCATATGTTTCGACATAATTATCCTGATAGATGGTTTCGAATACATAGTTTGCCTGGATCAAAGAGATATCCTGAAAACGTAAAAGAGTGGACTACTTTATTGTCTAGACAAAATCAAATTATTTCTGATCTGTTTGGCGAAAATAAAAAAGTAATACTTGTAACAGGAGAATATAATTGGGGAGAACGTACTGATTATATTACAGATGAAGAAGAGGTATTCAAAAGATATAGATTTGAGAGACTTGAGAATATTGATTTATACAAACTCTTTCCCGATGATTATGATGACTGTGAAACATATAGACCAGCATTTTCTGAGATAATTTGGGAAAGTAACAAACATGATAATTTATTAAAGGAAATTGCAAATGATAAAGTGAGAGCATTTTTTGTATCGTTTGATAAAAATATTTTAATTGCACCTTATGATGGAGGAGTTGATTTTGTATTGATTGATTCTGATACAAGAGATTTGTATAAACAAAGATATAAAGAGTGGTTATCACAAAGAGAAGATGGATGTTAATTGGATAAAAACAACTACTGCCAACACACGGTCATAGTGCATGCGGTTGTGTTTTTAATTTGCAAATTCACATTCCGTATGTCGTCGTTTTCGGCTTGACAGTCTCCACTTCGTGGGACAGTCAACCGCACGACACCATACCGCGGGAACGTTGTATGCAATTTGAGCAGACAGCGAACATATGAAGCATTATAGAAAAATAGTATTAATAATTATTTGTGCAGTTTGTTTAACAATAAACTACGGTTGCAAGACTCAATCAATTTGTGGTCTGTTTCTTCCAAGACATGAAATTACCTTCGAAAATGATTCGATATTTAAATATACTAAATGGAAATTAGATACTGACACAAATTCATTTGGTTATTATTCGGAAGGTCGTTATCTAAAAATTGACAAGAATACATATGTTTTAAATAGCTATGACTTTAATCCAGACTCGATTGAGGTTGATTATAAATTGAAAACAGATTCTTCAATTACTGGATATCGACTAAAAATAACTACTGAATTAGAACGAGAAGATTTTGATTTTCATTATGACACCTTGTTTCTAGACCTTGGAAATAAAATATGTAAATTCACTAAATCACAGATTGACACAACTATTTTATCCGACAATATCGAAAAGATTGGACTAAGATTAATTACCCAAGTTGATAGTGTTGTTCCAACAAGTTTGAATGGTAGATTTACAATAATCCCAATAAAAGATATTCCTGAAAAATATAATTACATTGAGATTCATTTTCCTATTTCTGCTAAATATTATAACTGGATTAATATGAATAATAAAGTACTTTATAGAAAGGGGAAAGGGAAAAAAACGAGATATTTTATATGGAATGACAATCTGCCAATAAGACTAAAAAATGAATAAAAACTGCATACAACACACGGTATAGTGCATGGCAGTACTTTTAAACTAAAAATATAAACGTTCGCTGCAACGTCTTTCGTCCTGACAGTTCCTTTCACGTATGAAAGAAACTGCCACGACACCATACCGCGGGAACGTTAGGCATTATTTAGGAAAACATTCTGCAAATGAGAGACGCAACCAGAAGAAATAGGAATATTGGGACTGCTAAACAAGGACATGGAAAAGACAACGAATTGACTATTCCACAGCCAGCCTTGACTCTCAGAAGCTTTTTTGAGCGATTGGATAATTATAATAAAATTCCAAGGACTATAAACGGCCATGATTTCTTATTTGTTGTTGAGCAAACAAGAGAGTCATCTAAACATGCTTGCACGATAAATGATATTTCAAAGATTATAGAAAATATACCAACTGAAGATTACGGTGATTTAAAATTGATAATTCTAAGACAGGCAAAAAGAAAAGAAGAAACTATGTCATCAGTATGGGGCAGATTGATTTATTCATATGAATTTGAGGGTGACTATTTTCCTGCGATTGTTATTGAGGCAATAGATTTTGACAGGAAGTTTAAGTGGACTAAGAAACTATCAGTAGATAGCCAAAAGGAATTGGAAAAACTAAAGGAGGACGGACACAAAATAGTAGACGATAAGCGACACTTTGTTGCGGATTACGAAATTGATAATGTGAGAACCACTCAACTATATCGAACTTTGATTCACGAATTCGGACATTATGTTCATTATTTAGAATTTGTAGAAAGACCAGGAACTGATGATGAAGAATATGAAGAATGGGAGAAACGATATGATTTATATTTTAAATTGCCGAAATCTGAGAAAGAAAAGTTTGCTCATAATTACGCCGACAAGATTAAAAGTGAATTGATTGAGAAAAAAATTATACCTTTTGAAAAAATAGAGGATGAATAAACAATGCCTAACACACGGTCATAGTGCATGCGGTTTTATTTTAATTTGCAAACCCACATTCCGTATGCCGTCGTTTTCGGCTTGAAAGTCTCCACTTCGTGGGACAGTCAACCGCACGACACCATACCGCGGGAACGTTAGTGGCAAGGCTGAAAAGATTGTTCATACTAATCAATGAATGAAAAACGCTGAAGAAATTAATAAGGAATTTATGGAGATTAAAAGTGAAGATTACTCTTCATTTATAAATTTCTATTCTGAAAATAAAGACTATTTTTCTTCAAATAAGCTTTTTGATGATGTGATTGGGCTTAAAAAAATTTGGATGCTATCAGAGATAATAAACTCAGCATATAAAGAGAAAGAATATGAACTGATAAACAATATCTTGCAACCAACGCTGAGAGGATTTAAAAAATACTCTTCACTCTATAACTATGATTTAAAAACAGATTCTTATTTCAAATTATTGATTTACAATATAGCTATAGACAACTTTAATAAAAAGAAATATTATAAAGCAACAAGGTACTTTCGTAATTCTGCAAACCTTGACAAACAAAATTCTCAACTTTTTGACTTTTATAAAGTTGCAAAATATAAACTTATTAAAAACACTAGCCGACTAATTGGATTATTTGGATTAATGCTCATATTAATAAAATACATTTCTATTTTGGTGCTGGATATTAATAAAACGGAATTCATATTGATTGGATACTTAGGAGCTATATTATTAGTTGGATATGGAATAATTGAAATAAGATTAAAAAGCCCAGCCACTAACACGCGGTCATAGTGCATGGCAGTACTTTTAAATAGAATAATTCAACGTTCGATGCTCGCGCTTTCGTATTGACAGTTCCTTTCACCCGTGAAAGAAACTGCCACGACACCATACCGCGAAACGTTGTAACCAATGCTATAAAAACAATATTATTAATCTATAAACACCTATTTATGAAAAATGTATTTATCTACTTTGCTGTTTTGACAATCTTTATTTCCTGTTCTCCTGATGAATATGAGAATTCAGAACGCTATAACTTCTTCCCTTTGGAAATTCAAAACGAATGGACTTATAATATTCTCCCAGAAAGTACATTTTATCCGAATCAAACCTTTAATATGAAAGTTTTAAAAGATACAGTGTTAAATATTCAGTCAGAATCGATCAAAACTTATATAGTTGAAAGTTCTAGAAGTTCAAATGATAATAAATGGTTTGTATTTTGGAATCATGATGAAAATGGTAATATTATTCAAAACGGAGTTCAAACAAATGGAGAAATTTTCTTAGATAGATCAATTCAATATAAAAAAAATCCCCAGGTTGGTGAGTTTTGGAACTTTAACCATATTATATATGGATCTGATTCTGGTTTTTTCATTGAAGAAAGTGAGATTAAATGCGTCAATAGTGACACTTCAATTGTAACAGAGGCAGGCACATTTGAGTGTTACATATATTTTGACAATTTTAAACGTTGGGAAGATTCAGATGAGAAAAGGTATTGGTTCATTAACTCAGATGTTGGATTAATTAAATATCAAATTATAACCGATGGAGAAATTGAATTAGAATATTCCTTAAAAGAGTATAAAATAAATAATTGAAAAAGCACAGGTTACAACACGCGTTCATAGTGCATGGCAGTACTTTTAAACAAAATATTTCAACGTTCGCCCACTGCCACTTTCGTCCTGACAGTTCCTTTCCCGTCGGAAAGAAACTGCCACGACACCATACCGCGGGAACGTTGTACCTAATTATGAATTAGCTCATGAAAAAGATAATGATATTATTATATGTTTGTCTGAACTTATACAGTTGTTCTTCAAACAAAACGAAAGAGAAAAAAACTGAGATTGCATCCCCAAAACAGGAAAGATCTGGTTTTACATTAAATATAACAGAGAATATTGATTCTAGCCCGAAAGAAATTCCAGATCCTTTTGCTGATAAAAAACTTGAATTAACAGATGACTCAACTGCTAATTTGATTATTAATCAATACAATAAACTTATCAGCGCTGACAGTAGTAATTTAGATAGTTTAGAATTAGAATTTTTCAATTCTTTCCCAGATAGCTTTGATGAATATTATAAATTATTTGGTTACAAAGATGATCATGCGATGCCTCTATATGGAGAAATGAGTATCATTTTTAAATTCTATGGTTTATCAAATATTGATAAAGTTAAACTCTATAACAAATATTTAGATATAGCTAAAAATGGACATTGGGAAGCAGACGCAATTCAAGATTTTGGAATTGATGATAAACTCAAAAATGACACCAAGATTATGTGTTCTGTTTTATCACAAAGATCTGATAATGAAATAAAAAGTATTTTATATTTTGTTTACGATGGCCCTCATCCTGAGGACCCCGGCGCATTGGATGATTATAACTCAACTTTGAGTAAAGTTAAAACTGAAAATGTAAGAATCGCTAAATTAATGGAAGAAACATATAATGGCTTACTTAAAAAAGTCGATGGTCACGGACACTAAAAATAACTAGGTACAACACGCGGTCATAGTGCATGGCAGTACTTTTAAACCCAAAATATCAACGTTCGCCCAAAGCACATTTCGTCCTGACAGTTCCTTTCACGGGTGAAAAAACTGCCACGACACCATACCGCGGGAACGTTGGCATTAATTTAAAAAAAATGAAACGATCACTTTTGTCACTATTGATTTTTAATACAATTATTAATTGTGGATTTTCACAAAATGACAATGGATTAATTTCAGAAATTAAAGGTAATTGGATAACAACTGTTATTCCAGATTCAATTCAGATAAACAAAAGAGTGCTTCCATGGAAAGATATATTTTATGGATCTTTGGCATTAACCATTAATGATGACAATACTGTAACAATTAGCGGAAATATGGATCGAGAATCTGTTAATTACAAAATAATTGATTCTTCAACAATTGAATTACCTGATTTTGATAATTCTAAAATTAGCTATTCAAAAGTCAACGATTTAATTTATTTTGGTGATTTACCATCTTCCAGTATTTACAGTAGAATGACAGATGATGATTTTACTGAAATAATTGCAGATGAAGACAAATTAATGAGATATATAATTGATTTAGTTTTTGATGATTATTTATCCAAAGATAAAATATCAAAAATTGATTATATTTCACTTGGACTTGAGACATATACGCCATTCACATTTGATGCTATAGGGATAAAAAACGAAGATGGCAATTTAGATTATTTTGGATGGGATATAATAAATGACACTTTGAGATTTTATAAAACCGAAAACAATTATGACGATGACTCAGGTTTTAAATATTTTGAAAAAGGAGAAATTGATAAAATTATAATAAAAAACTAATGCCAACACACGGTATAGTGCATGGCAGTACTTTTAAATAAAACACATCAACGTTCGCAACCGGCTCATTTAGTCCTGACAGTCCCTATCCTATCGGACAGAAACTGCCACGACACCATACCGCGGGAACGTTAGGTGCAACCGTCATTAAATTGACTGTCAATTTTGATTTAGTTGCTGCTCTTAGCTGGTTAGCCGTTAATTTGCCAACGCTTTATTTAAATGGTGCTTAGAGTTGGCAGACACCGGATTAACGTCTCCCCTATGCTGGCCTTCACGTTTGAGTAGATAGGGTGTGATCTTTAAACTCATAGTTGTCGCAGCAACTGTCCTTAGTACCAGGAAAGTTTCGTGTTTTAGGTTTTCAGATTAACGACAGGGAAATTGAGCGGGAAAGATGACCAGATCTTACAATCTCAATGCGGGCAGACAAAGAAACAGCAGCACCTAACACGCGGTCATAGTGCATGGCAGTACTTTTAAACCAAATAATTCAACGTTCGCTGCCAGCTCTTTTCGTCCTGACAGTTCCTATCCTATCGGACAGAAACTGCCACGACACCATACCGCGGGAACGTTGTACCCAATTTAGTAATGAAACATTTTAAAACCATAATTCTGACTTTCATAATGACTTTTAGTCTTTTATCTTGTAAAAACAATACGGAAAAAAGAAAAGAAATAGTTATTAAAAAAATTACTCAATTTTCGGACAAACAAGCTGAATGGAATAATTTGACAAATCGGATCTTAGAAAATCAATTTGTGAAATCAAACTTAGGAAAAGGAATTTACCCAACAGATTTTGAAAAATATCTATCAACTGAATTAATCAAAAACGGTGTCAAGAGGATTACTGTTCATAAAAGTTCAGAATGCAAAGAAGTAGAATATGAATTTGACTATGAGTATCCAATCGGAACTTTACATTTGACCTGGACAACCTGCGCGCCAAAACAAACTGAAAAAGGATATTATCAATCAGATTCAAACTATATTGAGATTTATGGAATTGGGAATAATTGGTTAATCTGGACTGATGGAGATCCAATATGAAGATAAAAAACTGGGTACAACACACGGTCATAGTGCATGCGGTTTTGTTTTAATTTGCAAACCCACATTCCGTATGCCGTCGTTTTCGGCTTGACAGTCTCCACTTCGTGGGACAGTCAACCGCACGACACCATACCGCGGGAACGTTAGGTTTCATTTAAAAAATGGAAAGATCTATTCTTAAGAAATTAAAATTAGTACTTATAGCTTTTACCGTATTAGCTATTCCGATGAGCTATGTGATTATTGCTTCTATTAAAATGGACAATGCAAATGAAGCATATAAAGAAGTTATGATTAATGATGGTAAGAAAATTGATTTAGCTATTCAAAAAATTAATAATGCTCAAAAAATTGTCTTTTGGAAAAATAATTTAACCAATCAAAAGGCTGAGTTACTATATAAAAAAAAGGAATATCGAAAGGTCCTTAATTGCATTGGAAATACAAAAGCATATTTATATAAAAGTTTGATTTACGAACATTTAAATAAATCAGACTCTGCAAAAATATTTTATGAAAAAGAAATTCCGCTATTGAAAGAACGGTTAAGTAAATGTAAAAATGATGCTGTTTTGTCACTACAAATTGAAAGACAAATAGCTTTAGTCTATACATTTCTAGGAGAAAAAGAAAATGCAAGTAAATATTTAAAGAAGATTCCTAATGATTTTTATTTTTATCAAAGGCGTATGATTCAAGAGTATGACTTTTATATTGAAGACTATAAGTCTGGAGGATACAAAAATTACTTGGAAGGTGAAACTGTTATCTTCGGTATTGATAGTTTAACATCTAATATCGATATAGACAGTTTATTCGATTCAAATAGATTTTATTACAATGGATATACCTCATTTGATGGTGAATATGAATTTAAAATCAAAAAAATATTTGAAAAGAAAGCCTTATCAATAGGAATGAATAAGATAGAAAAAACGAAACCTAACACACGGTATAGTGTATGGCAGTAATTTTAAACAATATGTATCAACGTTCGCGCACAGCTCTTTTCGTCCTGACAGTTCCTTTCACGGGTGAAAGAAACTGCCACGACACCATACCGCGGGAACGTTAGCTGCAAGTTTAATAAATGAAATATTACACACTACATATAAATGATTCAGGAGCAATAGAAGATTCTGAAGAAATTATTTTGAACAATCAGAAAACGTTGGTTTGTAAGATTTATGATAACCGAGAATTTAACGCTTTAAATGATATTTTGCACTCACTGGATGATTATGTTATTAATGATAAAACATTAAGGCTTTTTGAAGAAAGTAAAATAATACCATATGATCTTACACCAGTGATTGTAAAAAGAAAAGAAATTAACTTAGGCTTATTTAAAATCTCAAAATCATACAAGTATACACAGTTAAAAATTCGAGAATCTAATGATCTAAACTGTTATAACTGGATAAATTTTAATAAAAGTGAAATTCTTACTTTAAGAGGAGACAATGTTATTGGAGAACTGAAATCTCACAAGGAAAGATTGAAATACATTGAAGAAAATTTTAATACTACCTCTAAGATTAATCAAATTTATTCTCTGAAAATTTCAGAATCTGAGAAAAAAGAGAAAATAAAAGACCTTAAAACTTTCTCATGGAATACAAAAAGGATAGTTTTTAATAAACACTTTGATCCCACTATTGATTTATTTAAAATACCCTTTTATTCTTGGGGTACATACGTATCCGAAAGATTTAAAGATCTGCTAATAAATAATAATATTAAAGATATTGGATTTGCAGATACTAAGGAAGAATTAGGAAAAGTTTGGAAACAACATTTCCCAATTATAGAATTTGAATAGAAAAACCAGCAGCTAACACACGGTATAGTGCATGGCAGTACTTTTAAACAAAAAATTTCAACGTTCGCGCAAAGCTCTTTTCGTCCTGACAGTTCCTTTCACGGGTGAAAGAAACTGCCACGACACCATACCGCGGGACCGTTGTAAACCATTTTAGAGGCACATCAATACCTAATTATGACGAAGATTAAGCAAATAATAATACATAACTACAAATATTATATTTTCCTCTTTTGTCTATTTACATTTGGGATCATTAAAAGTCAAGAATCTATTGACACTATTAATGCTGAAGTATTTGAAAAGTTTTTAGAAAAATTTTATTCTGACAC
>NZ_JBHJHP010000013.1:0-9698 GCF_042219855.1 Quyinboa sediminis | reverse complement strand
ATAATCGAAATGTAATTTTTATTCATTTTTTATAACCTAAACTTATTTACAGGCTTTGTCATAATTGGCTATAACGGTCCTGCGGTATGGTGTCGTGCGGTTGACTGTCCCACGAAGTGGAGACTGTCAAGCCGAAAACGACGCCAGGATGCATGTGGTATTGCGAGTTAAAAGAACCGCATGCACTATGACCGCATGTTGTGTGTAGTTTTTATTTTTCTATTAAGTCTTTAACTTCTTCTTTGTCAGTCAACTCGTTAAACCACAATAAATTTGAAATGAACTTTCTACTTAATTCAAATTCATATTGTTTATGTTTATCAAGCTGCTCAACACGCACAGAAATAAACGCTATCTTTTTATTGTCTTGGTCTTTACGATACGATAAAGAAAAAAAGTAACGATATGGAGCTACTCCAGTATCTTCAAAAGGTCTAAATTCAAGAATCTGTTTTAATCGAGAATAATCAGCATTTATAATTCCGAAACGAAGATTTAAAGTCTCTCCGTTTATCGTGTGTCGAATCAGAGAGGAAAAAATATTGTTAGATTTTGAAGCTTCCAATAATTCAATCATATGATCGTTTTTGTCTCTCATTTTTCAAAATTACACACAACGTTCCCGCGGTATGGTGTCGTGGCAGTTTCTGTCCGACAGGATAGGAACTGTCAAGACGAAAAGAGCCAGCTGCGAACGTTGAATTATTTTATTTAAAAAGTACTGCCATGCACTATACCGTGTGTTGTGCCTAGTTGTTTCTTTTCATTTATTCAGCGCTAGCTCCAATAAAAATTGACTTTACTTCTCCATTTTCGAAGCTAAAAATCACGCCTCCATAAATTGAACCAGCAACTAAGGTTTCTGCATTTGAAAAATTTGAATTTAAATAATCTTTATATGCTTGTTCAACTTTCTGATAGTTACTCCCAATTGAAATTCCTTTACTTGTCTTAAAAGGACATGGATTTATCGCAGTAATCATATTAATAACCTTATCCGATTTAGTTTCTCCAATCAAGTCTAGCTTAATTCCAAGTTTAGAATATTTATAGGTCTGATGATATAATCCATCAGCGCCCCACAACTCATTTTTAGTTGTATCATCCGGTAAACCAAGTATCGTAGCAAGATCAGAATCTTGGATTCCGAGTTTCAATTTGTTAAGTGTTTCACTTTCCATTAATTCAAATCCAAGTTTTTCAAAATCTTTTGAGTGAGCTATTTCATTACTTTTCAGTAATACTGTTGAATCTGAATTGGCATGTTGATTCGTATTTTCTCTTGTTTTCTCTTGTCCAAAAGTAACAAAGGAAATAAAGAAAAAGAGAATTAGAGATTTCATCATTTTAAATATGATTTGTCTTATTACAATTAGGCACAACGTTCCCGCGGTATGGTGTCGTGCGGTTGACTGTCCCACGAAGTGGAGACTGTCAAGCCTAAAACGACGGCATACGGAATGTGGGTTTGCAAATTAAAACAAAACCGCATGCACTATGACCGCGTGTTAGCGGTAGTGTTTTTTTCTAATGTCATTCATAATGAAATCCATTATATTTTAGTTCTTTAAAGCGATTTATTCTTAATGTCAAACTAAATTCATTGTTCTTAGAATTTAATTCATAATCTATTTTATCGTCAAAATTCTTGATTAAAGATTCTTCTAGTTCAGGTGGATAGAATCCATTTTGTTTTTTAAAAGTTTCAATTGAATTTATGATTGGTTTTAATTCATCCTTTTCTCTATTAATTATGAAATCTTGTATTCTAGACCCTAAAATCATCGAAATCAAAACTGAAGCTACAACATGAATTAATATTCGTGAAGTTTTTGATTTTCTGTATAAATCAAGCACAAAAATGAAACTGGCCGCAACAATTCCGATAATTAATACACTCAGGGTAAAAGTAAAATTGTCGAAGAATGTTACTACAATTATTATAGTTAATAAAAGTGTTACAATCGAAAATATGATCTTGTCTCGTTTCGTCAAAGTTTATTCTTTATCACATTACCGCTAACGTTCCCGCGGTATGGTGTCGTGGCAGTTTCTTTCACCCGTGAAAGGAACTGTCAGGACGAAAGGCGTTTGCAGCGAACGTTGATATTTTTTGTTTAAAATGACTGCCATGCACTATGACCGCGTGTTAGGCATAGATTTTTTTATTTATCAATTGTCATTATTAAGTTTTTTGAAAATAATTCAAATTTCTCTAGGTATTCAGAATTACACTTTTCTTTAATCTTTGCAAGATATTCTTTAGCATATCCTTTAGGATCTTCTTCTTGAGATTTTAATAATTCACCAATCTCAAGTGCAAACTTTGAAATTCTAGTATCTGTCAAATTGAAAAAATCGTTTGGATAATTTAAACAGTAAAGTTTAATGTATGTATTAATCCAGGTCGGCATAAATTCATGCTCTCCTTGTGCTACATATTCAGGTAATTGCTGATATATAATTTCAAAAACTTTAAAATAAAATGCTCTATCAACAGAATCCTTAATTATAATGTTTGATATAAGCTTGTAAATATAATCTTCATCTATCTGGGAAATATTAGTTCCATTTAATATTTCATGGCCTATATTCTTAATTTCAACAGAATCATTCAATGCTTTGTTTGTCTTTGCGAATAAAGTCAAACTTATAGACAAGGTCAATATAAAAAAGGTAAATCTCTTCATTTTATAAATTTATGCCTAACGGTTTGGCGGTATGGTGTCGTGCGGTTGACTGTCCCACGAAGTGGAGACTGTCAAGCCGAAAACGACGGCATACGGAATGTGGATTTGCAGGTTAAAATAAAACCGCATGCACTATGACCGCGTGTTGCAGGTAGTTATTCATTACAGTTCTCAGTATTTATAAAGTTAAAATCTTCGCTTAAAATATAATTTCCTGCGGTATTTGTTTTTAGATTTATTTCATAATATTTTGTCCCATTTTCAGTCCAAGAGTTTTTTAAAGTGACAGTTTCTTTTCTGAAGTTTTCCTTTTTGCTAAACTTGTATGTATTTTTTTTGTCAAAAATTCCCTTGAAGTAGATTGCCTTAAACTTAGGAATAAAACTATAGTCTTTAGCTTCATTTTCATTAACTAACTTTTTAAATTCTTTTTCTGTTATCTCTTTTTGGAAAAACTTTTCCATTATTTTCATGTGTTTATCTGCTTTTTTTTCATCGTAAGTATCCAAGAGATATAATGTGTCAGGTTTTATTAGGAATGTCCATTTTCTCATATTTTGAACAACAATTGTTCCATTTTTTTGAGTATAAATTGGATATCTTAAAATATTCCAATTCGATTTTTGAATACTTTTATTCAATTCTGCAACATTTTCTGCAATTGAACTACCTCTTGAATACACGATAAGTGTGTCATTTACTTTTTTCCGAAAAGCTATTACATCGCCACAATCCAAAAAACGTTCAAAACCGTCTGGAGTTTGGGGAATTCCAAATGTAATATGATGGTTTTTTATCCACCATTTTAGTTCTTGTTGGTTCTCAGGATGTAAATGAACAAGGTTGAATGAAAATGTTAGTATTGAAATTATAAATAAGTATTTCATTTCGTAGTTTAGTTTTAATTACCTGCAACGTTCCCGCGGTATGGTGTCGTGCGGTTGACTGTCCCACGGAGTGGAGACTGTCAAGCCGAAAACGACGGCATACGGAATGTGGGTTTGCAGATTAAAACAAAACCGCATGCACTATGACCGCGTGTTAGTGGCTGGCGGTTCTAATCTCTTTATCAATCAGTTTCAATAATTTTTTTTGTTGATAATTAATCATTGAACTATCAATAAAATATTCTAAAATGAATGAAAGTAATAATGCTCCTCCAAATAGGAATGTATTTTCAATATTTTTGTCCGTAGTTAGTCCAGAATATATAGTTATTATAACTAGTGTCAAAGTGAATAGTAATGAAAACCTAAAACCATTTTTGATATCTGTAATTATAGTAATTTTAATGAAGTCAACATCTTGTTTGAATGATAATTTTCCATCGCCATACTTTCTTTGAAAAGATTCAAGTTCTTGATCTTTGATATCACATTTAAATAGAACAGTATCATCATTAATTTTGATATTTTTAAATCCAATTGATTTTAAAGAATCTGAAATTATTTCTGGTCTGAATTGGTCTATCGTAATCTTGATACTATTCGTAAATCTTAATTTAATCATAGGTAATTTTTATAAATCCAATTACTTTTTTCCCGCTTGCCACTAACGTTCCCGCAGTATGGTGTCGTGCGGTTGACTGTCCCACGAAGTGGAGACTGTCGAGCCGAAAACGACGACATACGGAATGTGGGTTTGCTGATTAAAACACAACCGCATGCACTATGACTGCGTGTTGGGCAACGTATTATATTATTTGGGTTCAGTCTCAGTTATCCTTATAGGAATTAACTCTTTGATTGCTTTTTTCTCCTCATCTGAAAGGAGTTCAAATTCTCTATTAAAATACTCCAAGGCTTTATCATTTCTAACAGAATTATAAGCATCAGTAAGCTGATTTTGAACACTGAGATATGTTTTGTATTTCGTTTCTATTTCATTTTGTAATGAAACAATAAGTTTAGATTGTTGACATTGTCCTAGTAAATCAATATTAACAGTCTGTAATTCTGGCATTAAGGAGTTAGTTGAATCACTTAGAATATATTTTTTAACTAATCCGCTCAACTCACTTATTTGTATTTTTTTATCATTGACAAATACAGAATCTACGTCTGTTGCGATATACACATTCAACAAATTTCTTTTTTTAGTTTTTGATTTATATTCCTCAGTCTGATCTGGGATTTTTTTTAAGAGGCCAGAATCTGTATCTCTAGTTGTAGCTAATAACATCAAAGTAGTCATTTTATAATATTTATGTTCAAAATCTTCAGGTGATAAGATTTTGCAGATTACATTAGCTATGTTACTTAAACTTATATAAGTAGAATCTTTAAAAGTGTTTAGTACGATATTTAACTCAAATAACTTAGATTTTTGGTAATACTTTTTTGATTTAAAGTCTTCTATACTCAGTAAGCATTTAGGCAAAGTAGAATTCAAGTTAAAAGTGTCAGAGTGAGCTTTGAGAGTATCGAGCAAGGAATACTCAAATTCAAGGTTTATATTCTCTAAAGACTTTATTTGTTCAAATATGTTATAGTAACTTTCGCCAGAATTGTCTTTTAGTATGCCACTTTGAATTAGATCCTTTTCAAAATTTTCAAGCTCATTTTGTAAATTCAAATTATATTCTTGAAATGTTTCATTAAGACAATTCCATAGTTTATTTTCTGCTCGATAATTTTGCGCATTACAAAAATTGAAGATAAAGATATTTAAAATGAAGAGGATTTGTTTCTTCATATTTACTGTCTGTCTAAATATGTTGCCCAACGTTCCCGCGGTATGGTGTCGTGCGGTTGACTGTCCCACGAAGTGGAGACTGTCAAGCCGAAAACGACGGCATACGGAATGTGGGTTTGCAAATTAAAACAAAACCGCATGCACTATGACCGCGTGTTGGGTGGCGTTTTTATTAGTTTAAAGAAGTAATCATCAAGAGATTGAGTTAAAATAATATCTAATGAATCACTTGTTAAATTTCTTATCCAAAAATCATATTGGTTTCTCCAATCATTCTTAATTCCGTTGTGAAAGTGTCCGCCAAATTCATAATCAAACTCCATTTTTAACTGAAGACTATCAATTTCTTGAAAGTCGTATATAGTTATGAATAAACTATCAAATCTAATCGTTGCACTATCGACAATATGTGTAGTCTTGCCCATATAAGTAGAGTCGTATTCATAAATTCCTGTCCAGTCTCCAATAAGTTTTTTTTTCGTAATTTCAGCTCTCTGCTTGCTTTTTTCACCTTCAACAATCATACTCAATTGGGTTGGGAATCCAAACACTTTAATTGCCATAATTGTCAAAGTGCATATTATAATGTAAATCGACTTTATATTTGTCCGTATTAGTCCAGTTATTATGAAAAGTCGTAATGCTAGAGTCAAGGAATCATAAAATGAGATTATTGGGTCAGGCGCAGCTGCAATGGAAACAACATATCCACCCTTAAAATAGAACAATTTGAAAATCCAGAATGCTAATTCAACAAGTACTAAGCTGACTTTTAAAATCCTTAGTCTGAGAAAAAATGAAATTAGAATTAGAGTTACCGATATTGATGAGAAAAGAATGTTTTTAGTGTCAAAAATTGATTCTCCGCCAACAATACATCCCCATCTATCTGTATAATCTAAATGTCCAAAAAATCCGATTACAAGTAATATTAATAGTGCATAGTAATTATAAGGTTCAGTAATAATCTTTTTATACCAATTCGCTATCCATTCCACTCGCTTGGCTGAAAAGAAAATAATCAATATTAATATTGTAAATAGTATCATGTTATGCCGTTTCTCCTAAATGCCACCCAACGTTCCCGCGGTATGGTGTCGTGGCAGTTTCTGTCCGATAGGATAGGAACTGTAAGGACGAAAAGAGCCGGTAGCGAACGTTGAATTATTTGGTTTAAAAGTACTGCCATGCACTATGACCGCGTGTTGGCATGCGTTATTTTTTTTCAAACTCTTTTATTTTCTGAATATTATATTTCTCGATTTCAGTCAATGCTTTGGTTACATCAGTACAACATGGTTTATACCAAATTTGCTTCGAAAAGTAGTCATTCAAGTCTCCCGATTTAAATTTATATCCATGAGCTGCGAAAATTTCATTTCGCATTATTCTTAATCTATTCACTGGAAAATTTTTAAGGTACTTATCTGTTAGCTTGTATTTTGAAATAAATCCGAATTGACGAAATTCCCTTAAATTTCCTAGTTTGTTTTTATTAATATCAGTTATAATAAAAGGTTGATAATAATAAATAGGCTTAGAATTCTTATCAGTCCAAGGATCATCTATATAGTCGAGTATGAACTTTGTTAATCTATATTCTAAATCTGGTTCTCGTTTTATTTTATACGATATTTCATAAATTCTAAATCTGTCCTGGTATAAATCAAGGCGTTGACCATTTGCATCAATCCCGCCTTCAAAGGGAAATTTAAACCCACCAATTTCAATTTTTCCATCATTGTCAATATCTGCGAAAATAAAAGCAGAAGAGGTTTCTGTTAATCCGATTAATTTGAATTTATCAAAGTCACGTTTAATTATCAAGTATGAATTAATCGAAGGTCTATTGTCAACTTTGAAAATATATAAATCGTTGAATATCAAACAAATCCCTTTGTTAAATATATCGATCTCAGGTGACAATCCATCACTCTCTTTAAATTCATAAATCAGTTTATTATTTCGATAAATTTTAATTGTACCGAAGTATTCACATTTATCAGTCAAAACGATGGAATCTCCATTAATTTTTTGAAATATATTTAATCCGAACGAAACTTGGAGAGAATCAACATAATCAGCAATTGGAACTGTCAATTTACCTTTAAAATCAGTCTGACTGAAAATTGTAATTGGGATTAGAACTGTTATAAGAATGAGATATTTTTTCATTGTTGTATGGTTCTTTTTTTAATGCATGCCAACGTTCCCGCGGTATGGTGTCGTGCGGTTGACAGTCACACGAAGTGAAGACTGTCAAGCCGAAAACGACGGCATACGGAATGTGGGTTTGCAAATTAAAACAAAACCGCATGCACTATGACCGCGTGTTGTGCTTTCGTTATTTTTTAGAACCTTCAAGCAGTTTTTGTAATTCAATATTTAAATCTTTCGAAACAATATCCTCAATTTTATCAGATTTAAAATCATATTTCTTAACTGTAGATGGCTCGGAGTTATCATCATACTTTCCATCATCGTTATAGTCAATACCGAACCTAACCAATAAATCCTTACTGTCATGTATGAAATCATAATGTGCTATATCAGCCCCTTTGTTAGATATCACTCTAATATCTTGGTTTTTGATTGAATAGATATATAAGGATTTTAAATCTTTGAGATTAACAACTCCATCTCTATATGTATCTTGGCTAGCAGCTGTAAATAAAATCAAAATATCATCGTCAAAAACCTCAGTTCTTATTGCACCAAAGTTTACTCTACTATCAAATAATTTTTTAGTTGTTTTATTCTTTAAATCATAAACAATCAAATTATTAAAAGAGCCATAATAATAGCTTGAATACCTATCGTCTGTTTTAACTTTTTCAAAAGAATCCATAATTCCAAGAACTCCTTCATCAATATATTCTGCTGAATTTAGTGTTTGATGTCTTACTGGAATAATGTAAATTGAATTAACCGTATCCACCAATCTAGGGAAATCATATGATATAACTTGTTGACGCTTTTTCTCTTTCTGTAATTCTTCAATTTTTTCTTCAGACAGTATCCCAGTTTCATCCTCATTAGATCCCATCATCCATTTAAGTTCAGAGATGCCAGCAACAATCATCATTATCAATCCGACAAAAGCTATTAAAACTAATATAGAACCTAAAAGAGCTAATAATTTTTGGTTGTAAGTTTTTAATTTCTCAATATTCATATTTATAAGGTTTTACTTTCCTTTTGAAATAATGAAGCACAACGTTGAGTATATGCAAAGTAGGCGATTGCGGGCTTCAAACTTATCAAACCGTTACAATGTTGAATCGGGCTACAACCCTTGAATTTACTACTGTATCGCCTATTTTGTATATACATTGTTGCCAACAGTTATTTTTTATTTATCATATTTTTAATCTCAATATTCCAAGACTGATTTTTATATTTTCCAGCTACGAGTTCAGCGTGATAGCTTTTCTTAGGCTGAAAAATAATCAATCCTTCTTTTATTGCTACTTTATCAACTAATGAATATAAATCTTCATAATCCAGAATGTCTGTGATTGTCTGCTTAGTTATATTTTCTTTCTTGTCTGTGTATTCAGTTATCAATTTAGACTTATCATCATTTGGTCGAATTTGGAAACTAAGGTCAATCCGATATTGACTTGTCTCTTTTGTTGTATATTTAATCAATAAACACCTATTGTATTTATCTATCAAGTCTTTAACGTTCTTAATCAATTCAATTTTTAAATCATCATTTTTATAAATCCAATTTAAAACCTTAAAAGTTATCTCCTTTATTATTGCGTCTTTTTCGGAATCAGTCAGATTATTAAATACGGAAGCATTTAAACCATAATCATAAAATTTTATCTGCTTATCCAAAAATACAGGGCTCTCATTTATCTCGTTATCATTTAATTTTTGTGAGAGATTTATATAAATATGGTCAAATTCTCCTGAAATAAATCCGAACTCATTTAGCTTTCTTGCAATTCTCTGTCCAATGTATTTTGTGTCAAGCGAATTCTGATAAATATTCCCAATCATACCATCAAATTTTCCGTGGTAATCATCAGGTTTTATCTCAAAATATCGTATGTTTTTTAGTACTCTATTATCCATGTAGTACGGATTTTTATAATTGTTGGCAACGTTTCGCGGTATGCTGTCGTGGCAGTTTCTTTCCGACGGGAAAGGAACTGTCAGGACAAAAGCGACAGCCCGCGAATGTTGTAATATTTTATTCAAAAGTACTGCCATGCAGTATGACCGTGTGTTAGGTGCTGCTGTTTCTTTGTCTGCCCGCATTGAGATTGTAAGATCTGGTCATCTTTCCCGCTCAATTTCCCT
>NZ_JBHJHP010000012.1:0-10000 GCF_042219855.1 Quyinboa sediminis | reverse complement strand
GCATCGCCCTATATTGCGGGTGAGAGATTTCCAGCATGTGCCGGAACTCCTTCGGGCTCAGCATCCGGGGACCTTTCGCGGCCGTCTCAGCCCGTACGGAACGCATCCGCGGGGCTTTGAACCGCGGGCCGAACCGCACCGGCTTCTCGATCAGCCCTTCCTCATAAGCGAACCGGAAAATCGCTTTCGTGTAGTTGATGCGGGTGCGAACCGTTCTCAGCGCCCAATCGCGGTCGATCATCGCGGCCTTGAACTGGGCGAAGTCTTCCGGGGTGAGCGACAGCGGGTCCCGGCCCGGCCCGAAGTGCGACGCGAGCAGGTCGGCATTTCGCCTCCACTCCTCGAAAGAGTGCGGGGCGATCTCGGCGGCGTCCGCCCGACGGCGCTGATGCGTCAGCAGGACGTTGAGAACGTCCCGCAGTTGAACGGCCCCCTTCGCGGCGGCGGCGGGGGTCCGGCCGGCGTGCAGGTCGTCGGCGACGGCCTTGTACGCGGCGAGGGCTTCGTCGGCGGTCCCCGTGAAATAGTGAACCTGCCCGCGGATGCGCTTGCACCACCGGCCGTCGGTCCGGGGCGTCAGCGGGAACGTCTTATAGGGCTTCTTCGGCTTGCTCATCGGGGGCGGTCGGGCGGCGGGGTTGTCGGAAAAGTTGTCAGCCCCGACAACGGAACCCGGTTTCGCCCTATCGGTGAGGGCGGAGGGGTCTTCGAACCCCTTCGCTTTGAGCCATGCGGCGGCGGGCGGCGTATTGCCTTCCTACGCTGCAAAAACAGGGGAAAGGTTCGGTCTCGGGGCCTCTTGGAATGCTTTGAAAACGTCACTGACAACGGGTCGCCGTTGTCAGTGACAACACCCGCCCCGGCGTGTTCCCCCGGGGCGGGCGGAGGGGGTCTCTACTTCGCCTGCCGCAGACGGCGGAGGCGCTGAATCTCCGTCATCGCCGCAGCGACGATCGACGGGTCGTAGACGTTGCCGTCCTCCCGGCGATCGGCCGGGGCGAGGGCTTCCAGCAGCAGCACCGGAACGCCCAGCAGTCGGGCCACCTCGGCGGCGGTCCAGAACTCCGTCGTGCCGTTGAGCGAGGAGCCATCGTAGGTTTGCAGGGCGACGCGGCCCCACTCGGCGTCGGCGGCGTCCCACGCGGCCTCCCGGCGGCGTTCGGCGTGCCATTGGTCGGCCTTCGCCTCGAACGGATGGGCGGCGGACTTGCGGGGCAGAACGGTAGCGGTTAGGCTCATCGTGCCTTCTCGAACAGGGGTGGGCGAAACGGCCTGCGTTCCTCGGTTGCCAGACTGAGGGGGGACGCGGGCCGTTCCTCTTTTCCGGGTGCGGAATTGCAGACCGGCGGCGGGAGTTTGCCCGGGGGTCGGGCGAACGTCAACCGTTACAACCGAACCGCCTGCTATTCGGTCGGCAGCAGAGCATCTACGGAGACGCCGAACGTCGCGGCGATCCCCGGCAGTTTGTCAATCGTGGGAGTGTTGTCGCCCCGCTCCCAGTTTCGGACCGTCTTGTCCGTCACGTCCACAGACGCCCCCCTAAGGGCCGCGGCGGCTTCCTCGACGCTCCACCCGCGTTCCTCCCGCAACGCCCGCAGGCGGGCGCCCAGACGCCCGGCGTAGGTCGTGAGGTCCGGCTCTTTCGGGGGTCGGCCCATCCGTGGGGCTCGTTCGTCGGCGGCGGCGGGGGTCCGGCGGACCATAGCGACATCCTACCGAATGGCGCCGCGGTTCAACCGTTCAGCGTGGCGAGAACGGTTGCGTCCTCACTCGGCGAACGGCCATCGTGCGGCATGACTACTGATCGCACCGTGCCACACGACCCGATGGGCAAGATTCCGGTGGGCGGATACGGCACCGGGCCGCAGGTCGCCAAACCGCAGCACGCTACGTCACTGACATTCGCCTCCGGAATGCGAACGGTCGCGACCCTCGCCTACGTCGTAGCGGCCTTCATTCTGATCGCCGCGGTCGTGGCGGTGTTCTCCGGCCGGGCGGCGTTCGCGGACGCACTCACGATCGCCGGGTGGGCGTGGGACGCCGCCGTCTTCGGGTTGGCGGTCCACTTCGCCTGTCACATCGTCGGTGTGCTCGCCCAGATCGCCGCGGCCGTCAGCAATTCGGACTAGTCCAGATCAGCGGCGGGCTTCCATCATTTTGGCCCGCGGAACCATCTGCTTCGTCAGATCGCGGACGATCTCCACCTGTTGAGAACGGCTCCCGTTTTTCTGGATCTCCCTCAGCGTGTCGGCGATCTGAACCAGTAGGTCGCCTGTTCGCTTTTCCTCGGCGGTGGCCTCGACTTCGAAAGCGGAGACGTTGAACCCGCCGCCAACCATCTTCGGCGACCGCAGCAATCCGCCCTGCCGTCGAATGCGGCTTTCGACGGCGGCCACGGTTGGGGCACCGCCCGTTTCCAGTTCGGCCGCGGCTTCCGACAGGAACGAGTCGACGCGACTGTTGCCGGCGGCGAGGTTGACCTCCTCTAGGAATTGCCGCGACACCGCCGCGGTGGCTCCGCCGACGTTGGATAGCTTCAGGCGATCGACGCCGGCCTCTCTGGCGCGGTCCAGCCGGGCGACTTGCACGCTCTCCAGCCTGTTTACGTCGGCAATCTGATTGTGGTAGGTCTCGGCGCCCTGCTTGAAGTTGCCGATCGAAACACGGGCCGCCTCGAACTCCCGGGCCAGTTGTGACGCTGGGTCGAGCAACGCCCGGATTGCGGGCTCCGCCTTCGCCTCAAAACTGCTATCGGCCAGGAACGCCGCACGGGCCGCGGGGTCCGCCTGAAGCGCGGCGATCCCGGCCTCGAAGTTGTTGTGACCGATCTTCCGCAGCTGCTTGTCGAGTTGCAGGGCCGCCGTTCCGCTGCTGGCGCCGGTGAAGTCGCCAGTCGCGGACGTGAGGACCGATACCAGCGCCCCGGCTCCTTGGGCGGTCTCCCCGTCGGCGGTCAGATTGCCGACCGCGGGGGCGACGTTCTGAACGAGGCTTTGCAGGTCCACAACCCGGCTCTGCTGCCCGACGTTTTGCAGAAACCCGATGGACTGCTCGGGCGTCGTGCCAAACCGCCGCGTCACGTCCACGGACGCCCCGGCGAGGGACGCGAGCGAACCGGCGTCCTGTTCCGGAGCGAACCTAGCGGCGGCCCGAACCGCGGCGACGGCTTCCTCGGCCTCGGCCTTGTTCGTGGCCCCGCGGGCGGAGAACGCATCGCCCAGCGCCTTAGCGATCGTGGCCGACTTCACGCCCGTGTCGAGACTGATCTCACTGACGCGAGACTCAACCTCTTTCGCAGACAGCAAGCCCGCGGCATTTCGCACTGTTTGCGGCAGCACCTTGCCCAATTCAAGGTTTGCCCCCGCTGCCTCCTTCTGGATGCTCTTTAGGCGTTCGAACTCGGCAATCGCCTGCTGCGTTCCACGCCGGATCATGTCGGTCGCAAACAGGATGCCCCCGCCGCCGATCAGCACGTCCCCAACGCGGCGCCATCCCTTCTCCGCCGCTTTCGCCCCCCGCTCGCTCGCCTTTGCCGTCCTGTCGAGCTTTTGAGCTAATAGGTCTTGATTGCGACTGATCTTCTCAAACGTACTCGCGATCCCTTTATCGGTCGAATCGAACACAATCTCCGTTGACGAAACCGGCATCGTTCAGCCTTGGGCGAGGGGATGGGAACAGATCGCCGCGGCCGTCGCGGACAACCGCACGCGGGAGAGAGAGTCCGCCGCGGCGGCGAGAACCGCCTCACGCTGCCCCGGCGAAAGCGACGCGAACGCGACCGTCAGGGCGCTTGCCGTCTTCGCCGTGCTCAGCACATGCAACGCCGCGGCCAAGCGAACCGATCGGCGCCGCATTTCGACATCCGCCGCCTCGGCAAGCGCCTTCCGTTCGTGGAACTCGGCGATCAGGTCGCCCAGCGAGGGCTCGGCGGGGGCGGTCGTCATGCGTCCGGCTGTCGATCTAAAAGAAAAGGGCGACGGGGCTCCCCGGGGGAGGCGGGAACCCCGGGCTGACGTGAGCCCCGCCGCCCCGGCGGGAGGAAAAGCGGCGGGGCTCCCCGGAGCCCATGAAAAACTCCGGGCCGACTGAGCCCCGCCGCCCGGCGTGACACCCGTTCGGGAAAGGCGAACCGAACGGGCGAGGTTTGCCACGCCGGTTGACGGTCACGCCCCGGCGGCCTTCACCGCCGCGGCCTTGTCACGGATACCGATGCCCCAGTCGTGATAGGCTCGCATCGCCACGCCCAGCGTGTCGAAGTCGGTCGATCCGGTCTCGACGGTGGGCTCCTGCCGGCCGTTCAGGAACCCGACGACGATCGCGGCGAGGTCCGCCGGGTTGGCGAACAGGAACCACTGCCCGTCGCCCTGCCCGGTGATCGCGTTCCCCTCGGCGTCCCGGATTCGCGTGTTGTTGACGTACGGCGACGCGGCCGTCTTCAACCCGCGGAACGGGTTGCCGTTGAACGTCACGGTGGACGACGTGCCGCCGGCGTTGCCGTCCCCGACGCTCTCGGCGGTCGACAGGTCGGACACCAGCCGGCGGGCCTTCACGGCCTGATCGGTGCCGGTCAACAGCAGGTTCGGCATCGACAGGATCGGCCGGCCGTCGGCGGTGACGGCGTTGCGGAACAGCAGTTCCGCGGACTCGATCGCCTCCGCCGACAGGGCGGAACTCGCCCCCGACAGCAGGTTCCCGTTGTTGACGTGGAACATCGCGTCCTGATTCGCCAACAGGGCTTTGAGCACTTCCTCCTCGACCTTCACGGCGCCCAGCCGGCCCAGCTTCGCCGGGAGGCTGTCTAGGACGCTCATGTCGTCGTTGATCCAGTCCTGACGGGTGACGGCGATGATCGCCCCGTGCGTGTCCGCCTTCACGTCGAACTTCGCATCGACGAGGTTCACGTGCTTCAGTTCCCCGTCCGCGGCGATCTTGCGATAACCGCCGACGGTTTCCAGCCGGTAAAAGTTATGCGGTTTGAAGTCGCTCAGGCTGGCGGTGGCGGCGATCTCCCGCCAGACGGTCGGGACGTTGCGGTACTCGGCGAGCATCGCCTTATTGGCGACGGCGGACAGCACCTCGGGAATACTGATCGTCGTGAACCCGGTCGCCTGTAGCGAACCGGCGGAGCGGAACGCCGCCCGGATCGTGTCGTTGGTGACGCGGCCGTGCCGGCGGGGCTCGTTGGCGGCCTCAAGGGCGGCGTGCAGCAGGCCGTGCAGACCGATATCCCGAACGTCGGGGGCCGTCGCGGCGTCGACCGCCTGTTCGCCGATCGCCGGGTCCGCGGCGAGTTGCTCGCCCGGGACGCCCAGCGAACGGGCGAGACTGGCGGTCACGACGGCCTGCCGGGACGGACCCTCCCCGACCCCGCGGCGGGGGCCGGGGGCGCTGGGGCGGCTGTGGCGGATCGCGTGAAGCTCGGTTTTGTCCGCGGACCAACCGGCCTCGATGGCGAAGTCGGCGAGCGAACCGGTGGAACCGTCGGGCATCTGTACGGCGAGGGTCGGATACTTGGCGGCGACGGCGAGGATTCCCCGCTGCCGGCGAATCTCGGCGGCCTCTAGGGCCGATCCGGCGCCGTCGCGGGTGTCCACGAACCGCACCGGGGCGCCGTTCGCGTGCAGCATGTCGCCCCCGTCGTCGGGGGCGTCGTCGTTGTCGATGGTCACGGGTCGATTGCTCGGGTTGGGGGTGTGGGCGACGACGGCGGACGTGTCGTCGTCGGCGCCCAGCGACACGAACGACACTTCTTGAAGACGGGTCCGGCGGGCGATCAGGGCGGGACCCTCGATCGTCCGGCCGTTGACTTGTGCGGTGCGGCCCCGGGGGACTCGCTCCATCGGCTCGGTGATTCGCCACCCGCCGGAAACCTGCCAGGTGAACCCCTTGCGGGCGCTGGCGACGACTTCGCGGGAATCGGCGTTCTCGCCGCTCACCACCCCGGCCACTTCCAGCCCGCGGGGGGTGACTTTCACCTCGGTGGTGTGTCCGACGACGCGGTTCGCGTCGTGATCCCGCAGGACCGGCCGGGCCTTCGCGGTGACGGTCTGCGTGGCGAGGTCGATAACGACGGGATGCTCCCGCCCCAAGTCCATCGGGACGCCGGTATAGGCCAGCAGCGCGAACCGCGGGGACGGGGCCTCGGCGGTCTTCGCGGCGAGCGTCACCTCGACGGCCCGGCCGTGGATCGTCGCGGGCTCGCTCATTCGTCGCCCCGGGGAGCGTCGGCCGCGGCGGACAGCAGCGACGATTTGGACTTGTCCAGTTCGGCGACGCGGCGGGCGTGGCGCTCCCCGACGTTGGCGAGGAACTCGGCTTCGCCGATCAGCCCCCAGTGCAGCCGCCGCAGGTCCCGCCGGTCGGCGAGGTCGTCGTCGACCGCCCGCTCGGCGACCGCCCGCAGGTGACGGCCGAACTCGATTAGGTTCAGCACGTCGGCCGCGGTCCAGCCGGAACCGTCGTCCGTCAGGTCCGGGGCCGGCAGAGCGAACGGGCCGACCCCGTTCAGGAACTCCGGCAGGGCCTTCGGCGGCACCGGGACGCAACACGCCTCGGCGATCCTGAGGGCGTCGTCGGTGCCGATCGGGAACGACAACGGCGGAGCGCCGGGACCGCGGGCGATCAGGCCCAGCAGTGCGGCGGATTGGTCGGGTGCGGCGTTCATGCCCCCATCGTCGCGGCGACGACCGGCCGCGCTACGGGTCACGTCGCCCGGTCGATCAATTCCGGGGAGGAATCACCAGATATGGTTTTTTCGTCGTCTCGTAGGTGCGGAAGCCCCGCCCGCAGTCCGGGCAGACCCGCTTGCGGACCATGTTGCCGGCTTCGTCGCAGCCGATGGTTTGCTGGACGGCGGTGTTCCGCTCGCCGCAGAACTTGCAGGGGAGTTTGAGACGATCGGGCATCGGGCGATCAGGGGGACGGCAGGCCGGACGGACTAACTCAAAAAAAGTCGCGGTGAGGGTGTCGCGTGGGTCGGCGGGGGCGTCGGGAAGGACCCGCGGGCCAGAAGTTCGGCATGCCCGACTTTCGCGGGGCTCGGGAGTCGCGGGAGGCGCGGGAGGGCGTTCCGCATGAGCACCGCGAAAGGATTGATCCCGGGCCGTTGTGCGGAAGTGCCTCCCGTGCCTCCCGTCGCTCTTCGCCAGCACTGGCACGCCCCCACCGCACGACCATCGCGACACTACACCCCCCCTAAAGGGGGGTTGTGTGTGTGCGCGGTGGCCACCATGCGTATCCCGTTGTCGCATTGAGGGTGTCGCATTGTCTCATAGGTCCAGTTCGCCGGGCTCGGGGCACAGTTGCCAACCCTCGTACGGCGCCTTCCTGTTGCCCCTGAACACCGGGACCGGGCGAATCAGTTCGGCGTCTTTCATCGCCTGAATTGCCGGGCGACCCGCGGCCGGGCTCATGCCGCAGCCGGAGAGGATGCGGCGCTCCGTGTCCCCGTCGGGGTGGTCGGCGAGGTAGCGCTCGATATCCCGCATGCGGCCTTTGATGGTCGCCTCTTTCTCGGCCTTCCGCTTCTCCCGCTTCTCCGCCGTGCGGCTCTCGTTGGCCTCCTCCCGGGCCTCGGTCGCCTTCAGCACCTCGGGGACGTACACCCGGCCGCCGGGGTCGCCGCGGTGCCCCTCGGTGATGTCCAGTCCCCACAGCCCGCTGTTGCCCGCGGACCCGCCGTAGGACAGCCACAGTTCATGCTTGCCGTTGACCGGGTCGAACTCCGACCGGCGGGCCAGCAGCAGCCATTGCCGGGCGAACTCCGCCGTCCCGCTATAGGCGATCTCGTGAAGCTCCAGCGGGGCGAAGTGATTGGGGCGGTTCTTCTTCGCGTGATGGCAAAGGATGATCGTCGCCCCGGTCCGCTGGCACACCTCCCCGATGGGCCGCAGCATCTTGCCCATGCTGAACACGCTGGATTCGTCGCCGCCGGTGGACAGCAGCAGATACAGCGGGTCCAGAATCAGGCAGTCGAGCGCGTTCTCGGTGATCGCGTCGGCGAGCATGTCCGGCGCCCCGGGGTCGTCTAGCGTCGGGATGTCGAACGCCCAGTGAATGCCGTTGCTGGCGAAGTCTCCGCCCTTCTGCTCGTACACCCGGCGGGCGATTTCGTGGATCGTCGCCCGGCCGCTCTCGCAGGACACGACCCCCACGCCGCGGCGCTCGGGGACGGGCCACTTGCCCAGGAACGGCGAGGGCATGTCGAGCGACGCGGCGAGGTCGATCGACGTGGTCGTCTTGCATGACTTCATCGGCCCGGCCATGACGCAGGGCTCGCCTTGCGTCAGGACGTTCGGGATCAGGTCGGGCACGGTCCAGTCGCCCGCGGCGAAGACCGCCCCGGACATGAACTCCAATCGCAGCCGGTCGGGCTCCGCCTCGGCTCCAATTTTCCGCATCTTCGCCGCCTCGGCGGCCGCTTCCGCCTCGGGGTCCCACGCTTTGCCGACTGGGCCGCGGGGCTCCTTGCGGTCGATCGCTTTGCCGGTCATCCCGGCTTCAATGTCCCGCTTGGCGAGGAAGTCCTCGATATCGGGATCGGGGAACCGCCGGCCGTCTTCCACCTCGGCGAGGTACTGTTCAACCTCGGATTTAGAGTAACCCATCAGGACTGCGCCCCGATGCGACCCTCGGCGCCGGCGTCCATCGCCCGTTCTACTTCGTCCGCCCATGCTTGATCGCCAGCGGCGCCGCGGGCCTCGGCGGCGGCGTGCCGGGCGAGGACGCGATGATTCCGCAAGGCGACCCGCCGGAACCGGTCGAAGTCGATCAGCGTCTCCGGGCGGAACGCACCGTCGAAGGTGCGAGCGTAGCCGCCGTTGCGTCCAATGATGACGAACCGCACGTCGAACAGGTCGTCGGTGCGACCCATCGTGACGGTTGCCAGTCGAACCGCACCGGCGACGACCGGGACGCCGGTGCCGGTCGTGATCCGGCCGCGGCGATCTTCGTCCGTCCAGCCCCGATCAAGCCCGCGGGGCTCTGATTTGGACTTGTCCGAATCGGCTAGGCGCTCCCCGCGTCCGGGCGGTTTTGATATAGTGTCCATGCTCTCGGGAGATAAAGGGAACGAGGGCTCGCGGTCGGCCCCGGGCGTCGGGGCCGGCCGTTTTCAATAGAACTCGATCACGTCGGCGGGCTTGCGACGGCGGGGTTGTTTCGGGGGCGGCGGCGAGGTCGTCCGGCTCTCTTTGAACCGGTCCAGTTCCCGCCGTTCGATTCGCCATGACGCCCGCCCGCCGACCTTGCGGGAGACGTTGACGGCCCGTAGCTGCCCGGTGGAACACCAGACGCAGACGGTGGCGGCGCTCACATCCAGTTCGGCGGCCACTTGACCGGCGGTCAGGGCGGGCGGCGGATCGGGGGTCGGGTTCATTTTTCGGAGTCCTCGGCGGGAAGATCGAACGCCCAGCGGCGGACGTGCTCGCAGACGCGGCGGATGCGGTCGTCGCCGATTTGCTGACGGTAGACGGCGGCCATGCCGCCCCCGACGTGCCCCATGACAAGGTCGCACGCGGGTTGATCCAGCGTTTCGTCGGCGATCGTGCGGAAGGTCCGCCGGAGCGTGTAAAAGCCGACGCCGTTTCTTTTGACGCCCCCGCGGTGAGACATGTTCTTCCACGTGTTGCAGACGTTATCGACGGCCCGGAGCGTGTTGTCGGGGCGGATTTCCACGTGCACCCACGGCAGCCCCTTCCGCGGCGTCACAAACATCAGTTCTTTATCGCCGGGGTCCGCCGGCTGGCGGGTGTGTTTCGGAGACACGCGGAGGGCCTCGACGGTCTCCGGCCACAGCCACGCCTTGCGGTATGTGCCGGTCTTCGGCCTCGGGAACTCGACCCAGCCGGATTCCAGATCGAAAGCGGTTCGCGGGATGCGGGCCACGTCCGTATTCCCGAACGCACAATTGAGCCCCAATAATAGCATCGCCCTATATTGCGGGTGAGAGATTTCCAGCATGTGCCGGAACTCCTTCGGGCTCAGCATCCGGGGACCTTTC
>NZ_JBHJHP010000011.1:0-75412 GCF_042219855.1 Quyinboa sediminis | reverse complement strand
CATCTATTCCAGGGCCTCTACCCCTTCCAAAAGCGGCTGCAAAGAAAGCAATCTTTATCCCTATTATCCAAACTTTTTTGAAGATATTTTAAAAATATTTTTTACTTCAAATGTTAAAATGCTGAATATCTATCAGATAATATATTTATAAAATTCACGCTAAAACATAGCTTGCCGTATTTCGTGTTTTCTGTTCAACATAAATCTTACGATTCACGGTCATATCAATGGCTTTTGACGAAGCAAAATTACGAATAGTCAGCAGTTCTACATCCATGTTATAAACCACCTTAAACTCTTCTTTCAGTTCATGCATCATATCATCAAACCTGCGTTTATCGTAATTAATACACACAGAAAAGCTAAGGGCGGAATTCTGCATCAGGTTCACCTTCACCCTGTAACGGGTAAAAATATCAAACACATCCCTGATATTGTCTTCGACGATAAATGAGAAATCAGAAGGATAAATAGTAATTAAGGCCTGATTTTCTTTTCTTATATAAATAGGTAAATCAAAAAAAAGTGCCTCATCAAAAACCTTTGTTCCCGGGAGTGAAGGTTCATAAAACGACTTCACAAACATAGGAATCTGTTTATTTTGTAATGGTTTAAGCGTTTTCGGATGTATAATCTGAGCACCAAAAAATGTCAATTCGGTGGCTTCCTTATATGATATTTCAGGAATTAATTCAGCGTCCTTGAACCATCTGGGATCAGCATTTAAAACTCCCGGGACATCTTTCCATATTGTAACCGATACTGCATCAAGCAAATAAGCCAATGTTGCTGCAGTAAAATCAGAACCTTCCCTTCCCAGTGTAGTTGTCTGATTATTTAGGGTAGAGCCAATAAAGCCCTGTGTCACATAACGACCTGTATCGGAAAAGGTAAAATGCTTTCGGGCAATATCCATGGATGTATCCCACAAAATCTTTGCTTCCCTGAAATTATTCGAGGTCCTTAAAATCTGACGGGCATCCATCCAGTAATTTTTTGTGCCTTGTGCATTCAGATAGTCAGACACAATGGATGTAGAGAACAATTCGCCGAACGAAACCAGCCGGTCATAGTCAAAATCAAAATCCAGAGATGGAACCTTTGCTAATTCATTCTCAAAATGACTCCACAGCATCATAAAGTGTTCCGGCAAATAATCGTCATCAAACAGCCCGCTGATTATATTTTTATGAAAATCAAATATTTCTGATTTTAAATCCGTTGTGGACTCTCCTGCAAAGAAAGCATCCACTACTTTCTCAAGAGCATTTGTCATTTTGCCCATTGCAGAGACTACTACTACCAGGTTTTCTTCACAGGCATTCACAATTGATTTCAGGTTTTTAACGCCATCGGCATCTTTAACTGAAGCGCCGCCAAATTTATATACAATCATACGTTGTTTTTTTTCAAATGTAAATTTACCCAATTCACAGAAAAATGATAAATGTTAATGAAAATATTCCATTTCAAAGTTGTTTAAATTCAGCTACATTTGCAGCCACATGAATGCAATTAAAAAATACTATCCCATCGTACTGGCAATGATCTGCTGGGCCTTATCTTTTGTTTGGGTAAAAATTGCATATGAGGATTTTCAACCGATCAATCTCATCACCTTCAGGGTAGCCGGAGCAGCCCTTATTTTTTTTATCGTTGGTATTCTTCTGAAAAAAATACAACCAATAAAAGCTGCCGATCTGAAATATTTTCTTCTCATGGCCTTTTTTGAACCCTTCCTTTACTTTATGGGTGAAAGTCATGGAATGAAAATCGTCTCATCAACATACGGGGCAGTAATTATTTCCACTATTCCATTATTTACCCCCATAGCCAGCTATTATCTGTTAAAGGAAAGAATAAAACCAACAATCTTTATTGGAATTATCATCTCTCTGAGTGGCATATTCATAATGGAATACAATCAGGGAAGCGGCACCGCATTTTCACTGAAAGGAACACTGCTTATGCTGGTAGCAGTAATTTCTGCCACTTTTTTCCCGATCTTTCTGCGTAAACTTACTGCACATTATACCAACACAACCATACTTGCCTACCAGAACCTGTTCGGTTTTTTAATGTTTTTACCTTTTTTCTTTGTGCTTGATTTCAACGATACTGTTCACACAACGTTTCATTTAAGACCCTTATTAGCTCTGGGTGGCCTTACGGTATTCTCATCTGTCTTTGCATTCATTTTTTTCACGAACTCGGTTAAAAACATTGGAGTTACATTGTCCAATACATTTGTTAACCTTATCCCTGTAATCACAGCGTTTTTAGCTTTCTTTATTCTGAATGAATCCCTCACCATACAAAAAACTGCAGGTATTCTTGTGGTTATCTCAGGACTGTTTCTATCACAGATAAAATTTAGAGGAAAACATGGAAGAAAAGCTGAAACAGCTTAAAATACTGGCACAGAATAAAGAACAGGAGAATAAATCATTCTTTAAAAAATTTTCCGGGAAGCAAAAGAGATTACTGGATAATCTGATCCACCAGGCTCATGATGAAGTATTTAATTATACAGACTGCCTTGAATGCGCAAACTGCTGCAAAAACCTTGGCCCCAGAATTACTGACCGTGACGTAGATAAAATGGCGAAAGCATTAAAATTAAAACCGGCCGCTATAACTGAACAATACCTTAAAACAGATGAAGACGGGGATATGGTATTTAAATCAATGCCCTGCCCTTTTTTAATGCATGACAATTATTGCATGATCTATGAATCAAGGCCGAAAGCCTGCAGAGAATATCCCCATACAGAAAGAACCAACATGGTTCAGATAAAAAACATAACCGTCCGGAACAGTTTTACCTGTCCTGCAGTTTTTGATATACTTGAACTGGTGAAGAAACGCATATAAAACCGGATCAGACGGAGAAGCCAAAATTTCTGATTTTACTGTTCAGCTCCGGCGTGTTGTTTTTCACATTAACTGTAAAAAAACCAAACTCCCGTCTTAACGGATAACTGCCCCTGAAATACTCGAATTTTTCAGGTTCATATTTCAACCGGTCTGAATCAACTTCCACATCGTATGTCTGTAAAAACAACTCGAAAACATTATTCCCTTTTAATTCCAGTTCTCCCGGATCAACACCAGGAACATCATCAGGATACCAATTCCTGAGAGGCAAATTAAAAAACTCACTGATGGCAATCACACTCATAGAGGTACCGTTAGCCTTTCCATCTGCAGAATAACCTGCAATATGCGGTGTACCAATCAGAACTTCATTTAACAAATCCATATCAATATCAGGCTCTTCTTCCCATACATCCAGGATAAGTTTTGATATTAGCTCTTCATTCAACGCTCTTTTCACTGCTTCTGTACTGAACACTTCTCCACGGCTTGAATTTATTACCACCGGTCTGTTTTTCAGTTTTCGGCATGTTGAATCGTTAAGCATATGAAAAGTAGGATATTTTGATTCATTATCCAGCGGAACATGGAATGTGATAATGCCGGCCTTTTCAAGTATTGTTTCAAAGCTTATAAAATCACCACCCTCCTTCTCCTGTCTTGGCGGATCGCACAGCAAAACATCCATTCCCAGATTACGACAAAGTTTTTCAACCTTTGATCCAACATTCCCCACTCCAACAATACCAATAGTCTGGTTCTTAATATCCATCCCATTCCGGAGTTGTAAAACGGCCAGTACTGAAGCAATATATTGCATAACAGATCCTGAATTGCAGCCCGGAGCATTAGTCCATTTTATCCCATTCTCCCGGCAAAAGTTCTTATCAATATGGTCATGTCCTATTGTTGCTGTTGCAATAAATTTTACGGATGAATCTTTCAGCAGCGCGGCGTTACATTTGGTCCTTGTTCTTATAACAAGAGCATCGGCATCACTGACCATAGCGGCATCAATTGCGGCACCACCTGCATATACCACATCGGCATACGGTTCAAAAACTCCTTTTATAAAAGGAATTTTATCATCAATAACAATTTTCATATGTATTCTGGATTAAACATCGGGATTAATGCACTGGAGTACATAACTATCTACATATCCGTTAGCACCTTTCAGCCATTGGTTCAGCTGACCACAAACCTGAAATCCTGCTTTCTTAAAAAAAGCGACGCTCGCCGGATTATCGGCTCCCACATGGCAGTACAGCAATTTAAGGTGAAGATAGGAAAACGAATAGTTTTTAATCACCTCCATTGCTTCCAGCCCCAAGCCCTGATGCTGATATTTCTTATCGATAAATATGCCGATTGCAGCCCGGTTATGATAAGGATCGTATTCAAAAAGATCTATTGCACCCACGGAGCAGGTTTCACCATCAATATCTGCATCAATCACCAGGCGTAACTGCCTGTTCTCATATATATCTTTTGGCGCGGACTCAATATACTCTTTCAGTAAATACCTTGAATATGGCGTTACCGTATCACTTACATGCCAAAGCTCACTGTCATTTTCCCATTTGTACAGATTGTCAATATCTGAAGGTTCCAATGCACGTAGTTTGATCCTATTCCCTTTGAGCCAATCCATATTTTAAGTATTATTGTGTTGTAAAGGCTGGCATAAAGTTAGCCTTTTTGACTTAGACAAAAAAACATCATGAAAATTTGTGTATACTGTTCATCCAGCAATCATATTCCGGAAAAGTACTTTCAGGTTGCCAGTGAGTTGGGAAGCTGGGTGGCGAAAAACGGACATTCCATTATATATGGTGGTGCAAGTGTTGGACTTATGGAAGAAGTAGCAAGAAGTTTTAAGGCTGAAAATCCTGCAGGTGAACTGATCGGTGTTATTCCGCAAAAGATTATTGACATGGGCCTGACCACCTCTCTGGCTGATCAGGTTATTGAAGTTGTGGATATGAAGGAACGTAAAGAGATCATGCGCCAGACCGGGGACGGGTATATTGCCCTGCCAGGCAGCTTTGGCACTCTGGACGAGATTATTGAGGAAATTGTACTCCGGCAGTTGGGCTACCATAACAAACCAATTGTTTTTTATGACCCGCATCAGTTCTATTCTGATCTTTACAAACAGTTTGATCGCTTTTTTTCAGAAGATTTTATAAGTAAAAAGTTTGACAGTCTATATGCTGTTGCAGGTGATACAGAAAAACTAGGCCAGTTTTTTTATTAAACTGATAATTTCATCAAGCGGCTGTTCAAGAGGATTTATCACAGCTTTAGCCTGAGAATAAAAGGGCTCACGTTCGGCAATTTTTTGTGAAACAAATTCAGTGAGCTCCTCCCTGGACTTACCATCTGCCAACGGTCTCTTATGTTTAGAATTAAGTAATCGTTCTACAATAACCTCTTCAGGAACTTTAATATAAAGCGTCACACCGGTATCATTCATTACCTGAATATTGTTAAAAAAACATGGTGCTCCACCACCGGTAGCTATAATCACATCCTCCATAACCGACAGATCCTCCAGGGCTTTTCTTTCTCTTTCACGAAATACATTCTCACCATACGTGCTGAACAGTTCTGGGACAGACATGAAATTCTTTTCCTCAATGTACTTGTCCATATCTATTAACGGAACATCCATTTCAGCAGATAACACCCTGCTTAAATATGATTTTCCACTTGCCATAAAGCCGATTAAATATACCCTGATCATTTTTTAAAAAAGTGACATTTGCCCTTCACCGTCATCGCTTGAATAGTCATCCGGCTCAGGGTCATCATTATCGTTATCATCTTCTTCAGGATCCTTCTGCAATGACTCTCCCTGTTTTATTTTTGAGACAGTATTGGTCGTTGCCCTTTTACCTTTGGCCCTGAAGCTTTTTACCCCTATAAATTCCTCTACATCAACAATAAGATCTTCCTTATCGGCATCCCTGCCTCCAAATGACACAATAAACTGCGGATATTTGTCATCGGTCAGAAGTATAAGTTTTGAGGCTTCGTTTTCACCAATAAAGGATTGCTTTTTCATGGACTGTTCAAAGGTAAACCGTTTGAAATAGTAGAATCCCTGATCAGCATCCCACAAGGCTACAGACCATATTTTGTCTTCTCTGAATTTCTCCACAACCATAATTTCATCATCATAATGGTTGGAAAGATCGAAATTGGTATTATAGTACTCACCCGATTTTGTGACAACCAGAATGAGATCCTCTCCCAGAAACTCGCCAAGGTACTGGCCCCGCTTGTCTGAGTTGAGACGGTTAACATCATGGTCGAAATAGATATTCCGTCCTCCGAGTGTTGATACACCCTTTTCTTTCAGCGAAATTTTATGAACATCGTTCTTGGTTAAAATATTACCGGCCGCATTTCTGCCTTTGATATCCAGTTCGCTAAAGTCCATTTCAAATACCAGACTCCTCAACCTTGGTTTTGGCTTCAGCATCACTTTAACCACCTCTGCCTCTCCATTAGGATTGGCACTGAAATAAAGGATCCGTGATCCCTTTGTTCCACGGGTCAGGTCATATTCCTTATCCCGCGTAATGCTGGTAACATTAAAACGCTTTTTCATGTAATTTCCGGATCTTCCATCCCGGTAAATCACATTATACGTTGTTCGTTTATCATTGCGTTTAAAGACGGCAACATGAAGAATATCCTTACCTACGAATTGTTTTTCCTGAACTTTAGTGACAAGATATCTGCCATCTTTAAAAAAGATGATAATATCGTCAATGTCAGAACAGTTGCAAACAAACTCATCCTTTTTTAATGCCATCCCGATAAATCCTTCGCTGTAATTAACGTAAAGCTTTTCGTTTGCAACAACAACCTTGGTTGCCTCAATATTTTCAAAACTTCTTATTTCAGTTTTACGTTTGAAGTTTTTTCCGTATTTATCCTTTATCCGTTTGAACCAGTCGATGGTAAATCCGACAATATTTTCAATGTCGCGCTCTACGGCTTTTATCTCTTCCTCTATAGCAAGAAGACGGTCGGCTGCCTTATCAGCGTTGAACTTAAGGATACGGCCCATTTTAATTTCAAACAGGTGCTCAATATCCTCTGTCGTGATTTCCCTGATAAACTTCTCCTTAAACGGTTCAAGACGCTTATCGATGTGAGTAACAGCAGCTTCTTTGTCTTTAGCATTCTCGTATCCCTTGTCCTTATAAATTCTCTCCTCAATAAAGATCTTTTCAAGAGAAAGCATGTGCCATGATTCTTCGAGCTCGTGTTTTTTTACCTCCAGTTCCTTCAGTAAGACATCTTTTGTGTGATCCACATTTGACCTGAGCACCTCGCTCACGCCCAGAAAACGTGGCTTATTATCTTCAATTACACAGCAGTTTGGTGAAATACTCAACTCACAATCGGTAAAAGCATACAGTGCATCGATGGTCTTATCTGAAGAAGTTCCTGAGGCCAGATGAACCAGTATTTCGACGTTCTCGGCGGTATTATCGTCAACCTTTTTAATCTTAATCTTTCCCTTTTCGTTGGCCTTAAGGATGGATTCAATCAGTGTGGACGTATTTTTCCCATAGGGTATATCCTGTATCAGAAGTGTCCGGTTATCAACCTTCGATATTTTAGCTCTCACCTTGACAGCACCACCTCTAAGGCCGTCATTATATCTCGACACATCAATATATCCTCCGGTCTGAAAATCGGGATATATTTCAAAATCCTCATCCTTCAGGTATGCTATGGCAGCATCAATTAACTCATTGAAGTTATGTGGCAGTATTTTTGAGGCCAGCCCTACGGCAATACCTTCAACACCCTGTGCCAATAACAACGGGAATTTAACCGGCAAGGTAACAGGTTCCTTATTACGCCCGTCATATGAAGGTTTCCATTCTGTTACTTTGGGACTGAATACAACATCCAGTGCAAACTTTGACAACCTCGCTTCTATGTACCGGGGGGCCGCAGCGTTATCGCCTGTGAAAACATTTCCCCAGTTTCCCTGTGTATCAATCAACAGCTCTTTCTGTCCCAACTGAACCAATGCATCTCCAATTGATGCATCTCCATGCGGATGAAACTGCATGGTATGTCCGATTACATTTGCTACCTTGTTATAACGACCATCATCCATCCTTTTCATGGAATGGAGGATACGGCGCTGTACCGGTTTCAGACCATCGTTTATGTGGGGGACAGCACGCTCAAGAATTACATAACTGGCATAATCCAGAAACCACTCCTGGTACATTCCCGAAAGATGCGCAGGACCATCGGTGGCCAGATGGATATGATGTTCATCATTTCCGTTCTGGTTTTCATCCGTGTTTATGTCATCATCCTGGTTTTCTATATTATCAATATCATCTGCCATAAATGCTATTCTATCTCGTCAAGATTTGTAATGAGGTTATCAATAATAAAATTCTGTCTTTCTGAAGTATTCTTACCCATATAAAAGGTTAGAAGATCACCAACCTGATCCTCTTTTTTCATGCGCACGCGATCGATCCGCATATTATCGATATTGATGAAATGTTTGAATTCATCCGGAGAGATTTCACCCAGACCTTTAAAGCGCGTAATTTCAGGATCAGGACCAAGCTTATTAATTGCTGCCACTTTTTCCTCATCAGAGTAACAGTAAATGGTTTCTTTCTTATTTCTTACTCTGAAAAGCGGTGTTTGTAAAATATAGACATGACCTTTTCTAACCAATTCAGGAAAAAACTGCAAAAAGAAGGTAATCAATAAAAGTCTGATGTGCATTCCGTCAACATCGGCATCTGTTGCAATAACCACTTTATCGTAGCGCAGCCCTTCCAGACCATCCTCAATATTTAGTGCCGATTGAAGGAGATTAAACTCTTCATTTTCGTATACCACTTTTTTGGTCAGTCCATATGAGTTTAAGGGTTTACCTCTAAGACTGAAAACAGCCTGAGTCTGTACATTTCTTGCCTTTGTTATGGATCCGCTGGCTGAATCACCCTCAGTAATGAAAATCATTGAATCCTGTATTTCATCACCTTTTTTCTCATCGTTGAGGTGTATTCTGCAATCCCGAAGTTTCCGGTTGTGTAAATTTGCTTTTTTTGCTCTCTCGCGGGCTATTTTTGTTACACCGGCAATGGCCTTCCGCTCTTTTTCGGATTCCAGAATTTTTTTGAGTAATCCATCCGCCGTTGGCTGATTTTTATGCAGAAAGTTATCCAGTTCCTTTTTCAGAAAATCATTAACAAACTGTCGCACAGTCGGACCTTCAGGTCCCATATCTTTTGAACCCAGTTTGGTTTTGGTCTGACTCTCAAATACCGGTTCCTCGACTTTTATACTGATGGCTGCGATCAACCCGTTCCGCATATCAGCAAGGTCAAAATTCTTATTGTAAAACTCTCTGATTGTTCTGCCTACAGCCTCACGGAATGCTATCTGATGGGTTCCTCCCTGTGTCGTATGTTGTCCGTTAACGAACGTATAGTACTCCTCTCCATACTGGTTACCATGGGTCATTGCAATTTCAATGTCATCTCCCTTCAGGTGTATTATCGGATAAAGTCCCGGTGAGGTCATATTATCGTTCAGGAGATCCAGTAAACCATTTTTTGAACTGTATTTTCTTCCGTTAAATACAACGGTCAGCCCCATATTAAGGTATACGTAATTCTTAATCAGTGCTTCGATGTGTTCGTACTGATAACGGTAGCCGTTAAAAATCTGCTCATCCGGTTCAAAAATAACAAGTGTACCGTTTTTTTCATCTGTTGGCTGAACCGGGATATCCTGATCGAGCTCGCCTTTAAGAAACTCTGCCGGTTTTGACTGACCTTCCCTGAACGATTGGATAAAAAAGTACCCGGACAGTGCATTCACTGCCTTGATACCAACGCCATTCAGACCAACCGACTTCTTAAATACCTTGGAGTCATACTTGGCACCGGTATTCATTTTAGAAGCGACATCAATAACTTTACCAAGTGGCACACCACGTCCGTAGTCTCTCACAGATACTCTTCCATCATCCGATATATCCACTTCGATTACAGAACCATTGCCCATCATAAACTCATCAATGGAATTATCCATTACTTCTTTTAGCAAAACATAAATTCCATCGTCAGCATAGTTGCCATCCCCCAGCTTACCAATATACATACCGGGCCTTAACCTGATATGTTCCTTCCAGTCAAGTGTCCGAATTGTTTCCTCAGAATATTGTGCAGCACTCATAAAAACGATGTTTTGGCTTATAAATCGAATAGAAATACCCTATCTAAGCAAATAGAGCAAATTTAACCTGAAATTGCAAAAAGTGGCATTCTTTGATATAAACAATGTTTTAACAGATTAAGCGATAACATGGTGTAAATAAGAGTCCGGATTCTACAAACAGACACATAATCTGAAAACGATTTCATAATTCCAAAGACATAAGGCATTAATAAACTAACTATTGCATATCAAACAAGTTAAATGCAGTGTCATAATGGTTAAATCCATTCCCTTATATCAATATTTTGATAGTATTAATTGCAAATAGTTATATTGTATACAAATAATTATATGCATATTTGCATATTGAACGAAGACATTTCTAAAATGCTAAAAAGAATAAAAGAATCTTTTTCCGCACTTGACAAAAAGAAGCAATTAATGTGGCTCACTATTTTTGAATACATTTTGATTGTTATCCTTGCCGGTGCCTCCCTTGGATTTTTCTACCTCCTGACGATGGCCTGAATCAGGCCTTTTCCATAAATATCTATACGTATATAATATGCCGTTTCCCTCCATCATTGGGGGTTAATCTGTTGGGGCATATACGAAACATGCATAAAAGGCATAAAAAAAGGGAAGCTTTCGCTTCCCCTATTTTTATCATTCAGATCACCAAGATTTATGATCCGAAATCGTCGAACGCTACCATTTCATCCGGAACACCCAGATCGTACAACATTTTAGTTACCGCGCTATTCATTAGCGGAGGACCACAGAGATAATATTCGATATCTTCAGGCTCCTCATGATTCTCAAGATAGTTATTAAGAATCACCTGGTGAATAAATCCGACCGGACCTTTCCAGTTATCTTCCGGTTTTGGCTCAGAAAGTGCAAGATGCCATTCGAAATTCGGGAAATCCTTTTGAATTTCATCAAACTCTTCCTTATAAAATACCTCTTTAAGTGACCGGGCACCATACCAAAACGTTACCCGACGTCCTGTCTTAGCCGTCTTAAACAGGTGGAACAGATGTGAACGCATTGGCGCCATACCGGCACCACCTCCGATAAACATCATTTCCCGTTCTGTTTCCTTAATAAAGAATTCTCCGTAAGGACCGGAAATGGTCACCTTATCACCTGGTTTACGTGAGAATATAAATGAGGAGCACACACCCGGATTCACATCCATGAATGTTCCTTTTTCCCTGTCCCATGGTGGAGTTGCTATACGGATATTCAGCATGATAATATTTCCTTCAGCAGGGTGGTTAGCCATCGAATAAGCTCTGTATGTTGGTTCAGGGTTATTCATTTTGAGGTTGAAAATCCCAAGATCTTCCCATTCACTTTTCCACTTATCACCAATTTCAATATTTTTAAAATCGACCTCTATCTTAGGTACGTCAATCTGAATATAACCTCCGGATTTGAATTCCAGAATTTCACCTTCAGGTAATTTAACCACGAACTCCTTAATAAATGTGGCCACATTATTATTGGATACCACAGTGCATTCCCACTTTTTAATTCCCATTACCTCCTGTGGAATGCGCATCTCAATGTTATCTTTCACCTTAATCTGACAAGACAAACGCCAGTTTTCATTCTGTTCTTTCCGGGTAAAGAAATCCACCTCCGTAGGAAGAATAGTTCCCGCACCCGAATCAACCTGTGCACGACACATACCGCATGTACCACCGCCACCGCAGGCAGAAGGAAGAAAGATATTACTGTTAGTTAAGGCTGACAGTAAGGTCTGACCCTGATCAACTTCAAGAACTGTACCACCTTTGTTAATGTCGATATTAACACTTCCTGAAGGAATCAACTTCTTTTTGGCATAAAGCAGAATAGATACAAGTATAAGGATAACAAGCAAAAACATAGTAATGCTTATTGCGATTGTAACTACCTGACCAGCTAAAAACACCATATCTTTAATTTTTATCGCTGTTATTAAAGTTTAATACCCATGAATCCCATAAAAGCCATTCCCATCAGACCGGTGACGATAAACGTAATGCCGAGTCCTTTCAACGGAGCGGGGATATCTGAATATCTTATTTTCTCACGAATTGCCGCAATACCAACAATGGCAAGCCACCAACCGATACCACTACCGAAACCAAATGTTGTGGCTTCTGCAATGTTGCTGTAATTCCTTTCCTGCATAAACAGGGAGCCACCAAGGATGGCACAGTTCACAGCAATCAACGGTAGAAAGATCCCCAGGGAGGAATACAGAGTCGGAGCAAATTTTTCCACCACCATTTCAACCAACTGAACCATCGAAGCTATCACGGCGATAAACATAATAAAGCTGAGGAAGCTCAGATCCAGTCCTGCAAATGAATCACTTAACCAGGAAAGTGCTCCTTCCTTTAACACATAGTTTTCCAGAAGATAGTTAACAGGAACGGTAATGGTTAATACGAATATAACTGCCAGTCCAAGACCATTTGCAGTTTTAACACTCTTAGAAACAGCCAGATATGAACACATACCAAGAAAGTATGCGAATATCATGTTGTTAATAAAGATCGATTCGACAAATATGTTTAATAGTTTTTCCATAACTTTTCCTTTTCAGATTAATGTGTTTCCTGTAAATCTTTCTTTCTGCTTCTGTGCACCCATATGATTAATCCAACCAGGAATAAAGCCATAGGAGGCAGAATGAAAAGACCATTATTACTGTACCCATTTTCATACAGAGATTCCGGTATAATCTGAAATCCGAATAACTGTCCTGAACCGAACAACTCTCTGAAAAATGCCACAATAACCAAAATCAGACCATATCCCATCCCATTACCGATACCATCGAGAAAAGACAGCCATGGTTTGTTGCCAAGAGCAAATGCTTCAAGTCGTCCCATGATGATACAGTTTGTAATGATCAGTCCAACGAATACCGAGAGCTGTTTACTTACATCATAAGCAAAAGCTTTCAGTAACTGGTCCACAAGAATAACAAGCGCTGCCACGACTACCAGCTGAACAATAATACGTATCCTGTTTGGAATGGTATTACGCATGAGTGAAATAATCACATTTGAAAAAGCCGTTACCACTGTTACAGATACTGCCATTACCAAAGCCGGTTCAAGCTTAACTGTAATTGCCAAGGCAGAACAAATACCCAACACCTGTACAACGATTGGGTTATCGCTGCTTAAGGGATTAAATAGTATCTTTTTTTCTTTTGCTGAAAATAAGCCCATAATGTCAAATTTTATTCATTTAAAAACTTATCGTAGGCCGACAAACAGTCGTTCATCATCGCCTGAACTCCCTTACTGGTAATGGTACCTCCGGAAATCCCGTCAACGGCGTGAATATTTCCTTTAGAAGCACCTCCTTTTAACACAAAAAACGTCACCTTTCCATCCTCAAGGATACTCTTTCCGGCAAACTGTTCCTGAAAGTGCGGTTTGGCAATCTCAGCACCAAGACCGGGCGTCTCCCCTTTGTGATCAAATGTTGCACCGTAAATAGTCTTCTTGTCGCTGTTCAATGCTACATATCCCCAGATTGGTCCCCAAAGCCCTTTACCGCGCAACGGAAGAATATATTTCAGTTCACCATTATCCAGCGTACACTCGTATACCGGTAATTTCCTTTCAGAAGGGCTGACTAACACCTGTTTGGTCATATCAACCGAAAACGCATCACCTTTCACTTTTTCTCCTGCTGAATTCAGGATGTAAGTATTCGTAACGTATTTGCTGTACTTGGCTTCTGCATCGTCGGCTGTACTGGCAATATTTACTGACTTTAAGATGTCTGATTTCTTTGCAATCTCAACATTCAGGTTTTGCCTTTCCTTTAAGCTTAAAGAGGCAAAAGCAAGAATTGCGGCCACAACAACAACCATTATTATGGCGTATATAAATGTATAAGCATTTCCTTCTCTGTTCATGACATCTATCTTTTAAGCGTTTGCTTTTACTCGTTTCAAACGTCGTTTAATATTCTGATGGACCACAGCATGATCGATGAGTGGCGCAAATATATTCATGATCAGGATCGCCAGCATCACTCCTTCAGGATATGCCGGGTTAACAATTCTGATCAGAATGGCCAGAGCACCGATTAAAAAGCCGTAAATCCATTTTCCTGTTTCTGTTCGTGAACCGGTAACCGGGTCAGTTGCCATAAAGACGGCTCCAAATGCAAAACCACCCAGAACCAACTGATAATGTGGGGGCATTAGCATAAATGCATTGTCGCCTGTTGCCACATGCAGTAACAGCGCCATCAGATAACCACCTGCAAAGGTGCTCACGATTACTTTCCAGCTACCAACTCCTGTTATGATTAAAATAGCAGCACCAATTAATATGGCAATGGTTGAAGTCTCACCTATTGAACCGGGTATAAACCCTGCAAACATATCCCATAACGAGACCGGATTACCAAATCCATCCACTATTTTAGCAGCTTCACCTGAATGAGCAAGAGCAGCCTGACTTAATGCTGTTGCACCACTGAAACCATCAGGCAGTGCCGCACCTTTTGCTATACCCCTGATCCACACGCTGTCACCCGACATATATATGGGATAAGCAAAAAACAGAAAAGCACGGGTAATCAGTGCCACATTAAACACGTTCATTCCTGTCCCACCAAATGCTTCCTTGGCAAAAATGACTGCGAAAGCTGTGGCCACACCTACCATCCACAACGGTACATCGATTGGCACAATTAAAGGAATAAGCATTCCTGTTACAAGAAAACCTTCCTGAATCTCATGCCCCTTAATCTGGGCGAACACGAACTCAATGCCCAATCCAACTACATATGAAACAATGACAATAGGCAATACCCGAATTAAACCATACCAGAATGTTTCAAAAAACTCTTTTGTTTCTCCCAGTGCATGAAAATGCTGATAACCGACATTAAACATTCCAAAAAGCAAGGCAGGTATAAGTGCAATGACCACAGTGATCATTGTGCGTTTCATATCATTCTGATCATGAATATGCACTCCGCTTTTAGAAGTCTTGTCCGGTACAAAGAGAAAAGTTTCAAAACCATCAAACACAGAGTGGAGCTTTTCAAACTTTCCACCCTTTTCAAATTGAGGTTTAATGTTATCAATAATTTTTCTTAATGCTTTCAAGGCTCTGAATTTTATATTGTAAATTTTTTATCCTAATTCCTGAATCATCAGATCCAGTCCCTCACGAATAATACGCTGAACTTCGGTCTTGGATGTACAAACAACTTCACATAAGGCCATATCTTCCGGCGCAATTTCATAAATGCCCAACTGCTCCATCTTATCAATATCCTTAACAATAACAGATTTCAGCAAAAATTCAGGCAAAATATCCATTGGCAGTACCTTTTCATATTCACCAGACATAACTAGTGCCCTGTAACCCCCATGAAGGTTGGCATCCAGTTTCCATGTACGTTTACCCAGAAACTTTGAAAAGACATTACCATGTACACTGAATTTATTAAATCCCGGATTAGCCCAGCCCATAAACTCAAAATCATCACCTTCAGGAATTACTGTCAGCTGATGATGGTATGCGCCAAGATAACCATCTTTTGAAATTTTGGTGCCAGTCAGCACATTACCGCTGATGACGCGAAGATGAACATCCTTATTTACATTATCCGCGATAAACGGCGTTACCGACATACCGAGAATAATGTTGTAATAACCTGTTTTCTTTAGTTCTGAACCTGTGATGGCAATAGTTCTGGTCGGATCATATTTTCCATTTATGAACAAGCTGCCCAGAGCGGCTACATCCTGAGGATTGATAACCCATGCAACTTCATTTTTATTGATGGCATCAATATGGTGAATCTGAATTCCAACGTTTCCTGCAGGATGCGGACCATCGACTTCGTGGATCTCAACACCCTTAAGTGATTTAAAAACTTTTGCAGGAGAGTTTCCGTCAACTGACAGGTGAACTTTACCGGCAGTGAGTTTTTTCAGAACATTTATCCCCTCCTGTAATTCGGCACCTTTATCTTTAAGCATGAAACTATAGTCCGGTGCCAAAGGCGCAGTATCAAATCCGGAAATAAAAATCGCCTTGGGCTCTTTATTTGCTTTGGCAATAATATCATAGGGTCTTTGTTTTATGAAAGACCACATTCCCGCCTGCTGAATTTTCTCAACAACCTCTTCCCGCTTCATTTTTGACACATCGGATTTTCCCAAATCCTCTGCAGTCATTTTGCCATCGCTTTTAATGACAACTTCCAGTATGCGTCTGCGTTCTCCCCTGACAACATCAACCAGTTCACCACTAACCGGTGAAACAAATAAAACTTTAGGGTTGTACTTATCAAAAAATACCGGTGTTCCAACTTTTACTTTTTCTCCCGGTTTTAAAAGAAGCTTTGGCGTTAATCCATGGAAGTCTGTCGGTTTTAAAGCAAATAGTTCTGCTTTGGGGGTTGATAATATCTGCTCTTCAGCTTTACCTTCGAGCTTGATATCCAATCCCTTCCTGATTTTAATCATTTCCGCCATAGTAAGAAGAAATATAATTTTTCCTAAAAATTTTGTGCAAAAGTATTAAATTTTATCGCTCAATCGTTATTGTTTAACATCTTTATAAAGATTTTTTTCTTCAATGTAAACATCTATATTTGTAATTTGTTTAAAATTAGCCTATTATGCTAAAGATCAATACATTATTATTTTTATTTATATTAACTCTAATTAATTCCTACGGAATTGAGCCTTACTTTACGCATATTACATCCCCGGATTTTAAGACGTTGCAGGTTTATAATTCCGACAATATTTTATCGTATCCGGCTATTGCCCTGAACGGTGGTGACCAGATCATTATAAGCTTTGACGAACTGTCTGACAGTGAACAGAGCCTGAAATACCACATTACCCACTGCAACAGCGACTGGCTGCCATCGGATCTGACAGATACAGAGGTCATAACCGGTTTTAAAACATCTTTTATTGACGATTATGAATACTCCATTAATACAAATGTACCATATGTTCATTACAAACTCAAAATTCCAAATGATTATACCTCACTAAAAGTATCGGGGAATTATGTTGTTACTGTTACCGGCAGCAACAGTAAAGAACCGGTTCTTACAGCATGTTTTTACGTATATGAAAATACGGTTAATATTGTACCGGAGGTGGCATTTGTTACCGAAACCGATATAAGAAAAGAGAACCAGCAAATAAATTTTGTTGTGTCACATCCTGAATTGCCTATACAGGATCCGGCAACAGAGATGAAAATTTTTATTCAGCAAAACGACAGAAGAGACAATATAAAATCCGGCATTCAGCCAACCTTTATTAAACCAAACCAGCTGGTATACGAACACAATGCGGATCTGGTATTTAAAGGCGGTAATGAATTCAGGTATTTCGAAGCCACGTCCACCCGATATAATACACATGGCATTCAAAGCATTCAATATTATGCGCCCTACTATCATATGGTATTAATTCCCGATGAACCACAAAGCAAGATAAGTTACAGTTACAGGCACGATGTAAACGGCAAATTCTTTGTGAGAAGACAGGAAGCTGATCAGGATAATCTCGCACTGGAATCGGATTATGTTATTGTGCATTTTACCATTCGCCGTGATGATCCTTATTTTAATGGCAAAATCTTTTTAAACGGCGATTTTACTTATGGAGAATTCTCAGATCCTTATGAGATGAAATACGATTTTGATGAAAAAGCATACAATACGAATATTCTTCTGAAACAGGGACGTTACGATTACCAGTACCTGTTTTTACCTACCGGAGAAAAAATTGCGAGTTATTCACCTTACGAAAATAACTTTTTTGAAACCGAAAATGATTACCGCATCTATGCCTACTACAGATCTTTCAGCGACCGATACGACAGACTTGTAGGCTATACTTTAGTTACTGCAAATGCAAAATAAAAAGAGCGAAAAACATCATTCTGTTATTCGCTCTTTCTGTACCCGGAACCGGAATCGAACCGGTACGGTATTGCTACCACTGGTTTTTGAGACCAGCGCGTCTACCTATTCCGCCATCCGGGCAACAATATAAAATTGTTGGATGGCTTTGTTTTAACGCCAATATAAAAGATATTTCTATTAGCGCGTCTACCCCCCGAAGCATCGGGGCCGCCATCCGGGCGTTTTGGCAACGGTAAACCGTTTTGCGGATGCAAATGTAATAAAAAATTGAATTATGCAAAATCCGTATCCTGTGGAAAACACACTAACAATATTTTTCTTTATTCATGGCTGCGGCGATTGATTTCTTTAACTTTGTCTGAAAGATAAAATTTATGTCAGAGAAAGATTCACACCACCATATTGAGCACCCCGAAAATGATGCCTCATACAAAGGCTTAAGTGTCAATTCCGGAATTGATCAACCACCTGCTGTTAATCCCAACCTGAAAAAATTCAGGAAAAAGAAGAAGGCCGTTCGTTCGGTCGATGAATTTGTAGATGGGATATTAAAGGGGAATATCACTATCCTGAGCCAGGCTGTCACCATGGTTGAGAGCAATAAGCAGGAACACTATCAGCTGGCACAGGAAGTAATTGAGAAATGCCTTCCCCATACAGGCCATTCCATCAGATTAGGAATTACAGGAGTACCCGGTGCCGGTAAAAGTACTTTTATCGAATCGCTCGGCATGCATATAATCGACAACGGTGGCAAACTGGCAGTTCTGGCCATAGATCCTTCCAGCGAAAAAACAAAAGGCAGCATTTTAGGCGATAAAACCCGGATGGAAAAATTATCATCCGAATCAAATGCTTACATCCGTCCGAGTCCGTCTGCGGGTACATTAGGAGGTGTAGCCAGGAAAACCCGTGAAAGTATTATTTTATGCGAGGCCGCCGGTTTCGACACCATATTTGTAGAAACTGTTGGGGTGGGACAGTCAGAGACTGCAGTGCACTCCATGGTCGATTTCTTTTTGCTGGTCCTTATCGCCGGTGCCGGTGATGAGTTACAGGGTATTAAAAGAGGCATCATGGAAATGGCCGATGCGATTACCATTAACAAAGCTGACGGTGACAACATAAAAAAAGCAGACATGGCAAAACGGGAATACAGCAATGCACTGCATCTTTTTCCACCATCAGAATCCGGTTGGTCACCCCGCGTCATGACCTGTTCTGCATTACATCACACCGGCATCAGCGACATCTGGAATATGTTGCTGGAATACCTGAGTCATACTAAAACCAACAATTACTTTTACGATCGCCGCAAACGACAGGCCAAATACTGGATGTATGAGAGCATCAATGAACAACTCAAACAAAATTTCTACAATGAACCGGACATAAAAGCCGGTATCCCAATACTGGAACAACAGGTATTGAACGAAGAAAAAAGTTCCTTCATCGCAGCAAGAGAATTGCTGGATCTTTATTTTAAGAATCTTAAGAAATAGTTTATTTTTTGATTAGCCGGGCCAGGTAATCATAATGGTTACCTTCTTTAAGGATTTTAAAACTAAATCCCGACTGTTCTGCAATCAGCGCAAATGTATCCGGATCAACATACAGCCAGGGGAACGTTTCTCCCTTAATTCCATTGTACTCCATCTGAAAATCGATTTCACCATAGTAAGCTCCGTTCAGATCAACCAGGTATGAACCATCATCTTCCTCATAAAGATACTTCAGATCGCTGCTGTCGATCAGAATCTGACCACCGCTGTTTAAAAAAGATCCCAACCTTTTAAGAAATGATCCCAGGTTATTGATCGTACCTGCCAGGCCCGTTCCGTTCATAAGCACCAGAACGGTATCGTATTTCGTTGGTTCAATCCTTAAAATATCGCCATGGATCACATGTTCAACACCACGCTTCTTCATGACTTCACAACACAGATCAGATATTTCCAGGGCTGTCACATCAAAACCTTTTTCCTGCAGTATCAATGCATGTGCGCCGGTACATGCGCCTGTATCAAGCACTCTTCCATTACAGTTGCTGATAGCCGATTTTTCAATGGCCGGAAGTCGACTGTAACTTCTGAAAAGATAGTTTACCGGGATTTCATCATCATCAAATTGTGATGAATGTACAATGAGCTTTTTTGCCTTACCCGTTTTAAAAAAATCAGAAACGGCCAGCCCAATCGGATCACTTTGTAACATACAAATAGGATTAATTGGACAAAAATAGCACAAACACCTCACATAATGTTGATGCAACAGAACATTATCGTTAATTTTGAAACGCTTAGAAAACTGCAATGAAAACAAAACAAATCACACTAACCGCACTGGAATTCGATAACAGTGATGAATTTTCAGCATTGGAAAAAGAAACCATTGAAGCCTGTAAGAATGCTGCAGAGACAGCATGGGCTCCCTACTCGGGTTTTCATGTAGGTGCCGCCGTTTTGCTTGATAATGGTGAAATCGTGACCGGAAGCAACCAGGAAAATGCGGCCTATCCTTCCGGCTTATGTGCCGAACGTGTGGCGCTGTTTGCGGCTCATGCCAGGTATCCTGCAAGCAGAGCAGTTTGTCTGGCTGTCTGTGCACAAAAAGACGGATTATTTCTTGATCAGCCAGTTGCACCCTGCGGCAGTTGCAGACAGGTCATCACGGAATCCAACACCAGATTTGGTTCGCCTATGAAGGTGATCCTTTACGGCAGTGAAAAGATTGTTGCCATAGAAAATTCCAATGATTTACTGCCCTTGAGATTCGACAGCTCGAGTTTTTGATACACGAAATCTTGAGTCGTGAAATCGTGAGTCGTGAATCGTGAAATCCTGATTCTTGTGTCTTCCGTCTTGATTCTTATATCTTATTTAATCATCGACGCTGCAATTCTTCGCGCTTCGGCATCGGTCGCCACATAATCCTCGTAAGTTGGCTTTTTAACATGGGCTGTTTTCTCCATGGTCTTTTCGATGATTTCCGCAATTTCAAGAAATCCGATTTTGTCCTGTAAAAAGGCTTTCACAACCACCTCATTTGCTGCATTCATAATACAGGGAATATTTCCACCACAATACATGGCCTGATATGCCAGTTCAAGGCAACGGAATTTTTCCGGGTCAGGTTGCTCAAAGGTCAGTTCGGGATAGGCCATAAAGTTAAAACGAGGGAAGGTTGACCTTAATCTTTTCGGATATGATAATGCATACTGAATGGGCAATTTCATATCAGGCAGCCCCATTTGTGCTTTCAGTGAACCGTCGGTAAACTCAACCAACGAATGGATAATGGACTGCGGATGCACAATGACTTCAATCTGGTTATGTTTGAGACCGAACAGCCACTTGGCTTCAATCACCTCAAATCCTTTATTCATCATTGTTGCCGAATCTATAGTAATCTTGGCCCCCATGTCCCAGTTGGGATGTTTTAAGGCTTCTTTGCTGGTTACATTCTGCAGGTAATCATAATTACGGGTTCTGAAAGGGCCACCTGAAGCGGTAAGGATTATCTTCTCTACCTGATTCTGCCACTCTCCTGCCATACACTGGTACAGCGCAGAATGTTCTGAATCCACCGGTAAAATGGCAATCTTGTTTTCTGCAGCCATTCCCATGATCAGTTCACCGGCCACCACCAGTGTTTCCTTATTGGCCAGTGCAATATTTTTACCGGCTTTAATGGCATTAATGGTTGGTTTTAACCCTGCATATCCCACCATAGCCGTCACCACCATATCCACTGCCCCAAACTCAACGACCTGTGCAATAGCTTCTTCGCCAGCAAATACTTTTATAGGCAACCCTCCAAGAGCTTCTGAAACGGCGGGATACTTTTCCTTATTTCCTATGACCACCACCTCGGGTTTAAACTCCATAGCCTGCCTGATCAGTAAATCGGCATTACTCCCGGCAGTAAGGATATAGGCCTCGAATTTATCGTTATGTTCACGGATAACATCTAACGTTTGCGTTCCGATGGAACCTGTTGAACCTAATATGGCAAGTTTTTTTCTGGTCTTTTCCATGCAGCTAAAATACAATGTGTTTTTCCGGGTCGATGGCTTTCCCGTCCTTCCATAATTCCAGGTGCAAATGAGGGCCTGTGGTCAATTCTCCCGAATTACCGATAATCGCGATAGCCTCTCCTGCTTTTACCTTATTCCCTTCATCCTTCAGCAGGGTACTGTTATGTTTATATACACTTACCAGATTATTGGCATGCTGAACCTGAATCACATAACCCGTTACCAGCGACCACTCAGCAAAAATAACCGTTCCGTCAGCTACCGACATAACCTTTTCGTTTGGTGCAGCAGCCAGATCCACTCCCCAGTGCTCTTCTTCCGGATCAAAGGAATTAGTTACCACACCGTCCACCGGCTTATACAGCATCAGGTCATCATCTGTATTTTCATCCTCGTCAGCATTAAAAACCTGAAGGTTATATTTTTCACGTTGTTCAATATCGGCTCTGAAGAGAGAGTCTGCCAGACTGGGCTCCAGGTCCATCCGCTCCATAAAGGTTGGATGAGTTTCAGATGACCCGGTATCGGCGAACATTTCTTCCGGAAGATCGCCTTCAAGGATCACGCCGATGCTGTTCAGATATCGTCCGTACTGGTTCAGTTTGTTTTCCAGAGAATCAGCGAGAATAGTACTACGGGCAATGTTCTCCTGCATTTCTGCGGTCGGAAAACCCGGAATATACTGTTTCAGGGGAGTAAAGACAATTACGGCAGCTGTACCTCCACCGACCAGCGTAAATACGATAAAAACAAAAATAAGGATATTGATGGGCGACAGTCTCCACCACTGAACCTCATCATACGTTTCCTCGTTGATGATGGAAATGCGGTACTTTTGTCTTAAGCTCTTCCTTTTACTTTTCTTAGCCATATATCCGGATAATCTTCACAAAAATAACGGAATTTCATGTTCTGCTGCTATTGCAAATCATAAAATATGATTCCATAGTATTTTAAATATGAGTATAACGGTTAAATGCCCGCCTGCTATTGCACGCTAAAACTATTTAAAATGGTTAAAAATTACAGATAAATCTGAAAATAATATATATTTGCACCCGTAATCGTGGAAAGATTTGGCTGCTTGCAACCACATAAAAAAATGCTAAAAAGAATCTGCATTTATGAGCCTTGCCTGACAAATCTTCCACAAAGTTTAAAGTTTAATTCTTAAATCATGGGATATTTATTTACATCAGAGTCCGTATCTGAAGGCCATCCTGATAAGGTTGCCGATCAGATTTCAGATGCTCTGCTCGACGAATTTCTGGCTTTCGACAAGAGGTCGAAAGTTGCTTGCGAAACATTGGTAACTACCGGACAGGTTGTACTGGCCGGTGAAGTAAAATCTCAGACCTACGTTGATGTACAGGAAATCGCACGCCGTGTCATCAACAAAATAGGTTACACAAAAGGAGAATACCGTTTTGAGGGTGACTCCTGTGGTGTACTGAATGCCATTCATGAACAATCGGCTGATATTAACCGTGGTGTGGACCGTGAAGACCCCAAAACACAAGGTGCCGGTGACCAGGGGATGATGTTCGGATACGCCAGCAGGGAGACCGATAATTACATGCCTATTTCGCTGGAATTATCACATTTGTTGCTTAAAGAACTGGCTGATATCCGTCGCGAAGGAAAAGAGATGACTTATCTTCGTCCGGATTCCAAATCGCAGGTTACCATTCAGTATGATGACAATGGCGCTCCTGAACGTATTCATACCATTGTGGTATCAACACAACATGACGAGTTTATTACACCCTCATCGCCGGATGCTCAGCTGAAGGCTGACGAAGACATGGTGGCTAAAATAAAAAGCGATGTGATCAATATTTTGATCCCAAGGGTAAAATCACACCTTCCTGAACGTGTTAAGGCACTGTTCGATGAAGCAATAATCTACCATGTGAACCCAACCGGAAAATTCGTTATCGGTGGACCTCACGGTGATACCGGTTTAACAGGACGTAAAATTATTGTGGATACTTACGGCGGCAAAGGTGCTCACGGTGGTGGTGCTTTTTCCGGTAAAGATCCATCAAAAGTAGACCGTTCAGCAGCTTATGCAGCGCGGCATATTGCTAAAAATATTGTAGCAGCAGGTGTAGCCGATGAAATCCTGGTTCAGTTGTCGTATGCCATCGGTGTAGCGGAGCCAATCAGTGTTTTTGTGGAGACTTATGGTTCATCAAACGTTGATTTAAGTGATGCCGCCATTGCCAACAAAGTGTCTGAGATTTTTGATCTGACGCCAAACGGCATTGAAACAAGGCTTAAACTGCGAAACCCTATTTATCTGGAAACAGCAGCTTATGGTCACATGGGTCGTAAACCGGAAGTGGTTCGCAAAAAATTCAGTTCGCCTTATTCCGGTGAACTTGAAACAGAAGTAGAACTGTTTACCTGGGAAAAACTCGACTATGTGGATGCTATTAAAGAGGCATTTAAATTATAAAACTATTGATCCGATGACGTTAAGTCATCGGATCAATTTCTCAAGTCTGTTTGAGCTATTTTGTATTATTCTTTTTATTCCTTTGGATTTCATTGTACTTTTGCAATGCAATCATACCAACAGATAATTCTGTAAATATCAAAAATAGTCGTAAGCTAATTTCTTCTTTAACGAAAACGACTGCTGCTATTAATTCAAAGATCATAAAAAAGATGATCAGGGACTTATAAGGTCTGTACATTTTAATAATCAACAAATTACGTTTAAGTACTTAAACGTAATTCTTACTGCTCTCCAAGAATTCCCTCTGGAGCTGTTCCATATAAAACTGTATTTTAAAAAATATGTGAAATCTGCTGCTAAAATTTTTCGTACTTGGATAACCACATCCGGAACCAAGATATGTGAAACGGAAAATAACCCTCCACTACTGCTTGTAATAATAGTAGTGAATTTATCCTTAATTATACTTGTTCTCTTTAAAAGATGCCAAAGAATTACTAGTTACATATACATCCAATTTGCGGTTCTTGTATACTTCATTTAATACTACTTGAATTAGATATTTCCTAACAGAAACCAATAGGGGCCATCTTGCATCAATAAGACAGCCCCTTTAAAGATAACAGATTCCTATTAACTGTTATTCTTTCTGAGATAATACAAATAATACAAACTTTGAAGAGGTAAAACAATATTTACAACCTCTAATCCACTTATTCGTATTGTTAAATCTCGAAAATGAATAATAACTGCAGTAGCAATTAATATTGCATTAAAAAGAAAAACTGATTTAACAAGAGAACTATATCTTGAATCTCTATCTTGTGTTCTTTTTAAGGAAATCTCAAATATAACCACAAAATATATTGAGCAAGTTAAATCAATTATGAACTGGTATTTTGGAATTAATGAAAATAAGTCTAAAATACCCCAAAAAATGAATACGATAAGAATTGTAAAATCCAAGATTTTTGTTTTAAATCTGATCATAACAATAACTTTTACTCCATATTATAACATTCAACTATCATATTAGAAGTAGCTGCACCCATCAAAATACTCATAACACCTCCACAGCCTAAACCAATTAAAGCGCCAGCAGCATCAGCCCAAATAATCGCTTGGTTTTCCGTAATATTGACACTCTTCAATTTATTATTCGTACCCCAATAATCCATTGATGATTTGTAAACATTGTTATAAGCTATAGCTAAATTATAACTTCTTTTGTTTTCAAAATCATCTGGACTATCTATCAGAGTATAATTATTAACAGTATTTAAAATATCTGCTTTAATATCAGCGTCAATGTCTTGAAGACTTTGAAAGTAAGTTATAAATCTTCTTTTAAATTCTTTCTGGAAGTTGTTATCCAATTTTAAATCAGCAAATTTATTCAGAATTTCTAATTTTTCTGAATCAGTAAGATCAGATAGGATCGTTGAATTTGTCGAATATTTTTCAGATTCAAGCAATATCCTTTCAAACTCATTATAAACATCACCAAAAGTTTTAGATGTTAATGTTGATTTTAAGCTGCTTTTTTCATATTTGTCTAACAAATAATTATGGACTTGACCCAAGTTATCAATCGTGATCAATTCTTTTACAGGTTCTTGATTTAACACCTCAGAATCGTTGTTACAGCTAAGCATAAAAACTGAAACTAAGGCTAAGCATAAAACTAAATTGTACACAGGTAACTTTTGAGTAATGATTAAAACTTTATTTTTCATAATTTTGTATTTGTGTGAAACGTGCTGGTTTCACAGATTAAAAACTTAGTTTTCACCCTGCTTCAGTAACGAGGCGGGGTGTTTTTTGCCCCGTGTAAAAAGATACTATACTTCACTTATTACAATATAATATTGAGTTCTCTTTTAGATATAAAATTTAAATTTTAGTTTATAATTCAGGGTTGTTTTGTGCAAATTACAAAAAATTTGACTTACTGTCAAGAGGCATATTTTTAGTTAGCTTTGGTACTATTAGCTGATATTACGAATTTTACAAAAGAGTATTAACATTAAATAAAATGTCTAAAAACCGACTTATTCCAGTTATATTAGCTTTGTTTTGAGCAATTAAAACCTGAAACAGCCGAATATATTCTGGAAAAGTCTGAATATTAATTTTCTGAGTATAATATTTTTAAAAATATTATTTTGCCCAAAGCAATACCTCTGTAAAATAGTAGGTCAGAAGTGGCTGCGACTTAAAGTTGCACTCCCACTAATTAATAAACGGATTATCTTCTTTCTCCTCTCCTATCGTGGTCATCGGGCCGTGACCGGAATATACAACGGTTTCATCGGGTAAAGTCAGTAGCTCGGACTTAATTCTGCTGATCAACAGGTCGTGATCACCTCCCCAGAGATCTGTTCGTCCAATGCTCCCACTGAACAGGCAGTCGCCGGCAAATACCACCCTGTCTTTTTCTGAATAAAAACAAAGCCCTCCGGGCGAATGTCCCGGCACCAGCAAGACTTTAAACGTCGTGTTTCCAAACCTTATCAAATCCCCTTCATTCAGATAGTTTCCGATGGAAGGAGGCTCTGTATTCATTACCAAACCAAACATCTGCGCCTGACCTTTCACCATGTTATACAGATCCTGTTCGTTAAAATGGGCTTCAGGCTTTAAACCATATTTTTCGTAAAAAAAGGCATTCCCAAGTACGTGATCCACATGCAAATGTGTACACCATACCTTTTCCGGCTTAAGTTTATTTTCTTCAATATAAGCACTAATGTCGCTGTTTTCACGATCCGACGAACATCCCGGATCAATGACAACACAGGCTCCGCTTTCATCCGATACCACGTACGTGTTTTCCTGAAACGGATTAAATATGAATGTTTTAATTGTTAGCATATAAGTTTTATTTAGAATCAAGAATCAAGACGCAAGAATCAGGATATTTCGCAGACTGAAACGCAGATTCTCGCAGAAATATGTAAGAGCCATTCCTCATTTATCTGTTCTTTATTTAACAAATCCACCGTCCGTCGCTGCCGGACACCCCCTTTTCACAAGAGGGACGTCGTAAAACTTAAAATTTGAAGGACCATGTCCTCCTGATCAAAAGGAGGAGGTCCCGATTTTACATCTGGATCGGAGGATTTAACAAAATATAAATTCGTAATTCTACACTCCTTATCAATGTTGTCCGGCTAAAAATCAATATTACTTAAAGATTCTTCGCTTCATTTTACTACGATCAGAATGACAGGCATTTGCTGGCTGTCATTCCGGGTGTAGCGAGGAATCTCTGAAGCTTTAACCGGACAACAGTGATTCCTAATTGTTTACTCTGTTCCTTTCAACATGGGCACAAACGTAAACGCACCAAATTTTTCCATTTCAAAATCCGTTTCGCTGATCCGTGTAATCCGCATCATTATCTGCAGTTCACCACCAACCGGCACAACCATCAGTCCACCCACAGTCAGTTGTTTCAGCAATTTCTGTGGAACCTCCGGAGCTGCTGCCGTAATCAGTATCCGCTCAAATGGTGCCTCATCCGGAATCCCTTCAAACCCGTCACCATAAACCAGTTTGGGATAGTATCCCAGTCTTTTCAGTAAAACAGGTGTAAGCGAGTAGAGACTTTTCTGGCGTTCAATGCTGTACACAGCAGCACCCATCTCACATAAAACTGCAGCCTGATAACCCGATCCGGTTCCAATTTCCAACACCTTTAAACCTTTGTCCACTTTGAGTAAGGCCGTCTGATAAGCAACAGTATAAGGCTGTGATATGGTCTGTCCCGCTCCAATCGGATAGGCATTATCGTAATAAGCAAATGAGAGTAAATCAGGTCTGAAAAATTTATGCCGGGGAACTTTATTTATGGCATTTAAAACAGAAACATCCTTTATTCCTTTCCGCTCCAGTTCACGCACCAACCGTTCCCGTTGTCCGGTAAACCTTATTTCATCGTTTGGATTCTGCATATACAACAAAGATAGTACAAATGTAAGATCAGGCAATCAGTGAATTCAAAACCTCCCAAATCGTATTGCATACTACTCTTTCTGTTCCGCGGACAACCAGCCAGTCCTTCCCGTTTACAATGACCTCAAACGGTGCCTCATCCGATATCCGGTATCCATGCCGCTCCAATGCCCTTCGCGTCCAGAAAACCCGCACATTATCACCCTTAAGTTTTACAAATTTATTCTGCTCATAGACCACCTTAAACGTTCCCGAGTTGATCTCAAAATCAAAGGACTGGTTATGAAATGCATGTTCGAACTCACCGCTTAACACGAGGTCCTCCGGTGTTCCTGTGATCACTCCCCGCTCTTCTGTCATCAGCCATACGCGGTCGGCCGTCTGCAACGCCAGATCCAGCTCGTGTGTGGATATCAGGATAGATTTATTGGTCTTTCTGGCCAGGGAACGCAAAAGTTTCATAATTTCCACCCTGTTGGGTAAATCAAGGTGTGCAGTCGGTTCATCCAGTAAAATCAGCGGACAATCCTGCGAAAGAGCCCTGGCGATCATGACACGCTGCCGCTCACCGTCACTCAGGTTTTCGAAGGGCTGATCCGAAAAAGGCAACATTCCTACCTGCTTTAACGCGGTTTCTATCGCCCCGATATCCTGAGCTGCCAGACTTCCAAACCAGTTGGTGTGCGGATGCCGTCCCATAGCCACCATATCGAACACCGTAAAATGTCCGGGATTGATGCGGTCTGTCAATACCACACTGATCATACGTGACAGCTGCCTGAGGTTTTCATCATTCAGCGGAATATTTTCAATGTAGGTTTCACCTTCAATGGCAGGCTGCATGCCCGAAATCGTTCGGATCAATGTTGATTTACCGACACCGTTTGGACCGATAAGGCAAATCATTTCTCCCCTGAAAATGCTCAGGTTGAGATCTGACATGACGACCTTATGTACTTTCCTGCGGCTTTTGTACCCTATGGACAGTTCAGTGGTCTGAAGAATGGTATCGAACGGTATGTTTTTAAATTCCACCATCAGAATGCACTCTTTTTCGATTTACTCCTGAAGATGACCCAGATCACAACCGGTGCACCGAACAGTGCTGTAACGGCGTTTATAGGCAGGGTATTATGAAATCCGGGCAGTTGTGAAACGATGTCAAATAACAACATTAATGATGCGCCGTATAATGCAGTTAATGGCATCAGTTTTTTGTGATCTGAACTGCTGAGACCGAAACGTGCCATATGCGGAACAGCCACGCCAATAAAACCAATGGGTCCAACAAAAGCCGTTAAAGTACCTGCTATCAGACTGGTGATCAGTATAATTATAATGCGTAATCGTTTATTGTTTACCCCTATGCTGCGGGCATAATTTTCGCCCAGTAACATGGCATTCAGATTCTTTACCAGTGCAAATGCGAGTACAATACCAATGGCAAAGCAAACCGTAATTATACGGACTTCACTCCAGGTGATTCCCGACAAGCTTCCGAATGTCCACACCAGAAAATTGTGTACCGTATTCGGATCACTGAAATATTGTAAAACAGTGACTATGGCTCCTGTGATGCTGCCAAACATAATCCCCACAATCAGCAACGACACGGTATCGTTAACCCTCAGCGAAACGAGTAGGGTCAGCAACATAACCAGTGCTGCTCCAATAATGGCTGCAAAGACCATACCCAGGGCTCCTGTGGCAAATACAGCAGCAGTTCCAAATACCAGACCCGCTGCCATGGTATACAGCGCAACGCCAAGGCTTGCCCCCGAACTTATACCCAACACAAATGGTCCGGCAAGTGGATTGCGAAACAGGGTCTGCATCATCAAACCCGAAACTGAAAGTCCGGCTCCCACATAAATGGCAACCAGGGCTTTAGGTAATCTGAAATCCAGTATAATGTAGGTAAATGTTGAATCAAGGCCTGATCCGAACAGGATCTTGAGGGCTTCCGGCAGAGGAATAGATACACTTCCCATCAATAAATCAGCAACAAAGAACACCACAGTCAGCAGCGTTACAATCACCAATCGTAATGTAAAACGGGAAGTTTGTTTCATTTATCCAGCCGTTTGTAAAAGACTAAGGAATCTTGTCCTGTTTCGGGATGCAAAATATGAATTAAATCGCTTAAAACTAAATCCGGCCGCCAGGTTCCCGTTTCAAAATAATCGTTTCCCTGATTTAATACCCCACGTCCCAGCCGGTTATACACATTTCCTTTTTCAACCGGTTTAAAAGAACCATAGCGTTTATCGTGAGACATCATTTCAGTTATGGTTTTTTCCTGTACATTCAGCCAGAAATCTGCATTTCTTGCTTCGGCATAAACCACTTCAAAACTCACTGCCATACTTCCTGATGTGGTATCTGAGTTAAAGATATAATTACCCCCTGCATCCTTTATCAGTCCAGATATATAACTTTTGCCACCGGGCAGATACCAGACTCCCCTGAAACTGTTTCCACAAAACACTTCCGGTTTTGTATCAAGAGAATCCGCATAGTTCACCAAACTATTATAATGATTTTTAACAACCGAAAAAACAGAATCTGCAAACGCTTCTTTACCATATAACAAACCAAAAAACTTAATCCATTCGGCCCTTGCCAGCGGTGTTTTTTCAGTCCAGGCCACAGTGTAGATAACGGGTACTCCTGCTTCGTTCAATATCCGGTTATGTTCTCTTGCATTCGGAAAACCAGACATAAAAACGGCATCCGGATGCATGGCAAGAATCTTTTCCAGATCGGGTACCATGCTTTCTCCCAGATTCTGAATGTCACTGTTTTGTACACCTTCTCTTACTTTGGCATTATATACTCTGAACGGATCGGTTATGCCCTTTATACTTGATACGGACTTAACAGCATCGATATAACCGATATGAGTAACTGCCAGTGCTGCGACATTCTTCAGCGGAATTTTCAGTTGAAACTCGATGTCATTTCTGTTTTTTACAGGTTCGTTACTGTAAAGTGCAAATTTCTGAAATGGCACACTATGATCACCGGGGTGTTTTATCGTAACAATGTAATTCTCGTCCACGTTTTCAATGCTGTACCCGGAAGCATATTCGTTTTTCAGGATATCGACCACTGCATTTTCCTGCTGCTTGCTGAAATTACATCCCAGTAAAACGCCTATGAGACCAGCCAGAAATAAAAACTTCATTGAATAGTGTTCTTTTTAATACCTCTGCAAAAGTAAAACTTAAAATACAACTAATGCAATTCCTTTCATCATGTATGGCGTATTTTATTTATCACCGTTTGCTGTCGAAAAATTTACACTCTATTTTAATTTCATAACCTATGGTATGAATTTTGTTGTACTATATTGCATAACTGTTTGGAGACCATGTTTAATAAACCAATATATTTGCAGCAAATTTTAAATCCGCAACATGAATATTTTAAACATTTCTAAATTTTCTTTCAAATTAAGCTCACTCCGAAAAATTCAGTTCTTTAAAAGAGCTGTTGTTGTACCGGCAATCCTGATGATTTTCGGAGTGACAAGTGCACGTGCTGTTGATGTGCAGACTATTGATTCGCTTCTGGATCAGAATATTGTTTTAAGCGAAGCAGTGGAGTATCACATTACAAATACTTCAAATGCCATGACCAACAGCACTGTTGATCTGACCAACGAGGATGCCTGGTTATTTTTTGACAATATGCGTCCTACCGACGTGGTAGCCAAGTACAGAACCTCCATAAAAATCAACGGAAGTACTTTAACGGATGGAGCCAACGGACGTGTGGCTATTTATAAACTCGGAACAGTGATCATGCCTCACGGATCTGATTTTAAACCATTAACGGTATTTACTGAGCCTGATTTCGGTGGTGAGCAGAATTCATATGCAGTGTATACATACTATACAAACCTGGGGTCTTTCGATAATGCCATTAAGTCCTTTAAACTTAAAAGAGGTTATATGGCAACATTTGCCAATAACAACGATGGTTCAGGATACAGTCGGGTGTTCATTGCTGACAACAGTGATATGAACATCAATATTCCTGCGATGCTGGCAGGTAAAGTTTCCTTTATCCGTGTATTTAAACACCAGTGGGTAACAAAGAAAGGAAAAGCCGGTTGGAACCCGAACGACATTAACTCTACGTCATATTATGACTGGAATATCGGGGGAAGCTCCTCTCTCAATTATGAATATGCAGCGATACGTCAGAATGGTGGCTGGCCTTCATGGGATGCCATCAATAACAAACAGAACATAAGCCATCTGCTCGGTTTCAATGAACCCGACAGACCGGATCAGGCCAACATATCCTTTAATGCCATGATCGATCAGTGGCCGAATTTCATGAAATCAGGTTTAAGATTAGGTTCACCGGCATGGTCCTCAGAATGGAATGGAGCGCCGGACGGTGGTGGTAACCTGTTTGACTTTATTGCAAAATGTGATGAAATGAATTACAGGGTAGACTTTGTGGCACTGCATTGTTACTGGGCCAAATCTGCACAGCAATGGTATAACGACCTTAAATATATTCACGACAGAACCGGTCGTCCCTTGTGGATCACCGAGTGGAATAACGGTGCCAACTGGACCAATGAAAGCTGGCCAGCGGGCAACAGGGAATATAATCCTGCAAATGCGGCCAAACAGTTGAATGACATGAAAGCCATTCTGCAGGTTCTGGATACGGCAAGTTTTGTGGAACGCTACTTTATTTACGACTGGGTACAGGACTGCCGCGCAATGGTTTTAAACGGCGGACTGACACTGGCCGGACAATATTACTATGATAACCCTTCTGAAATCGCATTCACACGCAAAAATGAAGTGATCCCTCACTGGAATGCTCAGGAACCGTTTATCAAACTTTTAACTTCTGTTCCTTCACTGCAAAAACATTTAATTCAGTGGGAAGATCCCAATAAAGAACTTACCAATCTGGTTGTTGTGGAAAGACGCATAAACGATGGTGATTTTGTGGAAGTTTTCAGTACGACAAATCCCGGAGTTACCGTTTATCAGGATCCTTATCAGGAGGGCGTTCAGGGCACTGTCCAGTTCCGAATCAAGAGTGTTATTGCGGGTGGCACAACCGTTTACTCGCCGGTTAAATCCGTCTCTGTGACTTCAGGACAGGATTCCATACAGGTGGCTAAATTTATGGTTTCAAATTTTGATGATCAGGCCTGTGTATTTCCACATGCATTTACAAATGATCCATCTGTTATTCTGGGACCAATTTCATACAGAAACAGCAAGCCACAGCTCACCAAAAGAATCAGTAAGCTGGATGACAGTAAAGTAAACATGCGTGTTGAAACGTGGGCATTTCAGTCAGGTGACAATTTAGATATTGAAACCAAACCTGAATCCATTTCATTTCTTGCTTTGCCGGATGGAAATTATGATATGGACGGTATAACAGCAGAAGTTAAAAAGGTTTCAGCTGTCAATGGATCATGGAAACAGGTGAATTTCACGGTACCGTTTGATTCCAAACCGGTGGTTTTTGTCACACAGCTTACCGATGCTACGCCATTCCCGACAAAAGTCAGGATTAAAGATGTAAGCACAACAGGATTTCAGGTGCGTATTCAGAAAGAAGCATCGCAGACTGCTTCTGTTTCATCTGAAACTATTACCTATTTTGCAGCAACCGAGGGTACCGGTGTTCTGGACCGCAAAAAAATTGCTGTTGGTAAAACTGCATCTATGGTTGGTGATCTTTTAAAGCAGGCGCAGATCAATGTAGATGCGTCCTTCACTGATCCGGCTATGTTTGCCGAATTACAGACAGCCAATGATAATGTGACAACTACGCTGCGCTATTTTGATGTTAACCTGAATAAACGCGTATTTAAACAGGCCGAAACATCAACCGGCACAAAAACAGTGGCACAGGATGAACTGGGCTACATGGTTATCGATATGGCTGCAGGGCAGTTTCAACCGGTTCAGCGGGTATCAACACAAACCATATCATTCTATCCGAATCCGGCCAGAGATATGCTTTTCTTTAACATGAACAGTTCTGCCAGAGTTGAGATCTTCGACCTTACAGGATCAAAGGTTATTGAAGAAAATGTATTTAATCAACTGAATATCGAATCTTTAAACTCAGGCATTTATCTAGTATTTGTTAACGGTAAAGCAACAGGAAAATTCATGAAGATGTAGCCATAATCAGTGGTTTAAGAATATAAAACAGGGCATCGCTACACCAGCGGTGCCTTTTTTTTGTTTTTATTCAGCTGACCAGGTGTATTTAAAAAAACTTTAGTAATTTAAGGCCTTTAAATAACCTTTTGGAAAAATGCTAAAGATTAAAAACCCTCTCATTCCGGCGATCCTGCTAATTGCAGTTCTCTGCATATCTGCCACAACTGAAATTGCAGAATCAAACGCTGCCTTTATCAGAAAAATAATGAGCTACCAGGCAGTTCACCGGCAGGAGACAGCTTACCTGCACACTGATAAACCGGTATACTATACGGGCGAAACAATCTGGTTCAGTGGTTTTATTATGAATGTTAAAAACCAAAGATTGAACGAAACAGAGATTGTATGCTATGTTGACCTGTTAAAGCCGGGCGGTGGTGTAGTTCAGAAAAAGATACTGAAACTGGAGCAGGGCAGAACCTCCGGACAGATTGATATTCCGGCCAGCTATAAAAGTGGAGAATACACCCTTGTTGCATATACGAACTGGATGCGGAATACCGGTGCTGATTTCTATTACCGGAAACCGGTGTATATCCTGAATGACCAGCCTCAGGAGAAGAAAAGTGAATATGCGGTTGAAGATACCATTTCTGATATTTTAAAGGACCTTGATATCAGGAAGAACAAAAAAGAGGCCGCAGAAACACCGCACTACGCTGAAGAAAAGGAAGAAGAGCCGGGGCTGAAACTCAGGTTTTATCCTGAAGGTGGTGATATTGTTTCCGGCATCAATACCAAGGTTGCATTTGAAGCCAAAGATAAAACCGGACGAAATATTGCGGTTACAGGCTATATTAAAGATCATACAGGCAATATTGTTTCCACCATTCAAACGCTTTGGAAAGGGCGTGGATTTTTTATGTTCACCCCGGAAGCCGGCAAGACCTATCACGCTGAAATAAATGTAGACAATGAACCGGAAGTCCTGAGATTTCCTCTGCCTGAGGGACTACCAGCCGGATATAATCTTAAAGTTGAATCATCACCACAGGCTCCTAATATCCTGGTGACGATCACAAACAATAGCGGCAGGTTTGAAAACCTATTTTTGCTTGCCATGCAGAATACCACACCAGTTTATGCACTTTCTGACAGTCTGAATCAGGAAACAAAAACATATGCTATCCCTAAGCGGGACCTTAATACCGGCATCATTCAGTTTACTGTTTTTGATCATATCAAACGGCCGGTATGTGAACGTCTCTTTTTCCTCAGCAAGAATGATCAGCTCCTGATCAATATTGATAATGCACAGTTTCAGCCGGAAAAGAGAGGAAAAATCTCAGTTGAACTAACTGCAACTGACAAGGAGGGGTATCCTGTAAGAGGTACATTTTCGCTTGCGGTAACCGATGCCAACCGGTTGAGCGATGACTTATACCGGGATCCTGACTTTGTATCCAATTTCTATTTGAGTTCCATGCTTCCGGGATTACCGGCAGACCTGAAAGATATTCTTAAACCGGGATCCAAAAATTATCTGAAATCAGAACTGCTGATGCTTACAAACGGTTGGAGAAGGTACTCATGGAAGGAAGTCCTGAAAGATACCATACCATTTCCGGAATACCTTGAGGAACCCGGACTTTACCTCAGAGGGAAGTTATTCCGCGATAATGGCAAAAAGAAAGAAGTACCTGCAGGTATGGATGTCACCTTTTTTATACCCAGGCGGTTTGATGCCTATTCTCAACTCACCGATGACAATGGAGAATTCTCGTTTATCCTTAAAGACTTTAAAGATACTTTGGGTGCTGTGCTGCAAACCAAAAACAAAATGAGTCTCAAAAGAGATTTCTTAATTGAACTGGAAACCAATAATAAGTCACGTCCTGTTGACTTTGACATTTCAAATCCACATGAATACAGCGGTGAAAACCTTTCGGATGTGTATAACAAACAACAGATCAAACGGAATGATCTGGAAGAAGAACTGGCCTCTGCCACAGATAATCAACTCTACCTGGATACCACAGATGTAATCATTGACGAAGTCACCGTTACGGGAACAAAAGGGAAAGATATTAAAGATGCTATGATTAAGGAATTTGGGGCTCCGGAACAAACTGTTGGTAAAAAACAGCTGGAAGACCTGAACGAACAGAAACCATGGAACTGGGGACTGATGAGCATGATTGAGGATGCCATACCTGGAATGGAGATTCTGATAACATCAGACTCTTCTGTCCGGTTCACACCCAAGGACAGAAGACGCCACAGATACTTTATTTTTGTGGATGGCGAACTGGTTGGATCCACAGATGCCAAAGGAATGCTGACAAGCATGCACAGACTCTACCAGGTTCAGGACCTCATCATACTGGATCCAACAATTGTCAGTTCAATCGACCTGATCTATCCCCAGGAACAACAGTCGGGAGATGCGCTAAAAGGTATTGCTGAATTTTACGAATATCAGATGAGTGAAGACCCGTCTGCAGCAAGTGCCATCGATGCTCTTGTTAATCAATCGGAAAATCTTACGGCACCGGTAGGCATTCTTTCCATATTCACCATTAACGGAGGTGGATTATACAGCCAGGTCCACTATAAAGGTATTCTAAAAATGAAAATTACAGGGTACAGCAAAACCAAAGAGTTTTATTCACCGGATTATGCTGATCCTACAACTAAAATAAAAACGGACGAACGAACAACACTTTACTGGAACCCGTCATTTACAACCGATGAGTTTGGCAAAGCAACGGTTGAGTTCTATAATTCAGATATCGGTCATGAATTCAGAGCGGATGTGGCAGGACTCTCAGTGGAAGGCATTCCCGGCAATGCCCGGATTAAATTCGGATCTGAACAGCCCCTGGTTCCACCTGTAGAAGACCAAAAAACCAGGGCCAATGAAAATGACGTGGTCTTCTATGAGAACCCGGAAGATGTCCCTGTGATTGAGGAAGAACCTGAACCGGTTTGGGTCAACCCGACAAAAATTAAGGTACATGTTATGACACCCGATAAGCAGGATGCAGTTTTTGCCGATGTTACCGTGCTATCAAGGAAATGGGGCAATGTAACCGATGAAGATGGGAACTTCTACCTGGACCTTGCACTGATAAGGGATTACGATACCGTTGTTATTTCTTATAAAGGTGAAGCAGAAAAAATGCTGATTGCATCAGAGATGGGTGAAGATGAACCGGAAGTGACACTCGATCCTTTAACCATGGCATCATCCACACTTAGTGGTAACGATATTGCGCAAAAAGCCATTCGAAACATCTTAAAAACAAGATCAAAGAAAACAGTTTATGCGCTTGCAGCATACAGGGAACAAACCGGATGGGGAGATGAAATGCAGTCACTGCTTGATCTCAATATAGTTACCAGAACACCCGGAATACTGGACAACTCCATCGTTTACAGCACCCGCATTTTAAAGGGCCAATGGTTCAAAACAGATAATTATGATAACCATGTGGATTTCACACCAAAGGTCAACAGCATTTATGATGTTCAGATAATGGATCCGGCATATAACAGTGCTACATTCCTTAAACCTCAGTACCGCAAAAATTATAATTTTGAACTGGCCGGCCAAACCAGGTTTATGAATAAAGCTGTGTATAAGGTAACATTCGACCAGAAGGACAGCTCTCCATGGGACCTGCAGAAAGGATTTATGCTGGTTGAACCGGAGACATACAAGGTGCTCTTTGTTGAATGGAAAGCCAGCCCGAAAGGTGCGCGTTATATAGTGCCGGATCAGTACCTGATGGCCGGTACAAAATTCGATGACTTTAAGTTATTGTCGGATAAAAATATGTCCATATTTAAAGATGATGCGGATGGAATGGTTTTGAAAAGTGCCAGACAGGATGTATCCTTTAACCTGAATCACAGAGAATGCTTTTATACCCGTGAGTTAATGGTTAATGAACACTATCTGGAACTACCGTTTAAATACTTCTCCAATACACTGAACGACCTGGACAAACGCTTTGTTCTGATTAAGAAACCCGTATATAACCCCCGAAAATGGAGAGTCCCCTGGTTCTTATCTGTCAATTCCTCAATAGCTGAACGTGTGCCATATATGCACGAAGTCTTGCTACTGACCGACCCCGACACAAAGCTGGATCTGTTAAATATTGATTTTTAACGGCATGCGAAAACTGGTTTTATATATCGCCTGTAGTCTCAACGGTAAAATTGCCAGAATGGACGGGAGTGTTGACTGGCTGGAAAACCTTCCCAATCCTGATGCGAATGATTATGGCTATGCCGAATTCATGGATTCGGTTGAAACAACGGTTATGGGCAATAAAACGTACCAGCAGATTTCAGGCTGGGATATGGAATTCCCTTATAAAGATAAAATCAATTATGTGCTGACCCGAAATGTGGAAAAAGAAGAAGATGCATATGTAAAGTTTATTTCTGATGATCCGGTTGCGTTTATACGAATGCTCAAATCCGGCAAAGGCAAAAACATCTGGTTGATTGGTGGTGGTCAGGTGAATACACTGTTATGGAACCATGGGTTAATTGATGAAATCCGTGTATTTATCATGCCATATATCCTGAAATCCGGCATTGAATTATTTGAAGGATTACCGGATGAATCGCAACTGAGCCTGATCCGGCAGCACACATTTGAATCCGGAGTTACTGAACTGGTCTATACACCATCGGATAACGGTTGATTTTCTTGTTTCAGATGTTCAAGTACATTTTTTTTATAGCTGCGGCCTATATTCAATGCCGTTGAACCGATTTCTATCTCATTATTAGTCATACGGTCTATGCTTTCGGTATTGATAAGGAATGACCTGTGAATTCTGAGAAAGTTATCCGGTAAACGCTCTTCAAGTGAACTGATTTTTTCTTTGCTGTCTATCTTCTCCCCGTTCTTGCCGTGAATTTTCACAAAGTCCGACAAGCTTTCTATGTACAGAATATCATCAAGGTTTATGCGGGTGAGTTTACGGTTTGACATCACCTCCAGAAATGCAGTTTCACGTTTCGCTTTGTCCTCTTTTAGTTTTTGCAGTTCACTGTTATTTTCCGTCAGTTGCTTAACCATTAAAGCAAAAGACCCGATAAATACAATCACATATAAAATTATCCCAAGTGTAAACGTGCCGGAAGCATTTGGTCCTATTTGTCCATAATCAAATTTTGCCAGAAAAATAAAGGCTAACATCAGCACCATTAACTCCAGGTATAGTGAAACGACAAGCGTATAAAAAAAATAAAGTCCGAATTTGAAATATTTTTTTGCCAGCAGAAATCTGGGGACCAGAAAGTAATTAAAAAAATATGAAGTTCCCATGATCACGGGCAACAGGGATACAGTAAAATAAAACGCATGCATCTTATTGCCCCATGAATAACCGAAAATGAGCGTCAGGATCATGACAACCACAATCCAGAAAATAACATGCCATACCGGTCTTGGAGATCTATCGGCCATCTGTTTTTTTAGCATTAATAGGATTAGTAAACGTTGAAACGGCGTAAATCCTGAAAGTGATATTTCACATACAGGTCAAGCAGTAAAAAGCCCTCTGAAGACAGGTTGTAAACTGCACTAAAATGTTCCACGATATGATACTTGACAAAATAAAGCAGTTTGGAGTCGAATTCAGGATTTTCACTTTTGCGTTCCCTTTTTTCCACAAGGACTTTCATCCGGTCCAGTTCATCATTCATTCTGTAATCAGGATATGTATTGTCTTTGTCAATAACACTCAGTGTGGAAAAAAACACCTCTGTTATTTTATCTTCAAGTGAAGACCGTAATTCTTTAGTTAAAACAGAGTCTGAAAAACTGTTTTGGATTAGCATAAAAATATCCCGGCTCAGATCAACCTGAAAATTCAGTTGCTTTTCATCTATGCTGTTAAATTCAGAACGAAGTTCCGTAACAAATCTTTCCCTGTCAAATAATTTCATACCCGGTAATTTTATGTTTCTTTTGTTATAACAGTTATGCTGTAACAAGGATTAAATATAGTACATTTTTTAATGAATTTGCTCCGGATAGTGCATGAAACCACACTAAGAATGCTGAACAACACGTTTAGGACCGGAAACGACGTTGCCGGTTTTCATGGTTCAATTTAACTTTGATCTGAACTAAAAAATTAAAGTTATGACAAAATTATTTTATGAAGGTGGACCTTTATTTATGAGTATCCTCACCCTGGTTCTAATTGCGGTTATCGTTTGGGGTATCTATCATTTTCTTGCCGGATCCAAAGACAAGGGCAAAGCCTCAGAACTGATTATTCACAGGTTATCCTATATCCGGTCCCTTGGCTTTTTTGCGATGATTACAGGCATTTTAGCCCAGCTGATCGGAATGTATACGGCATTCAGTTATATTGCCAAAGTGGGTGATATTTCCAAATCACTTTTCTTTGGGGGAATACGTGTCTCTCTGATTGCACCGATTTATGGTATTTTAATTTTCCTGTTTTCGCTGCTGTTCTGGTATGTCCTTGATTATTTAATACGCAGAGAATAGCTCGATTTGAAATGGTTTTTTAACGTATATTTCTTTTTATTTCCTTAATTTTATAAGCGAATTTATAAACCGGTACGGGATACACACCCCTGTATTTCCGAACCCGGTTTTTTTCTGTTAAACGAATATAACTGTTATGAAAAACCATCTTTTACTTGTTTTTACAATCCTTCTGGTCAGCTGTTCTTCCTTAAAAAAAACAGGATCTGTAGATAACTTTGATGAAATAACCTTTGGCAGCGGTGGAGGATTCACCGGAATAACAACCACCTACATGCTGAATGCTGATGGGAGTGTGTATAAGATGAACGGCAGTCAGCAGGAAGATATACAGCGTATTGATTACAAAATGCTGAAAAAGATATCAAAGCAGCTTAAAAAAATGGATTTTGAAAGTATCAGCAGCGATACAAAGGGCAACATGACCTATTTTATTGAGGTGACAACACACGACTACCGGCACAAGGTAACATGGACTGATCAAACAGCAGATCCTGCACTTTCAGATTTTTATTCAAACCTTGTAAAAACATTAAAAAAGTAAACCATGACGTTTAAACTCTACCCGATTCTGCTTTCCTTATTTGTTGTGGCATCAGTGGCAGCACAACAAAACAGTAGCTTTAAAACAGTAAACAAAAATGCCTCAGGCACTGCAGCTACCCAACTGCAATATAAAACGATAAACGGAACGGTTCAGACCAAATCTGCATCTTTTTCCTCCTCTTCTGCTTTTTCGGTTTCCAAAAATCTAAAGCAACCGGGACTTAATCAGGATAACAGGATCAAAAACCTGATAAAAGCTAAAGGTTTGCCTGTGTTTTTTGAAGTCAGCAAACCTGATATGCAAAATAAAAGTGCAAAATCACCGGAACAGCAGTTTTATGAATTCCATAAATCGGTGCAGACAACAACCCGGCTGAATGATCCCGAAAAAGAACTCATAATCAGAAGCGTTACAACAGATAACCTTGGGATGACCCATATTAAGGCACAACAATACTACAAAGGAATCGAGGTTTATGGTGGTGAATCATTTCTGCACATCAAGACAGACAAGGATCTTTTCAATGGTAAAATCTGCCTTGTGGATCCGGATGTCAGGACGGTTCCGGTTTTAACAGAAAAAGAGGCTTTGGAGAAGGTAAAAAACGATATCACATCCAAAACCATCTGCAGGACAATTCCTGAATCCCATAAAATACTGCTCAGTTATGAACCGGTTAAGCCCGGATTAATAATATATGAAAACCGATTGGCATACCGGGTAGAATACCGGCCGAATATTATTGAAGAGTGGATTTATTTTATTGACGCCAGGGATGGTTCCGTCATAAAAAGCTATAACAATACAAAATCCGATGGTCCGGTAACCGCTACCGCCACAGATCTGAACAATGTACAGCGTACCATCAACACCTACCTTGAAAAAGGGACGTATTATATGATGAATATTTCTGAACCCATGTTTAACAACGAAACCGGTGAAGGTCAGATTCTTACATTAAACGGACAGAACACCTCCACTCAAAACCTGGATTACATTCATATAACGTCTGCCAATAATACCTGGAACAATCCAACAGCTGTATCGGCTCACTACAATGCAACAACCTCCTACCTGTATTATAAAAATACCTTCAACCGGAACTCTATTAACGGACAGGGAGGCAATATCATTTCCCTTATCAACATTGCAAACGATGATGGTTCATCCATGGAGAATGCCTTCTGGAACGGAAAGGCGGCGTTTTATGGCAACGGTGGCGTAAATTTTAAACCACTTGCAGGTGCCCTGGATGTTACTGCACATGAGCTGGGGCACGGAATTGTGTCAAACACAGCCAACCTGGAATACCAGGGCCAGTCAGGCGCAATAAATGAAAGCTATGCCGATATATTCGGTTCAATGGTCGACCGCGAGGACTGGCTGATTGGCGAAGACATAACCAAAACAACCTTCTCCCCTTCGGGTGCTTTACGTAACATGGCCGATCCGCATAATATGGGAACAAGTCTGAATGATCCTTACTGGCAACCGGCTCATCTGAAAGAGATGTATATTGGTAACCAGGATAACGGAGGTGTTCATATCAACAGCGGAATAGGAAACCATGCCTACTACCTGTTTGCCACAGCTGTAACAAAATCAAAAGCAGAACAGGTATTCTACAGGGCTCTGACCACCTATCTTACCAGCAAATCACAGTTTACCGACTTCCGGATTGCCGTGATCCAGGCAGCCAAAGATCTGTATGGCGAATCATCCACCGAAGTTACAAAAGCCGGTGAAGCTTTCGATGCTGTCGGGATTTACGAACAGGAGGTGATTGACTATGAACAGGATTACAACACCAATCAGGGAGATGAGTATCTGTTAACCTATAATACTTCCCTTAGTTTTAACTTTCCGCATTACCTCTACCGGTCAAATGTGGATGCAACGAATTTTATCGGCCTTACATTCACCGATATGAAAGGGAAAGCCAGTGTAACAGATAACGGAGTGGACGCTGTGTTTGTAGATCAAAACGACTATATAAAATACTTAAGTCTTGATCCGAACAATCCTGCTGAGAGTTATCTCTCACAGGAGGCTTTCTGGGACAATGTCGCTTTTTCGAAAGACGGCAATCGCATTGCGGCTATATCCACCGAAGTGGATACCGCCATTTATATCTATGACTTCAATGCAGAGCAATGGGCCAAATACCGCCTGTATAATCCAACCACAAGTCACAGTGGAGAAAACGCAGGTGGTGTATTGTATGCCGATGCCATTGAATTCGATTTTAGCGGAGAATATGTAATGTACGATGCCTATAACGAGCTCAATTCGGATGAGGGCAACGACATCAGTTACTGGGATATCGGTTTCATCCGGGTTTGGGACAATGAGAACAACACCTTCGGAGATGGAACCATTACAAAAATGTACGGTAGTTTGCCGGAAAATGTCAGCATTGGCAATCCTGTTTTCTCCAAAAATTCACCTTACATCATTGCCTTCGATTATTTTGATAATGTGAATGAAGAATATGCGGTACTGGGAGCCAACCTGGTTACAGGCGATCTGGATGTGATTGCAAACAATGCCACCATCGGTTATCCGTCGTTCTCATCAACAGATGATAAAATTGCCTATTCAGCGCTGGCAACCGATGATTCTGAAGTGGTAGCTGAGGTTTCTCTGGCAGACAACAAAATCTCATCAGTTGGAAATCCGGTTATTCTGGTTAATGATGCCAGATGGCCAGTGTATTATGCCGTTGGATCGCGTAGCCTGCAATTGGCTCCGGTCGCTAACTTTACGGCAGATTATCTGACAGGAACGGCTCCCTTACAGGTCAGGTTTATCGATCAGTCCATCAACAGCCCCGAAACATGGCAGTGGTCATTCCAGGGAGGAACGCCGTCAACTTCTGCAGTACAGAACCCGGTGATTACCTACAATAATCCGGGTATTTACCAGGTTTCTCTTACGTGTATTAACGATGCGGGACAAAACACCATGACCAAATCAAGTTACATCAATGTGGTTGCCACCGGATTGGAAAAGGTAGCACAAGAGATTATCTCATTTTATCCAAATCCGGCTAATGACAAGCTCTTTATTAATACCGACAAAAGCTATCAGATGAAGATTTATGATACATCAGGAAAGTTGGTTTTAGAAGCATCCAACAGTAAAAACATTGATATAAGCCCATTGGAATCAGGCATCTATATCCTCAAAATAGATATTGAAGATACCGTATTAACCAATAAACTGGTAAAAGAATAGGATATAAAGAACAGAATTGAACAGGCTGTCCAAAAAGTAAAATCTGTATAAGTTTTACTTACGGATTGTTAGTAGCTTTTTAAAAACTACCCCTAAATCCCCTAAAGGGGACTTAAAGCCTTCCGTCAGCTGACGGAGAGGTTTGGAGGGGTAATAGAAGGATTACTATCAATTTATACGTTCCTTATATTCTTATTTGCCTTTTTGGACAGCCTTTTCCTTATTTTTACCTGTGATCCCTCTCCCTAATCTCTACACGGCGTATCTTGCCACTGATTGTTTTGGGTAGTTCATCGACAAATTCAATGATGCGGGGATATTTGTATGGTGCGGTCACCTGTTTTACATGATCCTGAAGTTCCTTAACAAGGTCATCACCTGCCTTATCCTTATATTCTTTTCCCAACACCACTGTTGCCTTTACCACCTGCCCGCGAATATCATCCGGTACACCGGTTATGGCACATTCCACTACTGCCTGATGCAACATCAGCGCACTTTCCACTTCAAAGGGACCTATGCGGTAGCCTGAACTTTTGATGACATCATCTGCCCGGCCTACAAACCAGAAATATCCATCTTCATCCTTCCAGGCCAGATCACCGGTATAATAAATACCCTCCGACATGGCCTCATCCGTAAGCCTGGTGTTTCGATAATATCCTTTAAATAATCCTGCCGGATAATTTTTATCATATCGGATCACAATCTGTCCCTGTTCACCTGCTTCAGCAGATCTCCCGTCAGGTGTCAGGAGGTCCATATCGTAATGCGGATTTGGCAACCCCATAGATCCCGGTTTGGGTTCTATCCATGGCGAAGTAAATACGGTGAGCGTTGTCTCGCTTTGTCCGTAACCTTCACGCAGTTTAATGCCTGTAAGCTCCCTGAACCTGTTATAAACCTCCGGATTAAGAGCTTCACCGGCAATGGTGCACCACTCCAGTGCTGACAGGTCATACCGGCTCATATCTTCACGGATTAAAAAGCGGAAAATGGTTGGCGGTGCACAAAGCGATGTCACCTTGTATTTTGACAGGACATCCAGAATATCGGATGGTGTAAATTTTTCGTGGTCATACACAAAAACAGTTGCACCAACCAGCCACTGCCCGTATAGTTTTCCCCATACTGCCTTTAACCAGCCTGTATCAGCTATGGTAAGATGCAGACTTTTTTCATGAAGGTTCTGCCAGTATTTTGCAGTAACAATGTGCGCCAGCGGATAAACACTGTCGAGCACCACCATTTTAGGATCGCCGGTAGTTCCGGAGGTAAAGCTCACAATTAACGGGTCCTCATTTTTTGTCGGCTCAGCAGGTCGCTGAAAGGGTTGTGCATTCTCAATGCCTTTGTGAAAGTCCTCCCAGCCTTCAGGAATTACCGGTCCGATTGAAATCCGTTGTTGCACAGATGGTGATTCCGGCAGGGCCTCGTTCACATGATCTGTAATAAGTTCATCACCGTCGCATATAACAGCCTTTATGGTTGCCGCATTCGCACGGTAAATAATATCCTTCTTCGTCAGCAAATGCGTGGCAGGAATAATAACAGCCCCTATTTTGTGCAGTGCAATGATGGTAAACCAGAATTCTGCACGGCGCTTCAGGATGGCCATCACCATATCTCCTTTGCCAATACCAAGTGATGAAAGAAAACCTGCTGTTCTATCGGTAATATCCTTTAATTCACCAAAGGTAAATGTCCGGCTTTCCCCCTTATCGTTGGTCCACAGCAATGCCCTTTTATCAGGATTGGTCTTTGCCCATCCGTCCACTACATCATATGCAAAGTTGAAATCTCCGGGAATAATCAATTCATAGTTGCTTGTAAAATCTTCTAAGTCTTTAAAGGTTGTCTGTTTTAAATATTTATCAATCATGGAGCTTATGTTTCGTTCAGAATTCGTTATATAATCACTGCAAGAAAGCGGACAGTCCTGCCTTCCATGGCTTTCATGCCATGAGGAAGCGTAGCGTCAAAATAGAGGCTGTCCCCTTTATTCAGCGTTAACTCGTGTCCTCCTACACTCAACAGCATTTTACCTTCCAGTACATAGTTGAACTCCTGTCCGTTATGGCTGTTAAGATTCATAGCCTTCTCCCCTGTCTCCGGCTCTACTGTAACAATAAACGGATCAGCCTTTCTTCCTGTAAAGCGTGATGCCAGCGACTGGTAATTATAAGCCCGTGTACGTTCCACGGTGTCTCCCTTCCCTGCACGGGTCAGAAAAAAAGATTTCATATTCGGTTCATTTCCGAATAACAAAGCTGACAGTTCAAAGTTGTGTTTTTTGGATATGCTTTGAAGCGCACCGATCGGGATATCGCATTCCCCACCTTCATATTCCAGATATACCTGCTCAGAGACATGACAGGTTGCCGCCATATCTGCAACAGATATATCAAACAATTCCCTTAATCCGCGCAATCTTTCAGCTATATCGCGAATTTGCTGATTCATATTTTTTATTTTTTGGTTATACTGATTTTATAAACAAAGGTAGTGCTTTTCAGATAGCGGCAATGGAAGCCGTTCAATACATCTTAAATTTACAGATATTGGAATGAAGAGGCATGACTACTTGTCTAACAGTACAGGCGGTGTATGATACTTTAATCATGTATGTTAGCACAAACCAGAAGAAATCCGGTTCTGACAAGCAATAGAATAATCTGCCGGATAATGACCGGACTAAAAGAATGAAGGACAGGAAGATATTAACTGAACTTTTTCAGGTATAGTTGATCATTCTTCGTTGGGAAAATTTAACAGAGAGCCGTATATTTACAAAGCTAAAATTGATGACAACAAATAATTTCAAACTTAATTAACGTAATCAGAATGAAAAAAGCTTTTTTATTATTGGGAGTAATATGTATGGCACTATTTGCCGGGCAGGCGCAGAACAGCCTTGTCCTGCAACCTGACAGTGCCGCGACAAAGATTAACAAAGAGATTTACGGTCACTTTGCAGAACATCTGGGCCGCTGTATTTATGGCGGTATTTATGTGGTCGACACGTCTGGTATTCCGAACATTAACGGTTACCGCATGGATGTGGTGGATGCCCTGAAAGATATGCAGATTCCGGTTCTTCGCTGGCCCGGAGGTTGTTTTGCAGATACCTATCACTGGAAAGATGGTATTGGACCTAAAGAAGACAGACCATCCATTGTAAATGTGTTCTGGGGTGGAGTAACCGAAGACAACAGCTTTGGTACGCATGAATTTCTTAACCTGTGCGAACTGCTTGGCACAGAACCTTACATCAGTTTAAATGTAGGATCCGGAACGGTTCAGGAAGCTGCAGAATGGGTGGAGTACGTAACATCAGACAATATCAGTCCGATGACAGACCTGCGTAAAAAGAACGGTCGTGAAAAAGCATGGGATGTGAAATACTGGGGCATCGGCAACGAAAGCTGGGGCTGTGGTGGTGATATGCGCCCGGAGTATTATGCGGATCTGTTCAGACGCTATGCCTCCTATTCTAAAGGGGCGCCATTTAAAATTGCCTGTGGAGCCAACTCTTTCGATTACAACTGGACAGAAACAGTGATGGAAAGAACACGCAACAAACAGAACCTGATGCAGGGAATTTCACTCCATTATTACACCCTTCCTTACAACTGGAGACATAAAGGAAGTGCCACTGATTTTAATGAAAAAGAGTGGTTTACCACATTAAGCAAAACCCTTCAGATGCAGGACCTGATAGACAGACATGGCGCCATTATGGATAAGTATGATCCCAGAGGACGTGTTGGACTAATGGTGGATGAATGGGGTTCATGGTATGATGTGGAACCCGGCACTAATCCCGGATTTCTGTATCAGCAGAATACATTGCGTGATGCGCTGATTGCCGGGATCAACCTCAATATTTTCAATAACAACGCCGACCGGGTAAAAATGGCAAATATTGCACAGGTTGTAAACGTGTTGCAGGCCGTTATTCTTACTCAGGGCGATGAAATGGTACTCACACCAACCTACTATGTTTTCAAAATGTATAAGGTGCACCAGGATGCCATGCTGATACCTGCCAGGTTAACATGCGAAAATTATGAACTGGAAGGAGAATCCATACCTGCTGTCAGCTCATCAGCTTCAGTTAAGGATGGTGTAATCTCAGTTACCTTATGTAACCTGAATCCGAACAAGGAGGAACCAGTGGAGCTGAACCTGGGAACCGACGAATACCGCCAGGTTAGCGCACAAATTGTAACCGGCGAAAAAATGGCCGCATATAACAACTTTGGTAAAGCAGAGGAAGTAACACTTAAAGAATGGAAAGTGAAAAAACCCAAAAATGGTGTAATGAATATCTCTTTACCTTCAAAATCTGTTGTGCTTATTCAGCTAAGCAAATAAAATACTTATTAGTCACCGGGTGAATATAAGCCACTTTATATGATTCACCCGGTGACTATTATTTTTTTCAAATGATGTACCCATGAAGTTATCCTCATTTTTAACAGTTGTATTAGCCTTATTAAGTACCGGTATAAGTTATGCCCAGAATCCACTTGATTTTGGCAGCAACATTAAAACAGCTGATCCTTCAGCCCATGTGTGGAAGGACGGTAGAATATATATCTATGCATCACATGACGAAGAGTGTCAGCCCGATTTTTTCATGAAGGACTGGCACGTGTTTTCATCGGATGACCTTATAAACTGGGTTGATCACGGCGCTTGTCTGTCCGTGGATGATCTGACCTGGGCTGATAATTATGCCTGGGCACCGGACTGTGCCTACAAAAACGGAAAGTATTATTTCTGCTATCCTGCCGGAACCGGAATAAAAGACCGGGTCAATCCGAAAAACAGCACTAAATGGATGGGCGTTGGAATAGCGGAAAGTGATTCGCCAACCGGCCCTTTTAAAGATGTGATTGGTGCACCTTTATGGCGTAAACCGTATGCCAATGATCCCTGCCTGTTCGTTGATGACAACGACAGCGCTTACATCTATTTTCGCGGAAGCGGCATGAATTATCATGTGGCAAGAATGGCCGACGACATGCGAAGCATTAAAGGGGATTTTATTAAAATGGATATGGGTGGTTATGAACCCCCTATGGAAGGTCCCTGGGTATTTAAACGCAAAGACAAGTACTATTTTACCATGCCCGAAGGAAACCGTGTCCTCACCTACTATATGGCCGATTCACCACTTGGACCATGGACCTATAAAGGTGTTATCATGGAACAGGAACACCAAAGTAACAACCACCACTCTATTGTGGAATATAAGGGACAATGGATCCTGTTTTATCACCGCTGGCTGGATACAGATTCATCCTGTGGCCGGCAGCGCCATATTTGTGCAGAATACCTGTATTTTAACGACGATGGGACAATACAAAAAGTTAAACGGACAGATAAAGGACTGGCGGCTAAACCTTAAGGTACCGAAAAATTATTATTGATATATTTTATGGCTTTCATGAAATATTATATCTACCTCAAAATTAAACCTATATAATCATGAGGATATTTAAAATTATATCATTATTTTTTATTTGTTTGTTAATGTATTCATGCGCAACATTACTGAATTCAAGAGAGACTAACATTGAGATCCACACTTCGCCTCAGTCAGCTAAAATTTGTCTGAATAATGATACCTGCGTAGACTCACCTGTCATACTTGAAGTTCCAAGAGGTCCAAACGATTTTTATGTAGCTATAAAAAATGACACAACCTATAAGAATGTAAGAATTAAAAGCCGACTTTCACCCGAATTTACTTTTGGCAATTTATTTTTTGTTTTATATTCCCCTTTGGGATATGTAGGAGACGCATATTATCGTGATGCGATGTATACATATCATAACTCTATTTATATAGATCTTAACAACAGCTTATCAGAATATAAAAAATGGAAACCATCAAAAAAAGGACAAATCTATTTTCGAAGTTCTCTTCCCTGGTTTGACAACATAGGCATCAAAAATCCAGTCAAATATGAAACTTACAATATTTATAAAGGACTTGCGCTAGGAGCAGACTACTACCATTCAAAACGTTCGTTTATATCATGGAACATTGGTGTGACAGGGTTTGATGATATTCCTCAGATATATATGGATAGATGGGATCTTGGTGATACTATTACGAATTTCTTGTCTATGAGTACAAAACTGACCAATAACTATGATTTCAATATAACCACGTCAAAGAATTTTGGATTTTCTGTGGGATATGGATTAAGTCTTTCATATTTTCAATACAAGGAACACATTTTAAATCAATTGGAACGACATTTTAATCTGACGCAGAATAATCACTATTATACACTTGGACTATGTTTTGAGGCCAATTTGTTTCTTTTAAAATACTTTTATATTGGTGCAAGTTATTTGCCATCATTTTTCACCTTTAAAAAAAATGCATGGGAATATTCTCACCTTGCATACGTTGACTTTGGGATAAGATTACCATTAAAAAAGTACAGAAAAGATAATATCACAAAAATAAACTATAGACCAAAAACAATAGAATAAGTTGCTATGGGACAGTAATTACATAGCACACATCTTTATCCTGTAACCAAATGAAACATATCTCCCCTTCCATCTGTTTGATTGTATAATCTGTTAACTCGCAAACATGGTGGCAAATACACTTGATGAAGTCATAGAGCAACTGGAGCATATTATTGAAGATTGTATCTCTACCGGTAATAATCTGGGCTACTTTGCTGTGCTTTACCAAAAAGTCACCATAAGAGTACAGGAAAAACTGGGGACCAGCTATTTTGATGATGATTCACAGATGGAGCAACTGGATATAGCATTTGCCAACCGCTACCTTGAGGCATATAACCAATATAAAAATCAGCAGTTGTGTAGCAAATCATGGCAATCGTCTTTTGTCTCTTCTGAACAGGATAAACTGATTGTGTTGCAACACTTGTTGCTGGGTATGAATGCACATATAAATTTTGACCTTGGAATTGCGGCTCAGATTACCGGTAAAAATAATTTACTGGCACTAAAAAACGATTTTATTAAGATAAATGAACTGCTTGGCGATTTACTGGACGACGTACAAAAAGATCTGACCAGGATATGGAAATGGTTAAGATATCCCTTAAAACTTGCCGGCAATCTGGATAATATTTTCATCAACTTCAGCATGAAAATTGCCCGAAACGGTGCCTGGGCTTTTGCACTTGAGCTGGCACTCTCCCGCGGAAATCAGGAAGAAATTATTACTATCAGAGACCAGAAAATAGCAGATATTACACCCCTGATCACAAAAAGCAGAGGAGTGATCAACCTCCTGCTTCGTTTAATCCGGTTCAGTGAAAAGGGAGACGTGGCAACTAAGATCAAACGGATCAGAAACAAGGAATTTAATACGGCTAATTAAGCGATATAGTTTTACTTTAACCTAAACATGGTTTGGGTTTCAGCACATGCATACAATGGTCTGATCCGAACCAATCGACATACAACCTGTTCTTTTTATATGTAATCTGCAACAAACCGCTTTCTTACTTAATGAAACGCTCAGAAACATTCCGGCACTGGATAATCATTTTCTGCCTTATATTTGGTGGAGAAATGATATTTGGCCTACCCTTTCATCTTCCACGGTTTTTTCGCCCCACGTTGCTGCACGCATTAAATATGAACAACACGGAGTTGGGAGATACCATGAGTGTTTACGGCATCATGGCCATGCTATCCTATTTCCCGGGCGGCATTCTGGCCGACCGGTTCTCTGCACGAAAGCTGATGTCTCTTTCACAGTTTGCCACCGGACTCGGAGGCATTTATATGATGACCCTGCCGGGAAAAACCGGACTCACAATTCTCTATGGTTACTGGGGTATCACAACCATTTTCCTTTTCTGGGCAGGAATGCTGAAGGCAACCCGGATATGGGGTGGTAAATTCAGACAGGGACAGGCTTTTGGTATTCTGGAAGCCGGACGTGGAATGATGGCTGCAGGTGCTGCCAGTCTGGGTGTCGTTGTACTTGGTTTTATACTCCCGGCAACAGTCACCGATGCAACTTTTTCTGACCGCCAGTCCGCTATGCGTTGGGTTACAGGCCTGTATGCTTTGCTGGCCATGCTGGCAGCAGTATTTACGTGGTTCACCGTTCCCGACACAAAAGCAAAACAGACGGAAAAAAAGAAATATAACTTCAGTGAACTTATTCAGGTGCTTAAAAGCCGTGTGGTGTGGTTACAGGCACTGATTGTTATTTTTGCCTACTGCGGCTTTAAGGCTATCGACTTTTATACCCTGTATTGTGCAGGGCCTCTTGGCATGGATGAGGTTGCCGCAGCAGCCTTTGTTTCACAGATGGCTTACATCAGGATTGGAGCAGCCGTTCTTGCAGGACTGCTTGCTGACCGGTTCAGTGGCTCCCGGGTTATTGTATGGTTATTCAGTATATTATTTATCGTGTTTACCATTCTGCAACTGGCTAATCCGGGAGTAAACACCGGAATCTTAATTTTCACAAGCCTTATCATATCTATGATTGCCGTATATGCACTTCGGGGTGTTTACTTTGCCATGATGGAAGAAACAGGCATCAGGCGCCATCTTACCGGTACTGCTATTGGTGTAATTTCTGTTATTGGATTCACGCCGGATGTTTTTTTCTATCCTCTTGCGGGCCGAATCATTGATAGAGACCCCGGCCTGCCGGGTTTTCAGAATATGTTTTTACTGCTGTCTTTAATCAGCCTTGCCGGCATGGCCACAGCAATATTCCTTACCTGGTTGAAGAACCGGACAAATGAACCTGATGCAGAAACAACAGAACGCTAAAGTTTTTCTTCCACAACAGGCCATTTCTTTTTATCCCACGTCAATTCCGTTACGATCAGTTTTGATTTTCCCTTATCATTGGCATCATATCCGTGACAAATAAGATAATCTTTCCCATCGGCCGAATAAACTGCATTATGCCCAATGCCATACCAGTTATCATCACCTTTTAACACAATTGTTCCACCACCATACTTTAATTCATATCCATCTTTGTCTTTATAAGGTCCTGCCAGGTCTTTGGATCGGCCTACAATAATTTTATACGTGCTGCGGGGACCCTTGCAACAATAGTCAATAGATGCAAACAGATAGTAATATTTCCCTTTTTTGAAAACAAACGGCGCCTCAATCGCATTTCCTCCTGCATCCTTCGGATTATCATCTATTGCCGGAGGATTCGGTTCACCGGGCTTATGTTTACGTGATGCAATGGTAGGTATCTGATCCAGATCATCATCCACACTTTTTCCATCCCAGGCCAGTTTTACCAGTTTTATACCATCCCAGAAAGAGCCAAACGTAAGATACGGCGTTCCATCCTTATCCACGATAAAATTCGGATCAATAGCGTTCCAGTTTGTTTTTCCGGGATAAGACTGAATTATTTTACCCTGATCCACCCACTCAAATTCCGGATCGTCGGGATCAAGCGTTTTATTTGTGGCTAAACCGATGCACGATGTGTTTTTACCAAAAGCCGATACAGAATAAAACAGGTAATACTGACCGTTAAAGTATGCAATATCCGGAGCCCACATATGTCCCCTGAAACCTTCTACAGCCTCTTTGGTCCATTCCGGTGCCTGTTCGAAAACCCGTTTCTCCCTTTCCCATGATTTTAAGTCTTTCGACGATTGAACCGATATTCCCCATCCCGTACTGAATACATAATAGGTATCTCCCTGTTTCATCATTACAGGATCATGAACAGGTGGTCTTTCCTGAGCCATTAAAGTTAAGCCTGACAGCAGAAAGAAAATTATGAACACAGTTACTGAAGCATTGGATTTTTTATACATAATATACATCTTGGTTGTGAAACGTAACAAATTACGGGTAAATTTAATCTAATAATTTGATTTATCATATACTGATTATCAAGAATCAGGCAGTCAGATTTTTATCAGCGGACAGAAAAAAAAGGAATCAGGGATGCGCTACATTATTGTAATGAACATAGGGTTTTATGAAAAATTAGTTTTATTTTGGGAATAATTATGTACTGCCAATCATGAGAGCTAAGACTATAAAATCCTATCATACTTATCTTGTTTTCCTGCTTTCTGCTCTGAATATATTTATTTCCAGGGCAACAACCGGATCAACAGAACTAAGCTTCGATATTTATTCACAGGAAAACGGACTCCCGAACAACCAGATACAGTGCATTTATCAGGACAAACAGGGCTGGATATGGATTGGAACAAGCCAGGGCATCAGCCGTTTCGACGGGTATACATTTAAGAATTTTCTGCCTGATCCATCCGGGAAAGACCGTCTTTCAGGAAATATCGTCAGGGTTATCAGAGAAGATAATTCAGGGAACCTGTACATTGGTACGGAAGCCGGTGGCCTCAATATTTTTGACCGCGAAAAGGAAACGTTTTCGCAACCCTTTAAAAATTATTCAGATCTGAAATATAAAGAGGTCTCTGTTAATGATATTGAAGTGGATGAGAAAGGTGGATTATGGCTGGGAACCAATTACAACCTCATGTACCTGGATACTATAGGTCAGCTTACGGTGCTGAATCCTAAAATTATAAATGCGGAAAATACCGCCACAACAAATTATATCAGAAACCTGGAGCTGGATAAAAACGGGAAGTTGTGGATTGGTACATCCAATGGCTTGTTCACCTATAATGAAGCAAAGAATGAAATGACAGCCTTTCAACTGCCATACGGTGAAGAACAGAACCATGAAATATGGGAGATATTCAGGGATGAGGACGGTACCATGTGGATCGGGACCTATTCATCCGGCCTGTTTATCATTAATCCCGATACCAGAAGCATAAATGCAGTCAGACTTCCTTCGGATGTTGAGCGGTCAGAAACCGTTAAGACGGTATCAAAAGGTACCTTCGGGGAATACTGGATTGGAACTAGGGGTGGTTTGTTTTCCTATACAACCGGGAAAGGTGTAACCGGTTATTACAGGCACAACACACACAATATGAGAAGTCTTTCCAACACTTCGGTGCTTTGTGTTTATCACGACCGCAACGGAGAAACATGGATTGGCACAAGGGGTGGTTTAAATTTGCTTGCCAGAAGCAAACAGGTGTTTATGAATTTCGGATCCCTGCCCGGAAATAATAATTTTTTAAACAGCAGCATCGTATATGCCTTCTGGATAGACAAGCAGGGAAAGATATGGATCGGAACGGAAGATGGCGGCATCAACATTTACAATCCGGAGAGCGGGAAATACGAGTATCTTATGGCTGATCCGAGGCAGAATAACAGCATCAGCCAGAATTGTATCAAAGCATTTCTTGATGACCAGAAGGGGCATCTTTGGGTAGCAACATTCCTGGGTGGTGTTGATGTCATCAATTTAAAAACGGGACGAATTACAAACTACAAATCCAACCCGGATGTAAACGGAGCTTTATCCGACAACAGAGTATGGGACCTTTGCATGGATAAGCAGGGCGACATCTGGATTGCTACCAGCAAAGGACTGGATAAGTTTGTTCCTTCAACCGGATCATTCAAGCATTACCCTCAGATTAACGGCCATGAATCCATTTCTTGGATCGACATGGATTCCAGGGGGTTATTATGGATGGGAAGCATTGATGAACTCATCATTTTTAATCCGAAGAATAACCGGATAATCCGCTATTTTGAACATGCCAGAAGCATGTTCGAAGATTCAGAACACCGCATATGGATTGCAACAAATGACAGGGGCATTGCTATCTATTCGGCTCAAAACGGACCGATCAGGTATTTTGATGAAAACGACGGTTTATCGAATAACCAGGCATTATGCATACTGGAAGACGGGAATAAAAATCTCTGGATCAGCACAACAAATGGCTTATCAAAATTTAATCCATCAACAGAAATCTTTCGTAATTTCACCAATAAAGACGGACTGAGCAACAATCAGTTTTGCTATGGTGCAGCATGTAAAACCCGGGATGGCGAATTGCTTTTTGGTTCCATTTCAGGTTTTAACATGTTCAATCCTGAAAAAATTATTTCAGAGAAGGACAACTACCCGGTTGTCCTGACCGATTTCAAAATATTCAACAAATCTGTTTCAATATCTGAGGATGAAAATGCAGTTTTAACAAAAAGCATTTCAACAACAGATCATATCACCTTAAATTATGACCAGAATTTCTTTACCATTGAGTTTGCCGCACTGAATTTTGTCAACAGTGAGAAAAACCTCTACACCTATAAACTTGAAAATTTCAATAAGGACTGGGTTGAACCCAGTACCGCACGGTCGGCAACCTATACCAACCTTAATCCTGGGGATTATGTACTGCATATCAAGCGATATATCAGGGGTTCACAATCCAACCAGAACGAACTCCTGCTCAATATAAGTGTTCTGCCGCCATTCTGGAAGACAAGATGGTTCCTGGGATTATTATTCCTTGCGATTGCCGGTATGATGTATCTGCTTTTCCGCTTTTTTATAAACCGCGAAAAAATTAAAAACCAGCTGGTTATTGAGCGTGTCAATGCACGGAAACTTCATGAGCTGGATATGTTGAAATTAAAATTCTTCACAAACATTTCACATGAAATCCGTACACCACTGACCCTCATTCTGGGTCCTGTTGAGAAAATAATGAATAATAAATTAAAGGAATCTGAAATCAGCGAAAACATTCGGCTTGTGCATAGAAATGCCAAAAATCTCGACAGGCTCATCAATCAGCTGCTGGATTTCAGAAAACTGCAGACCGGCAACCTGAAGCTCAATCTGACAGAAGCAGATATCGTACGTTTTGTACAGAATATTGTGCAGTCGTTTAATTCACTGGCAGAAGAAAAGCAGATCAGACTTAAATTTACAACGCTGAAAAAAAGCCTGTTCACGGCCTTCGATCCGGACAAAATAGAGAAGATTCTCAATAATCTTCTTTCCAATGCCTTTAAATTTACGGAACAGGGTGGCACCATTTCGGTTAACCTGTCCCTTATTTTTGATTCAGAAGAAGAATTTAACTCAGAGGATAAAGAAAAACAGTACATCGAAATATCGGTTAAAGATACAGGTAAGGGCATCACAAATAAAAATATCAACAAAATCTTTATGCGCTTTTTCCAGTCCAACGACGGGGAAGACAGCAATTCAGGAACCGGAATCGGACTGGCCCTGGTTAAGGAACTGGTCAATCTGCATAAAGGAAAAATCTTTGTTTCCAGTAAAACGGGAAAAGGAACCAAGTTCACATTCAGGATTCCTTATGTTCAGAACTTAAGCTACAAAACAGCGGATTCGGATCTTAGCAATGAAGATCAGGATGAAGAACACAGCGCACAGTCAATGGAAACCGGTGTAAAAACAGAAGATATTCTGTCAAGAATAATGCTGGTTGTAGAAGACAATGCGGATGTCAGGAAGTTTATCTCCAGTCATTTTAATTCGCAATACAACATTATTGAAGCGCGGAACGGGAAAGATGGCTATGAAAAGGCCATTGAAAATATTCCCGATATTATCGTCAGCGATATTATCATGCCACAGATGGATGGCTATGAACTTTGTAAAAAAATAAAAACGGATGAACGGACTTCACATATCCCCGTGCTGCTGTTAACTGCCATGCATTCAAAAGAACACGAATTGAAAGGCTTAACCCTTGGTGCAGACGACTACATTACCAAACCGTTCGACATCAACGTTTTGCAGGCTAAAGTTGAAAATATGCTCTCCATAAGGGAATCCCTGAGAGAGAAATATACCGAAACCATTGTACTTGAACCTACCAATATTGAGCTCTCTTCTCCGGATGAACGCTTTCTGCAAAAGGCCATAAAAATCGTGGAGGAAAACATATCGGACAGCGATCTCGACATCGAAAAATTTTCGGAACAGGTTGGAGTCAGCAGAATGCAGCTATACCGGAAACTGAATGCGCTGACCAATATGACGGTGAAGGAATTTATCAGACATATCCGATTAAAAAGAGCGTCGCAGCTGCTTATTCAACAAAAATTAAATGTGTCGGAAATTGCTTATGAAGTTGGTTTCAAAGACCTTTCACATTTCAGAAAATGCTTTAAACGGGAGTTCGGAATGAGTGCTACCGAATTTATATCGAAAAATAAGCAAAGCAATGTAAAGAACTGAATATATTATACTTATACCATTACCATATTAGTTATTCTGCTCCCGCGATATATATAACCCGCATTTTGGGAAATATAACTATGGATTTAAAATCGTTTCCATTCCTTTATTTAACGGCTAAATTATAATTTCGTAGTTGCTGATACTATTGCTTAATGAAAAACGTCTCATCCTTCCCTCAGACGAAAGAATTCAGATCGAAAGTTCCATCTGCTATTTCTTTCGGGGATCAGATTTCTCGTCTTTTCATCCGGCATATCATCAAATGGCTACGGGTTTAATTACATTTTAAACACCTGTCAGGTCAGTGCAATTATTATCATTAAAATTTGAAACAACATAACGTATGAAACCAGGAAAAACCTTTTCACTTACAAAAAAAATTGTAGTAACGCTTTTAATCCTGCCAGCAGTTTTAATGGCACAGAATACGGTATCCAATGTATGGGTATCAGATAACGGCGATGGCACCTATACAAATCCGGTGTTACATGCCGATTATTCTGATCCCGATGTGGTACGGGTTGGCGATGATTTCTATATGACCTCATCTTCCTTTAACTGCGTTCCCGGATTGCCCATACTTCATTCTAAAGACCTGGTGAACTGGGAACTGATCGGATATGGCCTTGAAAGGCTGGAATATGCAGAGGGCTTCGACATAACGCAACATGGCAATGGCATCTGGGCGCCCTGCATCCGCTATCATAAGAACGAGTTCTATATCTATTTTCCCGATCCCGATCATGGCATATATATGATTAAGGCCAAAGATCCCAAAGGACCATGGTCAGAACCGGTACAGGTAAAAGGCGGCAAGGGCCTTATCGATCCTACTCCGCTCTGGGATGATGATGGCAGGGTTTACCTCGCTTATGCATTTGCAGGAAGCCGCGCGACCATAAAAAGTGTGATCATGGTCACAGAGATGAACAGCGCAGGAACCGCTGCAATCGGACAGGATGTTATGGTATTTGACGGACATGATGCGAATCCAACCGTTGAAGGGCCGAAATTCTATAAACGAAACGGCTATTACTATATATTTGCTCCGGCTGGTGGTGTATCTACCGGATGGCAACTGGCCATGCGCTCAGAAAATATCTATGGCCCTTATGATTACCGCATTGTGATGGATCAGGGAAAAACTGATATTAACGGCCCTCATCAGGGAGCATGGATTGATACCCCGGGCGGAGAAGACTGGTTTATTCATTTTCAGGATAAGGAAGCTTATGGCCGGATCGTGCATCTGCAACCCATGGTATGGAAAAAAGACTGGCCTGTTATTGGATCAGATCCTGATGGCGACGGCATTGGTGTTCCGGTTATGACACACAAGAAACCGGATGTTGGCCAATCCTACCCTATTGTTACACCACCGGAAAGTGACGAATTTAACAGCAGTGAATTTGGACTGCAATGGCAATGGCATGCCAATCCACAGGTTTACTGGGGAGCTCCTTCCGGTAACCTGGGTTACTTCAGACTGAACTGTATGGCCAGACCGGAAGGTTCTGAAGGATTATGGAACGTACCGAATCTGCTTCTGCAAAAATTCCCGGCCGAAACATTTACAGCTACAACAAAGCTGACCTTTAATTCTCATAAAGGTGGTGATGAAACAGGATTCGTGATTATGGGAGAAGATTATCAGTATATCTCGCTCAAATCGGAAAATGGTAAAACAGTAGTGCGCATAGCCCAATGCAAGCGCGCCAGAACCGGTGGAAAAGAAGAAGAACTCTTCTCCGAGGAATATGATGGTAATGAAATTTACTTCCGCATACAGGTTAGTGAAGGCGCTAAGTGCAAATTTGCTTTCAGTAAAAACGGCAGAAGGTTTACAGAAGCCGGTCCGGAATTTGAGGCTAAACCCGGACGATGGATCGGAGCAAAGGTTGGCTATTTCGCCATCAGAAACGATATTACAAATGATTCAGGTACTGTTGATATCGACTGGTTCCGGATCAGTAAAAATAAATGAAGAGGGATGGTGTCAACATATTGTCCCTTTTTGTTCTGATCACTCTGTTTGCCTGTAAAACGAATAAACACAGCGTAATCACAGTGTGGCTGATTGGAGATTCTACGGTAGCGGACTACACACAATACGGGAATTACGAAACCGAACGCTTCCCGGTAACGGGTTGGGGACAGGTATTTCAGCAATTTATGAATGGTGCATACCGCGATAGTCTGGCCAACCTTTTGCAGGCCGACAGCGTTATGGTGGATGACAGAGCCCGGGGCGGCAGAAGTACGCGAACCTTTTTTCAGGAAGGACGCTGGCGCGCAGTGTATGAGTCCTTAAAACCAGGCGATTGGGTGCTCATCCAGTTCGGGCATAACGATGCGGCTGAAAATAAACCCGAACGTTATGTTGATCCGGAAGGGTACAAAGAATTTCTGCGTCTCTTTGTTTCACAAAGCCTTCAGAATGGTGCCATGCCTGTTTTACTGACACCGGTTGCCCGAAACTATCCGTGGAAAGACGGCGTTCTGACCAATGTACATGGCGTATATCCAGATGCCGTAAAAGAAGTAGCTGAGGAATTAAGTGTACCGCTGATTGATCTGAACCGTTTGTCGATGGATTTTTTTACAAGCAAAGGTGAGACCTACAGCACAACGCATTATTTTATGAATCTTCCGGCCGGAAAATATGTCGCCTATCCGGATGGACAGCATGATAATACACATTTTCAACCCGAAGGTGCCCAAGAGGTGGCAAAACTGGTTTATCACGGATTGCAGAAAATTGCAAATCAACGGAATTAAATATGAAATACATCTTAACCATATTCTCACTTTTTATACTGATCCGGACATCTGCGGCTGTGGAATACGATTTTACGGTTGATCAAAACGGAAACGGGAACTTTAAAACCGTGCAGGAGGCTATTAATGCCGTGCCTGATTTCAGAAAAAACAGAACTGTCATCCTGATTAAAAAAGGAACATACAAAGAAAAACTGGTTCTGGCTGCCAGTAAAACCAACATTACATTTATTGGTGAAGACAGGGACAATACCATACTTACCTATGATGATTATGCCCGGAAAAAGAACAGTTTCGGAGAAGAAGTAGGAACTACGGGGTCTACTTCATTTTACATCTTCGGAGACGGGTTCAGGGCTGAAAACCTGACATTTCAGAATTCAGCCGGCCCGGTAGGTCAAGCCGTCGCTGTAAGAATTGATGGCGACAAAGCAGCTTTTAAAAACTGTCGTTTCCTGGGTAATCAGGATACCTTATACCCACACGGTGACCGAAGCCGTCAGTACTACAGGGATTGCTATATTGAAGGAACTGTAGATTTTATTTTCGGCTGGTCAACAGCTCTTTTTGAAGGGTGTACAATTTACTGCAAGGGGAAAGGATATGTTACGGCACCATCCACAAATGAAGAGACGAAGTTTGGATTTGTATTCAAAAACTGTAAAATTACAGGAAGCGCAGAGAAAGCCACATTTTACCTTGGACGCCCATGGAGGCCGTACGGTAAATCTGTATTCATATCCTGCGAACTGGGCGATATGATTAAACCGGAAGGCTGGAACAACTGGGGAAGTACCGAAAAAGAAAAGACCGCTTTTTTTGCCGAATACGCGAATACCGGGCCGGGTGCAGACCTGTCAGAGCGGGTAACCTGGTCACATCAGCTAACAGAACAGGAAGCATCCCGGTATACTCAGACAGAGATTCTGGGTGACTGGATCAACGACAAATTGTTTTACACGGAATAATATAATAAAAACACATAACATGAATAAAAAACCGATTCTTTACCTTAGTGCTGCCTTTATGCTTTTGGTTGCAGCCTGTAAGGCCTCTCCCGATGCCGGTACCGAAAATCCTCAGTCCATTAAAGCTGACGTGGAATTCAATATGCCGGACGTAAAAGCACCGGTTATTCCGGATTATACGGTCAGCATTACCGATTTCGGAGCCCGCAGCGGCGGACAGTTTATGAATACGCAGGCTTTTGCAGATGCCATTAATGCGGTTTCAGAAAAAGGCGGTGGTAAGGTGATCATCCCTTCCGGAATATGGCTCACCGGTCCTGTAGTGCTGAAGAGTAATCTTGAACTGTATACGGAAGCCGGAGCACTGATCATCTTTTCAAAAAACAAGGATGATTATCCACTGGTAAAAACAAGCTTTGAGGGCCTGGATACCTGGCGTTGCATCTCTCCCATTTATGGTAAGGACCTGGAGAATGTTGCCCTGACAGGTTCAGGTGTATGGGACGGATCAGGCGATGTGTGGCGTTTTGTGAAGCGAAGCAAACTAACAGCCGGACAGTGGAAAGAACTGGTGGCATCCGGTGGCGTAGTCAATGAAAAAGGTGACGGCTGGTACCCGTCTGAACAGTTTTTGAGAGCTGCCGAAAATGCAGATATGAATGTGCCGGCAAACTTAAAAACCAAAGAGGATTACATGGCCATCCGCGATTTTCTGCGTCCCGTGATGGTCGGAATACAGAACAGTAAACGCGTGATGCTGAACGGCCCGACCTTCCAGAATTCGCCGGCATGGTGCATTCATCCATTGATGATAGAAGATCTTATTGTTAAAAATGTGACGGTGAGAAATCCATGGTATTCACAAAACGGTGACGGCCTGGATGTAGAGTCATGTAAGAATGTAATTGTAGACAACTGTAACTTCGACGTGGGCGACGATGCCATCTGTATTAAATCGGGTAAAGATGAAGACGGACGCCGTCGTGGCATACCCAGTGAAAACCTTGTGATCACCAATAACATTGTATATCATGGGCACGGTGGTGTAACCGTAGGAAGTGAAATGTCCGGGGGCGTGAAAAACATGCACGTTTCCAACTGTACATTCATTGGTACTGACGTCGGGCTGCGCTTTAAAAGTAACCGCGGCCGTGGCGGCGTAGTGGAAAATATCTATATCTCTGATATTAAAATGGCTGATATTCCGACAAATGCCATCTCCTTTAACCTGTATTACGGTGGCAAGTCAGTCTCCGAGATGCTGGAAGATGGCGGACCACAAACCGCAGCAGAAACATACCCGGTTACGGAAGAGACCCCACAGTTTAAGAACATCTTCATGAAAGATATTTCAGTGAAAGGAGCACAACAGGCCATTTATGTTCAGGGTCTGCCTGAAATGAATGTGGAAAATGTGACCTTTACCGACATGATTCTTGAAGCCGACAAGGGCATCCTGCTCATTGATACCAAAGATGTTAGCTTTAAAAATGTGGATTTGTATACACCGGATGAGAAGGCTGTAGAGATTTATAACTGTAAAAATATTAATGCCGATGGGTTAAACTACGATTTCAAAACCAAAAATGATATTACGATCAAAGGTGATGCCTGCGATAATATTCAACTTCTGGCCGGCTCAAAAAACCATACAACCATCGGTGATAAGGTTCCTGAAAACGCTGTAACTTTTAACAACAACTAATCATGAATAAATTTATTATATCCTTATTTTCAATTGCACTGTTTTTCGGATGTCAAAAAGCCGAAAAGCCATATGTTATTCATACCATCGGCGATTCCACCATGGCCAATAAATCGGAAAGGGTATATCCCGAAACCGGCTGGGGGCAGGTGCTTGGAAACTATTTTAACGACAATGTAACTGTGGCAAACTACGCTGTAAACGGCAGAAGCTCTAAAAGCTTTAAAGACGAAGGCCGCTGGCAGACCGTGCTTGACAGCATTAAACCAGGTGACTGGGTTTTAATACAGTTTGGCCATAATGATGAAAAATATAAGGATTCCACCCGCTATACACTGCCATACGGCAGCTATACAGCCAACCTGGAAATGTATGTGAACGAAAGCCGGGCAAAAGGGGCCACACCGGTACTTTTAACCCCTATTGTCAGACGTAAATTCGGAGAAGACGGCAAACTGGTTCCCACGCACGGGGATTATCCTGATGCCGTAAGAAAGGTGGCGGCAAAAATGAATGTTCCTCTGGTAGATATGCAGGTTCTGACTATGGACTGGGTCAACGGATTGGGCGATGAAGCTTCCAAAAAAATGTACTTATGGGTGGGACCAACCGAAAAATATGAAAAGGAACGTAAAGATGACACGCATCTCCAGGTTGAAGGCGCCAATAATGTGGCTAAAATAGCCTTACGGGAAGCACTGAAACAGAAACTCGGTTTTACCAAAGATGTTAAGATGGATAAGCTGTAAACGAACAGAATACGAGTGTAAGAAATGAATTCAGCGGTAGTACAGATGCTGCCGCAACAAGGTAAAACTGTTGCATGAATAAAAACATAATCACATCTTCTCTTATCCTGCTGGCTTCCCTGTTGTCATTACTAAATATGAATGCGCAGGAATACATGCCACTGTGGCCGGATGGAAAAATGCCTAATTCACAGGGGAAGACACCTGAGCGCATTGAAGCACGGGAACGGGTTACCCAGATTGATGTACCCGGCATGTATGTCTATCTCACAGCGAGGGATGTAAATACGCGTGGCGCTGTTCTTATCTGTCCGTCGGGAGGTTATCAGAAGCTAACCTACAAAACATCAGGCATGCAGATTGCAAAGTGGTTGAACACACTTGGTATAAATGCCTTTGTACTGATGTACCGCCTGCCCAACTCACCTGATCTGAGGGTGAGTTATGAAGGTCCGGTTCAGGATGCGCAACGCGCCATGAAGCTGATCAGAGCCCATGCAGATCAGTGGGAAATTGATGCCAATAACCTGGGGGTGTTCGGCAGTTCTGCCGGTGGCCATCTCGCGACTACAATCTGTACCATAGCAGATGATTTTTCAAACATCGGTGACAGTCTTGATGCGAAGAATTTCAGGCCTGACTTCCAGATTCTTGTTTCTCCGGTTGTCAGTCTCGTTAAGGATTACCATAAAGGAAGCAGACTCACATTTTTGGGAGACAGGGATTCAGAAGAACTGGCAGAACGGTTTTCCAATGAACGGAATGTAACGGATGAAACACCGCCCTGCTTTCTGGTTCATGCCGATAACGATCATGGCGTGAGCCCGATGAACAGCGTACGGTATTATACAGCTTTAAACGCACATAATATTCCGGCCAGCCTGCACATTTTTCCATATGGAGGACATGGTATAGGAATCCGGAATAATCCCGGATCAACACAACAATGGCCGGTACTGTGTGAAGCCTGGCTGAAAGAGATGGGATTTCTTAAACCCGTCAGCAAATAAAAAACACATCATGATCATAAAGAAATCCCGTTCTATCAGGTTTATACTCCTTATGCTTAGCCTGGCATTGCTGGGTTGTTCTCACAAGACACAGGATGCCACAAGCACCACAAACCCGATGAAATTATGGTACAAAAGCCCCGCTCAGATCTGGGAAGAAGCCTTACCGCTTGGTAATGGCAGACTGGGAGCCATGGTGTTCGGATCGGCAGAAACAGAACAAATACAACTGAATGAAGAAACGGTTTGGGGCGGTGAACCGGGAAATAATCTGCCCCGGGGATTTAAAGAGATTCTTCCTGAAGTGAGAAAATTAATCTTTGCGGGAAAATATAAAGAAGCCGAAGCACTTACCATGACCAAAGTGCCACGTCATGCTCCGGACTGGAATAACTATGGCATGCCTTATCAGACGGTGGGTGATCTTTACATCCACTTTTCCGGTCATGAGAATTATACGGATTACAGAAGGGAGCTTGACATTGAAAATGCCATCAGCACAACCACTTATACGGTTAAGGGCATCACTTATAAACGTGAATACTTTATCTCGGCTCCGGATCAGGTAATGCTGGTTCGTTTAACGGCAGGTAAACCGGGTAAACTGACCTGTGATATTGACGCAGGGACGCCACATACTGTGTTTTCAAAAAAAGTGCACGATAATAAACTCATTCTCTCCGGGAAGAGTGAAGATGTGGATAACAAAACAGGTAAAGTTGAATTTGCTGTTTCTGTTCTGCCTGTACTCAGCGGGGGAACGCTTTCAATGGCAGATGAGAAACTTAAAATTGAAAATGCCGATACTGTAACAGTTTATATTTCCATTGGTACCAATTTTATAAACTATCATGACATCAGTGGTGATGCATTTGCTGAAGCAGGTAAATACCTTAACCCGGCTAAGGATAAAACATATTCATCCATAAAAACCGCTCATATTAAGGATTACCGGAAATATTTCGACAGGGTAACGCTTGATCTCGGAACCACAGATTCCATTAAAAACCCAACAGATAAAAGGATCAGGGATTTTAACAGTGGAAATGATCCGCAACTGGTGGCTTTGTACTTTCAGTTCGGGCGTTATCTGCTTATTTCATCCTCACGTCCGGGAACGCAGCCTGCCAATCTGCAGGGGATCTGGAATGACAAGCTGAGTCCGCCGTGGGACAGTAAATATACGATCAACATTAATACCGAGATGAATTACTGGCCATCTGAAATTACAAATTTGCCGGAAATGAGTGAACCCTTGTTTGCCATGCTTGAGGATTTGTCCGAAACAGGAAAAGATGCCGCTCAAAAGATGTATGGAGCACGGGGTTGGGTCACACACCACAATACCGACATCTGGCGTATTACAGGTCCGGTTGACGGAGCTTTTTATGGCCTGTGGCCAATGGGTGGTGCCTGGCTTAGCCAGCACATGTGGCAGCATTACCTTTTTAGTGGTGACACCGCTTTTTTAAGAAACGTGTATCCCGTTTTGAAAGGTTCAGCCCTGTATTATGCAGATGTGTTGCAAAAAGAGCCTTCACATGGATGGATGGTGGTAGCTCCATGCATGTCACCGGAAAACAGGCATCCCGGAGGAGCTTCTATGGCTGCGGGCAATACCATGGACAATCAGCTGGTGTTTGATGTATTTTCAAATCTGATGCATGCATCAGAAATACTGGATCTGGATACCAGCTTTGCAGATACTATAAACGCACTTTTCAAACAACTGCCGCCTATGCAGATCGGTCAATACGGTCAGCTGCAGGAATGGCTTAAGGATTGGGACAGGAAAGATGACCATCACCGGCACGTTTCGCATTTATATGGTTTATTCCCCGGCAGCCAGATTTCTCCCTTCCGCACACCGGAACTGTTCCGTGCAGCTGAGAATTCCCTGACATACAGAGGCGATAAGTCCACCGGCTGGTCCATGGGCTGGAAGGTAAACCTTTGGGCAAGGTTACTGGACGGCAACAGGGCCTATAAACTGATCCAGGATCAACTCTCCCCCGCCCCTGAAGAAAAAAGCGGACAAAACGGAGGCACCTATCCTAACTTGTTCGATGCACATCCGCCATTTCAGATAGACGGTAATTTTGGATGTACCTCAGGTATTGCAGAGATGCTGCTCCAATCTTATGATGGCGATATTTTTCTTCTGCCGGCTCTTCCCGATGCCTGGCCCGATGGTTCGGTAAAAGGATTAAGAGCAAGGGGCGGTTTTACCATTGATATGGAATGGAAAAACAAAAAAATAGATCAATTGACCATACATTCGGCACTTGGAGGAAACTGCAGGATAAGAATCGCAAACCAGCTGAAAGGTGATGCCTTGTTAGAACAGGTTGAAGCCGGTGCTCCGAATCCGAACCCGTTCTATTACACCGAACAGGTAAAACAACCTTTAATCAGTGAAAAAGCCGAACCGGAAGAGCTGAAAATCCCGCAGACTTTTGTTTTCGACTTTGATACCTCCAAAGACGGAATATATACTTTTACATCGGAAAAGAATTAAAAGCAGGTAAAAAGACAGAATTAATGAATCAGAATCATTGTTGTCGGGTAAAATCTTCAGAGATTCCTCGCTTCACTCGGAATGACAGGCAGTTGCTGGCGTTGCGCTGGAGGATGGGTTGGTTTGCTACGGAATCGCAAACCAACCCATCCTCCAGCCCCATATGGACCTAAGAGACTGTCATTCTGAGCGCAATAAAATGAAGTGAAGAATCTTTAATTATTATTGGTTTTTTTAACCGGACAACAATAAATCAGAATATATTAACTACAAATAAACAATACTATGAAACTTAAATTTACACTATTGTGGGCTTTCCTTATGTTGAGCACAGCTCAGTCCCTGTTTGCCATTGATGCAGATATCGTTGTAGCTCAGGACGGAAGCGGTGACTTCACGACACTTCAGGCTGCAATCAATGCAGTTCCATCGAACCAGTCCGATAGAAGAACGGTCATCTTTATTAAGAATGGTTTATATAACACCGAAAAACTGTTGATCCCTTCCAATAAATTAAATGTGACCTTAATAGGTGAAAGCCGGGATCAGACGATCATATCCTATCATATTTACGATTGCGAAAGTCCGGCATCGGGGAATAAATGTCCGGCTGAAGATGCCGTATTATGGACCGGCGATGTGATTCGTACCTCAGCGACACTTACGATAATGGGAGCCGGATTCCGAGCTGAGAACCTGACGATTCAGAATACCGCAGGTCCGGTAGGACAGGCTTTGGCCATTACCGTTCAGGCCGACAAGACAGTGTTTGTCAACTGTAATATTCTGGGCTACCAGGATACAATTTATTTGTGGACCTCAGGTAAACGCAGCTACTTTAAAAACTGTCTGGTACTGGGCAGAACCGATTATATTTACGGAGCCGGTATAGGCTTTTTCGATGCCTGTGAAATAAGAAGCTTTGGTGGTGGTTATATTACCGCACCGTCTACGCCTAAAAGTCAGGCTTATGGATTTGTGTTCAGCCACTGCGATATCACCTATACAGATGGCAGTCCGCAACCCACCAATGACGGTCAGAAATTCCGTCTTGGTCGCCCATGGCATGAATACCCGAAGGTAGCGTGGCTGTACTGCGATATGTCCGGAATGATCAATCCGGAAGGTTGGGGTGATACCTGGAATATGGAGTATGCTGCCACAAGTACCGATCTGCATTTATATGAATATATGAACACCGGAGCCGGTGCCGACATGAGCGGAAGGGCTGACTGGGCTGGTCTGCGGGCACTGACGGATGAAGAAGCGAACGCCTATACTGCTGCTGCAGTTCTGAACGGTAACGATGGCTGGTCACCTTACGAAGATGAACCGCTGGCCACAACGTATGAATGGGATGGCGGTGGAGCTGACAAGTCATGGATGACAGCGGAAAACTGGAATCCTGACGGGACACCGGCATCTGCGGAGGTAGCCAATGTATCCGGTGCGGTTACTGTAAATGCCAATGGCGGAAATTTTGGAGCTGACCTGAATCTGAAGGACGGTGCTGAGTTAACCATAACTGCAAACAGCACTGTTGCATACCTCGCTGTTGAAGATGGCATCATATCCGCGACATCGGATGTGACACTGAGCGGGAAAATTGCCACAAAAGACACCGTGATCATAACGACCAATGCAAATCTGACCATTGATGCCACATTAACCGGCATTCATAATATCGTAAAGCGTGGTAGTGGCACGCTGATCCTGACTGCTGACAATACCGATTTTTCAGGCGCATTTATCGTGGAGGAAGGCACATTGGATGCGCAAAGTGAGAACTCACTCGGGAAAGCAGCCGTTGTAGTGAAAAGCGGATCTACGCTGAAAGTTGAAAATGATGCAGCCTTTTTCCCCGAGTCATCATTAAGTGTGGTTCCAAACGCAACACTTGATCTTTCTGCTACGGTAACCCTGAGCGAATTCTATATTAACGGAGTGCTTCAGGCTGTCGGTAGCTATACAGCAGCAACAAATCCTTCCATCATTTCAGGTACGGGATCCGTAGTGGTTGGCAGACCCGATACATTCCTGTTCTCAGGAGGACCATGGGATAATGCAGCAAACTACACACCTGCCCTTTTACCGGAAGAAGGCGAAACAGTACTCTGCGAAGGTGAAATGGAAACCGCTTCAACCACAAATATTGCCAATGTAATTTTTGTAAAAAACAAAGGTAAACTGCGTTTGAGAGGTCAGCATAAGTCTACAGGAACACTGACCTTTGAAGGGAATCAGCGAATATCATACGCCACAAGCGGACCCGGTTTTGCACTGGAAGCACCTATTATTATTCAGGATGATATCAACTTTGAGATGAGCAGCGGGAATGCCGATGGCAGTGTTATGGACCTGAGTGGTTCCATTGTGGGAGATGCTACGGTGACCATAAAAAATACACAGTCAACAACGCCAAATGCATCCTATGTATTGCTGCATGGAAATAATTCAGGCTTTAGTGGGGTGTGGGATTTGACAACAGCGCCGCGAAATGCAGACGGATCGACCGGAATCGTGGGTGCCGGTGCAGACGCTTTCGGAACAGCAAAAATCATTGCAGGAAACAAAAACTATATCCAGTTTGATCACGCTGAATGTACCTCCACAGCCAACACGGTGATACTAAATACCGGTTCTAAAGCAATCGTAAATGCCGATGTTATTGTGGGATCACTCACGCTTGGCAATACGACCTATTCGTCAGGTGTGTTTACCGCAACAACCAATCCGGAGTTTATTGAAGGCAGCGGCAGCATTACCCTTGAAGCCAATGCACTGCAGCAACCAATGTTATCTCCGTTCACAGGACATTACAAAAACGGACAGATTTTTATTCATGGTTCAGCATCCGAAGTCAGGATCATAACGATGGATGGTAAACTGATCCATCAAAAAAGAATAACGAATAATACGGCAGATGTAATGCTACATAGCGGCGTGTATCTGCTGATGAATGAAAATAATGAGGTATTTAAACTGGCTGTGACTAAATGATTTAATTCATCATACTACTTTCACGTAGTCGGGGCATCCTGGATTCGGGGTGCCTCTTTTTTATGCCTGCATTCGAGATATGATGCTGCATCATAAGCACTTCATACCCCATAGCATACCCTTTGTGCCCATTGTGAACCTTCTTTGTGTTGCTTTGTGGTTAAACCAACCGCGAAGGTCACGAAGATTTACGCTAAGGACACGGAGATCCTTCGACTTCCGAAGAGTTTAGTAAAATATAATTTGACTGTAACAGATTATCTCCCATAAACCAAAGAAATGACTTTGTGCCCTTTGTGAAACTCCTTTGTGTTGCTTTGTGGTTAAACCAACCACTAAGGACACCAGGATTTACGCTAAGGACACGGAGATCCTTCGACTTCCGAAGAGCTTAGGAAATTACAGTATGACTATAACAGATTATCTTCCATAAACCAAAGAAATGACTTTGTGCCCTTTGTGAAACTCCTTTGTGTTGCTTTGTGGTTAAACCAACCACGAAGGTCACGAAGTTTTACGCTAAGGACACGATGATCCTGCGACTTCCGAAGAGTTTAGTAAAATATAATTTGACTGTAACAGATTTTCTTCCATAAACCAAAGAAATGACTTTGTGACCTTTGTGAAATTCCTTTGTGTTGCTCTGTGGTTAAACCAAACAGGAAGGACACCAGGTTTTACGCAAAGGACACGATGATCCTTCGTCTCCCGGAGAGCTTAATGAATTATAGTCTGACTATAAAAGATTTTCTTCCATAGACCGAAGAAATGACCTTGTGCCCTTTGTGAATCTCCTTTGTGTTGCTTTGTGTTAAACAACCACGAAGGACACGAAGATTTACGCAAAGAACACGATGATCCTTCGACTTCCAGAGAGCTTAGTAAAATTTAATCTGACTATAAAAGATTTTCTTCCAAAAACCCAAGAAATGACTTTGTGCCCTTTGTGAAACTCCTTTGTGTTTCTCTGTGGTTAAACTACCACGAAGGACACCAGGTTTTACGCAAAGGACACGATGATCCTTCGACTCCCGGAGAGCTTAATGAATTATAGTCTGACTATAAAAGATTATCTTCCATAAACCAAAGAAATGACTTTGTGCCCTTTGTGAATCTCCTTTGTGTTGCTCTGTGGTTAAATAACCACGAAGGACACCAGGATTTACGCTAAGGACACGGTGATCCTTCGACTCCCGGAGAGCTTAATGAATTATAATCTGACTATAAAAGATTATCTCCCATAGGCAATAAAAACCCTTTGTGCCCTTTGTGAAACTCCTTTGTGTTGCTTTGTGGTTAAACCAACCACGAAGGACACGAAGTTTTACAGAGAGAACACGATGATCCTTCGAATTCATATAAGCTTAGGAAATTACGTTCTGACTATAACAGATTTTCTTCCATAAACCGAAGAAATGACTTTGCGCCCTTTGTGAATTTTGCTTTGTGTTTCTCTGTGGTTAAACCAACCACGAAGGACACGAAATTTACCTTTGCCTCCAAGACCCCTGTCTTTTTAAATCCATCTCCCTGTTGTTTTATACAAAAGCTACGTATATAAAAACCGTTTATCCATGCATAAATTTGGTTTTATCCATGGATAATTTGTAATTTATGCATGCTTAAACACTAATTACCAAACTTTAAAATATACTGAACCATGGTACTTACCTACAAAACCGTCTCCATGCATCTGTTGAAAGACGGGAAAAAAGACAGGCAGGTGTGGTTTCCGAAACTAACCCGCTCCCGCCAGATGAACCTGAAACAGATTGCACGGGAACTGCAGAAACGATCCACCGCCAGCAATGCTGATGTATACCTGGTAGTAAAGGGATTGGTAGACCTGATTCCTGAACTGCTGGCACAAGGCTATACCCTGAAACTGGATGAACTGGGAACCTTCCGTCTGCATGCCCGGGTTAATCCGGTTGAAGCCAAAGAAAATGTGTCGGCCAGGCAGATTAAACAACTGCATCTGACCTTCCGGGCCGACAATGCCATAAAACAGGCCTTACAACACATTACCGTTAAACCTGAAAGCAACAACAGTTAATAAACTTATTCTGCTTGTATATTTCAGTTTTATTATCTACTTTTAAGGACCTGAATTTTAAAAAAGTTATCTTAATGCAACATAGACAAAAGTTAGGCTTTATCGACTGTATGGGTTGGATATACTTAATAAAGTTCGGTATATATACTAGTTGTAGGGCATTTGGGCAAACTGCTAAACAGAAAACATTCCGCTAAAAATGAAACTTTATATAAAATGTTCTGAGTGTAAAAAGGAGATTTCATTCTGGACTTGGTCGCCTGAAAAGGTTGACTTAAAAATGATTCATGGTGATAAGATCGAGTTAAAATGTAAAAGCTGCAACTCGATAAAAAAGTATTACATTGATAATTTAAGAGCTAAAAAAAGTAAGATAGCTCTATTAATGGCATCAAGTATTTTTATTCTGGGAACTCCTATCACTTTAATTCTGCTTTGGGATTATATATGGCAATCTGGGCTTTATGGAGCATTTGTATTGATTTTGATTATTGGTATACCGAGCACTATATATGGGATTATAAATAAAAATGATAGTCAAAGAGTAAGTTTGTTTAATCGTAGTTAAAATCTAAAAATTAATGAATGATTTGCTTCTTGAGAATATTGATAAATTAATTGAATATGGACAAGGAGAAGTTAATATTTCTGAGGACGATAAAATAGAAAACCTGGAATATTTATTAATCTCCATATATAAGCAAATTTTAGAGCTTCCAAAAAGATTTGATGATACTAATAAAGAATGTCCTAAGATTGATTATGAGGTAATTAAAAAACAAGTAGAGAAAAACTTTAGTAATTTCGGTTACTACAACACTGTATTCAATGGTATTGAGAACTTTGATAATCCAGAAACCGTCGTTGGAGATTCTATTGATGATTTAGCAGATATAATAAAAGACTTAATAGAAGCAAAATGGTACTTTGAGAACTCTTCTCCTGATGATGCAATTTGGCAGATAAAATTTGATTTCGAATCACATTTTAGATATCACATTTTGGGATTACTAAAATATTTACATGATATTAAAAAATAAAACGCCCTACAACACATGGTATAGTGCATGCGGGTTTCAGAAGTTTTCGAGCGTTTGTGGCTCGTAAAAAAGTCGGTGTATCCTGATAGGAAAACACTTCGAACTCCCGCACGACACCATACCATAAAACGTTAGGTGCAACCGTCATTAAATTGACTGTCAATTTTAATTTAGTTGCTGCTCTTAGCTGGTTAGACGTTAATTTGCCAACGCTTTATTTAAATGGTGCTTAGAGTTGGCGGACACCGGATTAACGTCTCCCCTATGCTGGTCTTCACGTTTGAGTAGTTAGGGTGTGATCTTTAAACTCAAAGTTGTCGCAGCAACTGTCCTCAGTACCAGGAAAGTTTCGTGTTTTGGGTTTTCAGATTAACGACAGGGAAATTGAGCGGGAAAGATGACCAGATCTTACAATCTCAATGCGGGCAGACAAAGAAACAGCAGCACCTAACAC
>NZ_JBHJHP010000010.1:0-141612 GCF_042219855.1 Quyinboa sediminis | reverse complement strand
CATCTATTCCAGGGCCTCTACCCCTTCCAAAAGCGGCTGCAAAGAAAGCAATCTTTATCCCTATTATCCAAACTTTTCCCAATCTTTTTTTTTCACCAATCCAAACCCTTTTCTTAACTGCCTGTAATTGTGTTGTATAACATATAAAATAATTTTCTATGTTTTTCATTTCCGCAGAAAAAGAGGATTGATAAATTCAAATCAGAGATAAAATGAACTATGCGTCATAGAAATGACACACCATTAATAACACTTAATAAAACTGAGTTGTTTAGCAGCACACATGTTAAAAACCTGAAAATATTTAAATCCATATGTTCTGAATCTATATTAAGGTACTTAAATAGCTGTAATCCCTTCACTATTTTAAAAACACAATATTTGTGATATTTTTGCAGTTCAATTAAATAAACCAAAAATGACGCTATCAGATTTAACAGCAGTATCCCCTATTGACGGCAGATATCACAGTAAAACGAAAGAGCTGACAGATTACTTTTCAGAATTTGCACTGATTAAATACAGGGTGGAAGTTGAAATACGATACTTTATTGCTTTATATGAACTCCCACTGCCACAGCTATCAGATATATTGCCAGAAGATATTGCATCCTTGAAAAATATTATCTCCAATTTTTCACTCGAAAATGCACAGCGCATAAAAGATATTGAAAGCATTACAAACCATGATGTTAAGGCGGTAGAATACTTTATAAAGGAAGAGTTTGATAAAACAGGGCTCAGCCGCTACAAAGAATTTATCCATTTTGGTCTTACATCTCAGGACATTAATAATACAGCTGTACCACTATCCGTAAAAGAAGCATTCAATGATGTTTACTATCCCCTTCTATCTGAAGTCATAAATGTACTTGCTGATGATGGAGAGAAATGGAAAGACATTCCAATGCTTGCAAAAACGCATGGTCAACCTGCATCACCAACAAAACTGGGAAAGGAACTTATGGTATTTGTTTACAGGCTTGAACGTCAGGTAGAGCATTTTAATCAAATACCTTTTACTGCCAAATTTGGAGGGGCTACCGGGAACTTTAATGCACATAAAGTATCTTTTCCTGAGATCAACTGGACAGGATTTGGAAATAAATTTGTTTCAGAATCTCTGGGACTGAAAAGGGAACAGTATACGACACAGATTTCAAACTATGATGAGCTTGGAGCATTTATGGATAACCTGAAGCGCATCAATACCATTCTTATCGATTTGTGCAGGGATATATGGACTTATATTTCCATGGACTATTTCAAACAAAAAATTAAAAAGGGAGAAATCGGTTCGTCGGCTATGCCCCATAAAGTAAATCCGATTGATTTTGAAAATGCAGAAGGAAACCTGGGAATTGCAAATGCTATTCTGGATCATTTAACATTAAAACTACCTATTTCCAGATTGCAGCGCGATCTTACCGACTCAACTGTATTACGAAACATTGGCGTGCCATTTGGTCATACCTTAATCGCATTTAAGTCTTTATTAAAGGGATTAGGTAAATTGCTTCTGAATGAAGCCGCATTGAGGGCAGACCTTGATAAAAACTGGGCTGTAGTTGCAGAAGCAATTCAAACAATTTTGCGAAGTATTGGTTATCCTAATCCATATGAGGCACTTAAGGATTTAACAAGAACAAACAGTGTAATAAATGAGCAAAGCATTCATACCTTTATTGATTCACTTGAAATTGAACCTGAATTGAAAATAAAGATGAAAGCAATCACTCCTTTTAATTATACCGGTATTTAATCTGGTCAACCTACTGAAAATATATGAGAGATTTTTTAAGAATCTTACGACGTTTTATACCACCCTATAAAACCAATTTAGTACTTAATATTGTACTCACCATCCTGAGCACATTTGCAGGATTATTCTCATTTTATATGATGAAGCCAATTCTGGAGATTTTGTTTGGCATAAGTGAGGTAAGTTATGTACACAAGGCCATTTCTTTTGAAAGTTTTCAGGCATTTACCAAAGCAGTTGAAAATAACTTTTACTACTTTATCAGTAATATGATTGAAGTAAAGGGTAAAAGTTATGCACTGGGTTTAATCGGCATTTTACTTATTACATTTACACTTCTCAAAACAGGACTTGCATATCTTGCTGCGTATACAATAATACCTATGCGTGCAGGTGTGGCAAGAGATATTCGGGATTTGATTTACAAAAAAATTATTAACCTGCCCATTGGATTCTTTAGTGAAAAGAAAAAGGGTGACATAATGTCCCGAATGTCGAGCGACGTTCAGGAGGTTGAAAATTCAATTTTCAATTCCATAGAGATCATGTTCAAAAACCCGATTATCATTTTGATCTATTTGGGGGCTATGGTCATCATGAGCTGGAAGCTCACCATATTTGTCTTTGTATTGCTGCCAATCAGCGGATCAATTATTGGTCGTATTGGAAAAACGCTAAAGAGGACCAGTAACAAAGGCCAGATCCAGTTGGGGGTTATCCTGTCCAATATTGAAGAAACGTTATCCGGCCTTAGAATAATAAAAGCATTTAATGCAGAATCAAAAAGCAAAAAAGGGTTCAGGGAAAATGTTAATAAACATTTCAGAATTCAGAAACGTCTGATGCGAAAACGACAACTTGCCCATCCGGTAAGTGAACTTCTTGGAACGATGGTAATCATCATCGTACTATGGTATGGTGGCAAACTCATACTATCCAATACGGGCTCACTGGAAGCTTCAGAATTCCTTGTTTATCTGGCTATATTTTACAGTATTATAAATCCGGCCAAGGCCTTTTCCACAGGATTATATTCCATTCAGAAAGGCCTGGCCAGCATGGAAAGAATTGATGAGATTCTGAATACAGATGTACATATTATTGACAAAGAGAATGCTGAAGAACTCACCGGTTTTCATGATAAAATTGAATACCGGAATGTCAGGTTCAGATACGAGAAAGATTTAGTTTTAAATGATGTGAGTATTGCCATACCTAAAGGTAAAACAGTAGCTCTGGTTGGTCAGTCAGGTTCAGGAAAAACCACGTTGGTCGACCTGCTTCCCCGCTTCTATGATGTAACAGACGGTGGTATTTACGTTGATGGACACAACATTAAGGATGTTAAGGTAAAATCATTAAGACATCTTATGGGCAACGTAAACCAGGATCCTATTCTATTTAATGATACGTTTTTTAATAATATTGCATTCGGACTTGATGATGCCAGTGAAGAAGATGTGATTGCTGCAGCTAAAGTAGCCAATGCCCATGATTTTATTATGGAGACTGAAAATGGCTATCACACGAATATAGGTGACAGAGGAAGTAAGCTTTCAGGAGGACAGCGCCAACGGATCAGTATTGCACGTGCTGTACTTGCCAACCCTCCCGTTCTCATACTTGATGAAGCAACTTCTGCCCTTGATACAGAATCGGAGCGATTAGTTCAGGATGCACTGGAAAAACTGATGAAAAACAGGACTACAATTGTCATAGCACACCGATTATCTACTGTGCGAAACGCTGATGAAATTTGTGTTATGCATGAAGGTAAAATTGCAGAACGGGGAAAACATGAGGACCTGATCAAAATAAACGGTATTTATAAAAAACTGCATGACATGCAAATGTTCTGATTCGACGATTTGTTTGAAGCCAATTACAATGTCATATATGTTTCCCAAGTTGTCATGCCTTACTGAATTTTAAAAACAAAATTGACAATTTGACGCATTTTAATGAAGCCATAATTGCATCTATGACATATTTTCAAGCTTAAAATCCACTTCCTTTTTTTGGCATAACATTTGACCTGATAGTGGCGTAAATTTGAATATTAACCACTAAAAAAATAAAAAATGGGAAAGATTATAGGAATCGACCTTGGAACAACAAACTCATGTGTTTCTGTAATGGAAGGAAATGAGCCGGTTGTAATCCCAAACAGTGAAGGAAAAAGAACAACACCATCAATGGTAGCTTTTGTTGAAAATTCCGAGCGCAAAGTTGGGGATCCGGCAAAACGTCAGGCCATTACAAATCCACAAAAGACTATCGCATCAATTAAACGTTTCATGGGTGAAACTTATGACAACGTTACAAAAGAAATTAAACGATCATCTTACAAGGTTGTAAAAGGAGAAAACAATACACCACGTGTAGATATTGACGGAAGAATGTATTCTCCACAGGAAATTTCTGCTATTATTCTGCAGAAAATGAAAAAAACGGCAGAGGATTATCTGGGTCAGGAAGTTACAGATGCAGTTATAACTGTTCCGGCATATTTTAGCGACTCACAACGTCAGGCGACTAAAGAGGCAGGCGAAATTGCGGGTTTAAATGTACGCAGGATTGTAAATGAACCTACAGCTGCTTCTTTGGCATACGGCCTTGACAAACAGGACAAAGATATGAAAATTGCAGTGTTCGACCTTGGAGGTGGTACATTCGATATTTCAATTCTGGAACTTGGCGATGGCGTTTTTGAAGTTAAATCAACAGACGGTGACACGCATCTTGGTGGTGATGACTTCGACCAGGTGATCATTGACTGGCTGGCATCGGAGTTCAAAGCAGAAGAAGGAATTGATTTACGTGAGGATCCGATGGCTTTACAACGTCTGAAAGAAGCTGCTGAAAAAGCAAAAATTGAGCTGTCAAGTTCAACGCAAACAGAAATCAACCTGCCATATATTATGCCGGTAAACGGTATACCAAAGCACCTGGTAAGAAGTCTTTCCAGAGCTAAATTTGAACAGCTATCAGATTCTTTGATCCAGGCCACAGTTGATCCATGTAAAAAAGCATTAAAGAACGCCGGGTTATCTGCCTCGGATATTGATGAAGTTATTCTGGTTGGTGGTTCAACCCGTATTCCGGCAGTTCAGGCCAAAGTAAAAGAATTGTTTGGAAAAGAGCCGTCAAAAGGCGTTAATCCGGACGAGGTTGTTGCTGTTGGTGCTGCAATTCAGGGAGGTGTTTTGACCGGAGAAGTAAAAGACGTACTTCTTTTGGATGTAACACCATTATCTCTTGGTATAGAAACAATGGGTAGTGTAATGACTAAACTTATTGAAGCCAATACTACTATTCCAACCAAGAAGACCGAAACATTCACAACCGCAGCAGACAATCAGCCTTCGGTTGAGATTCATGTATTGCAGGGGGAACGTGCTATGGCAAGAGATAATAAAACGATTGGACGTTTTCACCTGGATGGCATTCCACCAGCCCCACGTGGTGTACCTCAGGTTGAGGTTACATTCGATATTGATGCCAATGGTATCCTGAATGTTTCTGCTAAAGATAAAGGTACCGGCAAAGAACAGAGTATTCGTATTGAAGCTTCTTCTGGTCTTTCGGACGAAGAAATAAGACGGATGAAAGATGAAGCCTCTGCAAATGCTGATGCCGATAAAAAAGAAAAAGAACGCATTGACAAACTTAATGCTGCCGACAGTATGATTTTCCAGACAGAGAAACAGCTTAAAGAATTCGGAGATAAGTTGCCTGCAGATAAAAAGCAACCTATTGAAGATGCACTAAACAAGCTAAAAGAAGCTCATAAGTCTCAGGATATTGAAGCCATTGATTCTGCCATGAATGAATTGAATACAGTATTCCAGGCTGCATCGCAGGAAATGTACAATGCAAGTCAGGCTCAGGGTGCACAGGGACAGGCTAATCCCGGAGCTGATCAGCAAACTTCAGGCAACAGCCAGAAAGGTGGTGATAATGACGATGAAGTAACCGATGTTGACTTTGAAGAAGTTAAATAAGGTTTACAATAATGAACTAAAACAAAATGGGTTGGTATTAGTTTACCAACCCATTTTTTATGCCATAAAAAAAGGTGACCATTGAGATCACCATTAAAATGTATTTTGAAAGCCCTTTAGTTTTGAGCAAATCCTGTATTATCCTCGAGAGTAACCTCAAGATAAATCTTTTTATTCTTTTTAATCTTCAATTCTTTCTTAACCGGCTTATACCCTGCAAATGAAAAAGTCACAGTGTATTTACCTTCTGGAAGATCAAGTTCAAAATCGCCTGTTTTTTCGGAAAAAGTACCTATCGTAGTCCCTTTACACTGAATACTGGCCAAGGATAATGGGATCTTGTATCCTCTTACATTTTCGTAAACAACACCTGATATATTGGATTTTTCCTGTTTGTTTGAACCCAGAACGGTCACTGAGAATAAAATAAAGAATAATAAAATTGTTGTCTTCATGCATTACATTTTGATGCTACAAAGAAATACCATGGACATTACAACCTTTCAACACATATATTTCAATCATATTAAATTAATATGACAAAAAAAGCCGTCAGAATATGACGGCTCTATAATATTATGTATCAGTTTTACTATTCATCCAGCATGGCCATTCTGCTTTTGGCTAATGATACTGCTTCACCGTTTGGAAATTGTTCCAGATATGTATTGTATGCCTCCATTGTATCCTGGCTTTTTGCCTTTTGCCATGAAACGATATCAATCGTTTTACTGGCTTTTGCTGCAAATCTTCCATTCGGATAAGATGACAGATATGCATTGAGTCCTTCAAGATTAAAGTTACCAACAGCATTGTCGTAAGCAGAAATAAAGACTTCTTTTTCAAGCACATCCTTCACGAGAACTGCATTTTTACCCTCAGGATAGTTGGCAAGATACAATTCACATTTCTTTACGGAAGGTGAATTATCAATTAACTTTTTGAATTTCTTTTCAGATGGAATAAGAACGATATCTTTATATACATCTACCCCATCCAGTTGCGTATGTTGACTAACACCTTTATATTTAATACTAAGCAATGCATCCGGAGCAGCTGTAATTTCAAAATACCCGTTCACATCTGTTTTTACCAGCTCGCCGTTAACGGTATTCTCAACTTTTGCATTTTTAACCGGTTCATCAACGAAATACACAACACCTGAAACCTTTTGTGCAAAACTGTATGCAGAAAAGATTAATAATAATCCTAATACTACCTGTAACTTTTTCATGACAATCATTTTTAAATTTTCAATCACCAAATAATCCGGTCGACCGGAATTCTTGTTTCATTGTTGTTTCGTTGCTTTTTCAAAAATATTGCATGTATATTACAGGAGTATTACAAACATGTTTCAATAGTCTATTTATAACCTTTTTAGACTGAATAACAGCTTTAAATTTACAATACAGAGCTCAAGCACTAAATATTATCCTAAAAATTTCTCCATATGATCTAAATTAACGGAATTAATTATATTTTTTGCTTCAGGAGTATAAAGGTATTTCAATTCATTTCCAAAATGCTCATTGATCTTAGCTCTGACGATTTTCATTGTGCTGTTCATGAGTTTATTCTCTTCATTAAATGATTCAGATAACACACCGATGGACGTCGGTAACCAGCGCGAAGGGAACATATTTTGCATAGAACCTCCCGGCTTAAACTTATCTACTTCACTTTGCAGGAGTTTTAATGCCTCTTTTCTCCCTTCGATGTTTTTTGGATCCAGTGATCTATCTTTTAAATATGCCAGCACCATCTGCTTATTTGGTACAAGAAACATTACAGTGTAGGGATCCTGATTATTATGAAGCATTGCCTGATCAATGAATTGAGAATGATCAGTAATGGCTTCTTCTATCCCCTCCGGACTATATTTTTCACCATCACTACTTATTAACAGACTTTTAAACCTTCCAAAAACATAAAGAAATCCATCATTATCCATATAACCCAGGTCACCGGTATGCAACCATCCGTTCTTAAGTGTTTCTGCTGTAGCAGTCGGGTTATTCCAATATCCCAACATCACATTATCTCCTTTTACCAATATTTCCCCTTTCTTATGATTCGGAAGTTCGCGTCCCTCATCATCCACAATCCTGAGCTCCATATTTTTAACTAAGTACCCTGATGATCCCAACTTATGTCTGAACATAGAGTTTGCTGAAATAATCGGAGAAGCTTCACTTAAACCATATCCCTGCAACATGGGTATTCCAAGAGCATAGAAAAAACGCTGTAATTCAATATCCAAAAGGGCGCCACCACCAATAAAAAACTCGAGATTTCCACCAAACCCTTCACGAACCTTGGAAAATACAATCTTGTCAAATAAATTCACTAATGGTTTTAGTAACATTCTGGCACCTCTACCTTTATCAAATCCCAAACCATTGTAAGCGTATGCGGTTTTGAGTCCGGTTTGAAAAAGAGATGTAACAACCTTTCCTTTTGCTTTTATTCCAGATTCTATATTCTTTCTGAAATTCTTGGCCAGTGCCGGAACACTCATCATGATATGTGGCTTTATTTCATTAATGTTTTTCGATACATTTTTTAGTGTTTCCAGCTGCGTCTTACCGGTCTGAACCGACGCTATACTGGCACCGAAATACATAAAAGCATACAAACAGGCTGTATGGGCAAAAGCATGATCCCAAGGTAAAATTGCCAGGGTTCGGTGCGTTTCCGGAATGGACATCAAGGTTGACGCCTGTTCAACGTTCGCTGCATAATTAAGCTGAGACAACATAATTCCTTTGGGATCAGCAGTTGTTCCTGATGTATAGGAAATATTTGCAACATCCTGAGGCTTTATTGAATCTCTTATTGCAACAAACTCTTTTTCATGATTTTTCAGATAACTTTTACCTTTTGTAATTACATCGCCGATATATACCTCTTTTTCCTCAAGTGGAATACTATCAAAAACAATTATCAACTCCAGATCCGATAGTTTATCCTTAATTTCCCTTAGTTTACTGATCTGATGCCGGCTGGTTAGAATAAACTTACTACCGGAATGCTTAATTCTGAAAAACAGCTCATTTTCCGCATCAAGTTTTACAGAAAGCGGGACATTAACACCACCGGCATATAACACAGCAAGTTCTGAAATAAGCCAATAGTTACGTCCTTCGGACAACAAGGAAGCCCGGTCCCCTCTTTTAAATCCTGAAGCTATAAGTCCTCCGGCCAGCACATAAACTTCATTGTGTATTTCACGGTATGATTGAGAGACATATCCTTTACCCATATTTTCATGCAGGAAAGGATTACTTGCATACTTTTTCACGGAGGTTTCAAACAATTCAATGATTGTCTTCATGATATGATCAGATTTGGTTATTGATCAAAAATAATCAATAATTAGAAATATATTACGTGTTTTCACTCCTTAAAATAAAATAGGTTAAATAACATAATAATTTTAAATTTGCCTCTGAACTTAAAATTTTAATCTAAATAAAAATATGAAGGTTGCGGTAATTGGGACCGGATACGTGGGTTTGGTAACAGGAACCTGCTTATCTGAAACAGGCATTCAGGTTGCATGTATCGACATTGACAAAAATAAAATAGAACGGTTAAAACAGGGAATTATTCCGATCTACGAACCTGGCTTAGACCGGCTGGTTAAAAACAATTATGAAAAAGACCGTCTTCATTTTTCTACAAATCTTGCTGAAGGAATAAAAGATGCTGATGCCATATTTATTGCAGTAGGCACACCTCCTGGAGAAGACGGAAGTGCAGACTTAAGTTATGTCCTTGCTGTTGCAGGTGAAATCGGACAACATTTGAAGAATTATGCAGTTGTGGTTACCAAAAGCACTGTTCCGATTGGAACATCACTAAAGGTAAAGGCTGCTGTACAAAAGGAATTGGATGCAAGAAATTCAGACATCACATTTGATGTTGCATCGAATCCTGAGTTTTTAAAAGAGGGAAATGCTGTTGAGGATTTCCTGAAACCGGACAGAATAGTTTTGGGTGTCGAAAGTGAACAGGCAGTAAAAATATTAAAACGGGTTTATCATCCATTTATGCTTAGTGGACATCGCATCATAACCATGGATATTCCATCTGCGGAAATGACAAAATATGCGGCAAATGCTATGTTGGCTACAAAAATCAGTTTCATGAACGATATTGCGAATTTGTGTGAAATTGTTGGTGCAGATGTAAGCATGGTGCGTCAGGGAATTGCTGCGGATCCCAGAATAGGGAATAAATTTATCTACCCAGGAGTAGGTTTTGGAGGATCCTGCTTCCCGAAAGACGTAAAAGCTCTGATTAAAACTGCAAGTGAAAACAATTATTCGCTTGAAGTTCTAAAAGCGGTTGAAACCGTTAATAACAGACAAAAATTTATTATTGTCGATAAAATAAAATCATACTTCAAAGGTGACATTAAGGGGAAAAAAATTGCAATCTGGGGATTAGCGTTCAAACCAAATACCAATGACACACGTGAAGCACCGGCGTTCGTGATCATCAGGGAGCTATTAAAACTTGGTGCAGAAGTAGCAGCCTATGATCCGGTGGCAATAGAAGAAACAAAAAAAGAATTCGGTGATAAAATTACCTATGGTAAAGAATCGTACGATGTTCTTGTAGATGCTGATGCCATGGTTCTTGTTACAGAATGGAGCGAATTCCGGGTGTTGAATTACCCGGTGTTAAATAAATTGATGAATGGGAAAGTAATATTTGACGGTAGAAATATATATACACCTCAGGAAGTAATTGAACATGGTTTTGATTATTACAACATCGGAAGTCAACCCCTGTCGCGAATCCAAACTAAACAAAATTATTAAAATACAGGACATGTAAAAAGAAGAACTCCAACATTTTTTTGAGTTGTTCGTTATTAAAAGAGATTTAAATAATTTAGTAACCTAATAAACTAACTATTTATGAAAGGTATAATTCTTGCCGGTGGTTCAGGAACCAGGTTATATCCGATAACCAAATCCATATCCAAACAAATAATACCTGTTTATGATAAACCTATGATTTACTATCCGCTTTCGGTTTTGATGCTTGCAGGTATTCGTGAAGTTCTAATCATTTCTACACCGCATGATCTTCCGCTGTACAAGAATCTTTTTGGTGATGGATCTGATTATGGATTATCACTGGAATACGCGGAGCAACCATCACCGGATGGATTGGCACAGGCATTCATTATTGGAGAAGAGTTTATTGGCACTGACAGTGTTTGTTTGATTTTAGGTGACAACATATTTTATGGCTACAACTTCAGTGGCAAATTGCAGAATTCAGCAATTCTTGAAGATGGAGCTGTTGTTTTCGGTTATTATGTTCATGATCCTGAACGGTATGGGGTAGTTGAATTTGATGATGCAGGAAGCGTGCTCAGTATTGAAGAAAAACCGGAGAAACCAAAATCTCATTATGCTGTTACAGGACTTTATTTCTACAGCAACGATGTAGTTGAAAAAGCTAAAAACTTGAAGCCTTCAAAAAGAGGAGAACTGGAAATTACAGATTTAAACAAACTTTATCTGAACGAAGGCAGACTATCTGTTGAACTAATGGGACGTGGCATGACCTGGCTTGACACCGGCACCCACGATAGTTTGCTGCAAGCATCTAATTTTATTTCTACGATACAAAACAGACAGGGATTAATGGTTTCCTGTATTGAAGAAATTGCATATAAAAGAGGATTTATAAGCAAAGAAAAACTTATTGAACTTGCTAAACCATTAATAAAGAATCACTATGGCAAGTACTTAATGGATGTCGCTAATAACTATACTATAGAATCCAACAGATAATGGAAATTATAAAAACACCGATTCCGGATTTGCTAATAATTCAACCCAGAATATTTAAAGACGAAAGAGGCTACTTTTACGAATCATGGAATAAAAAGAGCTTTAATGCTGCTGGAATTGAGAATGAATTTGTTCAGGATAATGAATCACAATCATCCAAAGGTGTAGTGAGAGGGTTACACTATCAGCTTGCGCCCTATTCACAGGCAAAATTGGTGAGAGTTTTATCCGGTTCAGTATTGGATGTTGCTGTAGATTTAAGAAAAAACAGTCCAACATTTGGACAGTGGCACTCGGTTGAACTTACTGAAGAAAACAAACTCATGTTTTTTGTTCCAAGAGGTTTCGCTCATGGCTTTGCAGTCCTAAGTGATAAAGCTGTTTTTGCCTACAAATGTGATAATATTTATCATCCTGCAAGTGAAAGAGGCATACATCCCTTTGATAAAGCATTAGATATTGATTGGAAAACAGATCCCGTGAATGCAATACTTAGCCCTAAGGATAGCATTGCACCAGTTTTTTCTGATGCTGAATTTAATTTTTAAACATGTCTGAAATATGAAAATTCTTGTAACAGGTTCAAACGGACAACTTGGATCAGAACTAAAAAGCAGAGTAAAGGAATTTAAAAGTTGGAAGTTTGTTTTTACCGATGTTGAAGAGCTGGATATTACATCAGCAGAAGCAATAGAGACTTACATAAAGAAAAAAGGGCCATTTAATTACCTTGTCAATTGCGCTGCATACACAGCTGTTGATAAGGCCGAAGATGAATTTGAAAAAGCAAGTCTTTTAAATGCGTATGCTCCTGGTTATTTAGCTAAGGCATGTAAAAACCACGATATCAAACTGATTCATATTTCTACAGATTACGTTTTTGAGGGTAAAAACCATACTCCATACACTGAAAATGATGAAACCAGTCCCAATTCCGTTTATGGCAAAACCAAGTTAAACGGGGAGTTACAGGTTTTGATGAATAATTCCGAAAGCATCGTTTTGAGAACATCTTGGTTATATTCAAGGTTTGGACATAATTTTGTAAAGGTGATGCAAAAAATCGGTAGCGAACGTAATAAAATATCCGTTGTTTTTGATCAGATTGGAACGCCGACTCATGCATATGATCTGGCAGATATTATTTTAACCATTATTTCTCAGACTGAAGAAAAAAAAAGCAACTGGAAAAGCGGCATCTACCATTTTTCCAATGAAGGAGTTTGCAGTTGGTATGACTTTGCTATAGAAATAATGAAACTATGGAACATCGATTGCGATGTCGAACCCATTACTTCCGATATGTATCCTCAGAAGGCACCACGACCTTTTTACTCTGTGATGAATAAAGCTAAAATTAAACAGAATTATTCCATTAAAATTTCACATTGGAAAGACGCACTTCTTAAATATAAGAATCTGACAGAATAGACCTATCAAAATGTCAGATATCATATGGATTTTTAAATTTTTCGAAAAATATAAATTCCTACGGTCAGTAATACTAAAAACAGGGGGCACTGCCAAAATTAATTACAATTCAAATTGTGACCCCAGAAAAATCACACCCATTCAATTAAAATAGTTAGTTTTAATAAAGCACACCTGCTTAAGCGCAAGGGCAATGGTTTTATTCTACAATTATACAAAATCATTATAAATACACTTTTTGATATCATTATTCTATATTTAATACTTTTTTGTAAGAACATCGATGTATTTGAAAACTATTTGTATATATTTGCATCGGAGTACATGACAAAAGATATTAATTACAGAAAAGAATAAACATTATGTGTGGAATTGTTGGAGTGTTTGATGTAAAAGTTGAGGTGTCAGGCTTAAGACCTCAGGTTTTGGAAATGTCAAAAAAGATTCGTCACCGTGGACCCGACTGGTCAGGAATATATTGTGGAGATAAAGCGGTACTGGCACATGAACGCTTATCTATTGTTGATCCTCAGTCTGGAAAACAACCGTTGTTCTCGCCAGATAACAGGATAATACTGGCTGTTAACGGTGAAATTTATAATCACAAAGAGATCAGAAAACAATACGAAGGAAAGTATGATTTTCAGACGAACAGTGATTGCGAAGTTATCATTCCACTTTACCTTGATAAGGGAAAAGATTTCCTTGAAGATTTGAGTGGTATTTTTGCATTTGCATTATATGATTCTGAAAAAGATATTTATCTGGCAGCGAGGGATCAAATTGGTGTTATTCCCATGTACAGAGGTTGGGACAAATTTGGCAATTTCTATGTGGCATCTGAACTGAAAGCACTCGAAGGTTACTGCAATAATATAGAAGTTTTTCTTCCCGGACATCTCTTATACAGCCAGGACGGTAATGAATTTCAACGTTGGTACACCAGGGATTGGTTTGAATATGATAATGTAAAAGATAATCCAACTTCAATTGATGATTTAAGGGATGCCCTTGAAGCTGCAGTTCACAAACAATTAATGTCTGATGTACCTTATGGTGTTTTACTTTCCGGAGGTCTTGACTCTTCTGTCACTTCAGCGTTAGCCAAAAAGTTCAGCAGTACCAGGGTAGATACAGATGATAAGGAAGAAGCCTGGTGGCCAAGACTTCACTCTTTTGCTGTAGGATTGGAAGGATCTCCTGACCTTGAAGCAGCAAAAAAAGTGGCAGATCATATTGGAACTGTGCATCATGAGATAAACTTCACAATTCAGGAAGGGATTGATGCCATCAGGGATGTCGTATATCATCTTGAAACGTATGACGTGACAACGATCAGAGCAGCAACCCCAATGTATCTTCTGGCAAGAGTAATAAAATCAATGGGAATAAAAATGGTTTTGTCAGGAGAAGGTGCTGATGAAATATTTGGTGGCTATCTCTATTTTCATAAAGCACCAAATGCTAAAGAATTTCATGAAGAAACCATTCGGAAATTAAGTAAACTTCATCTTTATGACTGTCTAAGAGCAAATAAAGCTCTTGCTGCCTGGGGTGTTGAAGGCAGAGTTCCGTTTCTGGATAAAGAATTCCTGGATGTCGCTATGCGACTGAATCCACAGGATAAAATGATTACTCCTGAGAGAATGGAAAAATGGGTCATCAGGAAAGCATTTGAAGATTACCTTCCTTCAAGTGTAGCATGGCGTCAGAAAGAACAATTCTCCGATGGTGTTGGCTACAGCTGGATCGACAGTCTGAAAGAGATGGTGAACCAAAAGGTCTCTGATGAGGAAATGGCAACAGCTAAATATCGTTTTCCGATTAATCCTCCTATGAATAAAGAGGAGTATTACTACAGGACCATCTTTACCGAACATTTCCCATCTGATGCAGCAGCCAGATGTGTACCTTCGGTACCTTCAGTAGCCTGCAGTACAGCAGAAGCACTGGCATGGGATGAATCATTCAAAAACCTGGCTGATCCATCAGGACGTGCAGTAAAAAATGTGCATAAGGATGCTTACAAGTAAATCAACAACATCAATATACAAAGAGCCGTGTCTAATGTGTCACGGCTCTTTTATTTTATACCGATAATTAAAGCAACTTTACTTTTCATAAAGCATTGTATCCTTATTTTTATAAATTTGTGTTTCAATCAAATTTATGGAGCGAATCATAGTACTTGAAGATATTGACCCTGTAACTTTTTATGGTGCGAATAATGCAAACCTGGATATCATAAAAGCTTTATATCCGAAATTAAGAATTGTGGCCAGAGGAAGCATTATTAAAGCCAATGGCAGTGAAGAGGTAGTTGCGGAATTTGAAGAGAAAATTAATGATCTTATTAAGTATACTATCCAATATAATCAGCTGACGGAAAAGACTATACGGGAAATAATTCTAGAAAATAAAATATACGAAAGCATTCCTGCTGATGCTATTCTTTACAGTACAAGCGGACGTCCTATTGTTGCAAGAACACCCAATCAGAAGAAATTTGTTGATGCTTTTTACCATAACGACCTTCTTTTTGCAATCGGACCAGCCGGATCGGGGAAAACATATACTGCCATTGCCTTAGCCGCCAGAGCATTAAAAAATAAAGAAATAAGAAAAATTATTCTATCCCGCCCGGCGGTAGAAGCCGGCGAGAGACTTGGTTTTCTGCCCGGTGATCTCAAAGAAAAAATTGATCCATACCTTCAGCCTTTATACGATGCTCTGAAAGATATGATACCGGCAACAAAACTTAAAGAATATACAGAAAATGAAACGATACAGATTGCCCCTTTGGCTTACATGAGAGGTCGCACTCTGAATGATGCAATAGTTATACTGGATGAAGCCCAGAACACAACCCGAAATCAACTGAAAATGTTTCTGACCCGAATGGGCAGAAATGCTAAGTTTATTGTAACCGGTGACGTAACACAGATTGATTTACCCTCAAGACAGGACAGCGGTTTGGTTCAGGCTATGCAAATACTCAAGGATATTGAAGGAATTAAAAGAATTACATTTAATGCGAAAGATATAGTACGCCACAGATTGGTTCAAAAAATAGTGGAAGCTTACGAAAAAGAATAAATTATGAGCAAAACATCACTTATTATCCAAAGAGAATACCTGACCAGAGTAAAAAAGAAGTCTTTTATTATCATGACTTTTTTAACTCCGCTTTTGTTTGCTGCATTAGTATTAGTCCCGGTTATACTGAGCCAGACCATGAAAGATGAGTCACTTAAGGTTATTGCTGTTTCTGATCAAACCGGTTTATACAGCAATGTTTTACACGATCAGGATTATGTAAAATTTGAATATACCCAGAATAATATAAAAACCCTTGAATCAGAATTCAATAATAAAGGGTACTATGCCATTTTAAGTATTACTGCTGATCTTGAGAAACATCCGGATTCTATATTTATTTATTCAAATAAGCAGGTAAGTCTTGACATACAAGGGATGATAGGAAAAGATTTAAAAAATTACATACGGGAAGAAAAGAAAAAAGAATATAACATAGCGAATATTGATAATATCCTGGCAGATCTGAATAAAGGTGTAAATATAACATCCATTAAATGGGGAAAAGATGGAAAAGCCCGTGAATCATCCACAGAACTGGCAATGGTAATTGGCTATATTTCAGCATTTATTATTTACATGTTCATTTTTATGTATGGCGTACAGGTCATGCGTGGTGTAATCGAAGAAAAAACGAACAGGATTGTTGAAGTAATTGTCTCATCTGTTAAGCCCTTCCAGCTGATGATGGGTAAAGTTATAGGACTCGCTCTTGTTGCACTGACCCAGTTTTTACTGTGGGTAATTTTATCGGGAGTTTTGATTTCAGTAATAAGATTATTGATACTACCTGATATGCCCCATGATGGCAATACCCAGATGCAATTACTGAATGCAGCTCAGGAAATGCCGCAGGGTGCGGGTGCTGATGTTGTCAGGTTTATGAGTAAGATTTATTCGTTTAATCTCTATCAGATATTATCTTTCTTCATCGTTTACTTTATTGGTGGTTATCTCCTGTACGCAGCACTGTTTGCGGCTATAGGATCAGCTGTAGATAACGATACTGACACACAACAGTTTATGCTTCCGGTTACCATTCCTATGGTATTTGCCCTTTATGTTGCCATAAGCGCCATTAACAATCCGCATGGCCCTCTCGCGTTCTGGTGTTCATTAATTCCTTTTACTTCACCGATCGTTATGATGGTTCGAATTCCTTTTGAAGTACCATTATGGCAACTGCTGGTTTCTGTATCCCTGCTTATTCTAACATTTATCGGAATGATCTGGGTCGCAGCACGCATTTACAGAACGGGCATACTGATGTATGGTAAAAAAGTAAGCTACAAGGAAATTTTTAAATGGCTCAGGTATAAGGGGTAAGTCAAAGCATAATTTCTCCTTTCATATAGAGCACCGCTGATCCGGAGATTTTCACCCTTGTATCGGCAAGTTCAACTTCCAGATAGCCCTTTCTTGCAGATAGCTGTCTGGCTGTAAGCTTTGTTTTTCCGAGCTTATCAACCCAGTATGGTGTAAGTGTGGTATGTGCTGATCCTGTTACCGGATCTTCATCAATTCCTGACTGAGGCCCGAAAAACCTGGATACAAAATCTACATCGGTTCCGGGAGCGGTGCAAATTACGCCTCTTGCATCTACGGAGGCTACTGCATCCATATCAGGTTTCAGATTTATAATCTGCTTTTCGCTTTCAAATACAACAAGATAATCATCCTTACCTTTTAATACATTCAACGGTTCATAGCCAAAGGCATCAATCAAACCATAAGGCATAAATGTTTCCTCCGGACTGTCAGCAGGAAAATCAAGTTCAAACATGCCATTTTGTTTTTTCACGTAAAGATCTCCGCGATTTATTGTTTCAAAATGAATTTTTTCTCCTGAATAATTTAATTCATTATACAATACATAGGCTGAAGCCAAAGTGGCATGACCACAAAGATCCACTTCACAGGTAGGTGTAAACCATCTGATCTCAAAAACCCTGTCCTTCCTGACAATAAATGCTGTTTCAGGCTGATTATGCTCTGCTGCTACCTGTTGCAGTTTCGGGTCTGGCAACCATTTATCCAATACACATACCGATGCCGGATTTCCTCCGAAAACAGTTTTGGTAAATGCATCAACCTGATAAACCTTCAATTTCTGTATCATACGTATTCCTTTTTTATGGCAGCAATTAAATCCTGACGGGACATTGAAAATGTTTTTTCCCGTTCTTCAAGGTATTCCAGAATAAACAGTGCCCTTTCCAGCATCATGTTCGCTCTGTTTTTATCAAAATATCCATGCATCTCGAACAAGGTCTGTGCAAACAATTCCATATTCCTTATGTTAAAGGATTCCAGTTTTTCCAGAACCTGCACCATTTTACCGGGCTCCAGTTGCAACAGTTCATCAACAGAAAGATCAGTAAGGGATGTCAATTCATCCAGTTCATTGTTTATTTGAGCCACATCCTGTTTCTTCTGAAGTTTTCCAATTATGGCGAGAAGCAGTTCCCCAATTTTATGAATTTCCCTTAAAATATAATCCTCCTGCCTCATCTGTTAAAGATTAAGATTGTTACGAATACTTTGTTTTATCTAAGCAATTTACTAATTTTTACCGAGATAAACGGATAAAAAAAGAGGCCTTCTCAACTGAAGACCTCACTCGTTTTATTCTTTTTATCAGGCTTCAGCACCACCCGAATTTCTCATTCCCATGATATCTCTGTCAAAAAGATAAAGGTTACCATTATCGCCGATCAGATTCAGTCTGTCGAGAATGTTCGACACGGAGGCTTCTTCTTCAATCTGCTCATTTACAAACCACTGCACCCATTGATGCGTTGAAAAATCCTTTTCTTCGTTGCAGACAGCAACAATTTCGTTAATCGCTTCTGAAATGTACTGTTCATGCTCCATTGTTTGCTTAAACAGATCTGTCACATTTTTAAAAGCTGATGGAGGTTCTTCAATTGCAGGAATAACAGCCTTCCCCCCTCTCTCATTAATATAGCCAACAAACTTTAGCATGTGCATACGCTCCTCTCCTGACTGGGCATACATCCACTGTGCTATTCCGGGGTATCCATTACATTCGGCCCAGGAAGCCATTGCCAAATATAAATTAGATGAATATGCTTCTTTACCTATCTGATTCACTAAGATTTTTTCAACTTTTTCTTTTAACATATCTGAATATTTTATTGGGTTATAATTGGGAGTTTTCGTTGCTCAAATATAGTTAAAAAAGGCTGAGAAGGCAAGATAGAGAAGTTTATATTGTCTTAAACTTAAGTATTTTTAATACATTTACGTTATCGACATACCGAAAAAATACAATCGAGTTAAAATAAATCTAAAAGTCTACCGGCATTACTCCCTAATAAAAGTCAATATTTGTATCTTGACAACAAAATGAAATCACTGCTGTATTACATATCGTTGATGCTGTTACTGGTGACCGGATCCTTAAAGGGTCAAACCGTAATATCCGGAACTATTGTAGATACGAAACGTGAACCGGTTCCTTTCGCTAACATTGTTTTAAAAGGGACAACAGAAGGCACAACTTCTGATGAATACGGAAATTTCAGAATTACATCTTACCGGACGCTCGATACGCTATCCATTTCGGCTGTAGGCTATACGACCAGAGTCATTCCTATCAGGCCCTATACGGGACAACATGTAACCATTCCGCTACAGGAAAACGTCTATTCTTTAAATGAAGTGAGTGTTTTACCCGGTGAAAATCCGGCGCATCCAATTCTTAGAAACATCATTCAGAATAAATCCTTAAATGATCCGGATAACTTTCCTTCATGGCAAAGTAAAGTGTACAATAAACTTGAAGTCGATCTTAAAAATCTGGGCAAACCAAAGAAAAACAAGAAGTTTTGGGAGGATATGGAATTTGTGTTTGAGAACCTGGATACACTGCCGGATGACAGTGTGCCATACCTGCCTGTATTTATAACTGAATCCGTTTCAAAATACTACCATTCAAAAGAAGAAAATGCATCAAAGGAAGTAATCCTTGCAAACCGTTTATCGGGTGTCAGAACTAAAACAATTACCCAGTTCACCGGTAAATTTTACCAGGACTTCAATATCTACAAAAATTTCATAAATGTGGATAATATTGGCCTGATTTCTCCCATTAATGATCAGTGGAATTTATTTTACCGGTACTACCTGGCAGATAGCCTTAATTCAGGAGATTTAAAGCTGTATAAAATTGATTTCAAACCCCGCCTGGCTCATGAAGCTGCATTTGAAGGCTCTATGTGGGTTATAGATTCCCTTTTTGCGGTTTACAAAATTGATATGAGTATTTCAACCAAGGCCAACATCAATTTTTTAAATAAGCTGGAAATACGCAAAATGTATGTTTTAAAAGACAGCATGTGCATTCCGGAGAAGGAAGAAATTCTGGCCGATTTTAATGTGGAAGGAAACAATAAAAACAGAACAATAGGTATTATCGGTCGAAAAACCTCGGTATACCAGGATTTTGAATTCGCAGAACCGCCGGAAGATTTAATGGCCAGTCCGTTTCAGACAAAAGTTGAAAAAGATGCCCTCCACCATCCGCCGGAATACTGGACAAATGAAAGACCGGAGCGACTAAACATCAGGGAACAGGGCATCTATGATATGGTGGACTCTTTGCAGAACGTTCCTAAATTTAAATCCATAACAGAAATCGTGGAGACTATTATTTTCGGCTACAAGGATTTAGGCAAATTTGAAATTGGCCCTTACTTTTATATGTACAGCTATAATCCGATAGAAGGCAACAGAATAAGGCTTGGTGGTCGTACAACAAAAGAATTTAACGAAAAACTACGGCTGGATGGCTACATTGCATATGGCTTTAAAGACAATCACATGAAATACAGTGTGGGCGGGTATTATTATTTTAATAAACAGCCCATGAAAGTACTCAGTATGCATTTTGAACATGACAACCAGCTTCTTGGGAAAAGCCAGAATGCCTTTATGGAAGATAACTTTCTGTCATCGCTGATCAGCAGAAACCCGAATAATAAACTTACCCTGACTGACCAGCTGGATGTTCAGTATCAGCACGAATGGTTTACAGGTTTGAATACCACAGGTATTTTTAAATGGCAATATATTCGTCCGGGAAGGAATGTACCGTTTTACGAACCGGACAGTACAGAAGCAAAAGCATTGTATAATAAGGAAGTTGGTATCAATACACACATTGCCATCGGGGAAACCTTTATTCCGGGTGATTTTCAACGAATCAGCCTGGGAAGCAAACGCCCGATATTTAACGTGTATACCGGTATTGGCAGTGTCAGGCTGAATAAGACTGATTACATCTATGGCAGGATTCATCTTGACATATTTGACAAGCTTCCCATCAATCCTATTGGCTATACACTCTATTATTTGCAGGCGGGAACGGTTTTAGGTAGTGTTCCGTTTCCTTTATTGAAGCTTCATGAAGGTAACGAAACGCTGACCAATGATCTGTATGCTTTTAACCTGATGAATTATTATGAATTTGCAAGTGATAAGTATGCCAGTTTATTTATTGAGCATCATTTTCAGGGTTTCTTTCTGAATAAGATCCCCTTATTCCGGGCATTGAAATTAAGAGAAGTCGGTGGCTTTAAGATCCTTTACGGCGAACTCAGCGATACAAAACACCGTCAGATTCTTTTTCCAGACGGACTTACAGGCATTGGGAAAGAGCCTTACATGGAGGCATCTGCAGGTATTGAAAATATCTTTCAGCTTATTCGTATCGACTCCATCTGGCGGCTTAACTATCTGAATCACACTGACAACATCCCCGACTGGGGAATCCGGGTATCACTGCACATCCGCTTCTAACGGCTACTCTAGTAAACATCTTTCTGATACCTGTTATCTGATGCTAAACTGTTCAGATACTGTTTGGCCGTATTGATGTCCATTTTCCCCTCATTCCGCACAATATCAAGCAAGGCAAGATGAACATCAGTTGCCATCTTCTTTTTATCACCACAAACATAAATGCTGGCTCCTTTTTGTAGCCATTTCCAGACTTTCTCTGATTTCTGAAGCAAACGGTGCTGCACATATATTTTTTCATCCTGGTCGCGACTAAAAGCCAGATCCAGTTTCTGCAGATAGCCTTCAGCCTTTAGCTTGTTCCATTCATCACCGTATAAAAAATCAGTTTTTTCATGCTGATCCCCGAAAAACAACCAGGTACCTTTCTTTATACCGTCATGTTTTCTCTGCTGAATAAAGGCACGAAACGGTGCAATTCCGGTTCCTGGGCCTATCATAATAATCGGGATTGACTTATCCTCAGGCATTTTGAATTTCTTTTTATTCTGAACAAACACCGGAATTCTGTCCCCTTCTTTTACCCGGTCGACAACAAATGTTGATATTGCCCCTTCACGAATCCGTTCTTTTTTTTCAAACCGAACCGCAGCAACAGTTATATGAGCTTCACCGGGATGAGCATCAAAGCTTGAAGCGATGGAATACTTTCTTGGTGGCAGTTTTCTTAATACTGAAACGAGTTCCTGCGCGTTTAGTTTTGCCGGAAAATCAGTCAGCAAATCCAGCACATCACTTCCGTATAAATAATCTGCCAGTTGAACCGGATCATTGATTAAATCAGTCAACTCCTTAGAACCTGCAAACCTGTTATATCGATCCAGTATTACCGGATTGATCACCGTTATTTCAAGATAATTCCTCAATGCATGGTAAAGCGTAAACATCTGTTTATCCAATACAACTTCTTCATCCCTGCCGAAACTGAATTTATCCAGAATGGCTTCTACAAGCGACGGTGGATTGTCACCTACAATGCTTAATGTATCTCCGGGCTGGTATGTAAATCCGGAATCACGTATCGAGAGTTCAAAATGATAAACCTCCTTGTCTGAACCATCTCCATTTAAAAGTTTCTTTTTAAGAATCCTGGCGTAAAACGGATTATTCCGGTCATAAACACGTTTAAATGATGGCACTGTAAAACCGGCATTAGCCACTCCGTTTAAAACGGGTCCTCCCGCTGGTATGTCTGCTTTCTCAGGCCTAAGCACAACAGAAGTTCCTGAGAAATGATTGATAATCTGATCCATCCATTTCTGAGCCTCGGGCATAAATTCAGCGTCACACTTACGTACCGGCATAATAGGTTGAGCCTTTAATTTCTTTAACGCCTTATGAAAATCAACACCTGCCTGGCTAAAATTGGCATAGGTTGAATCACCTAATCCCAGCACGGCAAAGTGCAGACCGGGCATTTCAGGCGTATCCTTATCGCGTAAAAAATCAAGAAATCCCATTGCATTTGAAGGTGGTTCACCTTCACCATGGGTACTGACAATAATTATTAAGTTTTGGAGTAACGGCGTATTTCTATACTCAAATTTTTCCATCAGGGATATTTTCATATCCAAACCGTTATTTTTCGCTGACTGCAACAGTTTTTCAGAAATTACTTCACTGTTACCTGAGTGTGTTCCATAGAGTACCTGGATATTGGGCATGTCGGGTCTTTCTTTTTTTATTGTTTTTTTATCCTTTTCACTTTTACCTGCCAGGTAACCGCTGGTCCATAACAATTGTTCCTTTGTCATCCCTTCCACAAGCTGGTTCAACAGTTCCTGCTCCTCTTCATTCAGTAATCCAAATGTTTTCTTCATCCCATTGTATTATTATGTCAACTAAACCGGATAAAACAAAGTTTGTTTAATACAGCTTGAAATTATTTAGAAAGAAACTAAATTAAAAAGACGCAATAATAAATTAATGAACTTGCTGAAATCTTAAGACTATTGAACAAACCAGGTCGTAATTACTTAGGTAAATTTTCTGATTACAATCAAAAAACCATCCGGGTCTTTTATCATGACACCATTTTCCTGCCAGTATGGATTTACCGGAACTTCTGATGCGATATGGTTTTCCTCTATGGCTTTTATAATTCGCTGGTATTCCTGTTCTGAGTCCGGATAAAAAACCAAAAGATCATCGTGATCAGGAATGTGTTCAGGCTTTTGTTCTGAAGTTGTGAATTCCAGATGCCAGTCTGCTCCTGGCAATCCTAAAAATACACCATCATAGCCTTGGTGATCCTTAAATGAACCAATTACATCTAATCCCAGAATTTGTTGATAGAATTTGACAATTATATCTAATTGATCCGTGTGTCTTGCACATCTTAACCTCATCATAAGAAGAATAATAGATAACTGTATTAGAAAATTTTATACCTTTAAACTATTAAACGACCTGGAAAATCAATTTGTTTGCATCAGTTAAATTTAAACCGCATGAAATCTGTTAAAATTTTCACCATTTTTTTGACTTTGTGGATGTCAGCACTATCAGCACAGAATTACCAGACTGTTATCTCAAACCGCATTTCATACTTTGAAGGGGATTACGGATATATCAGTTGCATTAAAATTGATTCGACGAAATTTGACAGTGATTCAGTTTTATACCCGATGAAAAGCATCCGGCAGCTGGATTACGATTGTTTTACACCCTACGGTGACTCATGGATCGGAGGGAAAGTCATCGTTAAGGATAACGGAACCAATTTATTCTTTAACAAAAACCATGATACCATCCGCATCGAAACCCGGGCCAAACTTAACGACGAATGGACAGCCTTTTATATTCCTGATTCCTTAACGATAAAAGCTGCCATAACAAAACACGACACTTTGCATTTTATGGGACTTATTGACTCCGTAAAAACAATTGACTTTGTAGCTTATGATAAAAACATGAATCCGGCAGAATTAAATAAGATGAGTAGCTGGCAGATGAAAATCAGTAAAAGCTATGGTATTGTACAAACCTTTGATATGTTTTATTTCACTTTATCAGATGAGGAATATGGTTATTTTCAAACAGTTTCAGATTCATACAAATTAGCTGGACTTTCCAGCCCCAAAATTGGTGTTCAAAACCTATCCCGTTTTGATATTAATGATTTTGATGCTGGTAATGAACTTCATATTTTGGATGAATCATTTAATGAAGGTTCAGGCCATAGCTTTAAAATAATATACAATTATCTTGACAAAACAGTAGCATCAGATTCCATAACCTATTTAATTGAAAGACAGGAAAAACTTTATTACAAAAATTACAATGGAGAAAACTACACTTACATTCATGATACAATAACACAAATTATAAAACCAGATTCCACTTTTGACCGGTATCTGCCCAATGAACCAATTATTGATGACTGGAGTGCTAATTCATACCGAATGATTTCTGATAGTGTAAAAATTGACAACTCTTTTGTACCTGAAATATATAAGACAGAGGACAGCTGCTGGTCAAACTGTTGCTGGGATGGATGTAACCCAATGTATACGTATTACAAGGAACTGGGAGGACCATATTATTATTGTGATAATTTCTTTAGTATGGGATATGCACAGCGAAAACTGGTTTACTACAAAAAGGGAGATAAAGAATGGGGAACGCCATTGGAGATTACGGCAATTGATGAAAAACAAGTTGAAGACTTAATTAAGCTTTATCCTAACCCGGCATCAGACGTCATTACCATCGAAAGTAACAATGTAACGGAGAAGATTTTCTTTGAAATAACGGATTTAAACGGAAGACAAATAATTGAAAAAGAACTAAAATCAGATTCTGAAAAAATTGAACTAAACGATCTTGAACCGGGTATATATATCTATACCATTCGCAGTTCAAATACCATTTATAAAACCGATAAACTGATCAAAAAGTAAATTCTAAATGAAAAGATATTTACTGTTGGCAAATTTTATACTTATAAGCCTGTACATATTTTCTCAGGATTGGCAACCATTTGTTTTGAACCAAAACTCATATTATAAACAGGTTTTTAAAGATACCATTATTCTGGAAAATTTTTTGATGGATTCATTGATGGATATAGCTCAAATGGGTATGCAATTCTACCTCTTTAATGCAAAATCCGAACTGGATGATGCATGCTTCAAACAGGTTAAATCAGATTGGGATATTCAACATCACAATCATCCAAATAAGTTTGATAGTGCGTGGGTAGCGAACGGTGAATTTAATTTCTATAGTTACAACATTGAAACTGATAAATATGGTAGTTTGCATTTTGAACCTTACAGTAAAGTCGGAGAAAGCTGGGGAAGCGGAGAACATATTATAACCTGTATAAAGAAAGAAAAACAAAGTTTCCGGGGCATTGAAGATTCTGTGAAGATATTCAGACACCAGGGTGGACTCTTTGAGGGAATGGAATATATTCTTTCAAAACATTTTGGATTCATAAAATTTGTTCCCACTTATGCATATTATAACGGGTATTTTGAGAATCCTCCTCCTGAATTCGAGTTGATCGGCTTTAAAAAAGGAGAACTCTCCAAAGGTTATACACCTGACTTTAGTGACTTCTTTAATCTCCAACCGGGAGATATGCTGTATTACAAAGATTCCGTACCGCATTTTGATTTATATTTTCATATTGATTCTATAATCAATACGTTCAAATCCACTGATTCTGTTCATTATACGGTCCAACGTAAAATTTATAACAGGGAAAGAAATGATTTCAGTTTATCTGAGCGAGATTACTTCTTCACACGTGCTAAAGACGGTAAAATTATTAGTGCATCAACCAGCTCGTTTTGTATAGTCCCAAAGTACTATGAGAATTCTTCTGAAATCATTAGAACTTATTCTTACGCGTTAAGTATAACAAATGATGATACAGCTACTTTTACCAAGTTTTATTTCCCCGGCAGAATAATTGATAATACAAATTGTTTACTTTCTGAAATGTCAGATTACAGCGATTTACAAATTGTATCTTCTGCCACAGGCGTTGTATATGAAGAAGAATTTACCTATTCAACTGTTACGTTTTCGTATTTAATTGGCTCCATAATTAAAGGCAACAAAAGTGGGATAACACAAATTCCATTAACCACCGAAGTAATACCGGTAAAAAGTTATGTAAAGCTTTATCCTAACCCGACATCAGACGTCATTACCATCGTAAGTAACAATGTAACTGAGGATATATTCTTTGAATTAACGGATTTAAACGGAATACAAATAATTGAAAAAGAACTAAAATCAGATTCTGAAAGAATTGAACTAAACGATCTTAAACCGGGTATATATATCTATACCCTTCGCAGTTCAAATGCCATTTATAAAACCGACAAACTGATCAAAAGGTAAATTCAAAATGAAAAGATGTTTACTGTTGGTACATTTTATACTTATAAGCCTGTACACATTTTCTCAGGACTGGCAACCATTTGTTTTGAACCAAAACTCATATTATAAACAGGTTTTTGAAGATACTGTTATTCTGGAAAACTTTTTGATGGATTCTATACTGGATATACCTCACATGGGAATGCAGTTTTACTTCTTTAATGCAAAATCCGAACTGGATGATGCATGCTTCAAACAGGTTAAATCAGATTGGGTTATTCAACATCACAATCATCCAAATAAGTTTGACAGTGCATGGGTAGCAAACGGTGAATTTAATTTCTATAGTTACAACATTGAAACTGATAAATATGGTAGTTTACATTTTGAACCTTACAGTAAAGTCGGAGAAAGCTGGGGAAACGGAGAACATATTATAACCTGCATTAAAAAAGAAAAACAAAGTTTCCGGGGCATTGAAGATTCTGTGAAGGTTTTCAGACACCAGGGTGGACTCTTTGAGGGAATGGAATATATTCTTTCAAAACATTTTGGATTCATTAAATTTGTTCCCACCTATGCATATTATAACGGGTATTTTGAGAATCCTCCTCCTGAATTCGAGTTGATCGGTTTTAAAAAAGGAGAACTCTCCAAAGGTTATACACCTGACTTTAGTGACTTCTTTAATCTCCAACCGGGAGATATGCTGTATTACAAAGATACTATTCCAGGACCTGGCTATCATTCAAGCTATTACATAGATTCGATTATAAGTTCCTACAAAACAACCGATTCAGTTCATTATGAATTCCAGAGGAAAACCTTTTATTTGGATGGCACCGTCAAATATTCAGGAAAGGAAGCTTTTTACATTAAAGCGCGTGAAGGAAAAATTATTAATGCACCAACCAGCTCGTTTTGTTTTGCGAAAAGTTTTGTTGATGCTGGCCTGGAATATTCTGAATTAGTCACAACTTATCCTTTTGCTTTAAGCTTGAACAATAAAGACACAATTTTATATACTAAATTCTCTTTTAATGACAACGTACTAATTGCTTCAGACTGCACCCTTTCAGGGGGAAGTAGTGATTATGGTTACAGACAAATTTATTCATCAGCGACAGGTTTAGTCTATGAAGAGGAGATTACTTTCTGGGGAAGTCATTTTACTTATTTAATTGGCTCCATAATTAAAGGCAACAAAAGTGGGATAACAAAAATTCCGGTTGCTAATGATGTACAACATGTGAAAAGTTCAGTGAAGATCTATCCTAATCCGGCATCAGATATGATAACGATTAAATTACCTGATTATGATAATACCCGTCTGTTTGAATTGTTTGATGTAAATGGGAAAAATGTAATACAAGTTGAACTTAGTAATCAGAATACTGATATAGACCTGAATAATTTAAACCATGGCATTTACTTCTACAGAATTCTGAACAATCGTTCCGTATATAAAACTGATAAATTGATTCTTGTAAAATAATGCACGTTTTATAGCATATGTTATTCTGCTCATAAATTTTCAGCACCTTTTGAAACATTGGATTACCATCTGCAATAAGAGGAAAACTAATAGTTGATATTCAGGTTATTTATATAATAATCCATTAAAATACCTGTATTTTAGTATAAATCACTCATAAAGATACCTGCCATCGTTTTGTTATATGATGAATTTGTCAAACTAATTAGGTTTTCAATCTTAACTTTTTTCTATTTTTGTGACCCTATTTATATAAGAGATAAAAACATCAGAAAATGAGTATTGACAGCAAATACAATCCGTTGAACGTTGAAGACAAGTGGTACAGTTACTGGATGGAACAGGGCTTTTTTAAGTCATTACCGGATGAAAGAGAACCTTACACTATTGTAATACCCCCGCCAAACGTCACCGGAGTGCTGCATATGGGGCACATGCTGAACAATACCATTCAGGATATCCTGATCCGGAGGGCCAGAATGCTGGGTAAAAATGCCTGCTGGGTTCCGGGAACCGACCATGCATCCATTGCCACCGAAGCTAAAGTTGTGGCTAAATTAAAGTCGGAAGGCATAAAAAAAACCGATCTTACACGTGATGCTTTTCTGGATCATGCATGGGAATGGACGCACAAGCACGGTGGGATCATTCTTGAACAGCTTAAAAAACTGGGCGCTTCCTGCGACTGGGACCGCACCTGCTTCACCATGGATGAGACCAGAAGTAAGGCGGTGATCAAAGTCTTTGTGGATCTTTACAACAAAGGCCTGATCTACAGGGGCGTAAGAATGGTCAACTGGGATCCGGCTGCGCAAACGGCTGTTTCTGATGAGGAAGTGATCTATAAAGAAGAAAAATCGAAACTTTATTATGTGCGCTATAAAATTGAAGGAACTGAAGACGAATGGGTAACCGTTGCCACTACACGCCCTGAAACGATTCTGGGCGACACAGCTGTTTGTGTAAACCCGAATGATGAACGATTTACACATCTTAAAGGAAAGCGTGTGCTTGTACCGCTGGTTAATCGTTCTGTTCCCGTAATTATGGACGATTACGTGGATATGGAATTCGGTACAGGATGTTTGAAAATTACACCGGCTCATGACGAAAACGACTATGAAATTGGGATGCGTCATAATCTTGAGGTAGTCGACACCTTTAACGATGATGGTACCTTAAGCGAAGCCGCACAATTATTTATTGGTGAGGACCGCTTCGACGTACGCAAAAAGATTGTTCCTGAACTTGAAAAAGCAGGAAACCTGGTTAAAATTGAAGACTATAATAATAAGGTAGGGTTTTCGGAACGCACCAGTGTAGCCATTGAACCTAAACTGTCAGCGCAGTGGTTCCTGAAAATGGAAGAACTGGCAAAGCCGGCACTTGAAGCTGTAGAAAATGATGAAGTGGAATTTCATCCAAAAAAATTCAAAAACCTGTACAGACACTGGATGAGCAATGTAAAGGACTGGTGTATTTCACGTCAGTTGTGGTGGGGCCATCGTATCCCGGTGTATTACCTGGAAGATGGAAGTTTTGTCGTAGCAGAATCGGATGAAATGGCACTGAACCTGGCCAAAGAAAAAACCGGTAATAAAGAACTGACTATGGATGAGCTTCGTCAGGAGGAAGATGTTCTGGATACCTGGGCATCGAGCTGGTTATGGCCAATCTCTGTTTTCGATGGTTTTGATTCGGAAAATAAAGAAATAGACTACTACTACCCGACCAACGATTTGGTAACCGGCCATGACATCATATTTTTCTGGGTAGCCCGAATGATTATCGCCGGATATGAATTCCGCGGTACCTTCCCGTTTAAGAATGTATACTTTACCGGTATGGTTCGGGATAAACAGGGCCGTAAGATGTCGAAACAACTGGGAAATTCTCCCGATCCTCTGGAACTGATAAAGCAATTCGGAGCCGATGGTGTACGCGTTGGCATGCTCTTATGTTCTCCGGCAGGTGGGGATTTATTGTTTGACGAAAGCCTGACCGAACAGGGCAGAAACTTCGCTAATAAAATATGGAACGCATTTCGCCTGGTTAAAAGCTGGGAAGTTAGTGAAACAGCACAGCAACCGGAAGCACCACGTGCTGCATTATCCTGGTTCAACCAAAAGCTAAACGAGGTTTTGGCACAGGTAGATGACCATTTCAGTAAATTCAGAATTTCCGATGCGCTGATGTCAAGCTATACCCTGTTCAGGGATGATTTTTCCGGTTGGTTGCTTGAAGCTGTTAAACCCGATTATCAGATGCCTGTTGACGCGGTTACCTATAATGAGGTTATAGAATTATTTGAAAAACTGCTGAAGCTGTTGCATCCGTTTATGCCCTTTATTACTGAGGAATTATACCAGGAACTAAAGCCACGGTCAGAAGGTGAAAGCATTATGATCAGCCATTTATCTGGAAAAGAATCCTATGATGGCTCTGTCTTAGATAAATTTGAAGAAGCCAAAGAGATCGTAACTGGAATAAGAAAAGTCAGGAAAGATAAGAATGTAGCCTTTAGAGATGCGCTGCAGCTTCAGATTGTAGCGGATGAGGCAGTTTATTTCTCAGATTACATTCCGGTTATTAAAAAACTGACCAATACTGAATCTGTAACATTTGTTGACAAGGCTGAGAATTCGGCTGTATCATTTATGGTAAAAACCACCGAATATGCAGTTCCGATGGGAGACCGTATTAACATTGAAGAAGAAATTGAAAAGCTTGAAAAAGAACTGGAGTACACACAGGGATTTCTAACCAGTGTGAATAAAAAGCTGAGCAACGAAAGATTCGTGAATAATGCTCCCGAAAACGTCATTGATATGGAACGAAAGAAACAAGCAGATGCAGAAATTAAAATAAAAAGTCTGCAGGAGAGTATTGAAAAACTTAAAAGCTGATCTCTCAATAGCATTATAAGATAAAAACCGGACACAGAGCCGGTTTTTTTTGCTTATTTATAATGATTATTTTTTATGGTTTTTTTTTGTTTACCTCTAAATATTTATGTCAAAAATTGCATATCCCATTAGCGTAGAAAATACGCTATCCCTAAAACCTCCACAACCTGACACAACAGAAATAACATACTTATTTAATGCAATTTAAACGCCAATAATAATCATAATAATACTTCTTTATCTTATATTTTTTTTCCTGACAGTGAAAATAAGCGTAAAAAATACAATTATTTCTCAGTGTCAAAATGTGCAAGTGAAGTGCCAATTTATATATTGCGAATAAACCTGAAATAGTTTAATTTTAGTTAATTTTTGAAAACAAGATTTAATGCCACAACATTAAATTGCAAAGAATCCGCTAATCATAGGCATTAGAGGAAGATTTGCAGCAACAGAATCAATACAGAAAAAGGCGTTTTTCTGCACTGTAAAGTTTGTACTGAAGAATTTTTCTTTCATAAACACATCTAACATTATAGATATGTTTAACCTGAAACTGATATTATTTGGTATTGTGATTAAAATCTCAAAATTGAGCCTTTCAGATAAAACGGAGCTGAATTGGTATTTATTCGTTTAAAATATCATTCTCCCGGTTCTGCCAAAACCATATTCTGAAACACAACACATCAATTTGATATTTCCACTTTACTTCATAGTTTTCATTTCAGTTCATCTTCAGTCAGAAGGATTTTAAGTTTGGGATGAATACAGAATAAAATCAACCACAAATAAGTTAACTAATAGTTATAATATGAAAATACGTTTCAGAACTGATTTATCAGACAGACAATTTCATTGTATCACAACATTAATTATAAACGCTAACAGAGCATTCAAAATAATTTAAATTCATTTTTATGTTACTTAGAAGAAAGTTAAATATTCTATCATGGTTTGGAATAATCATGGTTCTGGTTTTATCCTCCTGTAAGGACAGAATGGCAGAGCATTACGAAGATCCGCCATGGTTAGTGGGAAGTGCTACTGATTACCTAAAGGATCAGGGAAACTACACCATTTTTCTGGATGCACTCGAAAAAACGGATTTTAGTACTGTTGTAAGCGGAAGAGGACTGGTGACTGTTATGGCTCCTGATGATGAAGCCTTCACTGCCTACCTTAACAGCAAAGGCTATGGCTCCATCGATGATATGCCACAAGCTGAACTGAACAAGCTTATAGGCTACCATTTGGTGGATTATAAATACAACAAGGAGTTATTTGCCAATTTTCAACCCGGTGGGCGCGAAAGTTACAATCCTGCAGAAAAAGGATTGTTTTATAAACAACGTACAAAAGCAACCAACCCCATTACCAGGGAACATGGATTTGAACCCAACGGGACACCACGGGAATATTCTGTGTTCCACAGAAACCTTTATTTACCGGTATTCTCAAGTTATATGTTTGATTCCAGGGAAATTGAAGCTAAGTACAATTACGAGTTTTTATACCCTAACAGTACCTGGACAGGCGATAATGGCGGTTTTAATATTGCCGGAGCAACCGTTGACCAGTATGAAATTGCAACTGACAACGGATTTTTATATTTAATTGACCGTGTACTTGATCCTCTCGAAACAGTATATGAGAGTCTTAAATCAGAAGGGAATTACTCCAATTTTCTGACCCTTTATGACCAGTTTTCTTATTATGAATATGATGCCGATATTTCAGATAACTACGGTAACGGGGATTCATTATTTATCCACATGCATACCGAGTTACCTGCCATAGCTTCAGAGTGGCCGGTACAGGATGCCAATGCGTGGTCGGTTTTAACCCGTTTTGCCAACAGTGTTTTTGTACCGGATAACAATGCTCTGGATGCCTTCTTCCAGGAAACATGGGAACCATATTACGACTCCTTTGCAGATGTAAATCCACTGGCTGTTTTATACCTGCTCTATAACCATACGTTTTCTGGAGACCTTGCTTTTCCTGAGAATATTAAAAAAGACGAAATCACAACTTTCTACGGTACTCCTGTAGCTTTTGACCCGGATGCAGATGTATCTAAAAGCCAGATCTGCGCCAATGGTGTATATTACGGTCTGAACACAGTTCTCACGCCACCCATGTTTACGAGTATTACAGGCCCGGCTTTCAGAGATCCGAAATACAGAATGTTCCTGCATATGATTGCTTACAGTGATGTGGCACTGCCATTAACAAGTACGGCAATTAACTATACCATTTTTTTTCCATCGGATGAGAAAATAGTAAACGCAGGAATTGACGGATTAGACATCAGGTATTATGATCCCACTCCGGGAAAATTCGGCGATGAAGCGGTTCAGGTAAATGATCAGACCTGGGGAAATATGTCATCTTCATATATGGCCTATTATGTTGACAGTCATGTAGCAACTGATGTGCTGACGAATGTGGACGGCATTGATGTATACAAAAGCAGAAACAGCTATTCATACTTATTCGTGAAAGGAGATTCAATTGCTTCCAATAAAATGTATAACGAAGGCAGTAAATTTGCTTCCATACAACCGATAGAGGGTGACTGGTCAAACGGATCCTGTTATAACGTGGACTCCGTTTTACTCACAGAAACAGGTGAATTTAAATACCTGATTGGTCTGGCAGATGAAATCCCTTACTTATCGGCCTATAAAGAATTCGCGAATCAACTGACACTGGCAGGGCTGCTGCCAATTAATGCACCGCTACCGGACTTAAGAGACAAGTATATGTTATTTGTTCCATCGGATGAAGCCATACTGAATGCACCGGCAGGAACAATTCCAACGGATCCGGATTCTCTGGCTAACTTCCTGATGTACTACTTTATTCCTGTACCGTACAATGAAATTTCTGATTATGCCTTCCCCGGAGCAGGTATACAAGGTGATTTTGTTACTTACCAGGGACTGATTAAAACAAGTCCTACGGATACAGTTCCTGCATCAAAGGTAACTTTATCTGACTTGGGCAGCAGTTTAAGGCTGACAACTCCCGGCGGGCAAACAGCCAATGTTACCAGTAACATTCCAAAGGTATATGGTGATTGTGCCGTATATACAATCGATGCTTTAATTCAACCCTGATAATTGAATAGACATAAAATTATAAATGGAAAATAAAAAAGCATACCAGGTAAGTATTAATTTTAATCAAAGTCTAAAGCTGAGAACCAGTCTGATTAACAAGGCAGGTCAAGAATATAAAATACTATTCTAATGAAAATAAAGTACAAAATATTGGCTGTTTTACTTTTCAGTGTTTCGCTTATTCACGCGCAGGATAAAGTACTGACGGGAAAAGTAACTGATGCAAAAGGAGAACCACTTATGGGTTGTAATATCCATGTGGAAAACGAATTACACAGATCTTTATCGGGTACCATCGCAGACATGGACGGTAACTACCGGTTATCGGTTCCTGATAAACCAAATCTGTCAGTCGTTTTTTCTTTTATTGGTTTCGAAAGTAAAGTCATTGCTTATACAGGACAGGCAGTTGCCAACGTTGTTCTGGGAGAATCAAATGTGGAACTGGAAGGTGTAACGATAACATCCGAAAGGGTTGAACGCAACTCCCTGGGTCTGAATAACAGGGAACTGGTTACCTCAACACAAACCATAAATATGGAAGAACTGGAATCCACGCCTTCCGCATCCATTGAAGATCAGCTTCAGGGACGCATGGCTAACGTGGATATTGTTACCAGTGGTGATCCGGGAGCAAGAAGTTCAATCCGTATCAGGGGAACATCATCCCTGAATGCATCGTCGGAACCTTTAATTGTAATTGACGGTGTGCCCTACCCTACAACTATTAATGATGATTTTAACTTCGCAACGGCAAACGATGAAGATTTGGGTGCTCTGGTAAATATTTCGCCAGCGGACATTGAATCGATCGAAGTATTGAAAGATGCTGCCGCTACCGCGATTTGGGGTTCCAGAGGAGCCAACGGGGTTTTAATCTTCAAGACAAAAAAAGGGACACGTGGTAAAACCAGATTCTCATTCAACTCCAAATTCGATATTAAAAAGGAACCCAACACCATTCCGATGTTGGATGCTGATGGATTTATAACCCTGCTGAACGAGATGAACTGGAACACCTTCCTTGACGAAGGAGAAAGCAGAAGTGATGTTTTAACCAACTTAAGTGACCGCAAGGAGATCAATTTTGATCCAAACTGGATCTATTATGATGAATATAACCAGGAAACCGACTGGCTTAGTGAAGTAACACGAACCGGTTTTACCACGGATAACAGCTTTTCGATGAGTGGTGGTGGTGATAAGGCAACGTATCGCATTTCGCTAGGTTATTTAAATGAAACCGGTACAACTATCGGAACCGGACTGGAACGTTTCAATTCATTAGTGGGTTTGGATTATCGTTTTTCTGACAAATTCAGATTAACAGCTGACTTTTCCTATTCTCAGGCGGGTATTGATAGTTACTGGGGCGGTTCAAACCCGCGTTCTGAGGCGCTTAAAAAGTTGCCGAATATGAGTCCGTATATCATTGGTGATGATGGTAAACGTACCGATGAATATTTCACTCCTGTTGAAAATGTCCAGGGCTCCTGGGCATCAAACAATATGTACAATCCGGTAGCCATGGTCAATGAAGCAACCAACCATTCCACAAAACGGAACGGACGGGTTGTATTTGGTGCTGTATACAATATTTTAAAAGGGCTGGAATACAGAAGTATTCTGGGTATGGACATGAGAACCACCAAAAACAAACGGTTCCTTCCCAATATTGTAACCGGTGTTAACCTTACCAATTCCAACAGTAACGAAGGTAGTGACTATTTATCTGATAATATGTACATTCAGACAGAGAATAAGCTGATTTACCGTAAAACATTTTCTGAGCAACATAAAATTATTCTTACCGGTATTTTCCAGACCTATGAAGGCCGGTCAGCAGGATATTCCAGTGCAACCAGTGGTTCACCATCCATCTTCCTTGCTGATCCGACGTCAGGTTCTAATGTATCTACAATGGGATCAGGAAATTCTGTGGTCAGAAACCTGGGATTTATTTCAAATGCCCACTATACATTTAAGGATAAGTACATGATTTCTGCCGGTTTCAGAAGAGAAGCCAACTCAAGTATGGGTGCAGAAAACCGATGGGGATCTTTCCCGACAGTCGGTTTGGCATGGCATTTTGGTGATGAAAATTTCATGCGTGCCATAGACTGGTTCAATATTGGTAAACTTCGTCTTAGCTGGGGCCAGAGTGGTAACGCACCAAGTGGATCTTCACCTTATATCGGTACATTCCGTGGTCTTAATGAGCGCTATGTATCTATGACAGCCGTTGAGCCACAAAGGCAACAGCTGGATAATCTGAAATGGGAAACCGTAGCACAGACCAACATCGGTATGGATATTGAACTTATCAGGAACAGATTACGGATTACTACAGATTTCTACGACAAGATGACAACGGACCTGTTGCAACGGGACGTAAATATACCATCCACTACTGGTTACTCGCAGGTTAAATGGTATAATTCCGGTTCTATGTCCAACAGGGGATTTGAATTAATCGTTGGATATGATATTATAAAAAGTCAAAACTGGAGTTTTAATACCGATATTAACTTCTCTAAAAACATTAATAAAGTAATTGATCTTCCGGACAACAAGGAATTCGAGAGTTTTGAGCTGGCGAACGGGAATTATGCCCATAAAATTATTGAAGGCAATCCGCTTGGATCATTTTATGGTTTCCGCTGCCTGGGTGTATACCAGAATGAAGAAGAAACCCTGGCACGCGATCCGGAAGGAAACGTAATTTATGACATCAACGGAGAACCGGTTTATATGCAGAACGGACTAACTGCAAATTACAGGGTATATCCGGGTGATGCCAAATATGAGGATATCAATGGTGATGGTGTGATTGACAAATACGACATTGTATACCTGGGAAATGCCATGCCTCTGTTTACAGGTGGTGCGTCATTCAGATTGAGGTATAAAAACCTGACCTTATCTTCATTCTTCCATGGACGTTTTAACTACAAAATTGTGAACCGGACTCAAATGAATCTGGAAAGTATGATCGGACCCAATAACCAGAGTACGGCAGTAATGAGCAGATGGACAAAAGAAGGTAATGATACAAATATTCCAAGAGCTTTATGGGGTAAAGGAAATAACTACCTTGGATCAGACAGGTTTGTAGAGGACGGAACTTTTGTGCGTTTAAAAACACTATCTCTGAAATACTCTTTCCCGAAAAAACTCATCAGGGACAGAGGTATTGACAGACTGGATTTATGGGTAACAGGATATGACCTGTTTACCTGGACAAATTATACAGGACAGGATCCTGAAGTTGGATTGTCCAGCAATATATATCTTTTAAGTGAAGATAGATCCAATACGCCTAAAGCGCGCAGGTTTGCAGTTGGTATAACAATGAACTTTTAATCGATGATGAAAATGAAGACTAACATAAAAATATTACTGTTAACCGCTTTGATTGGTTTTAGCTCTTGTAACCAATGGCTGGATGTTATTCCGGAGAATGAACAGGTGGCAGATGAATACTGGAAAAATAAAGAGCAGGTAGAAGCAATTATCGCAGCCATCTACATCAAGTACAGAACTACCGTTAAGGATCAGATTGTATGGGGTGAAGACCGGGCCAATTCCATCGCCCCGAATATTGTTGGTGGAGATGAACTGGACATCATGCGATGGAACATCCTGCCTGATAATGAATATTGCAGATGGGGTAAATGGTATCAGATTATCAACCTGTGTAATATGGTGATCCGTTATGCACCGGGAGTTGCAGATCCTTCATTTCCTGAAGAAGCCAAAAATGCAACTGTTGCTGAGGCAACATACCTGCGTGCTTTGGCCTACTTTTTCCTTGTGCGGAATTTCAGAGATGTACCTCTCATTCTTGAACCTTATATGAATGATTCCCAGAATTATGAAATTCCCAAGTCACCGGAATCAGAAATATGGGCGCAGATTAAAGCCGATTTACTGTTTGCTGAACAGAATATCAAGGATTCCTATTCTGCTTCTGAACCATGGATGAACAAAGGAAGAGCTACCAGGCTGGCTGTCAAAGCCACCATGGCTGATGTGTATTTATGGACAGAAGAATACGATAAAGCCATCATAGCCTGTAACGATATTATAGGTTCAGGTAAAGTAGGGCTGATACAGGGTCTGACCGGTGAGAACGAAAATAACTGGTTCACGCTTTTCAATCCGGGCAACTCAAATGAAAGCATCTTCGAGCTGCAGTGGGATAATTCTCAGGGACAATCCAACAGCAGCCTGTATAATATGTTTAACGGGACATCATATGATTACCAGATATCCATGACCTTATACATGAAGTATTTAAGGTCATACAATGACATCAGAGGCTTGAATGCAACTTACACGACGATGCCGGCACTTAAGGTCTGGAAATATATCGGTTCAAATGCAGGTAATCATTTACTGGCTACAGAAGTTGGTGCTGAAAGAACTTCCGGCGAGCAGGACCAGAACTGGATCATGTACCGCTTTGCCGATGTTTTATTAATGAAGACAGAAGCTCTTGTAATGAAAGAACCGGGAAATCAAACCAACTATGCAGAAGCTGTTGATATCGTAAACTCAATCAGAGAAAGAGCACAGGTGACTAATCTGATCACTGATATTCCGCAAACCGAACAGGAAATGCTGGAACTGGTGATGGATGAAAGATCCCTCGAGCTGGCTATTGAAGGTAAACGATGGTATGATTTACTCAGGGTAGGGAAACGCAATAATTATCAGTATCTCAATTATATGATAGATGAGGTATTAAAAAATATTACCCCTGAAAAGGCGTTAATCGTTCAATCAATACTAAGGAACAAGGACAGTCATTATTTACCAATTCATTTCGATGAACTGACAAATAACAAAAATCTGATTCAGAATCCTTATTATGAGAGTCTCAAATAATTAATTAAACGATTTGATTTCATCATGAAAATAGCTATAAAAAAAATGAACATGCAAAAAATATTATCCATATTCTTATTAGGCTTTGTTCTTTTCGCATGTAAAGATCCATACGAAGGGACTACTTATGTTGCCTATGATGAACTGCCCGTTGCCAGTTATTTGAACTCGCGCTCCGAAGATTTCTCATTATGGGTTGAACTGCTCCACTATACAGGTCTGTACAGCACGTTTAATCTGTACACCGATTATACGGCTTTTGTTCCTAATAATGCCGCAATGGAAAAATTTATGAAAGAACAAGGTTACAACTCGGTTACGGATATTGATAAGGAGTATGCTACTTTCCTTGTTAAGTATCACACCTTACATAATAAAGTGCTTAAACAGGAAGAATTTTCAAGTGGTGTAATGAACTGGCCCACAGCAATTGACGAGTATTTATCCATATCGTTTGGCGAAGGTGGATTAACTGCCATTTACATCAACAACACCAGTAAAATTGTTGAACTGAATATTGAAGTGACCAATGGCGTGGTTCATGTATTGGATGAGGTTCTGATTCCGGTTGTTGAGACCATATGGGACCGGATCGACTCCGATCGTTTTTCCATTATGAAAGATGCTGTTACAGCAACCGGTTATGATGCACTGCTGAATAAAGTGCAGGATACAGCGCTTGATCTGAGCAGTGGTAACGAAATTATCAGAAGGTATTATTTCACATTGTTTGCTGTTCCTGACAGTATCTACAGTATAGATGGGATCCGGTCACTTGATGATCTGAAAAGTAAAATTGGTGTTGAGCAGTCAGATTATACAAATGCCGATAATCTGCTCAACCAGTACGTTGCCTATCACATTGTTTCTCAGAGACAATCATATGATGTACTGGCTACATTTCAGGATGGTGTAGATTCAAAAAATATCAATACTCTGGCTAATAAGGAACTCATTAACATCTCAAAATCAGATAACGGAATCTGGATCAACTATGATGAAACGGTTGAGACAGGCACCAGATTTATTCCATTCAGAAACGATATTACCTGCAAAAATGGGGTATTACACGAGGTTGACACATGGATGCCTGTTGCCACCCCTCCTACGACTGTCATAGACTGGGATTTGTCCAATTATGCTGATCTGGCAGCCATCTGCGACTATTTCCAGAGTCCAAACGGTAGAGGCGGTAGCGGAACCTATGAAAAAGTGGTTCCAGAAGATGAAGTTGCTGCGTACTACTGGGAAGCCATTCCACTGACGAAACCAGATGTGATTACGTATGTCAATAACAGAAACAATGATGGTGCGTATTATGACTGTAAGTTTTTCGACCATCTTGAAATCTCGACCGGTGCAGGAGGATGGGTTGAAATTAAAACCCCTGTTATTGTAAAAGGTACATATAAGATGACCTTATATTATGTAAGCTATTTATCTGTTAACAGTGCAGGCGAAATGCAGTGTTACATGGACAATGATACAAAACTGGGCTCGTCTTTCTTCGTGTCCAATGCTACTGCGACCAGATATTCAAACAAAGTCCTGGTGAGTTCAATCACGTTTGATGAAACAGATGAACATACCTTAAGAATTGTAGGAATTGATGGTAAAAAACTGGAACTTGATTATATCAAATTTGAGCCAATAAATTAAAAATTATAGTTATGAAACGTTTAACATATATTTTAGGTCTGGCTATTCTGTTATTTGCGGCCTGCAAAGACAACTGGAAAGAGCATTATGATGAAGGGAATTCCACCGTTTCATCGCAAAGTGTGTTGGAGTATCTGAAATCCAATCATGACTATGACAAATTTGTTGCTGCACTTGAAGCAACAGGAGTAGCAGAAGAACTGCAGAGGGACCAGAACTTAACGGTCTGGGCGGTAAATAACGAAGCGATGGATCAGTTGGCGGAGTTAGAGAAAATGTTTACCGATACTTTTATCATGCAGTATCAGATCAATAACCTGTCATTTGGATATTCCAAGTTATATGATGGATTAAGACTGCGTTCTCTGAACGGTAAATATATTTCTGTCTCCCTTGGCACCGATGATGCCTACGTAGCTGATGCAAAAATCCTTAAAACAGATCAGTTTTGTAAAAATGGTGTCGTACATGAAATCAATCACCTGATGGAACCGGTTATAGGTATTTATGATTACCTGCTGGCACTCGGTGATAATTATTCTACCATTGTCGATACGATATTCAATTCAAATGACACCGTATTTGACGTAGAAAACAGTGTGCCGATTGGTGTGGATATCACAGGGAATACCATTTACGATTCGGTTTTTGTCATTGAAAACCCATTGCTTGCTCAGGCTGATTTTAAATCGGAATTTTCCCAGCTCACCATGTTTTTACCAGACAACTCCGTTATTGACGATTGTCTTGAAAATTATAAGGACCAGCTGCTTTCAATTGGTATGCCATGTACATTAAAAGACACCATCCTTGCTTTCAACTGGATTAAAGGTGCACTTTTCTATGACGGCATAATGAGAAATATTGATCCCAATACCGACCTGGTTTCTGCAGTAACAATGCCGGAACCTGATGGCAGAAACATTGTTTGGAGAACCTCGGTTCAGCAACTGGATATGGATCCGAAAATGATGAGTAACGGTATCATCTATAATGTAACCAAAATGAAGATCCCGAATAACATTTTTATTACCAGGATAAAATCGTTGGTTCAGTATATACAGTATGTACCGGAAGAAGAAAAACCCAATTATATCCAGTATTTTAATGAAACAAGTCATACCATAGTACAAGGTGACAGTTTTGATTTTACATCATATGGCTACCCGAAAGGCTACTATTTTTATCTGAAAGCTCTGGGAGACATTAACGATAGTTTACCATTGGCTGTGGAGTTTTCGCCTTTAAAAATTGAGACCCTTCCCGATAATACTACAGTAGCTTCAGAGATGTTGATACCGGCAGGAGAATATAAGTTTTATTTTGGGTTCAGAAGTAAAAACCATGCTTATGTCAATTTCTATTTCAACGGAGAACTGGTTGGCGAAGAAGTGAAAGTAAATCAGTCCAGTCCATGGAACTATGACCGTGTTACTGAAACAGTGGTATCAAAATATGATGGTCTGGGAGGTCTTGTAAACATTGTAAATGTGGCTGGCGAAGGTCTGCAACATGTTAAAATAAAAGTTGAATTCAGCCGATTGGGAGGTGGAAGTACAGAAGAACTCCAGTTATATCACTGGGCTCTCAAACCAACTGAAAACAACTATTAAAAAGCTGTTTCTAATGAAATTAAATTGTTTTCAAATTAATATAAAGGCAGATCCCGTTTCCGGCAGGAAGCGTAAATCAATACATCTAAAAAATAATATCCTAATGAAACGATTTCAGTTTTTTCAGGACAAGTTCCCCGTCCGAGCCGGTTTAATTCCGTCGGGCATCCAAACATTAAAATATAATTCACGGATGAAAAAATGTATTAATCTCTTCCTTGTGATATGTGCGCTCTTGACAACAGTATCCGCATCAGCACAAGAGCCGTTAAAAATTACAGGAAAAATATTAAGTCCATATAATAATGAACCGGTTAAGGGCGCTGTTATTACGAGTTCAGTTGCAACTGAGTCTGCCACAACCGACAGCCTGGGACAGTTTTCACTGGAAGTAAGTTCCCTTGACGGTACAATTGAAGTATGGGGACAGGGTTATTTTCAGCAAAAGCTTCCCATACTGGGCAAAAGCACTTTCGAAGTAACCATGATTCCGTCTGATAAATTTGACTATAATCAGGATAAGGTATTACCTTTCCACCAGGCAGATTATAATATCGTTACGGGTAATAGTCAGAATATAAATGAAAAAAATATAGATCAGGGTGCAGCAACAATTGATGATGCACTTTTGGGAAATATTTCCGGACTTTATATGATCAACAAAAGTGGTATGCCGGGTGAAGGATCGTATTTAAACCTGAGGGGTATTCAATCGGTTCTTGGCAATAACGCTCCGCTGATTATTTTAAATGGGGTTCCTTATCTGCCCGACATGAATGAATCTCCTATTATCGGTGGATATTCAAAAGGTATTTTCAACGCAATCAGTGTAAACGACATTGAAAATATTACTTTACTCAAAGGCCAGGAGGCTTCACTTTATGGTTCGATAGGTTCAAATGGTGTGCTGCTGATAGAAACAAAAAAAGCAACCGACCTTGAAACAGCAGTTGAATACTCGGGCCAGTACGGCATGGCATTTAACAATTCCACGCTTCCCGTACTTAATGTTTCGGATTTTAAAGCATACATCGGTGATGTCGGTATTACCCAATATGCCGATATGGGAGAATTTCTGACCGATTTTCCGTTTCTGAGAGATGATCCTGATTACTATTATCAGTTTTTGTACAACAATAATACCAACTGGCAGCAGGAGATTTACAGACCTGCATTTGTTACCGATAATAATATAAGGATTAAAGGTGGAGATGCGGTTGCTAAATATGATCTTTCTGTTGGTTATTTCGATCAGCAGGGAACCGTTGATAACTCCAGTCTGGCAAGGTATAATACCCGTTTAAATGCAAACATTAACTTAGGGCAGAATATTGATCTGTTTTCATCTGTTGGTTTTGCTTTTTTAACCAGCTCATTATATGAACAGGGTATGCTGAATGCCACCAACCCATTATTGACTGCGCTGTATAAAGCCCCCATCTTAAATCCCCACAGAAAAGATGCATTTAATAATACTTTGCCCGGATACGATGCTGTACGCCAGTTTGGAGTAAGTAACCCTCTTGCCGTGGTAAACCAGCTGACTATCGGATCAGATGTTTACGATTTCAGTTTTAACACCGGCATAAACTACCGGGTAACACCAAAGCTGACATTTACAGGAACCTTCGGCCTGTATTACAACTACAGCAGGGAAAATGCTTTCATTTCAGGAAAAGATAACCTGGCCATTCTTCCACTCCAGGACGGATTTGCATTGAACACTGCCCGTGCAGGTGTAGGAGAAGCAGTAAATTACTATACCAATGTGAATGGAGTATATAAAACGCTGATCGGTAAAAATCCGTTTAATGTGTCTCTGGGTTTCCAGTCCCTTATAACACGCCATGAATATGATGCAGGAAAAGGAACAAATACAGCTTCGGACTTTTACAGAACACTGGATTATGTAACCCAGGATAAAGACTTCTGGGGGTATATTGAAGAATGGAACTGGATGAACTTTTACGGACATGCCGATTATACTCTTAATAATCTGCTGACTCTGTCGGCCAATGCATCTTACGATGCAGCATCGTCAACAGGTAAAGAGGCCACACGCTGGGGCATTTTCCCATCCGGTGGTGCTACCTTATACCTGAAAAACACATCATTTTTAACAGATGTTGATCCCATTAACAAACTTAATCTTAGAGGTGAATATGGTATCAGTGGAAACAGCCGCTTCTCCACCAGAATCAGTAAATACTATTACCTGAGTACACCTTTCCGTAACCTGTCGGGTATTGTTCGTGGTAATATGCCTAACACCCTGCTGAAATGGGAAACAAGTAAAACATTTGATGCCGGACTGGATATGGGGCTGTTTAAAAACCGTATTCAGGCTGAGTTGAGCTATTACAGTATCATAACCTCTGATGTTATTATGCCAAGTAAAACACAACCGGAATTCGGTATAGAAGAAATCATCTATAATCAGGGTGAGATAAGCAACAAGGGATTTGAGTTATCGCTGATGTTTGATGTGTTCAGCAGCAGAAACTTTGGGTTTACGCTGGGAGGTAATGCATGTCTGAATAAAAATGTGCTGGAAAGCTTAGGAAGTTCAAATGAGATTATTCATGAATTAAGCGATGGATCTGCGGTTATTTCACGCGTTGGTGAATCGGTATACAGTTTTTACGGGTATGAAACAGAAGGCGTTTTTGCCTCACAACAGGATGCCGATAATGCCGGGTTAACTGATTATAAAGGTGATCCGTTCAATGCCGGTGATATTATCTTTAAAGATTCCTACGGAAACGATAACATTATTGATGCACGTGACAGAACAATAATCGGCAATGCCAATCCGGATGTTTTTGGTGCACTGTTTGCCAATTTAAGGTACAAACAATTTGATCTTTCTGCATCATTCAGTTACAGCTATGGTAACGACATGTATAATGCTGTCAGAAGATCTCTGGAAGCTGTTGACAGTTACAACAACCAATCAGCTGCAGTGGTGAGAAGATGGCAAACAGAAGGTCAGGTAACGGATATTCCTAAAGTAGCCTACAATGACCCGATGAAAAACAATCGTTTCTCAGACAGATGGATAGAGGATGCATCTTACATTAAACTCAGAAGCATCACTTTATCTTACACACTTAAACCTGATTCGTATGATTTTATAAAGAGCGGAATTGTATATGTTTCAGCTGAAAACCTTTATACATTTACAAACTATCTGGGCTTGGATCCGGTAACATCTTACTCTTACGATCCAATGATGCAGGGATTTGATTATGCCAAAACACCTGCCCCTGCTTCAGTTAAACTTGGTCTAAAACTACAATTCTAATGGAGGATACAATGATGAAGAAGATTAAATATGCAATAGTTTTAATATCAGGCTTGGTTCTTTTACAAAGCTGTTCAGATTTTTTCAATACAAACCCGGACGATTTACTTTTAGGAGAGGATTACATTTCGAGTAATGATGAACTCTACTCCGGTTATATGGGTGTTGCGGCTAAGGTAGCCGGTGTTGCAGACAAAGCGGTAATCCTTTCTGAACTTCGGGGAGATTTACTGGAACCAACGGAAAATGCCCCCCAGGGTTTATGGGAGATTTATAACTATACCAACGATAACAACAACGAATTTACCAATCCCAGTGATTTTTACGATGTGGTGGTAAACGCCAACGATTTTATCAGGAATGCGATTATTTACAAGAAGAATAATCCCAAAGCTGTTACGGATGATGTGTTTGACGGTTTTATAAGCGCTACAATACGGTATAAGGTCTGGGCTTATCTTATGATCGGAAAACTTTATGGAAAGGCTATTTATTTTGATGATCCTATGGTGGAGTATCAGCCTGACCACAACTATCCTACCCTGGATTTCGATCAGTTAATCGATCAGTTAATCCTGTTAATGAGAGAAGGGATAAGCATAAGTAATGATACCATTGACTATCAGATTAACGGAATGATTCCATTTCAGTTCTCTGATGTAATTTCATCGGAAACAACAGACCAGTCCTGGGATATAATCAACCCTTTCCCGGAGTGTCTGAACATTGAACTTGACCTGTGGGATGAAAATTATGACCAGGTTATTGATGAAGCAATATGGTTTCTCTATGCTGACGGATCGAGAAAAAAATGGAAGATTACATTTGACGAACATGATAACGAATGGATATCTGACATCTTCACAACGATCAACAGCGGACTGTTAACTGATGTAAGAATCAACTGTACCTTGTACAATTACGAAAATGGTCAGGTTAACGACCTGTTACGTTACTTTTCCAACAGGGAACCTAATTATTACTATCTGAGGCCTACAAAGGCTATTATGGACCGGTTTGATAACCAGTATCAAAAAGATGGTATAACAAAAGGTGATAAGTACCGTGGTGACGGGAGATCGTATGATGAAATCGATGGACAACGGGTATACCGTAAATTGACCCACTATTTTGAAGATGATCCAAACCAGGTATATAAAACAGTGGACAACATTTACATGTACAGGGCTCCGGATATTCACTTTTTCCTGATGGAAGCTTTAAATCAAAAGCACATGTTCCGTGAAGCAGAAGCGCTTTTAAACGGTGGTATGTTCAGTGATTACTATTCAAAATTTGAAGAATCAGAATGGCGGTATCCGTTTACCGATCCGTTGATATATGATGCGTTTACAAACGATAAATATCCGAATGCCGGTGTCAGAGACCGTGTAGCGCTTGCTTACGTATTTCCATCTGCAGATTCTATAGCACAGCCGGACACATACTGCTACCAGCTTGATTCCCTGATACTGGATGAAACCTGTATGGAAAGTAATGGTGAAGCCCGCTCCTATTTTGCTATGATTCGTATGGCAAAACGCTGGAACGATCCATCCATTTTAGCATCAAGGGTCAGTGCAAAATATCCCGACGGGAAAAAGGAAGAAGTATATCAATACCTGATGACGCCTGAGAATTGGTTCATTAAGTACGATCTGGCAAATGAATAATCCAAAACAGGAGAGCAGACACAAACTTCTCTCCTGTTTTTTTATACGATATTACAAATGATCAAATGGCAGGAGTGATTCAAACGAAAACAAGCTGACACAACTGCCTGGACAAACCTGAAAATTTATACGGATGAAACAGATACTATTAATTGCAACACTTTTTATAACCATAACAATTAATGCACAGCAGCTGGCTTTTCCGGGTGCAGAAGGTTTTGGGAGATATGCAATAGGAGGAAGAACAGGAACAGTATATCATGTTACAAATCTGAATGACAGCGGTTCAGGATCATTCCGCGATGCAGTAAGTCAACCAAACCGCATCGTTGTATTTGATGTTGGCGGCATTATCAGACTTGAAAGTGTTGTGGTGGTCAGCCGTAACGTTACCGTGGCAGGGCAAACGGCACCGGGTGATGGAATTACACTGTTTGGCAACAGACTGGCATTTAACAGTAATTCCGGGAATAACATCATCAGATACCTCAGGGTACGCCTGGCGCGGGCTGCCGGAAGTGGCGTAGATGCCATGTCTATTTCCGATAATGCGGACAATATGATGTTCGATCATGTGTCCGTTACATGGGGAGCTGATGGAACCTTTGATATTAACAGTGGCGATGCTGAAAACATCACCATTCAGGACTGTATTATAGGACAGGGTGCTGACTGGCATGGCCATTCAACCGGAGGTCTCATTCAATGTGGCCCGATTTCCATTATTCGAACACTCTGGATTGATAACAATACCCGTAATCCGAAAATCAGGTTTGAACACGAAATTATTAACAATGTCCTGTACAACTGGGGTTCACGTGGCTTGATAATGGGTGATACCGAAAATGCAGATTCTCACTGTAATCTTCTTGGAAATTATTTTATTGCCGGCCCTTCCAGCAGTTCCGACAGTTATGTCTCAGGAACAACTTCCTTTTATCATGTTTATCAGTCTGACAACTGGCTCGATACCGATAAGGATGGAACACTTGATGGTACACTTCTGGGGAGCGGAGACTATAAAACAGCAACAGTTGAAACAACTCCGTATAACCATCCAGGAGTTAATACCTTACTCTCAGCGCAGGATGCCGTAGCACACATTATTGAAAATGCCGGTCCCTATATTGCCCGGGATGCGGTAGATGAACTGCTCATTAGCCAGCTTTCTTCCTATGGAACATCCGGAGCTATTGTAATGGATGAAAACAGCAACGGCATTCCCAATGGTGGTCTTGGTTATGTTTTTAACGGGCCTAAACCCCTTGATTCCGATAAAGATGGTATGCCTGATGACTGGGAAGAGGCAAACAGTTTAAATAAAAACAGTAACGATGCCATGACAATTGCGGCAAACGGATATGCCAATATAGAAAACTACATCAATTCCATCAGCGGGCCGGTTATGCCATTTTTGAAATATCCTACAAATGTGTATGTCACAAATACAACCCAGGATGCTGTTTCTCTAAAATGGATCAATAACGATGAAGCTGATCAGATATATATCGAATATGGTACATCAGCCGGTAATTTCAGTAAATCAGTTTATGTTACAGGAGATCAGACTACGGTTACCATACCGAATCTGACAAGCAGCACGACCTATTTCTTCAGGTTAAAAGCGACTACTGCTTCAGCGAGTTCAAGCTATTCAGATGTTATATCGGCAAAAACCGATGATGCACCAATGCCACCGGTTGCCTGCTCCTCTCCTTCACCCGGTAATAGTTCAACGCTTTCTTTAATTAACGATGTATACCTAACCTGGGAGAATACAACCAACAGCCTGGGAGGCACACTTTACTATGACGTTTATTTTGGCACAAGCAGTGAGAATATGAGTCTTGTAGCAGAAAACCTCACAGATAAATCATGGTTTGCCGGTTCGCTCGATGCAGCTAATACATATTACTGGAGAGTGAAAGCTACCAACGATTTAGGAAGCGAAGAAGGTCTGACCTGGTCGTTTACCACAGCAGCCGGAAGTCTGCAAAAGGTTCTGTACATTCCTTTTGATGAAACAAGTGGTACAACAGCAGCAAATGAAGCAGGCACAGAGAATGCAGTGGCAAAAAATATCACACCGGTATGGTTGTCCGGAAAAGTTAATAATTGTGTTTACCTGAACCCTACAACGACGCAAACCGGTATGGTTGTCCCCTATTACCCTGAACTTTATTTGAATAATACCTCCTTTACCATCACATTCTGGATGAAAGCCGATGTGAATGCAAACGGAGAGGATGTATATGTGCTGCACAAGGGAACACACAATACGGATAATGGCGGAACCGGAAAATGGATCGGGATACAATTGAAAAAAGGAGATCGTTTTACCTTCGGAATAGATGATAATTCCACTAAAACGGTGATTGACCTGACCAGTAATCCAAATCAGTATTTTAATAACCAATGGCATTTTATCACCTTTATACGTGATGTGGAGCAGGATCAGTTAAAAGTTTACATTGATGGTAATTTTGTGAAATCCACCACCGATGGCACCGGCAATATTGGCGAGACCGGAGATCTGGCTATCGGAAATAACAATACTGCTTATGATACACCGTATAAAGGCTCACTGGATGAGCTGAACATTTTTAATGCCGCACTTACTTCTGCTGAGATACAGTATGTATATAACTCTTCTGTAAGTGCCATTAATGAACTTGAAACAAAAGGTCTTGAAGTTTACCCGGTACCGTTTAGTACTGAACTCAACATTACAAATCCTGAACAGAATGCACAGCCGTTAAATGTTCAGATTTATAATGTATCAGGTCAACTGGTGCTTTCGGATATAACTTCAGGTTCCGTCCTGAAAATAACCGGTGCAGGCAATTTAAAGGCCGGCATTTATACCTGCAGAATTCAGGGCAGACAAAACAGGTATATTCAGAAGGTAATTAAGTTATAAATTTACAGTAGACAGATGAAAGAACCCCTGAATTCAATTCCGGGGTTCTTTATTTTATAAATGTGATTGACTAAGAAAAGTAAATAAGTTATTTTTGTGAATAGCAGTTGTGATCTGCTGATTTAACTTAAAACTTAACAATATGCCTTTTCTGGTTACCGAAATAAATCCTGTTTTTTCTAACATCGTTTTACTTTCAATGGTCATTATTGCAGCAGGATTTATCTTTAACCTTTTAAAACAACCTTCCATTATTTCATATATCCTGGTTGGTATTCTTGTTGGGCCTCATGTGTTTGGTCTGATCACAAATGAGGCTCTGATTTCTGATTTCGGGTCTTTAGGTCTGGTTCTCCTCCTCTTTTTCCTGGGCATGGAACTTTCGCTGGATTCACTGATAAAGAACTGGAAACTGGCTTTAATAGGTACCTTGTTTCAGATTATATTCAGTATTCTGGCCATAGCCGCTATCAGCTCCATATTTGACTGGAATTTCAATAAGATCATAATTTTTGGATTTCTGATCAGTTTAAGCAGCACGGCTGTCATCATTAAGGTTCTTGAAAGCAGAAAAGAAATTGAAACGAAGGTAGGCCAACAGGTCATAGCCATCCTGCTGGCACAGGATATCTTAATCGTTCCCATGATGTTAAGCATTAACTATATGGGAGGCGACAAACCCGAGATGCAGGAGATTATTCTGCAGGCAGTTGGTTCAGTATTCATTATAGGTATTCTGGCCTGGATATTTTACAAAAAACACATTAAACTCCCCTTTGAAAAACTCATTCTGAGAGATCATGAACTACAGGTTTTTATCGCCTTTTTTATCTGCTTCGGATTTTCAATACTGACTGCCATATTTCATCTCTCTGCCGCTCTGGGCGCTTTTGTGGCAGGAATAATAGTGGCCTCTTCCCGATCCACGCACTGGGTGCATTCAAGTCTGCATGCATTTCACATCATTTTTGTAGCCATGTTTTTTGTATCCATAGGTCTGATGCTGGACATCTCCTTCTTTCTGGATAATTACATGCGGGTGATAATTCTTGTGGTTACTGTACTGGTTATCAACAATATTATTAACGGAGTGGTGTTTAAAATATTTAAAGCACCCTTGTGCAACAGCATTTATGCCGGTTCCCTTCTGGCTCAGATCGGAGAGTTCAGTTTTATTATCGGTGCTACAGCACACCTCAACGGCATTTTAAATAACGAAGAATACCAGATTATTATAAGTGCTATAACGCTTTCCCTTATCGTCAGTCCGTTCTGGATTTCTCTGATTCACCGTTTATTCCGGAAAAGACTAAGTGCCTGCAACTTCTGATGGCGTTGAAGCCGGTATTGAAAAACTTCGTTGTAAACGTTTACATTTTTTTTCACTTTATCCCTTTCAGATTCTGCAAGTCTGCTATTTTTTTTATATTTTAGTGCTGATATTACTATGTTAAACTCATAAAAATTTATAATGGTATGAAGAGAATCTTTACACTTTTAATTGCTTTTACACTTTTAGTAGCCTTTGCAAATGCGCAAAAGAATGTAGTGTATTGTACAACTTTAAGATCTAATCCTGCTGCAAACATGTGGCCTGAGAATAATGATGTAATTATTCAAATGCTGAACGCAGATCCAAATTTCAATGTTACTGTAAAAGTTTTGGAAGCAGGAGGTATTGACCCGGACACACAAAGTCCTGTTGACCTTTCAGGTTATGATGTTATTATTTTACATGATGGTTTAGGTTCAAGTGATGAATTCTGGAAGCCTACTGGTGCTGCGGCTTTAGCAACATTACCAGCTCCTACTTTATATGATAAAATATATGCGTTTCAAGCGGGTAAAGCATTCACAACCAGCGATGGAGCTTCAACAAATGCAGAAAATGTTTATAACCTGACAATTGTTGATGGCACAAGTGATTTATTTAAAGGGATAGATGTATCATCAGGTGTTATTACTGCAATGAAAGGTGGTGTAGCAGATGATGGTAGTACAGGCGTTAGAGGTCTGCAGTATAATACAGGAAATGTAGTACCTGATAATACATTGCTTGCATATCCTGAAGGAGCTTCTGATGTGGCCATATCTTTTTCCGATTTTGCTGCAGGCTCAACAATTGATGATGCAACACTTCAAAACCGTGTAATTATATTGGGATATAATGTTGGTGTAACAAGAAACACTGACTATGCAGATAAATGTGCGATGACAGCAGAAGGATTGACAATTTGGAGAAATGCAATTTATATGTTAGCAGAGTTGGCTGTACCGGAAACGCTGGCTGATTTTAGCTTTTTAGCAACCAGTATTGAAAAAACTCAGATTGAGAGTGCTTCTGCTTATGCTGTAAGCGGTGGTATAAGAGTACCGGCAGAATCAAATGCCAGTATATATTCCATTTCAGGAAAAGTTGTGGCTAAAGGTGTTACCAGTGATTTCGTAGAATGTCCTAAAGGCATCTATATCGTTGAAATTGGTGGAACAACAGCTAAAGTAATGGTAACTAAATAATTTTAGAAGTCATAATTCAGAAAAGCGGTGGATACTCTCTACCGCTTTTTTTATGTCGTTTTTTCATCACCGGGATTAATTAGCCAATCGCCTGTCTTCATTTAATGTCCTTATATTAAACATCATAAGTCTGATCGTTTTCAATGTCCCCCATTTTCAAAAAGGGGGTGTCATGATAGGTACATCATGACAGGGGAGTTTTTTAACTTATAAACTGTTATATTCAAACGATATCTTTACATCGACCTGACCCTTAAGCTATAACTGAATAAGATATTTTAAATCATTATTGTCCGGCTATAAATCTATATGACTTATAGATTCTTCGCTTCATTTTACTACGCTCAGAATGACAGTCTTTTAGGTTCACATCCTCCAGCCCAACAACCAGTAAATGCCTGTAATTCCAGGTGTAACGAGGAATCTCTGAAGCTTTAACCGGAAAACTGATTATAATACTGGCATTAAGAAACACACCTTATAGCCTTGGTGTCGAGCTTTGTGTCCTTTGTGGTGAAGTTAAGGTCCAGGAACTGTTTCCAAACAAGAAACGCCACCTTAAACGGCAGCGTTTCTATACTATTTTGATCTTACTACTAATATTTTAATATCCGAATACATCTTCAAGTGTCAGTGTTTTGACCGGTGCAATGGATTTGAGCTTATCGTTTGTTACAACTTTCTGATCACCAATAATAACATAGGTATATTGTTTATCTTTTATGTGGGTATCAAAGAAATTCTGTACATCATCCAGTGTCATTGTCTGTGCAGCTTCGTAATAATCTTTACGAATATCGTGATCTATGCCTTTTTTCTCATTGGCAAGCCAGGTCCAGAAGATCCTTTGTTTGGTAATCCTGTCAGTCTGGATATTCTTTACAATGTTATTGCAGGCAATATGAAACGGGTTTTCTGAAACAACCATCGTCTCAAGAAGCCCATCCATTGCAGATACAGCATCCAGCATTTTATCAGCCTGGGTATAAATAACACCCTGGATAAAGAAATTTTCATCTTTCTCTTTCGGGGTCATATATCCAGCCCAGGCAGAGTAGGCCAGAGCTTTAGCTTCTCTTATTTCCTGGAAAACAATTGAACTCATATTACCACCATAATATTCATTGAAAATATGGGCATCAATCATCACTTTTTCCTGGTAGGGCACATCTTTTGCGAGGTAAAGTACATCGACCTGTGATTTTGGATAATTGAGAAACAGCACATTCTTTTTGCTGAAATCTTCTGTTGCAAATTTTTTCTCAGCCGGACAATCAGACAAATCACCTTCAACACGGTGGTGCTTTTTAATAATGTTGGCAACTTCGGGTGCCGTTTTGGGACCATAATAGAACACCCTGTGTTTGAAACTGTTGAATCTTGACAGTGCATCCGTTAAATCTTTGGGATTCATTGAATTTAAATCCGATTCAGACAATATATCTGTCATTGGTGAAACGGAACCATACTTGGCATAATTTAACATGGCCGTTCTGATTGCCGCAGGACTCTTTTTCTGATCATTCCTGCTTTTCAGAATTCTGTCCACCAGATTTTCGTAAGCTGCGGAATCAGGTTTGGCACTTGCCAGTAAATGTTCAATCAGCTCAAGGCCCTGCAACATCTTCTCACTTAGACCCGATATTTTAACAATTGATCGGTTATCACCAACACTTGAGTCAAAGGTGATTCCCATTTTATAAAATTCCTTGCTGATATCTTCAGCCGTATAATGATCTGTTCCGAGGTAGGACAGATAACTCATCGCCAGCGCGAGTTTTTGGTCATTCCTGTCACCCATATCCCAGATGAAGTTTAATTCAAACAGATCGTTGGTATTGTTTTTAATGTAATCCAGTTCCAGTCCGGGTTCCAGTTCTTTCTGTTCAATCAGTTCATCAAAATTCACAAAAACAGGTTCAATAGAATCAGATTTCTCACTCAGAAAATGCTTCAGATAGTCGGATTGTATATCCCTGTTGATTTCCACAGAGGTAATTTCCGGCTTTTCCACTTTTACCAGATCACCGGGTTCACCGGTGCGTTTGTATACCACCACATAATTATCTTTGTAGTGCTCATTCGCAAAAGCAACCAGTTCATCCTTTGTGATTTTTGCCACTTCATTGTAAAAGTCAAACAGTTCGGCCAGGTTCATTTGATATATAAAGGCATCAAGCAGCAAACTGACACGTTGATTGCTTTCGGTCCGTTTGATCATATCGACTTTAAAGTTATTGTTGACCGCGTCCATCAGCCAATCCTCAAACTCACCTTTTTTAACTTTTTCAATTTCACCCTGAATCAGATCTTTGACTTCTTCCAGTGTCTGCCCCTGTTTCGGGATTCCATAAAACATGTGCATGCCGTAATCGCTCTGGAAACTCGGGCCACAACCTGCATTCAATACTTTCTGCTTCTGAACCAGATCAAGATCGATCAACCCTGCCACACTGTTGTTCAGGATCATATCAATCATATAAACGTATTTTTTATCTTCCGATTTTTCTCCGTTGAACCGGTAGGCAAACATCACATTCTCAGCTTCCGGTCCATAAACTTCTTTCTCAACCACATGTGTAATCGGTTCTTCTTTGGGATGTTTAATCTCAGGTAACGGTTTTGATTTGAATTTTCCAAAAGTAGAATCCACGAGTTGAATGGTTTTTTCGTAATCAAGGTCCCCGCTAAGAATTACAGCCATGTTATTGGGCACATACCAGGTATGAAAAAATTCCATGATGTTCTTTTGTGATGGATTTTTCAGATCTTTTGGATAACCGATGATGTCTCTTCCCAGCGGATGATTCGGAAACAGGTTTGCCATAAGAACCGATCTCTCCCGCGACATATCCCTGTCCTGGCTCATATTGAACTCTTCATACACTGTTTCCAGCTCAGTATGGAATAAGCGCAGCACGGGATCAGTAAAGCGCTCCTGCTCCATTTCCAGCCAGCGTTTAAGTTCATTCGACGGAATTTCATTAACATAAGTCGTAGTTTCGTACGAGGTGAATGCATTGGTTCCGGTTGCTCCGATGGCCGAGGTCATCCGGTCGTATTCATTTGGTATTGCATATCTGGAGGCAATCTGCGACAAACGGTCTATCTCGCTGTAAATTGCTTTCTTTTCTTCATCTGTCTGTGCTTCCTTATGCTTTTCAAAAAGATCCGAAATACTGTCCAGATAGACTTTTTCTGCTTTCCAGTTTGAGGTACCGAATTTTGCCGTTCCCTTAAATAACAGATGTTCAAAATAATGTGCAAGTCCTGTGGTTTCTTCAGGATCATTTAATGAACCGGATCTGACGGAAATATACGTCATAATACGGGGCTCATCCTTGTTGACTGAGAGATAAACCTTCAGCCCGTTATCCAGCGTATAAACGCGTGTATCAGTAGGATCGTTGGTTACTTTTTCATAGGAATATCCATTTTCGTCAACCATCTCACGAACAACATATTTATTCTCGTTGCACGAATAAAAGATTACGGTGGTTAAAATGGCGGTTAATAGAATTAATCTTTTCATTATATACCTGTTTAAATGTGTAAATACAAAAATACAGAAATGTTTACATTGTTCGATTGACGCACTTCAATAGTACGCGAACAACAGATTTTTATCGGTAAACAGCGAAATTTTGGGGTTAACCGAATTATAAACTATTCAACAGTAAGTTCAAGTTCTGCAGCTTCAATCTCTTCCCTGCTGCCAAAGTCTACTACCCCCAGGGCAGAATAGGACCCGGCGTTAAGTGTATCAGGTAGTGCAAAGAATACTTCACGTTCGGAATCCGGTAACATGGTAAAGGCCTTCACACCAATGCGTTCTACGGTACCGGTACTGTAACTTGTCAACTCAATATATGATGCGCAATTCAGAATGGCTTCACCGGTATTATCCACGGTCATCAGTATACCCTTTTCACCTTTATTATTTGTTTGCTTAGCGAATCCGGTAATCTCGGCACGTTTCAGATTCACGGCAGGAGGCGTCTGAAAAATATATACCACAAGCTGGAAAGTCTCCATGATTCCGAAGCCCATCTGATTTCCTTCTTCGCCCGGCTGCCTTTCTTTTGCCAGACGGACCACAACAGAACCCCATTTTACCTGATTGGCTTCCGGTACATTAGCCAGTGTAACGGCAATGTTTATCTCCTGTGTTTCACCCGGGCCCAGTTCAAAGAAATTAGGCGTGGCTGTAATATTATTGTTTAAGGAATGAACCGACTCTCCGTGCTGCATCATTCGTGTTTTGCCCTTATTCCCTTCCGGTTCGAAATCGGCAAATGTAATGGTGTATGCCTGTTTGGAAGATGTACTGTTGGTTACCCTGAGTACCTGCGTCTCTGATGATCCGGGACTTGCACTGAAAAAAAGTCTTGAAGGTGCAACTGTAGCACCCTGCCCGAAAGCGTTTAACATACTAAGGGTAAAAAATAAAAATGCCGGGGAAATAACGTTCTTAAACTTCATAGTCATCAAAATTTCTTAATGTTCATTCTACGTTCCTGTTCGGAGATTAAAAAGTTTACAAAAACCGATTTATTTATATCATTAATTTCTACTTCAATATCATTTTCCTGCACCGAGAAACCTGCTCCGAAAACAGCACTGTTTATGGACACTGTGAATTTCCCTCCCGGCACTTCAATTTTAAAAAAGCCATTCTGATCTGTAAGAGTGGAATACTCGTTTCCAAACATATCTGTTGCCACGATCCGAATGTTCGACAGCTCCACATCTTTTTCAGAAAAGCGAGTATATTTTGCTTTCTGCACCTGGAGCGTTCCCATTATCTTGCCTCCGGACGTGAATGGTAAATATACAATTTCATCCTTAAAAAGCGCCACGGTTTTCACACTGTTGTTATAAAAGCCATCGCCCTTGGTGAGCTTTTGGACGACTATGGTATAATTTCCCTTTGTAATATTTTCAAGCAATCCTTCCCCTCCTGCACCGGTCAGTATCTTATATCCATCCATTGAACTAAACATACCCTTATCTTCCGCAGGAATCAGCGATACCAGTACATTCGTCAACCCCTTTTCGTTTTTCTCTTTTATACCGTTGCCGTTTTCATCATAAAAGGCGATGCATTGCACATCGAAAAACCGCTTTCCTGACACCGGAATTCCGAGCTCTTTTCGCACGCCAAATCCTAACTCAAGATTTTTAGATGATGTTCTTGAATACGAGTCAGGCTGGTTAATAAATTGCTGCTGGCGACTGAAATAGGATATATTACTGTAAAAGCTGAACCGGAATCCGGTCTTGGAATACCAGAATAACTCCGGCCGGGTATTGAAGATATGTTGCTCTCGTACGAGTCTGTAATTGTAATTACCGCTGAATCTGGCCAGGAGTCTGTTTTTGGCCATCCACAAATCATAATACCCATTCAGAAAGATGGTCTGGGGGTTCTCTCTGGATTGTGCATATTCACTGAATTCATAATAGTAGAACGGGCCGTAATGATAACGCAAGTTCACCAGGAGGTTACTTCTGTACCGGTATGATGTTTTTAAACGAGCGCTGAAAAATGACCCGAAGCCGATGAGCTCCGGAAACTGGTTTACATCTGTATTAAGTGATGCCGAAATACGTGAGTTATCTTCAAACCTGCGGTAATACGAAACACCAACTCCTTCGTTTACCATCTGGAGACTGTTGTAAAAACGCTCCCTGGCATAAAGTGATCCGGAAAATGTATTCATTCGTTGCGAAGCAGAAAGTTTATATTCCGCCTGGTTGGTTCGCGAACGGAGTCCCTGCTGAACAAGATTGCCAAATACATCATATATATCCGGACGGGAAGAAAAATGGCTCACCAGAAGACGGGACTGCAGACCGCTTTGATGATAGAATCCGGTGATACCAGAAAGCTGTGTAATACCAGGTGACGGTTCGTAAGTTGGTGTGCCATATCGTCCTGTTGCAGAAAAGGTAAACCTGTTGAAACGCCCGCCATAACTTAAACGTGTACCATAACCGTTCCGGGTAAATCTTCCCGGGGCATTAAAAAGATAGGTTCTCATATTGTACCCCATCATCAGGCGTACCATGTGGTTATTATTTATCCTCCATGATGACTCCGGAATTACGGTGATATTTTGCTGATTATTGTAGCTGTTTTCTTCGTAGAAGGAATAAACGGCGGCATTCAGGTCGCGTGGTGCATAATTGTATTTGTAGTACAAACTTCCACCCCAGCGTTCGATTTCAAACATATCCGGACTGGCAACAATTCCACCTCCTGCTTCATGTCCCTTTGCCCTGTAACCTCCCCTGACACCTTTACCGGAGACGGAAGCACCTTCATGGTTCAATACCAGGTTACCAAGTTCGGCATAGTACTTTGGCGCATTGTACCCTACAAAAAAGTAATCACCAAGAAATGCATCTGCATTGAGCACGTTGGAATTAAAGTTGGTCTGGTAAAAATAACTTAGTTCATTAACTTCATTTATGGTTTTATTTCCATATGCCTGAAAACTGAGGTATGTGGACTGTTCCAGGATATTATAGGCATCAAGCTGAACAACCAGCGGCAGACTTGCTGAACCATACCTGTTCTCCTGGTAATAGTCTGAAACCTTATTTAAGGTAATATTTTCCTTGTCAACGGCGTATAAATGATCATCACCTTTATTGTGCGCCTCAGCCCTGATATTGTAAATCTCTCTGTTTGGTTTCTTTCGTAAGGTATTGTAGGTGTTTTCACCCTCGAATTTTCTGTTTATGACCGCATGAAAATTCAGCACTGTATCTTTTCCGCTTTTAAGGCTGAAATCCTCCGGCCTGAAAATGTTATAATCATCATCATACAAGGTAAGCTTGTCCCTGAAAGCATTCAGATCGAATAACAAATCTTCAGTTGCATTTCCCTGGTTGATCACATAAAATTTCAGATCCGCGGTATCTCTGCCATGCAGAAAATAAATCTGGTTTGATTCCGGTTGAATATGCCAGTTACTCAGCCGTTCTACTGTCAGAATCCAGTTATCATTATTTACCAGAAAGCCATCGCTGAACAGTTCAGCCCCTAAAACAGCATAGTCACCACCCTGAATATTTTTATCCGGAATCATATAAACCGGTACAAATACAGAATCATTCGGTGCCAGAATAAAAGTCCTGCTTTGCATACCCAGCAATTTCCATTTTGGCGGGACCTTAAAATTAAGCAGAAAAGGGTAAGTGTTTGTCGTATTGTTTACAATCTTAATTCTGTTCCGGGCAATTTCTGAAACCGACTCCGTGGTATTTTTATTGAGAAACTGCATTACAATACCCTGTTGAGCGCTCAACACCTGAAAACCTGTAATCAAGAGTAATATTTGCAGCAGGTATTTTTTCATTTATAGGTCTTCACTGATTGTAAACACAATTTCCATCCGGTATAATCCGGGCCTGACATAATTCACCGGATCCAGACCAGGTGTTATTCTGAAATCTACAAAGAATTCATAACACGATGGCAGTGTCAGGTAATTTCCTGCAGTATTCGTCCCTGAATTAGGACATGGTACATCGATATCCGTTACCGCTGAACCAATTAAATACTGATCATTATCTGTTATTGAAAAAAAATCAGAGATCAAAGGGGTTGATGAGGAATTTCTGACGCGAAGCTCCAGTATATCAAGTGCCGGTATAACGCCGCCGGAACTGTAAGCCTCAACAACCGACCAGTCAGATGTGGTTGATTTTACACTTAAATCCCATCTGCGATCACTGGACACATTCAGCTTTAATGAATTAAACCGGGTAATACCGGTTTTATAATCACCAATTGATGTAAAAATAAAATCCACCTCAGGTGATGTCTTCAATTCAAAAGACACCTGTGCAGACAGTGGTGGCAACCAGTATGTACAGTTTAAAACAACAAGTAATATTAACCTGATACATCTCGTCATAATCCTAAAAAAGGTTGTCAATTGGTGTTTGACAACCTTTTCAATGCTAAAGTAGTATTTTTTTTATAAATCTTCAACCAAAGAATACACCACTTCGATGTAATAGTAACCGGCCTGCGCATAATCAACTGCGTTACCCAAAGTTACATCGTCAAGTGCAATTGTAGAATTCGGGAAAGTAGCCGGTACATTAGGCTTCAGTCTGTACGAAATTCTGAACTTGTGTGTATTGGGATTACCATCAGCTGTACCTGGAGCACCATTCTCATCCACACCTGCAAGCGTGTTGTCACCTCCCATAAGGAACTGCGTATTTGCATCCGGAGTAGCATCGTCCATACCTGAATTGGTCAAACCTTTTAATGAAACCAGGTTGTTATCCAGACCAACGCCACCTGTAATAGCTGAGTTATCATACGAAGAATTGATCTCCAGAATTTCAGCCGGTAAAACAGCAGCACCATTGGTTGAATAAGCCTCTACCTGAGTCCATGTATCAGAAGCGGCATACACATACATATCCCATGCAACGGTTGCATCAACCTCAAGCTGGGTTGCATTGTACTTCACAATACCCTGCTTATATTCTGCTATGCTGCTAAAACTAAAGTCAACCTGTGGATTAGTTGTCATAGTCAGGTTTAGGATTCCCTGTAAATCCATGGTAATATAAGCATACTCTTCGTCAGACAATTGAGCATATCCTGATAACACACCCAGGCCTGCGATAAACATTACTAAAGTAAATAATCTCTTTTTCATCTCATGAATTGTTTTTAGTTATTCTGAGACAAATTTACATTTATTTTACATTTAATACAAATTAACTTATTATTTTTTTAACTCTGAATAAATATAACTAGCATACACTCCTAAAATATTTTACATAAAATACTCTAATACAACTCTTTACGGAATACCAATTTATTTACACATTAAGATTAATTTATAATAAATCTTAAAAAGACAATTAAAAATACGGGGTTTCAGTTTCTGAGATGTAAACAAACAGTTTGATCCGATTTCCCGTTAATCATTTTTATAATTACATATCCTTCAAATACTTATTCAGAGCCATCAGGGCATTGGTGGCAGTCCGTTCTATGTTAACCTGGCGGGTGTAATGCAGTGAGAGTTTCTTTGCAAAGCAATCGCCTTTTATGCACCATCCCAGCCAGATGGTACCAACCGGTTTTTCAGGCGTACCACCATCGGGACCGGCAATACCACTGGTTGCTATCCCTATCTCAGTTTTTAATCGCCTGCTCACACCGAGTGCCATTGCTATGACCACCTCTTCCGATACAGCACCATATTGTTCAAGCAACTCTTCCGGAACATCCAGCAAATCGATTTTCACAGCATTATCATAAGCAACCACCGAACCTTTAAAATACTTTGAACTTCCGGGCACGGATGTTATCTTATGCGCTATAAGACCGCCGGTGCAACTTTCGGCCGTGGCTACAGTCAGGTTCTTATCCGATATCAGTCCGGCCAGAATCCATTCAGGCAATATTTCATCCTCTGATACCAATATACTGCGCACCTCATGCTTCAACCTGTTTAAATAGGTATCATAAGCCGGACCTGCATTTTTTCCGGTCAGTCGCAATTTAATATATCCGGGAGATGGCAAATAAGCCAGACGAATGCTCTCAGGCAGAGCATTTTCAAATTCAGCCAGGTTTTCAGCCAGCTCGGCTTCCGTGATTCCTGAAACCACAATGGTCTTGTATTTATTCAGGTTCTGAAGTTTAAACTTATCAATTAACTGCGGCACAACATCCTGAGTCATGGCATGCTTCATCTCATAGGGAACACCTGGCATGGACACCACCACTTTACCATGTTCTTCAAACCAGAGTATCGGAGCCGTACCAAGGCTGTTCATAATGATCCTGGCTTTTTCAGGCACTTCTGCCTGCGAACGGTTATGCGCATTGATATGTCCGATCCGTGGCAAAATGATGCGTTCAACGTTCTTTAAAACTTCATCGTTAAATATAAATCCGGAATTGAAGTAGGATGCCAGAACTTTTACGGTAATATCATCTTTCGTTGGGCCCAGTCCTCCTGTAATTAATACAATATCGGAATGCAGCAGGGCAAAATCAAGTGCTGTGGTAATTGCATTCCTGTCATCTTTAACACTTTGTTTTCCTGCAACCTCAAACCCTTCTCTTGAAAGGTATTCTCCCATCCATGCAGAATTTGTATCTATCACCTGACCTATCAGTAACTCATCGCCAATGGTAATTATATGTACCTTTATCATGTTCTAATTATAAACCTGTTATGCCAAATTCCAGCTTCAGTAATGACTGAAAATCCTTTATCACTTTAAAAATCTCTTTTAATGTAATCTGCTCCACCTGAGTCAGCCTAGATGGTTCAATAAAGTTGCTTGGTTCCAGATAATCATGAATGATATTTTTTGCCTGAGCTTTCAGGCGCAGGCCCATCAGATAGTAATAAGCCTGGTTAAACTCCTTATAATTATCAGGATTGAGAACACCTTTTTCTTTTAAAGCCAGCAGTCGTTCACCAGTATTGGTTTTATTTATGCCATTTCTCAAACACAACATCCTTGCCAGGTCTACAATTGGTGTCATGGCTTTTTTAAGATCCACCACCCTGCGCTCCTTATCTTCAAATGTTCGTATAGTATTAAAAACCGTTATGGGTGGTTCGTATAGCAAGGCGTTACTGGCCATGCTTAGATAAAACTTTGAGCTGGCTTTTTCGAGTAATGCATCTACATGCGAGAATAAACCGGTCAACAATTCCGGTTCACCATGAATAAAACGGCAGTCGAAAAATGTTGTTACATTGATGGCAGACTGCTTTCCGGCCTGATTAATCCAGGATTCGTAGTTTCTTTTCCAGTGAGACAGCGAATGAGTCCAATCCGGATTCTGTGCCATATATCCTCCCTTACAAAAGCTGAAGCCAATCCGGTCGAGCCTCTCGGACACAAGGGTGGCAAAATGCAGAAAATATTCCCGTACCTCTTCGCGATGTTCATTGGCTTTGTCTTCGTATATAATGGCATTATCCTGATCTGTTAGCAGGGTTTGTTCCTTTCGTCCTTCACTTCCCAGTACAAAGAATGCAAATTTTGCAGGTGGCTCAGGAACAACTTTCAGCACACCTTCGATGACACGGTGCAGTATAGAATCTGAAATGGTGGTTACGATCTGGTTTACTACAGACGCATTTACACCTCTGCCTAAAAGCTGATTCACAATTTCAGGTACCTGATCCCATTTTTCTTTCAGATCCTTAACAGACCACGCAGATTTAACAGACTGAATAAACAATAAAGGTGATTGTGCATGCTCAGAGAGCAGTCTATGACGATCAAGCACCCCGACATGATCGCCGGTTCGCACCAGGATATAGTTAATTTTTTCGCGAAACATGGTAAGTATTGCCTCATATACCAGAGTTTCACCTGACATTTCGACAACAGGTGTTTCCATAATCGCTTCTACAAAACCATCGGGTGAGAAGTTTTCAGCCAGTCCCTTTTCAATGATGCTCCTGTGGGTCACAAAACCAAGGTACTGCCCTTTTTCCTCCACAAAGAGACAGGGGACATTATTTTGCTTCATAATTTTTGCAGCATCCCTTAAAGAGGTATATGGAGCACAAAATACCACATCTCGTGACTCAAAGGCATTTAACCGGCGACTGTAAATCTGATCGGCATCCAGAAAATTTCCCTCCCTCGTATTATGGCGCTTCACAAAATGAGCATACTCATCATTTAGTACTTTCTGTGCAAACAGTGTGGTGAAATAATTGAAAAACCCACTAAAACTCCGGCAAATCTCCTTAAACTCAACCTTATCCAAAAAAAGGATCCGTGTGCCTTTTTTAGCAACAACTGTCCGAATAGAAACCTTCTTATTCAGGAGCACAGAACCGCCTCCAAAAACATATCCGGTTGTATACACCTCATCAAGGCGCTGTACATTATTACTGTCATAAAAAAATGCGTCATACTGGCCTTCAGCAATTACATCTATGCCCTCAAGCCTGGTCTCATCCTGACGGTAGATTAGCGTTTCCCTCGAATAATATTTCTCTTCCATGAGCTCTGCCACGTGTTGCAGAACTTCGACTGGAAGCAAATCGAAAGGTTTGGTATGTTGTAAAAATTTTATTCGTTCTTCGGTTGTCATCTTCGTTACATTACAAATTTTAAAATCAGAACCAGTGCGGCTACAATAATCAGCCACAACAGGATATTCGCTATCCGGATGGCATAAACATTTCTTTGTATACCAATATTTTGTTTCTGATCCGATATTACCTGATCGGTTATAAGGCCTCTTTTTTTCAATTCAAAAAAACATAAGGCGGTGGTTTCTGCATCATTCAGTGCATCATGTGGATTTTGTTGGTTTTTGTGGAATAAAACCCGGTAAAGATCCTTTAAACGCAAATAACCTGTTCCATTGGGATTTAATCCGGCATCACGCGTCAGCTGCATCGTACAAAAAGTTGGCAGGCGATCCGCATCGTATTTAATGCCAGATCTGTAAAAACCCACATTCAGCATTTTCTTATCGAATTCCAGAAAGTGACCTACAATCAAGGGCTTATAAAACTCAAAATCCGCCGCGAGCAGTTCAACAACTTCTCTGCGGTCCTCTCCTATTTTATCCAGCTTTTTTAAGGTGATCCCGTGTATTTTCCGGGATGACTTTGTTATCCTTATCCGGCCGGGTTTAATGTAGTGATTTTCGCTTTTAACTTTATTACCATCTTCATCATAAATCACCCAGCTGATCTGAAGAATATACGGCCACTTTTTTTCAAAAAGAACCGGGTTATCCCAGTGCTTGGGAATACCCGATGTCTCTGTATCTAAAAAAAGGATGTATTTCATAAATGGCAGCCCTCAATTCCGGATCAATACAAATTTGGGAAAATAAATTGACTATTGTCCTGATTACTAAAAATCATTCGTAATTTTAATTATGTACATAAAATTTCATATATTTACTTTTAAATATCATGTATTTTAAAACTATATATTTTAATTATCATGTATTTAAGAAAACAAATATTTGAAGGATCTGAAAATGAGAGTTTATTTCTATGGGGTGCCAGACAAACTGGTAAAAGCACATTGTTAAAATCTTTGTTTAACGATTCATTATGGTTTGACCTTTTAAAAACCGATATATTTGAACAATTAAACCGAAAACCTTCACAACTTAGAGAAATTATATTGGCAACCCAACCACAAAAACCAATAATTATTGATGAGATACAAAAAATCCCTGCACTACTTAACGAAATCCATTGGCTTATAGAAAATAACCATAATAATTTTATTTTAAGTGGCTCCAGTCCAAGGAAAATTATTCGTAGCGAATCCAATCTACTCGGAGGAAGAGCTTTGCGTTACGAATTATTCCCGCTAACAAGTGCAGAAATACCAGATTTCGATTTAAAAAGGGCATTAAATAATGGTCTGCTCCCAAGACATTATCTATCTAACAATCCTAAGAAATTGATATCTGCATATATTGGGAATTATCTAAAGGAGGAAATAATAGCGGAAGCACGAATAAGAAACGCCTCACTTTTTTCATTGTTTCTGGAAATGGCGGCCTTCTCAAACGGAGAAATAATTAACTATTCAAATATTGCTTCAGAATGTGGTGTAAGTGCTCCAACCGTCAGGGAATATTTTCAGATACTCATCGATACATTAACCGGAAGATTTCTTCCTCCCTTTCAAAAAAAACCAAAAAGAAGAGTAATACAAGCTCCAAAATTTTATTTTTTCGATATCGGGATTGTTAACTACTTATTGAAACGCGGTGAAATTGAAATAGGAAGCGAAGCATTCGGGCATGCGTTTGAACACTTTATTTATCAGGAAATTACTGCCCACAGTCATTATAGTGGACTAAATTATCCTGTTCATTATTGGCGTACAGCATCACAAATTGAGGTAGACTTTATTTTAGGAGACCACGAAACAGCCATTGAAGTGAAATCAACCCGCAACGCCATTCCACGCCATGCAAAAGGGTTACAGCATTTTGCAGAAGAATATACTGTAAAAAATCAAATATTAATTACTAATGATACATATCCTCGTCAGATGGGGGACTGCCTGGTTTTACCATGGCAAATTTTTCTACAAAAATTATGGGCAGGAGAATTAATATCCTAAACTTTAGCATAGCATACTTACCCTAATGCAAAAACTTATACAAGCTACCGATATGGAAGTTATCAATTTTCGTATAGATTGCTTCTTTCAGACCTTTTGCAAAAATAAAGGAATCTCTGTCTTTAACCAGAACAAAACAGCCACTGCCGGAAGATTACCAACAGTGGCTGAATTGTTTGTTAAAGCAAGAATTACACAGATGTCAGAACATCCAAGAAATATTTTTTATTGTCGTTGACTTTTCCAAAGTTTAAAACTTTGGAAAAGCTCATATCGTAACACGATAATTTACTTCGCTTTGCTCATAATCGAACAATGCGGTTGATAAGTAGCGTTCTCCTGTATCGGGTAGCAAAATAACAATCGTTTTTCCTTTACTCTCAGGTCTGGATGCAATTTCAAGGCCTGCGGCAAGGGCTCCTCCTGATGAAATACCGACCAGAATCCCTTCATTCACACCAAGTTTTCGGGCGGCTTCTATTGCAGACTCTTCCTTAATTCGGACAATTTCATCGTAAATCTCTGTATTTAAGATGTCGGGTATAAATCCGGCACCGATGCCCTGTATCTTATGGGGCCCTGGTTCTCCACCTGATAGTACCGGTGATTTTTCAGGCTCAACAGCCACGATTTTCACACTGTTCCTTTTATTTTTCAGAACTTCTCCAACACCGGTTATGGTTCCACCGGTACCAATTCCGGCTACAAAGACATCCACTTCTCCTTTTGTGTCTTCCCAAATCTCACGGGCCGTTGACAGACGGTGTATTTCAGGATTTGCTTTATTTTTAAACTGCTGCGGAATAAAGGTTTTATCATATTTTTCTGCCAGTTCAAAAGCACGTGATATGGCACCTTTCATACCTCCCTCTTTTGGCGTCAGTTCAAGTTCTGCACCTAAGGCTTTTAGAATTTTTCTGCGTTCAATACTCATGCTTTCCGGCATGGTAAGGATCAAACGATAGCCTTTTGCCGCACTGACCAAAGCCAGTCCGATACCGGTATTCCCGCTTGTCGGTTCAATAATGACCGTATCTTTATCCAGCTGACCGTCCTTTTCTGCCTTTTCAATCATGCTTAGGGCAATTCGATCTTTGACCGAACTCCCCGGATTAAAAGACTCCAGTTTCACAAGTACATTGACGTCTTCCGGAACTATTTTATTCAGTTTTATCAAAGGTGTATTTCCTATTGTTTCTGTGATATTATTATAAATCATGATCCAGTTTTTTTAATTTGAATATGCTACTTTTCGATTAAGATTGAGTTTTAAAGGGGTTGGATTGCTAAGATTATCATATATAGGACAGCGTTGTTTAATTACTTTTACCCAGTGCTCCAATTCTTCTTCGGATGCAACAGTCACCGGTTCAAAATCCACTACAATGTTTTTAAAGCCTGCTCTGTCTTCGGTTTCATTACCGAATAATTTATCAGGATTCAGATTCCCGCTTACACTGATTTTTAAGCCCTGAAGTACAATACCAAGCTCCTGTGCCGTAAGATGAGCCACCACGTTTAAACATCCTGCATAGCTTGCCAGCAGGTATTCCACCGGATTTGCGCCTTTATCCTCACCACCCAGCGCAGGTGGCTCATCCACTACAATACTAAAATCCCTTGCAACTGCATTCAGGCGTGTTGCTGTTTCCGAACTCCCGTCAACTTTAAAAATTAAATCTGCCATTTTATTGAAATTAAAAACTTAAAAACAAAAAAAGCCCCCCGCTACTTGCGGAGGGCTTTCATATCTAACACTATTTATTTCTACTTCATATCAGACAATGAGATTTCCTTCCGCAAGGTTCTGCAGAACATCATACAACAACACATCATATTGGTATGGAAATATCTCATTTATCCTACTAATTTTATAGGGTACAAATTAAACTGATTTCAATTCAATTTACAAAATAAAACTATGCCTTTTTAGAAATTAATTCTCAGAGCTTACCTGAAATATTTGACAACCAGCTATCTATACGTTGATTGGTCAACTCGGGTTCTGAGTCCTCATCCAATGCCAAACCGACAAATTTGTCATCTACTATGGCTTTTGATTCATTAAAAGCATACCCATCTGTTGACGTTTCCCCAATAATCTGCAATCCGGCAGCTTCCAGCTTTTTCTTCATATACATCATGTCATCCACAAAGTTATCGGGATAAAGCACCTGATTACCGAGTCCTAAAAGCGCACCTTTTTTACCATCTAAACGGGTATTCTTTTGCTCCATTTCTGCAAAAAATGGTCGCCATGCCATTTCGGTTTCTTTATTACTCCAGTAATCAGCCCCAACTGTTGAACCACCAAAAATAAACACGTCGAAATCGCTTAACTGATCTGCACTTATATCTTCCACACACAAAAATGAGACGGAAAAATCAGTTAATTTCTCTTTAATGATCTTTGCAGCATGTTCAACACTGCCACCTTTAGGCCAATAAATTAATGCAAGTTTTTTCATTTGTACTTTTTTAGATACAAGACACAAGAATCAAGACACAAGACTTATCAAATAACGTCTGATAGAATATTCCTGATGTCATATAATAGTTTTAATAATTCAGTAAATATCGGTTTTTATGATTAAAAAACAATAGGATAAGTGGAGTTGTTCAACAGTATCCGGGTGCTATATAAAAGTTCATGCCTGTTCGAACTCAAAATGATAATTTTTATTTAAATTTTAATATGGTAACCCAAATACCTGGCGCAAAAGAATATGGTATTTTTTCCCAATTTCCCAAGCTTGTTTTTCTTCTGTATCCTTTAGTTAAAAGTGTTCCGGAAATATTAATTCTATCCCAAAATCTTCTGTCATTATCAGTATTCGCAGAATAGAGTGCAATATTCTCAATTGAAACCAAAACCGCATTTGAAGCAAAGATATTATAGTTACTTAAATCAACTTTGTAGTTTCCTGTATCCATTTTTGTTATACTAAAGTAAATATTTTCTTTTAGCAAACATTCTTTTATTTCGTTCTTGCTGTAAGTATATATTTTTAACCGGAATTTTGCAGAATCCAGATAATTACTGGCTATATTGAAATTAACATCCTTGATTTTAACAGGAGATTTATTGGGCAAATTAATAACTGTACCATTTTCGATACCAAGACTTGAGGTATCTCCGGTAACAGCCAGAATAATTTTTTTAGTATCGGTTTTGGCTCCCCTGATTTTTACTTTATACGGTTTAGCAATTACCTTAATTTCTTTAATACGCTCTATTTTTGGTATTAAACATACCATTGCACTATCATTGTTTACGAGTTGTTTAATTGAAATTCGCATTGTATAAAACCCAATGCTGGAGAAAGTGATACTATCCTCAAGAAATTCAGCTGGTACAAATAGTTGAAAATTGCCATTTACATCTGATACGGTTCCGATATTCTGATCAAATATACCAATGTTGGCATATTCTATCGGATTATTTAACGTATCTGTTAATACACCCTGAATAAGGTAATTGTGTTGAGCTTTTACCTTAAAAGTAGCTCCAATTAATATAAAAGTTAGCAGGTAAAAATAACAGGTTCTCATCTGAATCATTTTTTACAGATCGAAGTACTAAAATTCTTTCTGTACAACGAAGAATAATACTAAAAAGTAACATGATCATTCAACAACTGATGAAAAAAGAATATGTGGTCGCAAATTGCGACCACCTTAAAAATACCAGTTATCTTTTTTGCAAACGGGACATCACGTATAAAAAAATGGCGTAGCCAAAGACTACGCCAAACTCTATTTTTAGTGATCGGATGACTTGAAGTCATCCGATCACTTTTATCATTTATATTCCGCAACAATATCGGCTACCATTTCGGGAGCTACGCGGCCATAGGTTTTTTCTCCTACCATAACCACCGGTGCCAGACCACAGGCACCCACACAACGCAGGCAGCTCAGCGAAAATTCGCCATCGGTTGTCACCTCACCCACTTCAATGCCCAGCTGCTTTTTAAATTCATCCAGTACATTTTCTGCACCACGGACATAGCACGCTGTTCCGGTACAGATTGAGATTGGATTTTTACCCTTAGGTACCATGGTGAAGAAGGAGTAAAAGGTCACCACACCATAGACCTTGGCCACTGACATTTTCAGTTCTGCAGCGATCAATTCCTGAACCTCTGCAGGTAAATAGCCGAAGTGTTCCTGGGTTTTGTGCAACACATTGATCAGTTCACCTTTATCGTTTCTGAATTCCGCACAAATCTTTTTGATGAATTCAGTATCCTGTTTCTTAAGTTTTATTGTGATGTTATCTGCCATGATTCATACTTTATTCGTTAACTTCCTCCTGGAATTTCACCTGTCTGTCAAAATAATTGGTATGCAACAGATGATGCGCTTTTTCACTCATAGGCTCACCCAGAAATTCTTCATACAGTTTAATGATGTACGGATTCTGGTGTGATTTACGGATTGGTTTTCCGGCATCCTCACGGTAAATAGCTTCCACCCGCTTTTTGAGAATAGAACTCTTTCCATGATGCAAGGGCTGACCGCCACCACCGATACAACCGCCGGGACACGACATAATTTCTATGGCATGATACACACATTTCCCGGTCTGAATACATTCAAGCAATTTTCGGGCATTTCCCAGTCCGTGAGCGATACCGATATGAATGGGCGTGCCATCAAAATCGATGGTTGCCTGACGGAAACCTTCCATACCGCGCAGTTGTTTGAAGTCCACTTTTTCAAGTTCCTTGCCTGTATAAAGTTCGTAAGCTGTACGTACGGCCGCTTCAATAACTCCACCAGTTGCACCAAAGATAACAGCGGCACCGGATGAGTCACCCATTGGGCGGTCGAAATCTTTTTTCGGCAGTGATTTGAATTCCACATTCGCCCGTTTTACCAGATTGGCCAGCTCGCGGGTCGATAAAACGTAGTTTACGTCAGGATCATTTTTCACCTTAAATTCATCGCGTTGACGCTCATATTTTTTAGCCAGACAAGGCATGATGGAAACCACAATCAGTTTTTCTCTTTGTATACCCAGTTTATCAGCAAAATAAGTTTTAGCGATGGATCCAAACATCTGTTGCGGAGAACGTGCCGTGGATGGAATATCCAGCAAATCGGGGAACTGCTTTTCGAAAAAATTCACCCAGGCAGGACAACAGGATGTCAGGATCGGCAATTTAACCGATTCATCGCCTTTCAGATGTCTTTCCAGACGGGATAACAACTCCGTTCCTTCTTCCATAATCGTCAGGTCGGCAGCGAAGTCGGTGTCAAATACATAATCGAATCCCAGCTCTTTTAACGCTGAAACCATCTGGCCGGTCACCAGTGTTCCGGCTTCATAGCCGAATTCTTCTCCCAGGGCTGCCCTAACGGCTGGCGCTGTCTGAACAATGACTGTTTTATCCGGATCAGCCAGTGCCCGGATGACTTCGTTGGTATGGTTAACCTCGGTCAATGCTCCGGTTGGACACACAGCCACACACTGCCCGCAATAGGTACAAACGGAATCCTTAAGGTCCATTTCGAACGCCGGTGAAACTACCGCATTAAACCCGCGGTTAATACCGGACAAAGCGCCTACAGTCTGAACCTCATTACACATGGTTTCGCACCGGCGACACATGATACATTTATCCATGTCGCGGATGATGGACGGAGAAAAGTCCTCACGGTACGTGGATTGTTCGCCCTGGTACCTGATCTCACGCACATCGAAACGGTGTGCCATGGATTGCAGGTCGCAGTTACCGGATTTAGGACAAATAAGACAGTCAGCAGGGTGATCGGACAACAACAGTTCCATCACGGTCCGGCGTGCATTTAAAACACGCATGCTGTTGGTTCTTACGATCATACCTTCTGCCACATCCGTTGCACACGACGGTGCCAGGTTACGGCGTCCGTCCACCTCTACCACACAAATACGGCAACCGGCAGGTTTGTTTTCAATGCCCATATCATCCAGCTTCATATGACAAAGCGTGGGAATATCTATTCCAACAGAACGGGCTGCTTCCAGAATAGTGGTTCCTTTTTCGACCACTACTTTATGTTTATCGATGGTTAACGATACTATTTTTTTAGATTCCACAGTTCTTCTATTTTAATATTACGGCATTAAACTTACACTTATCCATACACGCACCACATTTTATACATGTTTCCTGGTTTATGGTGTGCAGCATCTTCTTTTCTCCGGTTATGGCACCAACCGGACAGGCTCTTGCACAAGCCGTACAGCCCACACACTCCTCTTCGGTGATGTAATACTTCATTAATGCCTTACACGTTCCGGCGGCACATTTATGCTCTTCCACATGTTGTATATATTCATCCCAGAAATTCTCCATGGTTGACAAAACCGGATTCGGTGACGTCTGCCCCAAACCGCACAGTGATGTATCTTTGATGACACTGCAAAGGTTTTTAAGGATATCAAGATCTTTCCGTGTGGCTTTTCCTTCTGTAATTTTTGTCAGGATCTCATGTAAACGCTTGTTTCCGACACGACAAGGTGCACATTTTCCACACGATTCTTCCACGGTAAATTCAAGGAAGAACTTTGCCATGGACACCATACAGTCGGTTTCATCCATTACAATCATTCCACCTGATCCCATCATGGAACCAGCAGCAACCAGGTTATCAAAGTCGATGGCCGTCTCCAGGTGATTTTCCGTTAAACAACCTCCCGAGGGACCACCGGTCTGAACCGCTTTAAATTTCTTACCACCTTTGATTCCGCCTCCAATATCGTAAATAACTTCGCGTAAGGTGATCCCCATCGGAACCTCGATCAACCCGACATTGTTGATTTTTCCGGCCAGGGCAAACACCTTGGTTCCCTTGCTTTTATCGGTTCCAATCTTATTGAACCAATCCGCTCCCTTTAAGAATATTACCGGAATATTAGCCAGTGTTTCCACATTGTTCACATTGGTCGGTTTATTCATATAACCGCTTTCTGCCGGAAACGGAGGCTTCAGTGTTGGTTCACCACGCTTCCCTTCCATGGAATGGATCAATGCTGTTTCCTCACCGCAAACAAATGCGCCGGCACCATAACGCAGTTCAATGTCGAACGTAAAACCGGTTCCGAAAATATCGTTGCCCAACAAGCCATATTCTCTTGCCTGATCCAGTGCTATTTTAAGTCGTTTGATCGCTAACGGATATTCCGCACGAATGTAAACCAGACCTTTACTGGCACCGATACAGTAACCACAAATAGCCATAGCCTCAATCACGGAATGCGGATCACCTTCCAGGATGGACCGGTCCATAAATGCGCCCGGGTCACCTTCATCGGCATTACACACCACATATTTCTGATCCGCCTTGTTTTTACGGGCAATATCCCATTTTATTCCTGTGGGAAAACCACCTCCTCCACGTCCGCGGATTCCACTCTCAATAACTTCCAGAATAGCCTGCTCCGGAGACAGTTCTGTGAGCACTTTTCCCAGTGCCACATAAGCATCTCTGGCAATGGACTCATCTATGTTTTCTGGATTTACAAAACCACAGTTTCTAAGCGCAATACGCAACTGCTTTTTGTAGAAATCCATTTTCTGTGTATCACTTACGGACTCTTTTTTCTTTGGGTCATTATAAAGCAGACGTTTTACTTTACGTCCTTTCACCAGGTGTTCCTTTACAATCTCGTCCACATCCTCCGGCGTTACCTGCACGTAGAAGGTATTATCCGGCATGATCTTAACAATGGGGCCTTTTTCACAAAAGCCGAAACAACCCGTACCTACAACCTGTGCCTCTTCAGCCAGGCCGTTTTCCTGTATAGCGGTTTTGAGGTTCTGAATGATCTCATCACTTCGTGATGCCTTACACCCGGTACCTGCACAAACCAGTATGTCAAATTTTGTATCTGTCATTCCGGGTCCTCCTATTCCTGAATATTTTTATACGATACCGGAATAACGCCATCCACCAGCTGACCACCTTTAATATAGGTTTCAATGATATCGTCTGCTTTCGACATATCCACATGTCCGAATACAACCGGTTCCTTCCCCGGGATAGTTACCTCAACGGTAGGCTCCGCATAGCAATAGCCCATACAACCGGTCTGGGTTACTACAGCATCAATCTGGCGCTTTTTCAGAGCTGAGATGAAAAAGTTCATCGTTTCACGTGCTCCTGAAGCAATGCCACAGGTTGCCATAGCGACTTTTACCTGCACTACCTTTTCAGGATTCAGCCCTTTTTCCCTCATATCCATCTTGTTCTGAAGGTTTTCCCTGAGCTTTTTTAAATCATCGAGAGTTTTAACTTTTGTCATAGCTAACTGACAGTTTTTTAAGATTGTTAGATAATTATTTTAGTTCTTTTATGTTATTCTTCACTATTTCTTTTAAGCCCATTACCACGTCAAGGTCGTTTATCGGCAATCCTTCAAAAAGCTGCTTTACTTCCCTTGTATCCAGCATAAAAACACCTTTTTCAGACGTGTACGTCATGATAAAGTCTACCTCAGGATACCCCGTCGCAATATTGACAAACACATCATCTATCTCACCTTCGGGCGGACGGTCGATGTGTGACAGGCCAAACGTTGCTTTTAGTTCGGTTCCCTTGCCCGGTACACTTTTTATGTCTACAGAGCCTCCACTCATCTCACAGTTCTGAACCAAAAGCGGTATGCCTAACCCAACTTTCCTGGTTTTACGTGTTGTGTAAAACGGATTCGTCAGATTTTTCACCATGTCAGCATCCATTCCAATGCCGTCATCCTTAATCTCCAGTACAAGTGTATCCCTGGTTATATCTTTTTCCAGCGAAATATAAACCAGTGTAGCTTTTGCCCGCACTGAGTTTTCTGTTATATCAAGTATATGTGATGCAATGTCTTTCACACCTGAAATCCTACCTGTTCATCTTCATATTCAAACCCAATCACATGGCGTCCCTTCTCATTTCTCAGGGCCTTTTTCAGCTCCCTGAATGTTGGCTTTTTGGCTTTTATCAGAGTCACCGCCCGGCCAATATCGTTCACCCGGTGTGCATCGGAAAAGGTCAGTAAAACATGATCCGCACTTTCCGGATATTTCCTTTTCAGTACGTTATCTTTCATATTGTAGGAGAACTCCAGTGCATCCACTTTCAATCCCTGTGGCATTATCCCCAGCTGAGCATACAGTCCGTATGCCTGACGATCCACGTGTGCCGGGATAAACAATCCTCCCAGACTGTGAACCTTCGTTTCCACATCCTCAATACTTTGATCAATGGCCGATAAAAGCAGCCGTTTCTCATTGTGAATAATGTGTTCTTCTGCATCTACTGCCACCTGAAACCCAAACAGATGTTCCTTATTTTTTATATCCGGCAAATGCTTATCCAGGTAAACCTGAAACTCACCTGCCTGTTCCCTGTTTTGAAACAGACACAGCACATGAACATCTTCACGTGTTGTCACCTCTGCACCGTACAGGACTTTAATGCCAATCTGCTTTCCCATTTCCCTGATCACGCCCGCCTGTCTGGTGGAGTTATGATCAGTAATCGCAATGATATCAAGTCCTCTGACCTGCGCTTCTGATATTATATTGGCAGGACTCATCTCCAGTTCACCACATGGTGAAAGTACCGAATGAATATGGAGATCAATCCTTAGTGTTTTCATTTTATAGTATCAGGTATCAAGTATCAAGTATCAGGAATCAAGATTATCGCATGTCTTGCGTCTTGATACTTGTGTCTTGTTTCTTTATTTAATCAGCTTGTATAATTTTCCACTCAGCGGAAATACTTCTTCGGTTGATCCCAGAACCGGCAAACCTTCCTCTTTAGCAAAATGCAGCATTTCTTCATCCGGTTCTATTCCCTTTGCCAGAATAACCGCAGCCACTTCCCTTAACGTAGCAATAGCCACCACGTTTTTATGATTTTGTATGGTGATCCAAACAGAATCTTCTTCTACATTTCCCATGACGTCCGATAACAAATCGGATACATATCCGCTGTTAACCGGATTATCAAGATTTTCTTCTCCTGCATAAACAGAGAGATTCAAAGCTTCTTTAAGTTCAGATATTTTCATTTTTGGCTCCTTTTTTCGTACAGTCTTTGTCCAGTCTCGATTTTCCCCAGACTTTTTCAATGATCTTAATGGCATGATCCGGGCTCAGTTTTTTATGCTTTTCCATTTGGCGTTGCATGAAAATACAATGTGAAAGATTGGCTGTCCTGTTTACAATATCTTCTGCCAGGGCACGACAGGTAGGTGCACCACAGGCTCCACAATCAATTCCGGGCAGATAACACATCAGATCCCTGGCCCTTTGCATTTTTTTCAGAGCTTTTACCATGTCTGAATCAAGCACAATGCTTCGGGGCTCTATGGGCTGATTCAGAAAGATTCGCTCAGTGAGATAATCCGCCTTGTCATCAAAATTCCTTACCGTTGGACCATTTTTTTCCTGAAAACGGTCACGGTGTTCCTTCACCCTGTTATTGAGCCTTTCCACAATTAAAAACCTGTTATCACAGTTCAGAATACCTCCGGCACACGATTCGTCGCACATGCGTAACTCCAGAAAATTGACACTGTTCATCTCATCATTTTCCACTTTTTCAAGAAAGGCGTTCGTATTCCTTATACCGTCTATGGATAGTGATCGTCCCTTAATATGTTTGGCTTCGCCATTTGTTAAAGGCCAGCGTATGGATATATCATCCAGTATATTTTCCTCTATCTCATCAGGGATGGGCGGATTCTCGGTTTTAAGTATTTTAAGCAGTTTATTGTAAACCGTGTTAATGTTGATAACACCATCAATCTGTGATTTTTCTTCTCCAACGGGACTTTTAATAGCTGCTATCTTAGCGGCGCATGGCGTAAGATAAAAGATGCCAATCCTGTTTTTATCAAATCCTTCCTCATACAGTTTTTCACGGTAATACTCTGCCGCAACATCCGCCGGTGCTTTCAGATGAATGATATTATCGACGAGCGAGGGGAACTTTACCTGAATTGTCCGAACCACTGCGGGACAAAATGAAGAAATTAAAGGCTTAATCTCGGCCTTATCCACCTGTTTATTAATCTGATCACGAAGGAGGTTCACCCCGGCTTCTATCCCATAGATGTGGGTAAAACCAATGTCCTTCATTAGTTTTCGGACTAGTTTTGGAGGAACTGCCGATGGAAATTGTCCGTAAAAAACAGAAGGGATCAATGCGACACGGCAATCATACTGCATCATGGTTTCCATATCATCATGAACCACGGAGTAGGCATCAACCGGACAAACCCTGAAGCATTCACCGCAATCCACACAGCGTTCTGCACTAAGATGAGCCTTTCCGTTAACAATACGAATAGCTTCTGTAGGACAGGCTTTCATACAATGTGCACAGCCAATACATTTGTTGTAATCTATTTCTATGGCATGAAAAAATCCTTTCACCTGATATAATTTGTTAATTCCAATGTTGTCCCTACGCCTACTTCAGAATCTATTTTCAGTTCATCCACATTTTCCTGAATGTTCGGCAAGCCCATTCCGGCACCGAAACCCATCTCCCGTACTGCCTTTGATGCCGTGGAAAAACCTTTGGTCATAGCCAGGGGAATATCCGGAATACCCGGTCCCTCATCCTGCAAAACAAGCTTTATCACATCCGGATCGATATCCACTTTAATTGCCCCTTTTTGGGCATGCGCTGCAATATTTACTTCGGCTTCGTATAAGGCAATAACAGTACGTTTAATTATTTTATGATCCACACCAAGCTGCTTGAGGATTTTCTTCACCTCACTCGAAGCTTTCCCTGCCTGTGTAAAATCACCTCCTGTTACCTTAAACTCAAAATGCATCCTTCTAATATATTGGTTCCAATCCTGCCTTATATAACATTCCCACTGCCCTGAACATTGATTTGGTAGAGGACAACAGTACCATGTTGTTTTCTTTGGCCAGCTCGCACATTTCGGGTGTAACGGCTTTGTTTCGAACAAATATTATCTGTGATATATCCGCCATTTCTGCGGTTCTAATGGTTTGCAGATTCGCCAGACCGGTAATCAGAATCATATTGTCTGTATCCAGCGTCAATACGTCGCTCATCATGTCCGAAGCAAACCCGTATCGTACCTCCCTGTCCAACATATCATCACCGCACACCACTCTGGCATCCAGCTCCATTATGACCTCAGATAATTTCATCAAATTTCAATCCTTTTACACAACATCAACATACACCCGATGTGAATTTTCCGCAAAGATATGTGAAAAAATCATGACGATAACACACTAAAAGTCAGGTATTAGCAATTCATAATGCTTCTAAATTACAGAAATAATTCTTTAATACAGAACTTCAATTATTTGAACCGGCCCGGCAGTGATATCAGCTTAATAAATATGCATAAAAGGGATTATAAAACGGAGTCAAAAATGCTTAGAAAGCAATCAATAAATACAGGGCCCGATCACCCTAATCAATTACAATATCGTACTTGTCGAGCAGACCTGTAATGCTGTCTGCAGAGAATTTGGCATTTCTGATATTGTTTTCTTCAGGATCAATGATAAAATTGAATGATTTTTTCAGATCCGCCTTCTGAAGGTTCGTCCGGTCGAACAGTGCATTCGACAGGTTGCAGTCGCGAATAATAATACCTGACAAATCCGCTTCGGAGAAATCTGTTTCAATCAGGTTACAGGTATAAAACGAGCAGTTTTTAAGGTTCATGCCATGAAACGAAGTCAGATTTAAAATACACCTTTGGAAAGTCATTGCCAAAGCAAATGCGTTGCAGACTTCAAACCGCACACCCAACAACTTACATCCTGTAAATTTTATGCTTTTTAAACCCGTATTGTCAAGCTTCACTGCGGTCATATCACAGTTAAGAAACTCACACTCCATAAAGTTATAATCTGTCAGATCGAGTTTTGAAAAAATACAATTCTGAAACGTGCAGTTTTCATATTCACCAGGTTCCAGGATTTCATCGTTAAAGTTAACACCACTGTAATCTGTATCTTCAATCAAAGGTTTACTCATTCCCTAAATTTTAATTCAAATTTAAGAATCTTAGTTTAAAAAAGAATGCACAATGAAAAAATTCCATAAACATACGTATTCTAATTTGTGAATCCAGAACAAAAATCCAGATAGTTCCTGAGGATAACTTTAATCAAAGTATAACAACCGTACCGGATGAGCAATAAATAAAATACAATAAATTAATCATTTAAGCTTGCAAAAAACATTACAGAAAAGGGTAACAACATTGTTAATCTTCCGGCTTTCTTATTATGTAATATTATTAATTTTTTCTTTAGTATTTTCTGATAATTTTTCACTAAAAGAAATTAAGTTCCAAAGATACTTACGCCTTAACTTTATAATAAACAAACGATTACACAATATTAAAAACTATATTATTATGAAAAGAAACAAACTTTTACTCGGATTAATAAACGTATCTGTTCTCATCGCCTTATCAATGAGCTGTACAAAAGAAAAACCAATGTTCTTCGTCTCAGAGGCCGAAATTATAACCGATACTGAGGGAAATATTTACAAAACCATCACTATTGGAGATCAGACGTGGATGGCTGAAAACCTTAGAACTTCAAAATACCAAAACGGAGATCTGATCAATTCAATATATTTGGGAGACACAATGCTCTTTGTTGGAGCAAATGAAGCAATCTGGATAAGTTATTTTAATAATACAGTTCAGGTAACTGATTTTAGTGCGAGTCAATCCAGTATAAAAGATGCGTCCAAATCGATTGATACAATATTCTATTCGGTTGACTCCATCTATATTGAAATGGATAATCAAGTCACTTTAAGATTAAAAAGAACAAGCGTAACATTGGATATAAGTTCTGATAACTGGCCAAAGCTATTACTGGGAGCGCAATGTACGTATAACCATACAAATAATGACAACGACATTCTTAAATATGGACGACTATATAACTATTATGCCATACAGGATGAGCGCAAATTAGGGATTGAAGGTTGGCATGTGCCTACCAAAAAAGATTGGGAAACCTTGGTTGACTACTTATATTCAAATGAAGAATCTATAGGAAGTGCAGTTAAAGCACTTTCTGCTAATGATGCAGCATGGACTGAGTCTGATTTTTCAAATTCTGCGGGATATGATATCTCGACGAACAATAAATCGAGGTTTTCAGCACTGCCAAATGGGGTTATAGACAAGACAGGGGAATTTAAGAATTTTGGATTGGAAGGTAGCTGGTGGAGTTGTTCTAACGCTCCAGCCAATGGAATGATATGGTATACAGGAATATTAAACTACCATAATAGCATAACGTTAACTGCTGCCAATAAATCAACAGGGTTATCTATAAGGTTAGTAAAGGATAGGAAGTAACTTGACAAATATCCTTAAAGGACTCATATTTGAGACTGTTTTAATCTCAGTTGTTATACATAAATAAATGATAGATTGTTTTATTATGCAGCAGGCTTTAATAAAAAATTATAAAATGGTTTTTATCAGGAATAAAATCAAAACCAGAGGACTTTATACGAAATAAGCTTTAATTGAATCAAATAATATTGACGTAACTTTATTACTTCCAAATAATTACAGCAACAATTAACTCATGCTGCCATGAAAAAGAAACTTTCATTTATCAGTTTCATACTACTGGTTTATTTCAGTTTTCAAGGTCAAATTCAAAACAGTTTAATTGTTCTATCACCAGAGGAAAGGGAAGAGTTACTGGAATTAACCAAAGAATTGTATTTGGTAAAGTGCAATATTTCAATGAACTTATCAAGATATGATTTAATGAGTTCATTTGAAGATATGCCTGATGTCATAAATTATGATAAAAAGTACTTAGAAAGTCAATTAAGTATACATAAAAATGATACTACAAATCCTTTCACACTCATTAATATAGCTGAGTATTATAAACACATATACAATTACAAAATGGCTATGTTCTACTATGAAAAAACCTATAATATTTTAAACATAAGTTATTTTAATAATGATAGTGCATCATTTTATGCATTCCGTGGAGTATTGAAATCTGAACTGGGAGATTCAACTGCTTCTAAGGATTTCGATAGTTCGGCTGAAATTAATCCAAATGACTCGATTTTACTATGTTTTTACCCAAGAATACTAATTTCAAATGGAGAATTTGACAAAGCGAGAGAAATAATATTACTTTCTCTAAATACCAATTCAAGTCATATCTCTCTATCTTATCTCTGTTTATCCATAATAGAGGTTTTTGAAAATTTATCTAAGTTGTCAGACAACGAAGAATCAGATATATATCGACAAAAAAATCGTACAAAGAATTTTGATAAAATTGTTGATTATAAATTACTTGACAGATATGCATCTGTATACCGTGATAACCAGGAAATTAAAAATTGTAGAATGATTGCTGACATATACGGTCTTATGTGTAAAATGTTCCTTTTTGAAATATCGGATGATAAATTTTTATTCAGTTTTAAAAGGTATGAAATCCATAAGATGCAGAAAATATTGGATAAATTGGCAACAGAAACCCCTCATCACTCCCTAAACCAATATACACTAAACAAATGCAAAGGATATTTATATTTAATGCAGCAAGAATGGGATAAATCAATAGATTACTTTCACAAAGCAATTGATATTTTTCCGATTGAAAAGAAGAATGAATATTTTAATACTGACGAGTGTTATGAAGCCATAAAAACAATATATATTCAACTCTCTGATACCTCGAATTACATAAAAACAATCAACCAAAAACTGGCAAATGAAAACGTAGAAGAAAGAAAAACCGATGATTTGACATCATTAGCATTTATATATTTTCAAAGTGGTAAAATAAAAGAAGCAGAAAAATATTGCCAAAAAGCACTTTCTATAAATTCAAATAATTGTGATGCGTTAAGGTTAATTTCTCATATCAACTTTCTGAGGAATTCATATCTACTATCACAATTTTATGGAGAGTGTGCTGGTAATTCTGTCAGAAATGATGACGATTGTTATAATGTATATATGCAATTTGCTATCTATTGCATATATACGGGTAATTTTAAAGATGCTGAAGCCCTTATAGGGAATGCTCAGCAGATAAAAGGAAAAAATAATTGTCCGTTATGTGATAAATTATTAAGTAAATATGGTATAACTAAATAATGCTAGAAGCGGTAAATAATACTTATGTGGTCAATTATATCTAAATTATCAATAATATAAATCCCATCAGAAGATAGTTTGTAAGTATTAACTCCTTCAGTACATGTTTTTCTGCAACTTTATTTAATGGATTTAATAATCTATACAAAATGAAAATTCCCAAAGATATTAAAGCAAGATCTATCTAATTAGTGCGTTTCGAACATAAAATCAAAATCTTAAGATTTTAATACTTGCTCGGCATTAATTGAATCATATTTTCCTTTTAGGGGAACCTGTCCTAATAAATAAAATATGACCTGATGATTTTTATGCCATACTTGTTTTTAATTACTTAATTTGTTAAAGTACTGATAAACTTTTGAAAAGGTTGGTTGTGCCAGAATCCAGGGGACCTCAGACAACAAGGTTACAAACATCACCTGTTCTGAAAAATAGTTATTGGCAAACAGGATGATAAGACCGTTATTCATAACACCAAAAAGTAAGGCATTCGACCAGCGTTCTTTCTTACTGGCTGCAGGCATAACATAGCCGGTTAAATACCGGATCACAAATACAAAGGTCATCATTAAAAGCAATGGAATCGTATCCCACTGAAACAGATGCTCACTTAAAAACGCATGATTATGTGCAATTACGATGGCTATAAAAAAGGACATATTGATACTGCCAATGGTACCGGAATAACGCATAAACCGATCAGATAAACCCGAAAAATATTTACGGAAAACATAGGCCAGGAGTGCCGGAGGAAAAACTATTTTGGCCAGAAAAAGAATCATATCCAATCCTGATATCTCCATGTTTATTCCAAACATAAGCTTTACCAGAAGTGGTAAAACAAATGGGATTAATGATGAAGATATAACTACGTAAACAACAGCCCATAGCACATTCAATCCAACGAAACTGGCAATAAGTGGTGTCAGCATACCACCGCAGGCAGCCATAATCAGGAACAGACCTGTCCGGGTTTCTACATTCAGAAATGGAGTGATAAAATAAAGCAATACGGGTAATACCACCAGGTTCAGAAAGGTAAAAAGGATGAGTTTGCCCCAGTTGGATTTCAAATGAACTGCTTCTTCAAAGTCTATTCTTAAGCAACCCAAAAAGAACGAAAACATCAGCAGTTTATCCGTAATACTGTTTCCCCAGCTGAACAGGTCTGGTACTAAAAAACCAATAACCGAGAATAGCAGCATCCAGAACCCGAAATTCTGCTCTATTTTTTTAAAGATAGTTTTGCCCATACAAAAGATTCGGGTATAAAGGTACAATTATGTATGATACAAAATAAAGAATCTGAAATTTGTTGTTGCACGCCCAAACATCACTTATCAACAAAATTAATATGCCATCAGATGCAACCAAACCACAAATATTCACATCATTATCAATGATGTATTGAAATTTCTGCTATAATTCCAACTTAAAACTGATATTATGAAATACGGTGTTTTGGTACTTATGTTTCTTATCACCATGCTTTATGCATGCGAGGAAAAAGGGTTAGACAATAATGAATCGGATTCAGGCAGTGCTGTACAGGGCAATATTGTTGGAAAAGTGTTACAAACTGATAGCAAGGCAAAGGTAGTCGTCAGTCAGGTTTACGGGATTGATTCCACTGAGATTGATCCGGCAGATGGTTCATTTGAAATAAAAAATCTACCCGTTGGAAACTACGATTTGACTGTTAACGCAGATATGTTCCGTAAATATCACCTTCACAATGTAAATGTTCTGGCATCAGGAAATACGTATGTTGGCGAAATTGACCTGTCAACAGTACCGGACCTCATCTCATCTCACTATCCCGAAGACAAGTCTGAAATTATCTATAATAACCAGTATTCACGTCTGACAATTTCCATAATTTTTACGCAGCCCATGGACAGAGAAAGTGTTGAAAAGGCATTCTCTACAACACCCTCAACAGACGGAATATTTCATTGGGGACAATACTCAACAGCTCCAAACCGCATATACTACAGCAACGATGCAACGAACTGGGGCTACGATGCCGGATCAACAATTACCACCTACAGTAAAATTACAGCTTTCAGTTACCAGGTCAGTCAAAAAGACAGTTATGTAGATACAAGCTACACGGTCAGGTTATCCACTGAAGCACAGGATACATCGGGAAATCAGTTGCGCTTTCCACTTGAATTCAGTTTCAGTACCATTCAGTCCGAGAGTACACAAAACGCCATACTCAGTGTACCCAGTAACGGCGATAACGAAGTGGAACTCGTCCTGTCACAGGGAATTCAGGTTTCATTTCCACGGAATATGGATCCGGTATCAACCGAGGAGGCCCTAACTTTCACACCGGAATCAGAGGCCATTCTCATCTGGCCGGCACAAAACCATTTAACTATTTATACGGGAGGTGTATTACATGCCGAAACAACTTACGATGTTACCATAGGTGCTTCAGCAAAAGATGCTGACGGTACTGAACTCGGCAATCCGTATCACTTTACTTTTCACACTACACCTGTACGGGTAACTAATAGCTCGCCACAAAATGGTGAAGTTTTTGTCTCGGAATCCACGGCGATATATTTTTATTTCAACACCTATATGCAGAAATCAACGGTGCAAAATGCCATTAGTATTTCACCCTCTGTTTCGGGCACATTGGATTGGTATGGGAATTCAAAAACGACCATGAGATTTGATCCGAATCAGGATCTGCAGCATAATAAAAAATATACAGTTACTATCGGAACGCAGGCAAAAGACCTGTACGGAACGGCACTGAAAGAACCATATACATTTTCCTTTATTGTAAGACCCGAGTAAAAGACGGTCTAAACGTATTTTACTTTAGTTTCACAGGAATCCATACATCCTCTTCGGAGTCGGGACTATCGGTTCTGTATTTGGGACCCAAAACTTCAAAATGCGGACGATCATCCAGCATATAAGCAGAATTTGGCAACCACTCACGAAAGATATAATCGAAAAACGGCTGAGCCTTTGCCGGTAATCCCCTGTAGCTGAATACCGCATAGGTTCCTTCCTGTAGCAAAAAAGACACCATGCCTTCGGGAATGTTCTCTAAACTGCTGACTTCCCGCAGTGTCCATTTTCTGAACATCCTGTTGGGGTTAAAGGTTTCAAAAAATCCGGGCTCATAGATCTGAAGCGAAATCAGATCATTATTTATTGTGTTATTAATCTCATTTCTTCTTGGCATGAAAGATTTCCAGAGCTCATGTGTTTTATTGTCGGCATAGGACATCTCCATGGTCATGCCAATATATTTCTTTGCTTTTATGCTAACGATATCAGGGTTCATATGGATTCATTTACAACCGGATCACAATAAAATCTGTATTAACTCCCCTAACTTTTAGGGTTCGTTTTTCCTTGTGTTGTCTTTCTTCGGGTATTTCGTTTTACCGGTGCTTTCTTTTTTTCCTTATTCTTTACATAAATCAGTTTATGTTTGCTTTTGGGATTATCTCTCTGTTCCAGTTCAAATTCCCCGATTGATTTAATCAGTGGCGTCAGTTTTTGAAAGCCGTAATTTCTGGAATCAAAATTTGGCTGTTTTTTTTGCAGCAAACTTCCCACATCGCCCAGGAAAGCCCATCCATCATCATCTGAAAGATCCGATATGGTTGTGGCAATCAGTTTTATTTCTCTGGCTGTAATTTTATCCACAGAATCTTTATGGGAATCCTTATCGTTTTCTGTGCCATTTTCTTTGGACTGGTGTTTCAGAATTTCGATATAAATAAACTTGTCACATGCAACAATAAACGGATTGGGTGTTTTTTTCTCGCCAATACCAATAACCAGCAGACCTGCCTCTTTCAAACGTGTTGCCAGTCGTGTAAAATCACTGTCGCTTGAAACCAGGCAGAATCCATTGACCTTTTCTGAATAGAGAATATCCATGGCATCGATAATCATAGCCGAATCCGTGGCATTTTTGCCGGATGTATAGCCATACTGCTGGATGGGCGTTATGGCATTCTCAAGCAGAATATTTTTCCATTTTGACAGATTAGGTTTGGTCCAGTCTCCATAAATACGCTTAATGGTGGGATTGCCGTATTTGGCAATTTCTTCCATCATCTCTTTAATGTATGCTGAAGGGATATTATCCCCATCGATCAGTACTGCTAAATTCATTTTTGCTGTTTTCTTAATGATTTTATCTAAACCCCTTAAAAATCAAAGATTTATTAAATTCCTCCGGTTTTTTCACTGAAGCCCATCGTTTAAAGCCGCCTAAATTTCTGTTATGGGATCATGATCTCCGATATATTTCCGGCAACTTCAAGTCCGGCGTTCCTGCCACGATCCTCAAAGATAACATTTCCTTTCTTATCAGTAAGCCTGACATCGATCTCAGCGGTCATACTCTCCTTTATCCGGCCATCCATCAAACCGGAAACCGGTGAAGCAAGTTCTGTTTCGTTGTGACGGTGTGCTGCCACCGTAAGAATAAAACTTTTGTTCCTTAAGATAAGTTGAACACTTTTTTGATCGGCATCAGATTTTAACAGCTTTGTTCCATTGTATGTAGTAAACCGGTATAACCTTTTGTTGTACCACACACCGGCTATAAAACCTGTGAACGAGCTGCTAAGCCATGGAATTTTTGCCACGGAGGCTTTAAAGGAAATTCCGGGTTTTGAAAAATGGTTCGTCTGCATCCAGAAGTATGCGGAAGGAAATGTATGCCCCCAATCTTTTTCTGTATATCCCTTCCCACCCGTAAAATCAAATTTCTCACCTTTATATGTCAGTGTTCCTTTCAAGGTATGATCCATACTCAGGATACCGTGGTAACACTCCATAAAAGGGACAAAGGTATATGGCCCCATTATGCCGGGCGAAAGGACAGATGAAGGCCAGCTAACCGGATTGATTAATGTAACTTTTCCCTTGATATCCTGTTCATCCAGAATTAATTCTTTCCCTGAAAATCTGCTGTTACCTAAATGGATTTCAAATTTGTCGGTGGCGTAGCGGAATGTATTAAAACCAAACCGGTAGTATTCCGAAGTAAAAGCCCTGCCATCAAGTATCTGTATAAATCCGTGTTTTTCTCCGTTTTCATCCATGGCAACTCCCGGAATTACAGCCAGCGCTTTACGCTCATCAGCGGAAACCAGTTTGTAATACCAGCCTTCAAAATACCGTTTTGTTTTACCTATGCCCTGGTAACGTTCCGGATGAAATAATGCGTTGATTTTACTGAACATGAAAGACAGTTTTGTTTTACCGGTGGTGAGGTCTGTTCTCAAATTTAAGGATTATAAGTCTAATCCCAAACATATTTCCAGCTTCCATCCTTTTGCTTTTTCCAAACGGTATGAAAAACACCTGTAAATTCAAGGGTATCATTTGTCTCTGAAAGGTCTTTCCATATATATTTTCCATATGTATACGCTAATGTACCATCATCAGAGACATCCACAAATTCCGGAGTCCATGTAAGACTTAAGGGATCAATGGCTCTATCTGTATAGTAGGATTTTATATTTTCTTTGCCGGTAATCAGCGTATCGTTAACTCTTTTAATCACAGCATTTTCATCCGCAAAAGTGTAAAATGCTTCTGCCATACCTGATTCGGCAATCTTTAACTCAAACTCTTTTTCCACTTTAAGAATCTCGTCCTTTGTACTCTTTTTATCCGGACAACAGGATACCAAAATGAAAATTGCCGGTAAAATTGTCAGTAGCGTTTTCATATTTGCTTTTTTTAAACCGGCAATAAATATAAAACATATATCCGTTGAAAACTATTCATATCTAAACACTGAAAATAACGTTAAGCAGTTCATTTTTTTCTATTTTTAGCGGTACTACGGTTATACAATTGAGACCAAATATGAAGATTCATTTTATTGCTATAGGTGGAAGTGCCATGCACAATCTTGCTCTGGCGCTTCATCACAAAGGATATGAGGTTACCGGATCGGACGATGAAATTTTCGAACCTTCCAGGTCCCGGTTAAAAGCTGCAGGTTTACTTCCTGAAGCATGGGGTTGGTTTCCTGAAAAGATAACACCGGAACTGGATGCCATCATACTTGGCATGCATGCCCGTAAAGATAACCCTGAGCTGCTGGAAGCGCTGAGAAGAGGCATCAGGGTTTATTCTTACCCGGAATATCTCTATGAACAGACCCGGGATAAAAAGCGCGTGGTTATAGGAGGCAGCCATGGTAAAACCACCATTACATCTATGGTAATGCATGTACTACATTATCATAATATAAATTTTGATTATATGGTCGGTGCACTGCTGGAGGGTTTCGATACGATGGTACGTCTGAGCCACGAGGCTGAAATAGCGGTGTTCGAAGGTGACGAATACCTTTCCTCACCTATTGATATGCGTCCAAAATTTCATTTGTATAATCCGCATATCGCTCTTCTTTCAGGTGTGGCCTGGGATCATATTAATGTATTTCCCACATTCGACGAGTATGTGATGCAATTTCAGACCTTTGTTCAGTTAATCGAGATAAAAGGTGAACTGATTTACTTCCGTGGTGATGAAATTCTGGAATTTATTGCAGGAAAATCCAGAAGTGACATCCGCAAAACACCCTATGATACGCCTCCTTACAGGATAGACAACGAAGTCATGATCCTGGAGACAGAATCCGGATCTGTTCCTCTGAATGTATTTGGTGAACATAATCTGCAGAATATTGAAGGCGCACGAAAAGTATGTAATGCACTTGGAGTAACAGATGAGGATTTCTTTACCGCCATTCCATCTTTTATGGGTGCCAGCAAACGGCTCCAGAAACTGGCTGAGAATGATAAGCTGATTGTTTACCTTGACTTTGCGCATTCACCATCCAAACTGAAGGCAACTGTTGAAGCAGTTAAACTTAAACATCCCGACAAAACCGTTATAGCCTGCATGGAACTGCATACATTCAGCAGTCTGAAAAAAGATTTTTTACCACAGTATGCCGGCTCAATGGAAAAAGCGGATGAAGCAAAGGTTTATTTTAACCCGCTCGTTGTTGAACACAAAAAACTAGCGCCCATTAGCAAACAGGATGTGGCAAACGGGTTCGACGGGAAAAATGTAACGGTTTATGACGATTCGGTTCAACTTATTAACCAGCTAAAAACGAGAGATCTGAATAATTGTGTCCTGTTATTAATGAGCTCAGGCAATTTTGATGGCGTTGATTTAGCTACCTTTGCAAAGGATTTGGCAAAAAAATATGATTGATCAGTTTACCATAGAAAAAATTCATGATGCGGCCCGGATAGAAGAGGTCGTGTCAGAATATGTGACATTGAAAAAGCGCGGCGTAAACTTTATTGGCCTCTGTCCCTTTCATGATGAAAAAACTCCTTCGTTTACGGTTTCACCATCCAAGGGAATATGCAAATGTTTTGGATGCGGCAAGGGTGGAAATTCAGTAAATTTTCTGATGGAAGTTGAACAGATATCCTATGTGGAAGCCCTTCGGATCCTGGCAAAGAAATATAATATCGAGATCCAGGAAAAGGAGCTTACAACGGAGGAAAGACAACATCAGAACGATCGCGAAAGTATGATGGTAGTCAATGAATTTGCTGCCAGATATTTTTCGGATCAGCTGAAAAAAGATGAAGGAAGAGCTGTTGGCCTGAGCTATTTTCTGGAGCGTGGTTTCACAGAAACCGTTATGGAAAAGTTTCAGCTTGGCTATTCACCCGAAAAAAAGGATGCATTAACACAGGAAGCCCTATCAAATGGCTATAAACTGGACTACCTGGTTAAAACAGGATTGACGGTTAAGGGCGACAATTACCAGAGCGACCGTTTCAGAGGACGTGTAATTTTCCCCATCCATGGCCTTTCCGGTAAAGTGCTGGGGTTTGGTGGTCGTATTTTGAAGACGGATGCAAAAACAGCAAAATATCTCAATTCTCCGGAATCGGAAGTTTACCACAAAAGCCGGGTTCTCTATGGCATTTTTCATGCAAAAAAGGAGATTGTTAAACAGGATCGTTGTTACCTGGTTGAGGGTTATACCGACGTGCTGTCTTTTCACCAGTCAGGCATTGAAAATGTGGTCGCCTCCTCAGGCACTGCACTCACGCCTGATCAAATCCGGCTAATCAGCCGGTTTACCAATAATATTACTGTAATTTATGATGGCGATCAGGCCGGAATCAACGCCTCAATCCGTGGGATTGATCTCATCCTGGAACAGAACATCAATGTTAAAGTATTGCTGTTGCCCGATGGTGAAGACCCGGATTCATTTGCCAAATCACACAGCTCATCAGAATTGATCAGCTATATTAACCAGAATGAAACGGATTTTATTCATTTTAAAACCAAGCTGCTGCTTGAGAGTGCCAAGGGAGACCCGGTAAAAAAAGCGCAGTTAATTGGTGATATTGTCAGATCGATAGCCATAATTCCGGATGGCATTATCCGTTCAGTTTATATTAAGGAATGCAGCAACCTGCTGGATGTGCGAGAGGAGGTACTATACACTGAAATCAACAAGATAAACCGTCAGCGACGTGACGAGCAATACAAGAGAAATAACTTTCAGCAACAGGATGCATATATACCTCAGCCTCAGGCATCGGTCACGAATAACCAGCTCAGAGCCGAAATAAATTATGAAGAGTATGAGCTGATTAAATACCTTGTTCGCTACGGTAACCTGACTATTAACCTTGAAGTACAGGACGAAAAGGGAGCGATAGCTGAACATGTGGATATCAAGGTAAGTGATTTCATCCTGAACTCCATAATTGATGACGAACTCAGGCTCAGCGTACCGTTATACCAAAGAATTTTTGATTTATACCGGGAAAACACTGAAAATGAGTCCTTCGATGCCCAGCGTTTTTTTACCAATCACGTGGATCAGGAAATTGCACAGCTTGCGGTTGACCTCTCTACAGAAAAACACATTCTGAGCAAAATATATACTAAATCAGCAAGCATTGAAACTACAGAGGAACGCCTGTCTGAACTGGTGCCCAGGGTGGTTTATGACTTTAAGCTGAAAGTAGTGCAGACCCTGCTGAATGAAAAGCTGGAACTTCTGAAAACAGAGAAAGACAGCGAAATACTGATGCAGACCATGACAGAAATTCAAAATCTGAATGAAGTAAAAAAGCAACTTGGCAGCATATTGGGAGGAAGAATAGTTATTTAGAGATATAAGACTATTAGAGATGAGCAATTAATACCATCAATAATCCTGGTTCCTGCTTCCTGGTTCTAAAATAAAATTATGAAAATACTGGTTGTATACGATCTGCCCAGAGAGGGATTTAAAGCATTAACAGATGCCGGTCATGAATTATTTTTTCCAAAGGAGACCCTATTTTCCGGCGAGGAGTTGCTGGATCGTTTAACTGATGCTGATGTCGTCGTTTCCGTCTTTACCCAGCCCTTTACAGCTGAACATATAGATGCCGCTGCACATCTTAAGCTCATTGCCAACTATGGTGTAGGATTCAACACAATTGATGTGGAATATGCCACAAAACATGGCATTACCGTTACTAACACACCCGACCCTGTGATTGAACCAACAGCAGAACTGGCTATGACCCTGATGCTCGCACTATCGAGAAAGATTACAGAACTGGACAGGAAGATCAGAATCGAAAACGGCCTTAAATGGGGTATTATGGAGAATCTTGGCGATTCACTTCAAAACAAAACTCTGGGTATTATTGGCATGGGGAATATCGGTCAGTCTCTTGCACGCCGTGCACTTGCCAACGGGATGAACATAATTTACTATAACCGGCACAAACTGGATCCGCTCATCGAAAAACAGTACCATGCAAAATATGTGGATCAAAACACCCTGTTGACTGATGCAGATTACATTTCACTGAATGCCCCTTACACCAGGGAAACACATCATATTTTGAATAAAGCTGCTTTTGAAAAAATGAAACCAACGGTCTATATTGTAAATACTGCCAGAGGGCCTTTAATTGATGAGGTTGCTTTGGCAGAGGCCTTAAAAACGGGCAGAATTGCCGGAGCCGGACTGGATGTATTTGAAAATGAACCGGATATACATGCAGACCTGCTGAATCTGGAAAATGTTATTATGGTTCCGCATGTGGGTACCGGAACCATTGACACCCGCATTGAAATTGGGAAATGTGTTTCAAAAAACATTCTCAATTTCCTTAACGGGAAGGGTGAAATTGATAAGGTTAACTGAATCACACCCTCAACAAAGAACCTATTGCAGATATGTATGATCTGTTTTTGTATTTAATACATGTGTCATTGGATTAAAACGAACGTTAAACGCTGAAAAGTAAAAATTTACAGATAAATATTTTTGTTATCTTGCACATATTAACCTGATATTAATTTTAAACGTGGTAAAAATGGAAAATCAAACGACTTATGTTGAACAAACCAGTGACAGAAATTTTGTTGCAATGCTTTTGCTGTGCCTCTTTCTGGGAAGTTTTGGGGTGCACAGATTTTATGCCGGCAAAATAGGAACCGGCATACTAATGTTAATTACCATTGGCGGACTTGGAATCTGGACACTTGTAGACCTGATTATAATAGCTGTAGGCAGCTTTAAGGATAAAGAGGGCCGATACATTAAAAACTAACATAAGACTAAAGGGATGAATGTATTTTCATCCCTCTTTTTCTATTAACTTTTGTTTTATAAATTTTTGCTATTCAGCTATATACCAAACGAAATTATCCTGCCCTTAATTTAATATATTACTTTCTGATCCTATAGCTTGTGTCGTAACAGCGCTGGTATCGGCCACAATAAAATCTACAGATAACTGCTTAAAATGTGAACTACCCTTCGGGCTTGCACTATAACTTGTGTTGCCAACCTCCACGCTGACAGCAGTTTCCGGTCCGGCAGCATCATTACTGGTCTCCTCCATTAAAATTTTATATGTACCTTCCGGGACCCGCTTACCATTGTAATCTTTTAAATCCCATGCCAGCTTATATGTCTGACTGCCCATAACAGTGGCACCGGTTATGGCATCAGCAGTAATACCTCTGGATGCTCCATACCATTTTACCAGGTACTGTTTTCGTGCCTGTGCATAAACTGCGAGCGATGTGACAAATTCTCCGATGGAATCTTCCACCCATACAGCCATAACATAACGTGGTGCATAGCGTCCTGAAAGGTTCGATGTTGTAAATGTGAATGTCATATGATCTCCTTTGAGGTTCACATTTGAAGATTGATACGAATTGGATGTTGGCTTTTCACATGCACTGAAACCAAATAATAACAATAGCATTAGTGCACTTCCGATTAAAAAATTAATTCTGTTCATATGTACTATTTTTACCGTTAAACTGAATACGTTCTCAAACACCTGCAATTTTTGATCTGAACTTTGTATTACTTCTGAGTAAAAAATATTGACATATAACTGTATTAATTTGAATTATTCCCTGTGAATATACGCATGATCTGAAGTGAGCATTTTGTTATCACCGGTAATCAGTATACACTCCACGCCCCTGAGTTTGTTGATCAACATCAGGCCTGTTTCCGGACCAAGTACGGAAACTGAAGTAGCCAGGCCGTCTGCCAGTTCTGCATCGGGACAGATGATGGTTACACTTTTCATTTTCTCCACCGGCCATCCTGATTTAGGATCAATAATATGCGACAGGTTGGCTGTATCTGTTTTTATATGGTACACATAGTCACCTGATGTCACTACAGCCATATCATTAACCTCAAGCCATCCGAGCGCTTCTGTCCTGTTTTCCGGTGAAGCAAGACCCACTTTCCATGACTTTCCGTTATTGGAGCCCCAAAACAGGATATCACCGCTTGCGTCCACATATCCGTTATCAATTCCAAAGGATTGCATAATTTTTTTTGCACGGTTTGCCGCATATCCTTTCCCAATGGCACCAAAACCAATACGCATACCCTTTTTCTTAAGATAAATGCTTGTGTCCTGAGGATTCAGGATGATATTATGATAATCGATCAGCGCTTTAAGTGAATCTGCACGTGCACGGTCCGGAACCTTGCCATGTCCGGATTTAAAATCCCAAAGGTTATCTGTTACTGCATAGGAGATATCGAAAGCACCATCTGTAAGTCGGGATAACTTAAGGGAACGTTCTATCAGTCCATACAATTCCGGATCGACCCTGACAGGCTCAACACCCGCCATTCTGTTCACCTGCGATGTTTGAGAATTGATTCTGTAAGAAGAGATTAACTCCTCAATGCGCGAGATTTCTAGAATAGCACTTCTTATTGCTTCATCTGCAACTTCAGGGTTCTGATGTAGTGCACATACTTCAAAAGCCGTTCCCATAAGGGTAAGGTGTTGCTTGCGTTCCACCAGTTTATTCTGGCCAGCAGCTGTTGCAAGCCAACATAAACCCGTAATACAGATCAGAAAAAATCTCATTTTTGATGAATACCGTCGTCCAGCAATTTTATAAAATCATTTACAGCAACATCCTTATAACCTGTGGCATATATCTTCTCTCCCTTTCCGTTGACCACAACCAGGTACGGGAACTGACCATCTTTATCATACCTGTCGGCCAGTGATTCATTAAATTTCTTCAGGTTCTTTTCCTGTTTTGTACGGTAAGGAAAATCAGCCTGATAGAGGTTAAAATCCTTTGCATACTGTTTAAATGCATCTGTATCCAGTAGCTCGGCTTTCATTTTAATACAGGGCTTACACCAGTCGGATCCTGAAAAATAGATCAGATACAATTCTGAAGCAGGTTTATTAAATGTAACCTGTGTATAATCCTGCGACCATTTTTTCTCCTCCGCATGCAAGGTAAGTACTGCCACTAATGCCACGATGACCAACACTATCTTTTTCATTCCAATACAATTTTTTGTGTCCAGACAAATTCGTTTGTTTTAACCTGCAGAAAATATGCGCCTTTGTTTAACGCAGGATCTCTGTCAAACTTAATACTCTGCTCTCCTGAAAGAATAACACCGGAAAATAATTTTTCTGAGTTGCGACCGGTAAGATCAATTAACTGAACGGTTGCAAACATCGGTTTTGAAAAGTTCACATTCATATTTAAACTTTCCCTGACCGGGTTGGGATAGAAACTGATCTCAGGATTGCTATCCATAACAGTTACCGGTGTTGCATCATTACTGTTATATTCCAGCGTCATATTTTTATAATACGTGTCACCGGCAGGGGTTTCGGAATAGGTACTGCCGCCAACTGTAAACTGAATGCTTTTTTGTGGCCCGGCACCATTTTTACTGGTTGCTTCAATTTTTAATATATAGGTTCCATCCGGTACTGTATTGCCAGCAACATCTTTAAGATCCCAGGTGACATTATATGTTCTGAAACTGCTTACCGTAGCACCGGTTACTGCATCTCCCTTAATTCCTTTGGATGCTCCGTACCAGGTAGACAGATACCCCAGGCGTTTACTTCCGTAAACAGCCAGACTGTTAATATAATTTCCGGTTTCATCTTCAACCCAGATGGCAATTACATGTCGCGGTGCAAAGTTTCCGGGAATATTGGAAACGGCTACAGAAAAGGAAACCTGTGCGTTTTGTGCCATCAACATCAAAGGTGACACAAATAAAAACAACAATGTGAAGTAAATCATTTTTTTCATTCTAATACCAGTTTTTTTGTCCATAAAAAGTTATCTGTACGTACACTTATAAAATAGTCTCCGGCCTTTAAACGGGGATCTCTTTTAATGTTTAATGAATTCTTACCAGCAAGAATCATACCTGAATACAAATTCTCAACATTACGGCCTCCGAGATCAACGATGTTTATGTCTGTAAAAGCCGGAAGCGGCAGATTTAATTCAATTCGGAATTCATGCTGAACCGGATTTGGGAAAACGGCAATTTCGGGTTGATCCAAAATCCTGTTAACCGGAGTATTATCATTTGCAATATAGTCCAGCACCAACTGGCTGAAATACTTTGTACCATCAGGTTTTAGGGTATAATCTTCCCCTCCTACGGTAAAATCAAAGCTGTAATTCGGACCTTCCCAGTCATCACTGGTTGCTTCTACCCACATGGTGTACGTTCCATCAGGAACTGTATTTCCATTATAGTCTTTCAAATTCCAGGTCACATTATAGCTCTTAAACTCCACCTGGGTCGCAGCGGTCACCGCATCAGCTTTCAAACCTTTTGATGCCGCCCACCAGGCCCATAAATTTCCGAGCCGTTCATTTCCGTACACGGCAAGGCTGTTCACAAAATTTCCCTCGTTGTCAACAATCCATATCGCCATGACATGTTTTGGAGAATAGGGCCCCTGAATTCCGGAAACATTAACTGTAAAATCTATTCTGGCATTGTTCTGTGCTTTAGCCATAAAAGGCAGCAGAAATAACAGAGACAGTATAGTTGCTTTAAATTTCATCTTTAAATTATAATGTAATTGTAAGATCAATGCTTCCAAAGAAAGAATGTAAGCCGTCCGAGCGCCGGTATATTCCACCTCTGAAATTTATGCTTTTGAATGTTGCTCTTCGTTCAGGCATGTAGTAACCGTTTGAACGGGCTATGCCAAATGGTGGAGATAAGCGCATTCCGGCTCCAATCTTCTGACTTGAGAACTCAGACAAATCATAATCCGACGTATAATACCGCTCACCCAAAACATGTGTGTTGAACGGTGCAAAATAATCTGACGCTGTTTGCTGATAATATCTGTAAAACGGGTAAACTGAAAAAAAGCGGGTAAACTTTACCGGAAGTTCAATTTCTGCAGTGTAGGATTCTATACCGAATGAGTCAAAATAATATCTGAAGAAATTTCGCACTATTAACGAATTAAACGGATATGCCGAAGTCCGTAAACCAAAGGCATGTTTGTTTCTGAAATCCGGCAGTTTCTCAATACTTACTGTCTTGAAGAAATTATCTACACTGAGACCGTCGTTAAAAACCACCCGATGAAACGGTGTAGATAACAAACCTTTCTGAGCTGTATATTCATATATTAATGCAGCCTGAAAACGTGGTGTAAAAACGTGGGATAACACAACCGATCCGCTGAACGTATTTCGGATATGCTTATTTAAAAGTGTATCAGGCCTGCCCTGCAAATAGCGCAGCTCAACCGGATAAATGAGCTTCCAGTTGTCGTGGAGTCCTACAAGATTGAACTGTAATCCGGTATTCTTATCAGCCGTTTCAATGGAATAACCACCGTTAAGCGAGAATGAGCTGACATCAAATTCACTGCTGAATCCCAGCCCTACATTATAAGACTGATTACTCCTGAACATATTTGTAAACCCCAGGTTTCCATACGACCGCTGATCGTTATACGATGCTCCGGTAAGAGGATACGGGTCACCCCGCAACGCATTAGGAACCGGTATTCCCGGATCAATAGCAGCTGAAGAAGCAGAAGTATACGAATCAAAACTGAACTTACCGTTAAATATGTACTGTGAGTCCACCGGTACTTTGAGCTCAATGGCAAAAACAGCATCATTTAAAGCCTGACTTCCTATCCCGCCAAGCACTGCGCCATGTTCCCCATCCTGCTGATAATAGCTGGAGATAAAATCAACCTCCACATCGCCTATGTTATACTTTTTATTGCCACTTCCCGACTGAGCAAAACCTGCATTTCTCATTGAGAACAGCAGAAAAAAACCTAAAGTTAAGCGTTTTAGTTGCATCCGCATCCTCCTCCGGTTTTGCCGCCTTCGGCACCTGAACTGCCTTCGCGATACGTTTGAAAACTACTTTCATAATACTGTAATGGCCTGGCGGATAGTTCCATCTCCTCATCATTAAGATAGACTTTCTGGTAACTTTTTACCGACTGACAGGAAGCAAATAGGAGTAAACCTGTAATACACAGGAGCACGTACATTAGCACATTTCTTTTCATCACCTTAAGACTCGTTATACTATCAATTAACTAGTATAAATCAACAACGCAAAATAATTGATTTTGTTGGTAAAAATGTATATTTATATGATATTAATCAGTTTTATTAACAATTGACATATGAATTTAACGAATAATATAATTACAGAGCTAAAGCGACGGTCTCAACCGGAAAAAGCCCAACAGATGTTACGGTTTTTTAAAACCGGTAAGGGTGAATATGGTGAAAACGATAAGTTTCTGGGACTTACTTCAGCGGAGATTCGTGAGGTTGCAAAAGCAAATAAAACAGCTGATTTCACCACTTTATCCAGACTTCTGGAATCTGAATATCACGAAATAAGAATGTGTGGAGGTTTCATTCTTGTTGAGCAGTTTAAGAAGGCAAGAGATACAGCATCGCAAAAGATTATTGTTGATTTTTATCTTGATCATCTGCAAAGTTTTAACAACTGGGATCTGGTGGACAGTACCTGTTATAATATCCTGGGGAACTATCTTTTAAAACAGGATGACCGCAGTATATTATACGAGCTGGCAGATTCCGGCCATCTCTGGAGTCAGCGTGTTGCCATGGTTTCAACCATGGCGTTTTTAAGAAAAGAACAGTTTGAAGACACATTTAAACTGGCTGAACTACTTTTGCATCATCCTCATGATCTGATGCATAAAGCTGTTGGCTGGCTGTTAAAAGAAGCCGGCAAACGTAACAGAAACCGCCTGAATAGTTTTCTGGATCAATTTGCCAAAGAAATGCCCCGAACCATGCTACGGATTGCCATTGAAAAACATCCACCAGAGGTGATAGAAAAATATATGCAGCGTTAGCCGTGCTTTTTTTAACAATCAGGATTATGTTTTCTTAAACATACCTGATACGTAATTTGTTACATACAAAACCCTGCTTTAATAATCTTTATTAACTTTTATTTCTCTAACAGAAATAATCACGAATTTCAAATATGAAAAAGTTTACTGTATCACTTATTTTAGTACTTGTATCTTCCGTATTTTATGGACAAAGTGGCATTCCTGTACCGGCCATGAGCAATTGTGATAACCAGGTTAATGCATTTTTGAATAAGTACGATATTCCGGGGGCAACCCTGGCGATTACTTATCAGGGTAGGCTTATTTACATGCGTGGGTTCGGTTATCAGAATCTAGGCAGGAACATCGCCGTTGAACCCTACAATATGTTCAGAATTGCCAGTGTATCAAAAGGTATTACCAGCATTGCCATTATGAAACTGATCGAAGAGGGAAATTTTAATATCGACGATAAAGTTTTCGGCGATGCCGGAATTCTGGCCGATCATCCAGCGTTTAAAGATCTCAGCATAACAGATGCACGTATTTATGACATAACCGTTAAACAACTATTAGAGCATACCGCCGGATGGAACAGGGATAATAACTGCTTTCCTAACCCAACATCACCTTACCCTTATTATTTTTCCGGTTGTGATCCAATATCGGCACCACTGCATGTAACACAAACTCTGGGTGTGGATAATCCGGCCACCGAAGAAAATATGATTCAGTTTTTGTTATTAAAAGGGCTCGATTTTGATCCCGGAACCGAATACCATTACTCAAATATTGGTTACCTGGTACTTGGTGAAATCATTGAAACGATTACCGGTATGTCTTACGAGGATTATGTAAAAACAGAGATACTTGATCCATTGGGGATCTATGACATGCACCTTGGTAAGAACCTGCAAAAAGATAAGTTCGAACGCGAAGTGGATTATTTCGGGAATGGGTATACAAACCTTTCCATTTACGGAACCGGAGAATATCTTCCCTGGGAATACGGTGGATTTAACATTGAAGCGATGGATGCGCATGGTGGATGGATTGCTTCGGCACGTGACCTGGTAAGATTGCTCGTGAGCGTTGACAAATTTTCGACGAAACCCGATATTTTAAATTCTGAAACGCTGGATGTAATGGTTGATCCGTCAACTGTGAACAGTAATTATGCCAAAGGCTGGCAGGTGAATCAGTACAACAACTGGTGGCATACCGGCGCACTGGATGGCACAGCTTCTTTATGGGCCAGAACATCCGGGGGATTTACGTGGGCGTTTATTATGAACAAGCGCATCACCGATGCCCGCTCAAACGCTTTCTGGAGTGAGGTCGACAATATCCCCTGGAGCTGCATAACAGGAGTAAGTGATTTTCCTGAATTTGACCTGATGCTCTTTCCGAAAGTTAACACTACCGGATTATCAGCTACTGACATACAGGACGGTCAGGTTACAGCCAACTGGACCCGTGGCGATGGCGACTTTTGCATGCTGGTGTGCCGGGAAGGTTCCAAACCTGTGGATTATCCCTTTGACGGTGTCACCTACTTCAGTAATTCTGAATTTTTAGCCGGAGATGACCTCGGTAACCGGACCTATGTGCTGTATACCGGCACTGGTAATTCAGCGACTATTACCGGTTTGGATCCGGACAAATCCTATTATTTCAGAGTGTTTGAATACAATAAAAACAGCAATACCGGTGATTATCCGCTTTATCTTCTGGCTAAAAGCGATACCTATGCCACAACAGGGAATACAACCGGAATTGATCCGGTTCAACAGGATGTTCTGCTTGTCTACCATGATCAGGTCCATAAGTTGCTGCATGTTACCTTAGCAGATAATAAGGCGAACCTGAAAATAAAATCAATAAAAATATATAACCTGCAGGGGCAGGCTGAATCCGTTGAACAGCAATCGGGTGAACATGTGAGTATTGCGACAGATAAGTTAGTACAGGGCATCTATTTTATTGTCCTTAATACCGAATCCGGACAATACCGGAAAAAGTTTACAGTCTTATAGTTATAATCTGCTTGCCAGGATATCGGCAATGTGAATAGTTTGTAAGGACAGATGATGCTTTTTAATGTAACCCTGAATATTCATCATGCAGGAAGCTTCCGTGGCAATGATGTATTCTGCACCGGTCGCCAGCGCATTATTCACTTTCATTTCCGCCATCGCCGATGATACCGGTTCAAACTTTACAGAAAAGGTCCCTCCAAAGCCACAGCATACATCCGTCTCGGCCATTTCTATCAGTTCAAGTCCCTTTACCTTACTCATGAGTAAACGAGGTTCATCTTTTATGCCATAATCCCGCAAGGCATGGCACGAATCGTGAAAGGTAACCCTGTGATTAAATTCGGCATCAAAATCGGTGAATTTTAAATGATTCACCAGAAAATCGGTCAGTTCAAATACACGGGGACTCAGATTATCGCAGTTACTAAGTTGTTCCGGATCGTCCTTAAATATACGTTTGTAATGATTTTTTACGTAGCCGGTACAAGATCCGCTTGGAGAAACGATAGGATTTGTTCCGGGGAAATCCTGCATGAACTTCAGAGCCAGGTCGCGGCTTTTATCCCAGTGTCCACTGTTATAAAACGGCTGACCACAGCATGTTTGCTCCGGATTATAGTGTACGGTACACCCTGCCTTCTCCAACAGTTTTATCGTATTAAAAGCTGTATTCGGGTACAACTGATCAATAAAGCACGGCACAAATAAATCGACTTCCATAATCCTTTTGTTTCCCGGCAAATGTAATGAAAATCGTCCTATTCCGGCCATTGGCTTCTGAACTTATTCACCGGGTGATTATGTGCGATGTGTTTATATTCACCCGGTGAATCAGGGAAAGCATTTCGTATTAAGATTCTTACAATATGTTAATTCATACAATCATAAACTTGTGTTACGGACTGTTATTAAATATCAAAATAATCACATATACATATTTTTTAATCTATATTTGCTATACACTAAGGAGAACTATATGCTTGCAAATAATTATTTCACATTTGCGGAAATTATTCCGGATGTAACCTCGCGTTTTAAAAACAATAGGGCACTTGGTTTTATTGATGATGATGCTATGACCTTCGCTGAACTGGGTGGCAGGATTAACGCAGTTATGGCATTCCTTGAAGAGCTGGGCTTAAAGCCCGGTGATAAATCAATCATCCTGAGCCAGAATATGCCCAACTGGGGTATTGCCTATCTGGCTATGCTTTGTATGGGTATTGTCGCTGTTCCTGTATTGCCTGAATTTACAGAAGAAGAAGTCTTGAATGTTTTGCTACATTCAGAGGCTGAAACAGTATTTGTCTCAAAAAACCTGGAATCCAAAATAAAAAACACGGCAGCATCTAAAATCAGAACCGTTATCAGAATTGAAGATTTTTCCGTTCTCAGGCATAACGCAATGATGGAGTTCAACAAAAACGGAAACCCCGTTAAACAGTATAAAACCAATAAAGATGACCTGGCTGTCTTAATTTACACCTCTGGCACTACCGGAAATTCCAAAGGTGTCATGCTGTCCCAGAAAAATATAATTTCCAATGTGATCCAATCATCCGGTGTTCAGGACATAGAAGAAAATGACCGGTTTTTATCCGTTCTTCCTTTATCTCATACATATGAGAATACGATCGGATTCCTCCTTCCTCTTCTTTCTGGTGCCAGTGTTACCTACCTGCGTAAACCACCAACACCGGCGATCCTGGTTCCGGCCATGAAAAAAGTCAGGCCGACGCTGATGCTGACGGTTCCGTTGATTATTGAAAAGATCTTTCGAAATAAAGTGCTTCCTGAACTGGAGGGAAAAACCGTCACAAGAGTATTGTACAAATTTCCACCCACAAGAAAACTACTGCACAGGGTAGCAGGGAAAAAATTGATGCAAACCTTTGGTGGTCAGCTGAAATTCTTTGGAATAGGCGGAGCCAAACTCGATGGAACTGTTGAGCACTTTCTTAGAGAAGCCCGTTTCCCGTATGCTATTGGTTATGGACTGACGGAAACATCACCTCTCCTTGCAGGATCTAATCCGACCAATACAAAATTTCAGGCTATCGGACCAGTGGTTGAAAACTGCGAAATCAAAATTAATGAACCTGATTCCAGAACAGGTGAAGGTGAAATCTGGGCCAAAGGGCCGAATGTGATGTTGGGTTACTATAAAAACCAGGAGGAAACAGAGAAAGTACTGACTACGGATGGCTGGTTTAAAACCGGTGATTTGGGTGTATTTGACAGACAAGGCTGGCTGAGCCATAAAGGGCGTTTGAAAAATGTGCTGGTTGGAGCCAACGGCGAAAATATTTACCCGGAAGAAATTGAGTCCGTTATCAATAACTTTAAACATGTGCTGGAATCCATCGTGGTTCAGAAGAAGGGAAAACTGGTAGCCATGGTGCATTTTAATCGTGAAGAAGTGGAACTGAAGCTGCAGGAAGTAAAACACAATCTTTCGCAAAGACTTGATGACACAATCATCGGTGATTTATCAAAACATGTGGATGAAAAAATAGAAGAGCTGGCCCGTGAACTGAAGGAACATATTAACGCCAGGGTCAATAAATTCTCAAAAATCCAGAATCTTATCATTCAGTCTGATCCGTTTAAAAAGACAGCTACCAAAAAGATTAAACGGTATTTGTATACCTGACGGAGATATAATCACATTTTAAATCCTCCGTCCCGATTATTATGATATAACATCGGGACACCTCTCCCGAAGCCTCGGGACAAGCAAGGAGGACAGTTACATTTGAATTGCAGGTTTAGAAGTCCCCCTTAGAAAAAGGGGGTGCGAAGCGGGGGATTTAATACCGGTTAAGAACCGCAAAAACTGACACGAAAGTATTAATCTGAAAGTCTTCCAACGCGCTAATCCGCACTCTTTACAGCGGCCAACGCACAATTCAAATCATTTGAAACTTCCTTTACTCTAACAATGCCCCATTAAGGGTCGAATTAAAGTAGCCTTAGGTCAATGAGCAATGCGAATGCCGCCCCGGATTTAAGTAGGTTATGTAAATCAAGGCCAGAAATAATACTTTTAAATACACAAAAATCGTATCAGAACCATCTTTTCAAAAAGGTTAATGAAATATAATCTCTTTCAGTCATAAATTTGTCAACAGAACATAGTACTTCAATCATATAAATGCAGTTACGCGACTCAAAGTCTCACTCCCACTCTGCTTACAATTCCTTACCTTTGTTAAAACCAATTTGCTATGATCCGATCCGTCAGAACATCCGATGCTGAAGCTATATGTACGATCTACAACCATTTTGTGAATCACACAGTGGTGACCTTTGAGGAAGATCCTGTAACCACAGCCGAAATGGAAAACCGCATTAAAGAAATTTCCATGCGCTTTCCTTATATTGTTCTGGAACTGGATGGTACGATTAAAGGATATGCGTATGCCACTACCTGGAAAACAAGAGCATCTTATCGGTTTTCAGTGGAAACAACGGTTTATTTAGAGCCCGGAACAGAAGGAAACGGATATGGATTTGCCTTATATTCTCACCTGATTGACCTGTTGAAACAGCAGAACATCCATTCTGTTATCGGAGGCATCTCACTGCCAAATCACGCAAGCATCAGGCTTCATGAAAAATGCGGATTTAGATACCTTGGAAAATTCAGTGAAGTGGGATACAAATTTAATATCTGGGTTGATGTGGGCTACTGGGAGTTAATACTTTAGTCCCTTAGCGTCCGGTTCCCCTTAATGTGCTTTGGAAAATACGCACAGTGCCTGCATCCGTTCCCGCAACAATAGCCCCTGTCTCTGTGGTACTTCTCAGTAAATATCCTGAAACCGCGCTTATCCATGTAATAATCTTCTCCCTCTTTCAAAGGTGTTGGTGTAAATTCTATATCGTCGTACATTTTTTTCTAAATTCTCTGTTCTTAAAACATTAACTCTTATCAAAGGTTCATTCCTAACGAACCATGAATCCCGGATTAGCTGATCAATGTAAAATGTGACATTAGAAAATTTTTACTCTGCGCATATCTGCGAAATATTTCAGCGTACATCAGCGAGAACAAGTAATCCGTTATTTTTTAAAAATTATTTCTCGCAGAATACCGCAGATTAAACCGCAGATTTACGCTAAATTTCATTTAGAAACTCAATTACGGTTAAAATATAAGTTTGCCCTCTTATTTCCCATGTGATCTCACTATAGTTCTATGACATTAAATCCTGCCAATCCAAGATCTTTCCAGTATCCCGGGTATGACTTAGAAACCACGCCAGGCTCATTAATTATTATTCCCGGGAACATCACCGCTGCCGGAGCAAAAGCCATGGCCATCCGGTGATCCTCATAGGTATCAATTGCTATATTTTCCTTTTTATCACTGGTAGATCCGTCCCAGGCCATGCAGCCTTCTTCCGGCTCCGTGATCACAAATCCCATCTTACCAAGTTCCTTTATCAGCGCAGCCACACGGTTCGTTTCCTTAATTTTCAAACTGTGCAGTCCCTTAAAATAAAATGGAATACCCTTCAAAGCACAGGTCACCACAAATGTTTGAGCCAGATCCGGTTGATCCACGAAATCCACGTCCAGCTTTTCAACGGTTGAACCCGAATTTTCCAGGACTGCTCCTTCATCAGAATAAGTTGTTTTTACGCCCAGCTGTTCAAACAATTCACCACAGCGGCTGTCACCCTGGTAGCTTTCTTTTATCAGATCAGGAATTTCCACTTTGGCTCCCGGAACAAGCGAAACAATCTGGTACCAGTACGATGCGGCGCTCCAGTCCGGTTCCACAAAAAACTCCCGTGGTTGGTAGTTCTGTTGTGCAATGGTGATGGTATCTCCTTTCCATTCGGCTTTTACACCAAAATATTCCATCATACGCAAAGTCATGCGGATATAAGGTTTGGAGATAATCTTATTTTTAAGTTTCAGTATCAGTCCGCCCTGAACCGTCGGGCCAATCATCAGCAATGCCGAAATATACTGACTGCTTACATTACCTTCCAGTTCCAGTGTTTTGCTGTAAAGGGCACTGCCATAAATTTTTAGCGGTGGATAACCTTCCTTTTCCATATATTCGATGCGGGCGCCCAATTCGTTCAGCGCATCCACCAGGATTTTTATTGGCCGGTTTTTCATGCGTTCACTACCGGTAACTACCCACTCTCCCATTATTTTCGACAAAAATGCCGTTATAAAACGCATGGCTGTTCCTGCAGGCCCAACATCAAACACGTTGCTGTTTGAATTCAGTGCTTTCAACAACACCTGTGTATCGTCACTTTCACTCAGGTTTCGGACAGGAATACTGCTGTAGCTTAAAGCTGAAATTATAAGTGCCCGGTTGCTGATGCTTTTGGATGCCGGCAACACAATTCGGGCATCAATGGTCTTAGGTGCTGTTATCGAATATTGCATGCTAAACTCCTGTTACCTTGCGTAAATAATCCAGTGAATCGTCAATTTCTTCACGTGTACAGTTCATGTTGATCTGCACCTCACCGATGTTTTTCATAAAGGTAAAGTTGATCATTCCACCCTTGTTCTTTTTATCGTGAAGCATCAGTTCATATAATCGGTCATGATCTTCTGAAACAAATTGAAATGAGCCATAATTCCTGACAACCAGGTCAACCAGTTGATCCAGAGTTTTTTCCGGGAAGTTCAGTTTTTTATGCGATAAATACAGTTCACTTATCAGTCCCCAGGCAACTGCATAGCCGTGTAGTACAGGACGTCCCTGTTCCATGGCCATACTTTCCAGTGCATGCCCGATGGTATGCCCCAGGTTCAGTGCCTTACGAATACCTTTTTCATACGGATCCTCCGCTACAACACGCTCTTTAATGGCGATGGATTTCCCGACAATTGGTTTCAGAAGTTCGTAATCGGGATCTGTTGTGTCATAAGCACAAATCTCATCCCAGTCTGCCTGTGAGCTCAGCAAGGCATGCTTTATCATCTCTGCGTACCCTGAAATAAAGTTTTCCTGATCCAGTGTTTTCAGAAAGCGGGTATCTACGAGTACGGCTTCCGCATGGTTAATGACACCAATCTCATTTTTCAGGCCTTCGAAATTAATGCCTGTCTTCCCTCCCACAGCTGCATCCACAATAGCCAGAAGCGTAGTCGGCACATTAAAAAACCGAACGCCCCGTTTAAAAGTTGACGCTGCAAAACCTCCAAGGTCGGTTACCATACCGCCTCCAAGACTGATAAACAAGGAGTGACGGTCAGCGCCGTTATGGGTCATATATTTCCATACATCCACTAAAGCATCTACTTTTTTGTGGTCATCGCCCGATTTAATGGTGATAAAATGTGCACCGGCCAGTGTAATATTCTCTTTCAGAATATCAGCACACTTTTCCAGCGTATTATCGTCAGTAAGAATAAAGATTTCAGAGGATTTGTAACCTTCCAAAAACGGTTCAATATCATCCGCAACATTGTCGCAGATCCTAACCTTACTGTTTGCAGATTCTATGATCATAACTGAATTTTTTGCGGTCACAAAGATAAGGGCAAATTCGGGTTATTGCAATACTGTACTTTAGTCAGGGCTTCGTTTAAAACGAAACCCTGACTGGAAAAATGTTTCTAACTAAATCACGACCACAACATAACACTATCATCACACTGATAATGTAAAAGTTAATACTATATCTTCTTATAAATCAGCAGCCAAATATTGTGTCTAACACAAACAAGAATATCAGGGTTATAACTTCATACTTATTAGTTAATTCCGTAACTTTAATGGTCCAAAATGAACTGCCCCTCTTTCTCAGGAAAGCCTTGTAATACAAAAAGATAGTCTACTACGTGAGGATCAGCCCTCTATTTTGAATTACAACAAAATACCCCATGAAAACATTTGCACTAATCCTTATTTGGTTTGGATGGTTTGTCTTTTCACATGCCCAGGAAGTACTTACAACCACAGGAGGTTATGCAACCGGCACGAATGGAAGTGTAAGTTACTCTGTTGGACAGGTTACTTACCAAACCAGAAGCGGAAAAAATGGTTCAGTTGCAGAAGGTGTGCAACAACCCTTTGAAATTTCTGTAATTTCTACAATCAAGGAAACTGATGGAATATCACTTAATTTCATAGTTTATCCTAATCCAGCCACAACCAATCTTACTTTGGATATTGTAGATTTTGAGCTTTCAAATTTAATCTTTGAACTTTTTGACGTAAACGGAAAGATTTTAAAGATCGGGAAAATTACAACCACCCGGACAAATATAAATATTACCAGCCTTGAATCTGCAACATATCTGGTTAAAGTAATCCGGGATAATCAGGAAATAAAAACATTTAAAATCATAAAATATTAAGGAGGACTAAACAATGAGAAAGTTATATGCTTTTTTAACAGGATTGTTATTAACCTCATTACTATGGGCACAAAGCCCCGAGAAAATGAGTTACCAGGCAGTAGTCCGTAATTCTGATAGTGAACTTGTAATTAATTCATCCATTGGAATGCAAATTAGTATTATACAGGGTTCTGTATCCGGAACTTCTGTCTATGTAGAAAGACACTTCCCCACAACAAATGAGAATGGCCTTGTAAGCCTTGAAATAGGAACCGGAAATATTATCAGTGGTGTTTTCGCTGATATTGATTGGTCAGCAGGTCCGTATTTTATTAAGACAGAAACAGATTTGAACGGCGGAGCAAATTATACGATTACCGGAATAAATCAATTACTGAGCGTTCCTTATGCTTTATATGCCCAAGAAGCAGGCAATAAAGATGATGCCGATGCTGATCCGGAGAATGAAATTCAGGATATTAGTCTTATCGGGACTGAACTTACTTTAAGCAAAGGAAGTACCGTTGATCTTAGTATTCTGCAGGATGGATTTGAAAAAAACACAGATGATCAGACTCTCATCATAAATGGACACGAACTAACAGTTGAAGATGGCAACACTGTAACTCTTCCCGATAATGTGAATGATGCAGATGCTAATCCAACTAACGAATTACAGATAATTACTATTAGCAATGATACGATCTATTTAAGTAACGGAGGTTATGTTAAACTACCTGCTTATGAATTTGATAGTTTAATTAATAAACCTGACATTGTGACTAACCCTAATATTTTAATTGGCAAAGATGCAGGAAAAAATAATCCTGATGATAAGCAAATTATTGCCATTGGTGATTCTGCCTTGCTAAATAATGGAACTGGGGTAACTAATAGCATTCAAGGAACAGGCAATACAGCGATTGGGTTTAAATCCCTGTATTTTAATACATTAGGAAGTTATAATACGGCCAATGGTTATAAAGCCTTATCTTCAAACACTACAGGGTATAATAATACTGCTATTGGAAATTATGCTCTGATTAACAACATATTAGGGGATGGAAATACCGCACTTGGATCTAGTGCTTTAGAGAATAACACAATTGGCAATTATAACACAGCAAACGGATCTCAGTCTTTGTACTCTAACACCACTGGATTTTGGAACACAGCAAATGGTTATCATGCTTTATATTCTAATACAGCCGGGAGTTCTAACACGGCAAATGGTTATTTTGCTATGCAATACAATACAACTGGAAGATATAATACTGCCAGCGGTTCTAGAGCTTTGTATGGTAATAATATAGGACAGAACAACACCGCGAGTGGTTATTCAGCTTTGTATTTCAATACAGAAGGGAGTGGAAACACGGCTAATGGTTCACAAGCCTTATATTCAAACACAACAGGGTATGGTAATACAACCACTGGAAGTATAGCTATGTATTCAAATACTTCAGGATATTATAATACGGCAAATGGTTTTGAAGCTTTGTATTCCAACACCACAGGGAATTGCAACATCGCAAATGGTATTCGTGCTTTATATCATAATACGACAGGGGAAAGCAATTCGGCTAATGGATCTTATTCTTTGTGTTTAAATGTAACAGGAAATTATAACACTGCAAACGGTCGTAGTGCGTTATTTTCTAACACAACAGGGAATGAAAATACGGCTGATGGTGTTTCTGCTTTGGCGAATAACACAATTGGCTCTAATAACACAGCAAATGGTCGTAGTGCTCTGTATTCTAACACTGAAGGGCATGACAATACCGCAAATGGATATGATGCGCTCTATAATAATACAACCGGTAATTATAACGTTGCAATGGGTAACAATGCCCTTTTAAGTAATACAACAGCAAATGACAATACAGCTTTGGGACGTGCATCTCTGAAGAGTAACACATCTGGATATGAGAATACGGCTACAGGTTCATGGGCTCTTTTAAGTAATATTGAAGGTAGCTATAATTCCGCTTATGGACGAGCTGCTATGTATCATAATACAGAAGGTAATTATAATACAGCTATTGGATATGAATCACTGAATAAAAATATTTCAGGTTCTTCAAATATTGCAATTGGGACTCGGGCTCTTTACAATAACACCGAACGCTGTAATCTGGTAGCTATCGGTGATTCTGCATTATATAATAATGGCATTGGAGCAAATCAAAGCTGGGATGCAACTGAAAATACAGCAGTAGGTTCAAAATCTCTTTATTCTAACACAACAGGGTGCTATAATACTGCATTTGGATATGAAACTAATAAATTCAATACTACAGGAAGTTTGAATACGGCACACGGTTATAAAGCCCTTTATTCTAACTCCTTGGGCAGCTATAATACTGCAAACGGATCATTTGCACTAAACCTTAATACAACAGGTTATGATAATACTGCAACTGGCTATAAAGCTCTTTATTCCAATACACAAGGATCTCAAAATGTTGCATATGGAGATAATGCACTTTATTCTAACACAACGGGAAAATATAACACAAGCTCTGGAATGTGGGCGTTATCCATCAATAAAACAGGTAATTACAACACGGCTTTAGGATATACTGCAGGTCCTTCCAGTGATGGTTTAACCAATACCACAGCATTAGGGAATGACGCAAGGGTAACTGCCAGCAATACAATTCGGATTGGGAATTCATCAATTATCTCTATAGGTGGTTATGCCCCTTGGATAAATTTATCAGATGGCAGGTTTAAAACCAATGTAAAACAAAATGTACCCGGACTTGAATTTATTATGAAACTAAGACCGGTAACCTTTAAATGGGATTTACATAAATTAGATGAATTTAATGGCATAAAAGATAGTCTGTATTTTAACAGTTCTGAGATGAAGGCAGCACGTCTTAAAAAAGAGGCTAAAATAAATACTGGATTTATAGCACAAGAGGTTGAAAAGGCTGCTAATGAATGTGGATATGATTTTAGTGGGATTCATAAACCTATAAATGATAAATCCCATTACAATCTGGCTTATTCAGAATTTGTAGTTCCCCTTGTTAAAGCTATGCAAGAACAGCAAGAAATGATCAAGGTTCAAGAAAAAAAAATAACATCCCAACAAAAGCTAATAGATGAATTAATAAAACGCGTTGAACAGTTGGAAAAATGATTAAGAAAAGATCAGTAAAATTATTCAGCTATGAGGAACGGATTTTCTTTATTTTTCTATTACTACATTATTCATTCTATTCTGGTATAGCTCAAAAGACAAACAGTTGCTCATTAATTAATAAATTCGAAAATCAATTAGCGAATGATGTTAAGGATGATCAGGTAGGCAGTATATCTGCATCTATTATTCTTGATAATAAAACTGTATGGTCAAAAGCATTTGGTTATGCCGACCCAATGAAACAATTTGATGCTGACACATCCACTCTTTACCGTGTTGCTTCTGTTTCAAAAACTTTTACTGTTTTACTGATGATGAAAATGATTGAAGAAGGTTATTTCAAACTGGATGATCCTGTTGATATTTTTGTCCCTGAAATAAAAAAAATTCGGGGATATTCTGAGTCAAACAGAATAACTTTCAAACAACTTGCAAGTCATACTTCAGGACTTGACAGAGAGCCAAAACTTAGGAATGCGGACTTAGGTCAACCTGAGTTTTGGGAAAATCAAACTATTTTATCAATTCCGACCATAAAACTAATATCGGAACCCGGGTTAAAATATAATTATTCAAATATTGGAATTTCTATTATTGGTCTGGCAATATCTAGAGCAGCAAAAAAACCATTTATAGATTTAATTGTTGATAAAATTCTCATCCCATTAAATATGAAAAATACTTTTTATAGAGTTCCTGAAAAAGAAAGGAATAAAATGTCTATTGGTGTTTATGGTAGCCGCCTGACGAAAAGAAATATAAAAATAGCAAATCGTGAACTTCAGGGAAGAGGTTATAAAGTTCCAGCTGCTGGATTGATAACAACGTCTACTGACTTAACCAGATTCGTTATATCATTAATGGGCAGATCTGAGAGCAAAATATTAAGTAATGAAAGTCTTAAACTTATGCAAACTCCAGTCATTCAAATTGATTCCGGGGTTTATTATGGCCTTGGACTATTTATAACAAAAAATGAGAATCATATAATTATTGGTCATGGAGGTACTACCCGGGGATTTTGTTCATTATTTGCCTTTGATCCAACAAATAATAATGGAGTAGTTTTATTAAGGAATTATAACAAAGGAAAGATGAATTTTGACACAAGTGCAACCTTATTATTGAACGAACTTGCGTTTAAATAAATCTATCAAATTTGCGAAGAATTAAAAGTGCAGGATTTCAGTCTCCCTGTAGAGTAACTATACTTAGGCACGTTCATGTAAAAAGTATAGTCTATACATTTTAACATTGTTGTCTATATTGCATCTATGAGTTAGGTAAAAAAGGAATTTGTTAGTTACTATAAATGAAAACTCTAAAAACTATCTTGATTTTATATCATTTTGAGACGATACCGTTTGACAATAAGTAAAAAACACCATAACTTTATATTTTATTTGCTCCAACAATCTCTCATTCTGCAGAAAACAAACTGCTTGATAGCCAGATGATACATATTCATAATAATTTGAAACTTACGTTTAAAACTTTCATTTTTAAATACCTAATTTTATCTGGTATAATATGAACGGCCCCTCTTTCTCAGGAAAGCCTTGTAATACAAAAAGATATTCTACTACGTGAGGATCAGCCCTCTTTTTTGAATTACAACAAAATACCCCATGAAAACATTTGCACTAATCCTTATTTGGTTTGGATGGTTTTCCTTTGCCAGTGCACAGGAAGCAATTACTACGACCGGTGGTTCTGCATCCGACTCTAATGGAACTGTAAGCTATACTGTTGGACAGATTGCTTACCAAACTCAAACTGGAACAAACGGTTCAGTTGCAGAAGGTGTGCAACAACCCTTTGAAATCTCTGTAATTTCTTCAATTAAAGAAACTGATGGAATATCACTTAATTTCATAGTTTATCCTAATCCAGCCAAAACCAATCTTACTTTGGATATAGCTGATTTTGAGCTCTCAAATTTAATCTTTGAACTTTTTGACGTAAACGGAAAAATTTTAAAGACCGGGAAAATTACAAACACCAGGACAAATATTGATATTACCAGCCTTGAATCAGCATCATATTTGGTTAAAGTCATTCGGGATAATCAGGAAATAAAAACATTTAAAGTCATTAAATATTAGGAGGACGAATCAATGAAAAAGTTATATGCCGTTTTAGCAGGATTGTTATTAACCTCAATATTTTGGGCACAAAGCCCTGAGAAAATGAGCTATCAGGCAGTAATCAGGAATGCTGATAGTGAACTTGTAATGAATTCTTCTATTGGAATGCAAATAAGTATTATACAGGGTTCAATATCCGGAACTTCTGTCTATGTTGAAAGGCACTTCCCAACAACTAATGAAAATGGTTTGGTAAGCCTTGAAATAGGAACCGGGACTATTATCAGTGGTGTCTTCGCTGATATCGATTGGTCAACTGGTCCGTATTTTATAAAGACAGAAACAGATTTAAATGGTGGGGCAAATTATACGATTACCGGAATAAATCAGTTATTGAGTGTTCCTTATGCTTTATATGCACAAGAAGCAGGCAATAAAGATGATGCCGATGCGGATCCGGAAAATGAAATACAGGATATTAGTCTTATCGGGACTGAACTTACTTTAAGCAAAGGAAGTACTGTTGATCTTAGTATTTTGCAGGATGGATTTGAAAAAAACACAGATGATCAGACTCTCAGTATTGATGGACACAAACTATCAATTGAAGATGGAAATACTGTAACCCTTCCTGATAATGTGAATGATGCTGATGCTGATCCAGAGAATGAATTACAGGATATCTCATTGGTTGGAAATGAACTATCCATATCAGGTGGAAGCACGGTCACTCTTGCTCAGGAAGGAATTACCATCACACCAAATATATTAATTGGTGAAGCAACAGGAGAAAATTCTGATCCAACAAGAGATATTGTTGCTATAGGCGATTCAGCATTGTTTAATAATGGAATAGAAATAGTATATAGCTATAATGCAAAATACAATACTGCAGTTGGATCAAGAGCTTTGCGTTCCAATACAAAAGGGGATGGCAACACAGCAATTGGTTATATGGCCATGTATTACAACATAAGTGGATGGGAGAACACAGCAAATGGATATATGGCTTTGTATCACAACACAACAGGGGACCGCAATACGGCAAATGGTTATCGTGCGCTGTTTTCTAATACAACAGGATCCTATAACACAGCAAATGGTCATTATACAATGACCTATAACCAAACTGGATCAAATAACACAGCCAATGGTTTTTCTGCTTTGTTTAAGAATACAGATGGGTGTAACAACACAGCAACTGGATATTATGCACTATATTCTAATGAAACAGGGAGCGACAACACTGCGAATGGTTATAAGGCTTTGTGTTATAACTCAACAGGTTCCTACAACACAGCAACTGGAAATTATGCATTGTTTTCTAACACAACAGGCCATGATAATACAGCGAATGGTCAATATGCACTGAATTCTAACCAAACAGGCTGGAATAATACAGCCAATGGAATTGAATCATTATATTCAAATACAGAAGGGCATGATAATACAGCAAGTGGATATTATGCACTTAATGGAAATACAACCGGTAATTATAATGTTGCAACAGGAAATAATGCCCTTTTAAGTAACACAACCGCTAGCGATAATACAGCTTTAGGGCGTGCAGCTATGAAGAATAATACAACAGGATATGAGAATACAGCTACAGGCTCATGGGCACTTTTAAGTAATACTGAAGGCAACTTTAATTCAGCTTATGGGCGTGCTTCCATGTACCATAATTCTGTCGGTAATTATAATACAGCAATAGGATATGAGTCCCTTAATAATAATCTAAGTGGAAATAATAATGTTGCCGTAGGTTATCATGCAGGATGGGGAGTAACAAGCAGTAATTTTGATAATTGCACTTTTGTTGGTTCAAATTCATACCCATCGGTGGGTAGAAGCAATGTGACCATGTTGGGTTATGGTATAACAAATGCCCAGTGTACAGGCAGCAATCAGGTATTGCTTGGAAACACATCAGTTTCACAAATACGCGCCCAGGTTGGCAGCCTAACCACTTATTCCGATGCAAGATTTAAAACCAACATCAAAGAAAATGTTGCAGGATTGGATTTTATTATGAAACTGAAACCTGTGACATTCAATAAAAAGCCATCTGAATTATTTAAAATCTGGGGAGAAGAAGTTAATTCAAATTCAGATGAAGCAGTTGAAAACATCCGTTACATAGGCTTCCTTGCTCAGGATGTTGAAAAAGCAGCGAATGAAGCTGGTTTCGAGTTTCCCGGAATTGATATCCCACAAAATGAAAAAGAAGTGTACACTTTGCGATATAATGATTTTATTATGCCTCTGGTCAAATCCATACAGGAACAACAGGAAATGATCAAATCACAGAAAACAATAATTGATGAACTCATAAAGCGTATAGAAATTATGGAAGATCAATTGAATAAATTATAATGTGATTAATAAGATTAGCAGGTCCTTATAGAAATTAAGACGTTAATTATTGGTTGAACTCTGCTTCTATAGATTAAAATTTTCTATAGGAATATAGGCCCCTATTTCATAAGAAAGCTCTTAATATCAATGATGATATTCATCCATTAAATTCTTATTAATTAAAATTTCAACAAAATACCCCATGAAAACACTTATTACAAAAGAGAGTATTGTTTACAAGGTGCTTTGGTTAGTGGCTATTGGATCAACGTTATATTTATGGAGTTGTTGCAAAGAAAAGTTTGAAAACAGCAGTCCTGTAGCAATTATCAGTGCTGACGTAACTGAAGGTAACAGGCCATTGGAAGTAACTTTTAGTGCCAGCCAGTCATTCGACCCGGATGAAGATGAACTCACGTACTATTGGGATTTTGGAGACGGAACAAATTCCAATGAAGATTATTACCCAAAAGTATTCAATGAAACAGGTAGTTTCAATGTCAAACTCAAAGTTACAGATCCTGGTGGACTGGAAGCAACAGATAATGTTACTATTAAAGTAAACAAACCACCAGATTTATTCCCGATATCAGAGAATGCACAATGGATTTACAAGGTAACTGCCAGAGATACCGAAAATGGAAAATTAAGCGATTATGATGAAGGCACTTTGTGTCTGGTGGTTACAGAATTAAATAATGAATCACAGGATATTCAGTTTATTAAACTCAGGGTTACAGGAGAAAGATATTATAATAATAAAGGTTATGGGGAGTATATTTTAATTTCACATGTACCTGGTAAAAAAGTGGGAGTCTATCATATATTAAATAATACATTTGAGGACGGAGGTTATAAAACCATGATAAATATGGCTGAGAATACCTGGTCAGGGTTTGGAATGTTTTTTTCAAATACTTCTACGCAAAGTGTAACACAATCAACAACCAGTATCAATATGGGATTAGGCAATTATTCAGCCTATAAAATCAGGTATCATAGTGATAACATAGGAGAAAATTATGTAAGTGAACGTTATGATGTTACAGAGGAAGAATATTATAATCCACAATTCGGTTTGTTATACAGAACAACTTCAAGGTATGTTGATTTTTTAGATTGTTTTACCTGCCCGGTTTATGGTGGTGGAACTGAAATTGAATTGACGGGTTATTACATTGTTCTAAGTGATGGAACAAAATTAGAGGGCGGTACAGGCTATAATCCCGGTAATCCTTATGGTGGGAATATGGGTCTATTGACTGTATGGAATAAAATTGACCTGGGATATACAAGTATTTACCTGGATGGTGATTATGTTGGAACCATACAAAAATATTTCCCTGACGGAATAAGTTGTGATGATGGAAATGCGGTAAATGTTTTTCGTCCTGAAGGTACTTACACTCTTACTGCCGAATCACCTAAAGGATATAAATGGGAAACAGAAATAGAATTTAAACAAGGTGAATGTTTATCCCTTGAATTTATTGTCAGTAATAAAAGTATTAAAATCCACAATAATCAAATCGTTTTGGCTCCATTAAATTAAATTTTGGATATGGGATTTAACGAAGATTTATGACATTTTGAGCATACACGTCACATCTTAATTCAAATTAAGGTGAATAAAATATTACCCGATAGAAATAATTAGCAGGATTTCCATCCTACACAGGATCACATATTACTTCCATAGCTCAAAACAATTTCAACACCGAAGGTGCCATAGTATGAAAATCTTTCAATTAGTACAAAAAACCAGAACATGGCTTAAAGCTAATCTTCCTCATACATAAATACTTCGTTGATTTGTTTATGAAAGACATCCGATATTTTAAATGCCAGTTCCAGTGAAGGAGAATACTTGCCCTTTTCAATGGCAACAATGGTTTGCCTTGATGCACCAACTTTATCTGCCAGCTCCTGTTGTGTCATTTCATCGGCATCGAACCGTAAGCGTCTTATGTTACTTTTTATTATCTTTTTCATTTATAGCCCCTTTCTGTGAAAATAAATCTGTGTTCCGTTATCAACAACTTCGGAAAGCAGGCCACTGATAATAAAAACAATAAAAATACTATATACCGGCAAACCGATTGAAAGTCCAAGAATACCGAGTACAAAACCACCTGAAAACACATAATATGAATTACGCATGCCTTTTAATTTAATCAGTTTTACCCGTTCGTCTTCAACCGGTATTTTGTCTTCGCGTGTAGCAATAGCATTAATAATGTGAAATATAATGTATATGATGATTCTGGCTACTACTGAAACACCAATAAAAATCAAAAATACAACACCCCATTTTCTGTAATCCGCGGTAAGGTCAATTACTCCCGAAACATGTTTCTGGTATACAATCCAACTGTAAACCATAGTGATTAACAAACCACTAAAGATGTTTACAACGTTTTCTTTTTCCTGATAAGTCATATCCTGTAAGTTTATAATATTTAACAATAAAACTAAAATATTTGACACAAAGATATATATTTTTTACTTTATGTAAAGTATTTTTTACATATTTTTTTGTTTTATTATGTAAAGAACACTGAATATCATTTGCAAAGCCCCTGAATATTCCTTTAATTTGCGCCGTTAAACACAGACAGTTCGAAACCATCCTGTCTCTAAAAAAAACTAGGGAAATGAAAAATAAACAATTACAAAAGGCCAAAGAGCCTTCGCTTGCCGTTTCAGGCAATAGTTCAACAGAGTTTATTAAATATCCGGTACAGTCATGAAAAAGGCTGTTGTATTGCTATCGGGTGGATTAGATTCAACCATAGCGCTCTACCTTGCCAAAAGTAAGGGATACCAGGTTTATGCCCTGTCGTTCGATTACGGACAGAAACATAACCGGGAACTGGAATGTGCCAAAGCTTCATCAGAACAAGTCGGTGTGGCCGAACACAAAATTGTCAGTCTGAACCTAAACCTTGGGAGCAGCAGCTCACTCACCAATCCCGATGTACAGGTAGAAGATGGTGATGCGAACCGCACTGATATTCCACAAACCTACGTCCCCGCACGTAATATGGTGTTTCTTTCGGTTGCTGCATCTTTCGCTGAATCAGTTCAGGCCCAACATATTTTTATCGGTGTAAGCCAGGTGGATTATTCCGGCTATGTGGATTGCCGCGAGAGCTTTATCAAAGCTATGGAGAATGCCATCAATCAGGGTACAGTGATGGCGGTTGAAGAGCACAAACCTATTAGTATCCATGCACCGTTTTTATTTAAATCAAAGACAGAGGAAATAAAACTGGGTGCAGAACTCAACGTGGATTTCAGTCACACCTGGTCGTGTTATCGTGGTGGAGAAACGCCCTGCGGAACCTGCGACAGTTGTCTGTTGCGTGCCAGAGCTTTTGCTGAAGCCGGCGTTACAGACACAGCATTAAATCAGGAGGGAAAAGCATGAGCCAGTTATTTTTAGCACCGGAAGGTATTTTTCCTGCCACAAAAGATGCTGCCGGGAATCCCATAAAGAAAAAGCCGGCAACGGGTTTTACCATTCCAGGAACCATTCAGGGAGAAGGGAAAATGGCCGGCTTGCCAGCCCTGTTTTTACGACTCTCAGGTTGTAATTTAAGATGTATGTGGACATTGCCTGATGGAAACATCAGCATATGTGACACTCCTCACGCTTCCTTCAGCACAGACTTTGAAACCTTAGTCAGTACAGAAGACGCTGTCCGAAAGATTCTGCACAACCTGGGCCATATTTCCCTTTTAATTGTTTCGGGTGGTGAACCGTTAATTCAGGCTGAAGGCCTTACGGAACTCATAAAACAGCTAAGGGCAGAGAAACCGGATCTGATGGTTGCCCTGGAAACAAATGGCACTATTTATAACAGAGAACTTGCGGATCTTGTCAATTTTTTCAGTATTTCCCCAAAGCTTAAAAATGCACTTCCCTCACTTGAAAAAGTTAAAAGCGCGGGTGTTATTCTGCCAATTGAACCGGAAAACTATAAAAAGCTACAGATCAACATCAGGGTGCTTCAACAGTATATCGATCTGTGTAAAAATTCGCCGGGTAAAGATTTTCAGCTTAAATTTGTGATTAGTTCCAAAGCAGAGACCAGCGAGTTAAAACGACAGTATCTGGATCAGCTTAGCGGATGGCAGAGAGGCGATATTGTATTGATGCCGTTGGGATCAACACCTGAAGAACTGGCACAGACACGATTGATGGCGATGAAAACAGCCATAGAAAACGGGTATCGCTATTCTCCCCGCTTACAGGTGACCTATTTTGATGGAATTGCAGGCGTATGAAACCGGAAGAACAACATTTAGGAAAAAAGAGTCAGTATCCACAACATTATAATCCGGATGTATTGGTGGCCGTACCACGGTCTGAAAACCGCACGCACTATAATATAGATGATGATGCACTGCCGTTTTGCGGTGTGGATGTCTGGCATGCCTATGAATTCAGTTTTTTACTGGAGAAAGGACTTCCGGTCGCCGGCATGCTTAAAATTGTATATGCCTGCACCAGTCCGTTTATCGTTGAAAGTAAATCGCTTAAGTTATACCTCCATTCGTTCAATATGACACGGCGGGGAACGGACAGGCAACAGGCTGTTCAGAATATCTGTGTAACCGTAAAGCGTGATCTTGAAAAGCTTTTAAAGACCATGGTACATGTTACTTTTTTTGACGAATCATCCGCGATCCAACCCTTTGATTTTATGGCTTATCCACTTCTGGAAGACATTGTAGGTACCGACCTGACGATTGAAACATATACAGAAAAACCCGAAATCCTAACACCTCATGCCGGTATTACATCTTTAAGGGTAGCCACCCATTTGTTGCGCAGTAATTGTAAGGTTACACATCAGCCGGACTGGGGATCAGTATATATTATGATGGAAGGCGAACTGATTCCTGACAAAACAAGTTTATTAAAATATATCGTTTCGTTGCGAAACGAAAATCACTTTCATGAAGAGATCTGCGAGATGATCTATAAACGTCTGGATGATACATTTGCACCAAAAGACATGATGGTATGTTGCCTTTACACCCGACGTGGTGGACTTGATATTAATCCGGTGCGTGCAAGGAACAACCATTTCAGACTATTAAATCTGGTTCAACCACAAAAACTAACCCAAAGAGGCTACCGGCAGTAATTTTTTGTGATCCGCCAAACCAAAACTTTTACCATACGGCGGGAATTTATTCTACACCATTATTCTTTTATCCACACCTTTATACATCGATCAGTTCCTGAAGAATTTATTTCCTCAATGCTTAAAATGAACGCCGAATAAATATAAAACCCTTCCTTTCAGAACCTTAAGGACTGCCACCAACTGTTTATTCATTCCGGTTCTTTCAGTCTGGCATGGTTTTTTAACCTCTTACGCATATTACAAAACACACACTCATGAAATATTTAAGCTTATTTCTGATTTCAGTTATCTCTGTTGCATGCGGTACAGTGCCGTTTACCGGGAGAACCCAGTTTACTGCAGTGCCATCTTCACAAATGCTGACGTTAAGCGAAAGCAGTTATCAGAAAGTTCTTAAGGAAAATAAACTCACTGATAATGCTGAATACAGGGCACAGGTGAAAAAAGTGGGACAAAATATAGCCCATGCGGTTGAAAGCTATTTTACCAAACGCGGCATGAAAGACGAAATTTCAAATTATGACTGGGAGTACCATGTTCTCGCATCTGATGAAGTTAATGCCTGGTGTATGCCCGGTGGTAAAATTGCATTTTATGAAGGCATAATGCCCGTTTGCCAGGATGAAACCGGTGTTGCTGTGGTAATGGCCCATGAAGTTGCTCATGCCATAGCCGGACACGGGAATGAGCGAATGTCTCAGCAACTTGCCGTTCAGCTTGGAGGGATGGCTCTTTCCGAGGCGCTTCAAAAGGAAAAAGAGACGACACAAAATCTGGCGATGGTGGCTTTTGGTGTTGGTTCCCAACTTGGTGTAATGTTACCTTACAGCAGACTGCATGAAAAAGAAGCAGACGAAATGGGCTTATACCTTATGGCCATGGCAGGATATGATCCACGGGAATCCATAAGCTTCTGGCAACGCATGATGCGGGAAGGTCAAACGCCCGTTCCTGAATTTTTATCGACTCACCCAAATCCGGAAAACAGGATAAATAATCTTGAAAAACACATGGAAAAAGCCATGGCGTATTATAATGCAAAAGAATGATCGCTCCGGATCACAGTAATCCGGTTTAAGAACGAAAAAACAACCTGGCTTAACCGGGATCTGCTTGTGGCATTCAACAGACCGTTGTGGAAATTAACCACTATCTGTAAAACCTACACATATTCGTAATAGATCTTAAACTCGCTCTGTCTGTGGAAATACCATAGCAAGCAGACACACCCGCAGACTGTGGCATGATATTGTGGGGAATTAGATGTTCTCCTGAAAATTAAATAAAAAACTAAATACAAACATTATGAAAACAAAATTTAAAACAAAGCTATTAAGCTTAACAAGCTTCATTCTCATAATAACTTTAATTTCTTCCTGTTCAGCATCCAGAACAATGAAAGGCGGTGCTATTGGTTCCGGTGTTGGAGGAACCATAGGTGGTGTAATCGGAAGTCAATCGGATAATACGGCTACCGGGGCAATTCTTGGTGCCATGATTGGTGGAACTGCAGGTGCCTTAATTGGAAAATACATGGACAAGCAGGCAGAGGAACTAAAGAAGGACCTTGAAGGTGCGGATGTTGAACGTGTGGGAGAAGGTATTAAAATCACTTTTGATTCAGGAATTTTGTTCGATTTTGACTCATATAAGCTGCGTGATGCATCCATACAAAACCTTAACGAACTGGCAGAAACTTTAAAGAAGTACGATGATACAGAAGTTTTAATAGAGGGTCATACCGATAATGTTGGCGATGATGCATACAATATGGAATTATCACAGGAACGGGCCAACGCTGTATCTGATTATCTGAATAACCTCAGTATTCCGAACAACAGGCTTGTAACGGAAGGATACGGTGAGGAACAACCTGTTGCATCCAATGACACAAAACAGGGCCGCCAACAAAACCGAAGGGTTGAAGTTGCTATTTACGCCAATAACAAACTTAAACGAGCCGCAAAACGCGGAGATATTTAAACCATAAAAGAATAATCTTATAAACCGGTATATGCTTACCGGACAACACATTTTACAAACAATTAAACACACAGATATGTATAGAATTAATAAAAAAAATGCGTTCAAAACTTTAGTATTCATAGCGGCCCTGTTGTTTCTCACAGGATCAGCATCCGCTCAGGATTCCAGATTCGGTATAAAAGGGGGATTAAACCTCTCATCATTAACCATAGACAATGCAGATGAAAACAATGTCCTGCCCGGTTTTAACGCCGGTGTCTGGAGTAGATTCATGTTATCAGACGCCTTTGCTTTTCAGCCTGAATTACTGTATTCTGCCAAGGGTGTTAAGACCGTTTATAACCAGGATTTCCTTGGTGTTGACCTGGCAGACGGAGAGACAAAACTTAACTTAAATTATCTTGAAATTCCACTACACTTTGCATATTACCTTGCCAATGATTTTAATTTTCATGTTGGACCCTATGTTGGTGTTTTAATGAATGCCAGCGTTGAAACTCAGGCCGAAGTTCTGGATTTTATCAATATTGACAATGCTGAAGATCTTGACCGGAGTGAATTTAATACCCTTGATTACGGTATCTCCGCAGGTCTTGGATTTAATCTTGATCCTTTGATATTTGGTTTTAATTACAGTCTTGGTCTGAACCAGGTGGCAAAAGACGGAGAATCCGTACAGGATCTTCTCGGAGACGCAAAAAACAACAACATTCAGGTATATGTCGGTATCATGTTCTAAGCAAACATATCATGTCTGCTCTGTGTAATATAACTGAGGAGATAATGATATCGTGTAATTTCCATTATAAAATACAGATGCATATCACAAATATGTGCGTCTGTATTTTTTTATCTTTAGCATACATGCTTTAGTAAGCAGCAATAGAATTACAGTAAAACCAGAAATATAATACCATTACAATATAATCTTTATCCCGTCTGTTCGGTTCCGGGAAACCAATGCATATTAAAATTGATTTCACAACTTTCCCATCTTATATTTGTTCTGTGAAATAATACCATCACATCAGCTTATGCAACACATGTTCAAAATATACCGGCTTGCCCCTGAAGACGTAGAGCGCATTCAGACCTCCGAGAACGAACCTCATACGCATGATTATGAAGAATTATTGATTGGCATAGAAGGCAGCCTGGAACATTTCATTGACTTTGAATCCACAAAAATGGACGCTCCATTTGTCAGTTTTGTTACCAAGGGGAAAGTACACCGTGTGGTACCCTATTTAAAAGATGGAAAGTGCGATATCTGGGCCATCCGGTTCAGAAGTGAATTTATACCGGAAACTACTTTCCAGTTATACACTTATTATCACAACAATGCAAACATACCACTTCCGGCAGACCGGTGCTTCCACCGGATGGAATCCATATGCCGCATGATGCTGGAAGAAACACAGGCTGAACAACCTGATTATTCCATAGTCAGGCATCTCCTGAGCGCCCTTTTTACCATGGTTGAAGCCGAACGTAAAAAACGTGTGGCCGATGATTCCGAACTGGTTAAAACGCAGAGCTCGACTTTTAAGAATTTCCTGGTCACACTTGAAGAGAACTTTCGCCGGCCCGAGGGTGTGGAGTTTTATGCTGAGAAGTTATTTATGAGCAGCAGGAACCTGAATATTATCTGTCAGAACATCATGCAGAAAAGTGTGTCTGAAATCATTGAAACACGAAAACTTATTGAAGCTAAAAACCTGCTGATGACAACAGACAAAACCATTGCCGAAATCAGTTTTGAACTGGGTTATTCAGAAAATGCCTACTTCACCAGCGTATTCAAACGCCGCTCAGGCCAGACACCCGGGGAATTCAGAAAAGAAATGCAGCAGCTTATTTCCTGATTTTATAATCCTTTTTCCGAAATGTGATACCTCCTGCTAGGGATGTTACCCGACCTTTGTATTCATAAAAGAAATCAAATTATAAACAATAAAAATAACGGAAAATGGAAACGACAAAAACAATCTGGACCCTTGATCCTTCGCACAGTGAGATTACATTTAAAGTAAAACACATGATGATCTCAAACGTACGTGGTGAGTTTAAATCTTTCAGTGCCGTCATTGACGGAGAGGATTTTGAACATGCAAAGATCACTGCCTCCATTGAGTCAGCTTCAGTTTTTACAAACAATGAAGACCGTGACAATCACCTGAAAAGCGCTGATTTTTTCGATGCAGAGAACCATGCCGCATTGACTTTTGAGGGTACTGCACTAAAAAAAGTGGATGACGACGAATACAAACTGACTGGTGTATTAACCATCAGAGGTGTTAGTAAAGAGGTAACATTTAATGTTGAATACGGTGGAATTAATAAAGATCCCTGGGGCAATTACAAAGCCGGATTTTCTCTGGAAGGAAAGATCAATCGTAAAGACTGGGGACTTAACTGGAATGCAGCCCTTGAAACCGGAGGGGTTCTGGTCAGCGATGAAGTAAAAATATCGGCTGAAGTACAATTTGTAAAGCAGTCAGCATAAACAACGGAAGTATGGAACGGAAACAGTTTCTCAAAATTCTGTCTTTACTTCCATTAACAGGAGCAGCAATGAAACTGAACGCACTAAACAAACTGACATCGACCTTTGACAGCACGGAGCCTATGCCCCTGCTGTTTCTGGGTCATGGAAGTCCGATGAATGCCATTGAAGATAATGAGTTCACCCGCAATTTCAGGGATATCGGTACCCGATTTGAAAAGCCCAAAGCAATATTATGTGTTTCGGCGCACTGGGAAACACGTGGGACCTTTCTCACGGCAATGGATCAGCCACCAACAATTCATGATTTTGGCGGATTTCCGAAAGCCCTGTATGATGTACAATATCCGGCTCCCGGAAGTCCGGAGCTGGCTAAAGAAACGATGCAGCTGATCGGTTCAACCGAAGCCGCACTTACGCACAAATGGGGTTTGGATCATGGTGCATGGAGTGTAATAAAACACCTGTACCCTGATGCCGATGTACCGGTGATAGAGATGAGCATTGATTATACCAGGGAACCGGAGTTTCATTACAATCTGGGCAAAGAACTGGCGGCCTTACGCAATAAGGGAGTGCTGATAATCGGCAGCGGCAACCTGGTGCACAACCTTCGTCTTGTAGACTGGGAAAACATGAACACTGTTGGTTATGGGTTTGACTGGGCTGTTGAAGCCAGGACAAAAATGAATGACTGGATTCTATCGGGTGACCACAAAGCACTGATACAGTACAAACAACAAGGGAAAGCACTGGAACTTGCGGTGCCGACTCCGGATCACTTTTTACCTTTGCTCTATGTTCTGGGATTAAAAAATGAAAACGACGGCATCTCCCTGTTCAACGATAAAACCATGGCAGGCTCCCTGAGTATGACTTCGGTATTTATACAACCCGGACAATAGCAAAGCAAAGAATAAAAGCATTTCAGTGCCCGCTAGTATATAATATATGCGTGCGGATAAATGAAGAAAATGCATTTAAAGGATCAGGCTGCCAAATAAAACAGGTCTGATCCTTTTATTTTTATTCTTGATAAAACCGCCTTACTACAGAACATTGCAGCAAACCAGGAAAAAATTAATATATTGTGAACCTGTGCCTGACGTCGAAAATTGTCGTATAAGTTGATCAGTCACGCCGTTTGAATGTCACAATGAATGTTACTGAGGTTTAATCCATCACTCTTCACAAATGAAAGTAAATAATAAGGTAATTGTTGTTACGGGTGCCGGAAGCGGCATGGGCAGAGAAATCACCTTGCAACTGCTGGCGAAAGGTGCAAAAGTTGCCATGGTTGATATCAACGTAAAAGGCATGCAGGAAACCGCTTCAATGGCCGGGAATTCAAATCTGTCGGTTCATGAAATAAATATTGCAGATCGCACCGAAGTTGAAAAATTGCCTGAAGCAGTAATTAATGCGCACGGCGTTGTGGACGGATTAATCAATAATGCCGGTATTATTCAGCCGTTTATTGATGTGAACGAACTGGATTATGACAGAATTGAACGCATTATAAATATAAATTTTTATGGTGCATTATATATGACCAAATCATTTTTACCTTATCTGCTAAAACGTCCTGAAGCACACATTGCCAACATCTCCAGCATGGGAGGTTTTATTCCTTTCCCCGGACAAACATTTTACGGTGCTTCCAAAGCTGCAGTGAAACTTTTAACGGAAGGCTTATATGCCGAACTTCGGCATACAAACGTTGGCGTGACCGTTATTCATCCCGGAGCCGTGAATACAAATATTATGTCCAACTCCGGCATTAAGTCCGAAGCCGAAGAAAAGGCTTCGAAGGATACACAAAGCAACATGGCGATGCCTGCAAATAAAGCTGCAGAAAAAATCATACGCGCCGTAGAAAAAAATAAATTCCGGGCAATGGTTGGAAAAGATGCCAAAGGTTTAGATATATTATACCGACTGGCTCCTAAATTTGCTGTAAAAATGATTGTAAAACAGATGCGTAAACTGGACCTGAAGTAAAATTTTTGCATTTACTGCAGAACAAATCAGTCTTACATTCTGTCAATATACCCTGAATCAAACCCAACAGATTTTATTATTTTTACTGAATACATATAAGTCTAACAGCTTGTAAATTTGGCCTTTGATCATTATTTTTGATAGTACACAAAATACTAAAACCATAATTATGAACCTGTTAGTCTTTATTACGAATATGAATTTCAGAATACAGGCACAAATGCCATAAAAATGTCATGCTTAAACCGTAACAGTTTAAACATTACCGTTGTAATTTTGAAACCATATTTAAAAAGAAATTCGGTGGAAACAATTGGCTCAAAAATTTCAGAAATAAGAAAACAAAAAGGATTATCCCAGGAAGAACTATCTGACGATGCAAATATTAACCTGAGAACACTTCAGCGTATAGAAAAAGGCATAAATCAACCACGGGGAAATACATTAAAAAACATATGTACGGTTTTGGAAATTAATATTGAGAACCTTCTTGATTACAATAAAAAAAAGGACTTAAAATTTTTACAGTATTTTCATTTATCTGTTTTAGCGTGCATCTTCTTGCCTCTTGGCAGTATCATACTGCCTATGGTGTTATGGCTCACCAAACGTGATAAAATAATTGATTTGAATGAACAAGGTGTTAATCTTTTAAATTTTCAAATTTTATGGAACCTGATATTCTATTCCTCTTTCATATTATGGTTCTTTCTAAAAATAAACCATTGGAGCAACAGTAATCTCTTATTCTATGTAATGGGGGTACTGTATATCATAAATATAGTCTATGCAATTACAGCAAGCATATTAATTGGAAAAGGGAAGTTAAAAATGTACTATTTTAATATCTTTCAGTTTATAAAAATGTGAACCAATGGAAGAAAACATCTATCGCTTGTATGCATTATTCAGATTAAAACTCTAATTTAAATGCCACTATTATGAAAAATACAATCCTTATCCTGTACATTTTTATTTCAGTTGCCGCTTGTGCTCAAAACAGAACCATCGACTGGCAGGCTGATATCGACTATATGAAAACAGAACTGCCCAAAAACCACTACAATTTATTTATGGTAAAAAGCCAGGAGGACTTTAACAATGGCCTGGACCGGATTGCTGCACAAAAAAATGAGCTGTCGGATTTTGAAATGGGTGTAAAATTAAAACAACTGGTTGCGTCAATGGGTGACTTACATACACACGTTAGCCTTAAACAATTTTGGGACTCAAATCGTTTTTTGCCACTTAATTTAATGTGGTTCAGTGATGGCATAATTGTTCAGGGCACCACAAAGAAGAATGAAGCTATACTGGGTGGAAAACTTTTGGCAATAAATGGAATTCCCATAAATATAGTTATTGACTCACTTTCCACGTTAGCAACCATAGATAATATGGCAACAATAAAAAAAACTATGCCCAAAATGCTCCCTCTGATTCAGGCACTGGAGTATTTTGGAATTGCAGATTCTGACACTGTTAACTTACAATTGAAAAATGAAAATGGTCAGACACTAAATTACAGGATTAGTTCTGAGAGCACTAACCGCTCTAACGCTGTAGGAGTAATCCCTGATCCAATCCCCCTGTGCTATCAAAATGGAAGAGCCTTGTTTTGGGATCATGAAGATAGCAAAAATAATGTCTATTATATTCAGTATAACCAATGCTGGAGCCGGGAACATGTACCTCCCGGATTCAGGGGGAATGTTCAGGATTTGCCTTCTTTTACAGAATTTCAGAACCGGATTATTGATACCATCACAGCAAATACCTTTGATAAGATTATTTTCGACATCCGTTTTAACGGTGGCGGAAACTCGGAACAGGGAACCCAACTGATAAAGGAATTATCAACGCTTAAAAAAGCCAATAAAAAAGGTAAACTATATGTCATAATCGGTCGCAATACATTTTCCTCCGCTATTATTAATGCCATGGATTTCCGAAATATGACCAACGCTATTCTGGTAGGTGAAGAAACCTCGGGAAAACCAAACCATCTGGGCGAAGTAAAGCGAATGCAATTGCCATCTTCAGGTCTGTCAGTTCAGTATTCTACCAAGTACTTTAAACGAACAGACAAGGATCTGAAAACCATCACTCCTGATCATATTATCGAAGCCAGCTTTAAGGATTTTAAAGAGGGACGTGATCCGGTTTATGAGTGGATCGTGGCACAGTAATATGTTAATTGAAACATCATGAAATTTCTCAAACAAATTACCTCTTTCGTTCTGTTTACATTATTATCCATGACAAATACAATGGCACAGGGAACAGGACTATATACTGAAGACGGAGCACTAAGATTTAATAACGCCTATAAGGTTGATACCAGCTTATTAAAAAGAATCCGTTATTGGGAATGTATATTTCTTGAGGAAATTTTTAACTCCATTGAATATCCGAAATTATTACTGGATAATAACGTCCAGGGGTTTGTTGTTGCTCAGGTTGATATCTTCAAATTAAACGACTCTGTTTCCTGTAAAATCGTTAGTAAATCGTTTGATGTCAACTTTGATACAACTGTTGTAAATAGCTTGTTAAGAAACAAGAGTAAACTGCTTTGGCTCGGCACCACCGAAAGGCCGGTTTCGATATATATACCATTTCAATTTGTTATTAAGGTTGAAAAATTATCTGAAAGTCTTCGTTCTGGAAAGGCTATACAGATATACAGAAAAAAATATACCAAATGTTCTATTCTTCACTAAAAAAATTCATAAAATAATGCGACAATTAAGTCTGCTTACACAAATTAATTATGAATTTCCTTGACAATAATCCGTAATTAATCCTGGGGATTTAACACTTTTTTTGATTTTCAATAAATTGCTTATTTTTAAATCCGAATGTAACATGATGAAAACAGTCATTAACACTGTTTAAAATACATGAAAAGAACCGGATTGATACAATTGACAAATTCTCTTACTGCATTTAAAATAATTGCAGTTTATCTTTTTTTATCCATAGTATCAATAAATATACTGCATTCCCAGCCCTTCAAAGAAATAAGTTTACAAAGCCATCTATCATCAGCATTTAACAATAATGGCATTGCTGTGGCCGATTATGATGACGACAATGACCTGGATGTGTTTATAGTATCCCGCTGGAATAATGTCACTAATATTCCGGTCGCCAGTCAGTTGTTCCGCAATAATAATGATGGCAGTTTTACGGATGTCACCGCAGAATCCGGCATAGTAAGCAAGCACAATTATTTTGAAGAAACGGTTCCCGGTCCTTTTGGTTTCGGAGAACAGATGAGTGCCTCGTGGGGGGACTATGACAACGATGGTTTTCCTGATCTTTTTCTTGGCAGTGCACTGTTTTACGAGCTTTATCATAACAATCAGGATGGTACATTTACCAATGTCACCGTCAGTGCCGGGTTTTCTGAAAAAAACAATTGCTATACCACGGGTGCCCTTTGGTTCGACTTCAACAACGACAGTTACCTGGATCTGTACATCACCAGCGTATTCGCCTGTAATGGATCCATATATAAAAACAACGGAGACGGCACCTTCACAAATTATACAGAAAGTTCTGGACTGAATCCATCGGGACTGGCATCGTGGATGGCTATTCCATGGGATAAAAACGGTGACAGCTTCCAGGACTTATACATATCAAAAGATTTTGATCTGCCCAATGAGTTTTTTATAAACGACAACGGCACATTTTTCCGCGACAGTGCGGAACATTACGGCATTACAGATGAGTTTAAAGATGGGATGGGACTTGCCATGGCGGATTATAACAACGATGGTTTTTTCGATCTCTTCATTACCAACATAAACGAAAGTGCACTATACAAAAACTCCGGCAATACATCGTTTACAGATGTAGCACCCGCCCTGTACCTTGAAAAAACGGAATGGGCCTGGGGATGTCAGTTTGCAGATTTTGATAACGATCTGGATATGGATCTTGTCGTGCTGAACGGATATTACCTTGAATTTCCCAATAAATACTATGAAAACCTCCTGGAAACAGGTGAGGAAAAATTCATGGAGAAAGCTGCGGAATACGGACTGGATGCTCCAACCTATTCCAGTTCTGTTGCCGTATTCGATTATGACAACGATGGAGATCTTGACATGCTTGTAGGCAGTACCAATAAGCAGATTCAGTTTTTTGAAAACGAAAGAGTGCAATCGGCAAAAGCCAATACAGCCAACTGGGTCAGTATTGACCTCCAGGGAACAAGCTCAAACCTTAATGCCATCGGCGCCCTGGTACAGATTAAGATTGGTGAACTGGTTCTTTCAGGATACAAACATGGATCTGCACTGATGGCTCAAAGCCTTATCCCGCTCCATTTTGGTCTGGCCAAATTCAATACCATTGAAGAATTGACTATTACCTGGCCATCGGGACTTAAAGAAACATACACGAATATTCCTGCTAACCGGTTTTATCGTTTTACTGAAAATGGCGGGTATTACGACCGGTATCTGAGTACTGACAAAATATCCGGTTGCACAGATCCTGCCTCCTGCAGTTATGATCCGGATGCAACAGAGGACGATGGTTCCTGCACCTATCTTGAGAGTCATACAATCAACGGCAGTGCAACAGCAGGCATTCTTACGGAACAGTCCTATTCCTACCCGGCTAAAGCAGGAAGCACCTGTTACTGGGAAGTGAAAAACGGTAAAATACTTGAGGGTCAGGGTGACACACTGATCAGAGTCAAATGGGGAATTGCAGAAAAGGGTGAACTCATGGTTCGGGAGATTAACGCCTGTTCCAGCCTGCCGGTGACGAAGGAGATCAGCATGAATGTGCATGATGTTACCGACCGCGTTTCAGTGGCCAGAATGTGGAATGAAGCACTGCTTCAGGCCATACGTGAAGATTATGCCAGACCGACGGTTCACGCCAGAAACCTTTTTCATACCAGCATAGCCCTCTATGACGCATGGGCTTTATTCGATGAAAAAGCCGAAACCTATCTGATTGGTAAGGAAATACATGATTATATTAATAACTTTGACGGTTTCAGAACAGATGTCAGCAAGGAAACTGCCGTAAATACGGCTATGAGCTATGCTGCATACAGATTGCTGACATACAGGTTTAAAAATTCACCACACCAGGAAGAAACGCAGCAAAGGTTTGATGCCTTAATGAAACTCTTAAATTTTGATCCTTCATTTACATCGTCCGATTACAGTGGTGGCAATCCCAAAGCCCTGGGAAATTTTATCGGCCAATCCGTTATTGTTTACGGATTAAGTGACGGATCAAATGAAATCAACAAATATGAAAATCAGTTTTACACACCTGTAAATGAACCACTGATCCCCAATCTGCCGGGGAATCCTTCCCTTACCGATCCTAACCGCTGGCAACCGCTTCAGCTTGAAATATTTATAGACCAGGCAGGGAATATCACCTCTGAAAACACACCCGCTTTTCTTGGCCCTGAATGGGGTAATGTGAAAGCGTTTGCCCTCAAGGATGATGCTGCAGCGCATTATTCCAGGGATGGTAATCAGTATTTGGTTTATCACGATCCGGGATCACCACCCATGATAAACAGCATGACATTAAAGGATTCAGACATGGATCTTTATAAATGGAATTTTTCCCTGGTTTCTGTCTGGAGCTCACATCTTAATCCGTTCGATGGAGTCATGTGGGATATCTCACCAGCATCAATCGGAAACATTGATTTTTTTGGTTTACCCGGGAATATCACAGAGCATGATCAGTTTTACAATTATGAAGATGGTGGCGATACCGGTAAAGGCAGAGACGAAAACCCTGTAACGGGTAAACCATATGAAAGCCAGGTTGTACCACGGGGTGATTACACCCGTGTGCTTGCTGAATTCTGGGCTGACGGTCCCGATTCAGAAACACCTCCGGGACACTGGTTTGTATTGCTGAACTACATTAACGACCACCCGGAATTTAAGCGGATATTCAAAGGTGAGGAATTATTTGGTGATCAGCTTGAGTGGGATGTAAAAGCCTACTTTACGCTCGGCGGTGCGATGCATGATGCGGCTGTTACGGCATGGGGCATAAAAGGCTGGTACGATTTTATCAGGCCGGTTTCTGCCATACGTTACATGGCCGACATGGGTCAGTCGTCTGACCCCGACCTTGAAAACTACAACGAAAACGGGATTCCGCTGATTGAGGGTTTAATAGAAGTAGTAAAAGCAGGTGACCCACTGGCAGGATCAGAGAATGAAAATGCAGGGAAGATTAAATTATATGCATGGAAAGGTCACCATTACATCAATGATCCGAAAGTGGATCAGGCGGGCGTAGGATGGATTCTGGCTGAAAACTGGTGGCCATACCAGCGTCCTTCATTTGTCACACCTCCGTTTGCTGGATATGTATCCGGGCATTCCACCTATTCCCGGGCAGCTGCAGAGGTACTAACTGCACTCACCGGAAGTCCTTATTTTCCGGGTGGTATGGGTGAATTTCTGGCTGCTAAAAACGAATTCCTTGTATTTGAAGAAGGTCCCAGTCAGGATGTGGTTCTGCAGTGGGCTACCTATCGTGATGCTTCGGATCAATGCAGCCTCTCCAGAATATGGGGTGGTATACATCCTCCCTGTGATGATATTACCGGCAGACTAATCGGCGAAACAATCGGAAAAGAAGCCTTCACCCTTGCCGAACATTACTTTAATGGCGATGCCACAGATGTCAGCATCATTAAGCCACAGGACATCTCTGAGGTCTATCCCAACCCTGCAGGTCAGGGGCTGATACACATCAGCCACACCAGACCGGATCAGGTTTTCATATTATTTAATGCCGAAGGAAAACAGATTGAACTGAAACAGACCTCATACCAGACGGAAACTCAAACCACAATTCTTTCTTTTGATGAACTGGCTGGTGGATTTTACATACTGAGATCTGCTGAAAAGTTCTGGAAAATAGTCATTGAATAAGACCTTAATGTACCCTCTGCTTCCATGCAGGATACTCTTCATTCAGCATTTTTGCAGGCCATCTGCCGTAATAGGCATATCCTCCTCTCCGCTCCTGTTCTATTTCGTTCAGCTTGTAGTGGATCACTTTATCACGTCCAATAAAAATCGGTTTGTTGGTATCCAGTTCGTAAAACCGGGCCCATAGTGGCGCTGCATCAGGATCAGGTTCTACAAAGGCATCGGGCTTGCCGTTTTCACCCCATTTATGATGATATTCCAAACCATGGATCTCAACATCTTTAAACCATGCCACAGCACCCTCGATGGCTGCTATTACCTGAGGTGAGGGATTTTCTATTTCCATCAGAAAACGAACAATATCCACACTCTCATCTCCCGAAAGTGAAGGCGGTTCAAAGTTACGGGCCCAGGCCGGTTGCAGGGTATTCTGATCATACTGAGCACACCATGCCGTTAATTTCCCGTTCTGCTTCACCTGCGTTCTGAGAATACAGTCTATTCCCTTTTCAACAGCTGACTCGCAACGATCGCGGTATGATTCATCTACAAAGCTGAATGGTGATTGTTTCTGAGCGATGTCACGGAGTAAAAACATCACGTTCATCATGGCATTATCATTATAGGTTATTTCTGAATAATACCCGTGATTCCTCAGTGGATAAAACTGCGGCCAGCCTCCGTTATCATATTGTGCTTTCAGAAGGTAAGTGAGACCTTTTAAAAAGGCCTTTTTATATTTTTTTGAACCGGTGGCATCGTAAACCAGTGCCAGAAAACGCATCGGGCGGGTGGTTGCATTATTGTCAATGGTATTGCCTGCACCCTCTTCCTCTATTTTTTTGAAGGTATCCTTATCGGGAACCCTGGACAGATCGGTATTTTTAGGCCAGGCTCCTACGCTGGACTGATACAACAATACATGATCCGCTATCTCTGTTGCCGCTTCAGATTTATACCATTCCGGTGGCCGGTGCAGGACAGATTCGCCCCAATTAAAATTCACACCCCTGAAGCCTCCCTGAGCAGATATCAAATCCGGAAGAATAAGAATAACACTGATAAAGACAACTTTAATTACTTTGTTAAAATAATATTTCATTTGTGTTTTAGGATTAAATAGTTACCTGATTTTAGTTTGCGACCTGTAAAATTAGATTTATAATTTCAGAAATTCGCGTTGTTTAAGTTGCTAAATCATTAAAAAACCTTAACATCTCCATTTCTGTATATCTGATGAGTGTGTTTAAACGTATTATTTAGTAACCAGATGATTACAAAACGGACGCTTGTATATTTTATCTTATTCTCAAAATGAACCACTTCTATGGTTAAAAACTTATTATATTTGTAACTATGATGGACAAGATGGTATTCATGAAAAATGGTAAAATATCCCGTAGCTTTTACGTTCTTTTATATTTGCTGACGGGCTTTTTCTCGCAACTTTATGCCGTAAATATATCATTTGAAAAAACATTTGAATACCGGGTAGATTCTTTGGCAAAAGTTCGCCTGAGTAACCAGCATGGCAACATAAACATTACATTCGCCGACATTGACTCTATTTATATAAATGCAGAGTTGTCGGTTGACCTCGACCTGGCATCGGATTCAGCCACTTTTTTTACACATATCAATTATGCGGTGTCCGGTTCATCAAAAAAAATTGACATAGAGCTTATTGTTGATCCGGATTACGCATCCAACTACCTGTACGACTCAGAAATAAACATTAAAGCACCGGCATATCTGTTATGGAATATCACCAACAGGTTCGGAGATGCATATTTTAACGGCCCGCTGACCATACAGAGCCTGACCATTGATTATGGAAAACTTCACGGAACAGAATTACACGCTCAGCCTCAGCGGGTTTCCAGTCTGACTTTGTTTCAGTCCGATGTTACCCTGCAACATATTGCAAATGCACTGATACATTGTGAAAACTCTGTTGTAACGGTTAACACTATTGATGAAGCTGTTATTAAAAGTGAGTTTTCCACCTGGTCTGTACAGCAGGGTAAAGACCTGAACATCACGACTGAAACGGACAATTTTAACATAAACAATGCCGGCAGCATTAAGCTGAGCGGGATGTATTCTGAATTTACCATTGGCAATGTGACTCAAAATCTTGAAACCGTTTTACATTATGGTAAATTTCAGCTTACTAACGAAAAACCAGGCTTTCAGTCCATTAACATTGACCATAACAATGTTTTTACAAACCTGGCATTTTTACAAACCACCTCCTTCAACCTTAATGCAGATATTAAATATTGCGAATTAGTGGTAGACCAGGGACTTTCTTCCTCTTTCAGAACCATTGAAGACGGTGCATCACGGATTATAAACGGTGTGGTGGGGAGCAATGCCGATACCGAATCAGCGGTTACGGTTATCGGGCGTTTTGAAAATATCAACCTCAGTCTTGCAGACAAAAAGTAGAAGTTAACCCAAATACAGACACAAGTTTTAATTGCTTTAAACTAATTATCATGAGTGACATAAAAATACGTATTGAAAACCTGAGAAACCGGATGCAGGAAAACAACATTCAGGCCTGGCTTGTTCCCGGCACTGATCCGCATATGAGTGAATATCTTCCTGATGAATGGGCTGAACGCGCTTATATATCAGGGTTCACCGGATCGATGGGATTTATTGTGATAACCCTTAACGATGCAGGGTTATGGACGGATTCCCGTTATTTTCTTCAGGCTGAAAAACAACTTGCAGGAACCGGAATACGCTTATTCAAAAAAGGGATCAAAGGAACTCCTGAACCTGTAAAATGGCTGTGTGATACGCTTGAAAGCGGCCAGGCAGCCGGACTTAACGGATTACTCTTCCCTGCCGCTGAAGTAGAACGAATACGGTCTGTTCTTGAAAAGAAAAACTTACAACTTGAAACATCGCTTGACCTGCTGTCTGAAATGCGGACGGAACGGGGTGCCGCAAAGGTTAATCCGGTCATGTTACTGAGTACGGACTACAGCGGTGAAGCTACAGCAAAAAAACTGGACCGGGTCCGTAAAGCTTATTCGGGAAAGTGGATGGCGGTCTACTCTGCCCTGGATCAGATTGCATGGCTCTTTAATATTCGTGGCAATGATGTGGTGTATAATCCGGTGGTTATATCCTATGCCATTGTATCCCCCGAGGCGGCTTATCTTTTTGTTGATCCGGAAAAAATTGAGGATAGTACCAAAGCGAAACTCAGTAAATCCGGTGTCAGCGTGTTACCGTATGAAAACATCTTCAGTTTTGTAAAGCAGCAGCCAACAGATGTCCGGTTCATTACTGAAAAAGCAGCATTGAACTATGCTGTATACAGCGCTATGGCCGATGCACATGAAATAGAAAACGAAGTATCGCTGGTCAATCATTTTAAATCTATAAAAAACAATACTGAATTGTCCGGCTTTAAAAAATCGATGGTAAACGATGGCATTGCCATGACCCGGTTTATGATATGGTTTGAAAAAGCACTGGCCAAAGGAAAAACCATCACGGAATACGATATTGGTGTACAGTTGAAATATTTCAGGTCTCAGCAGGAAGGATTTATGGATGAAAGTTTCAACACCATTGCCACCTTTAACGAAAATGGCGGTTTTGTGCATTATTCACCACCCGCTGAAGGCAGTGCCAGAATAGAAAAAGACGGCGTTTTGCTGATGGACTCCGGTGGACAGTATCTTTTTGGCACAACAGATATAACCAGAACCATAGCTACAGGAAAGGTTGACCAGCAGGCAAAAAATGATTTCACGCGGGTGTTGCAGGGACATATAAACCTGGCTAACGCGGTATTTCCGGTCGGAACAAGGGGAGTTCAACTCGATATTCTGGCCCGCGAAACCATGTGGCGCATGGGACTGGATTACGGCCATGGGACCTGCCATGGTGTAGGCCATTTCCTGAATGTACATGAAGGTCCGCAGACTATTCGCAAAGAAGGCAACGATGTAGTACTGGAACCCGGTATGGTTCTTACCATTGAACCCGGTTTATACAGGGAAGGAAAATGGGGATTACGCGTGGAAAATATGGTATACATAACAGAAAAAATGAGCACAGAGTTTGGCTCATTCCTGGAATTCACAACCTTAACCCTTTTCCCTATTGATCTCAGAATGATTAATATGAATCTGCTGGATCTGAAAGAAATTGAATGGGTGAACAACTATCATAAAACGGTTTACAATGCCTTGTCATCGCATCTTGAACCCGATGAGCTGACCTGGCTGAAAGAGAAGACAAGACAGATTTGAACGAAAAGCGCATACATATAGTCGCTTTTGATATTCCATACCCGGCTAATTACGGGGGTGTGATTGATATATTTAACCGGATCAGGGCTCTGAGCAACAGTGGTATACGGATCACACTGCATGCCTTTTATTCAAACCGGACGCCGGCAACCGAACTGGAAGAATTCTGTGATACAGTGTTTTACTATAAACGGAAACTGAGTGTACGAAATTTTTTTTCGTTTATGCCTTTTATTGTTAAAACGCGCAAAGATAAAAAGCTGCTTTATAATCTGTTGAGAGATACTGATCCGATAATTTTTGAAGGCCTTCATACCACTGCATTCCTGAATGACCCGAGACTGAAACGGAGAATCAAACTGGTGAGAATGCACAATACGGAATACGAGTATTATTATCAGTTGTCCAGATCAGAACACAATCTGTTCCGGAAATTATATGACCTGATAGAGGGGTTTAAACTGAAACGGTACGAAAAAGTCATTACGGCTGCCAATCACACCGTAACGATTTCACCCAATGATTACGATCATTATAACGCTATATATCCTAACATTGAACTCATTCCGTCATCACATACCACCCGGAAAATTGACAGTCTACCGGGATACGGCGACTACATCTTCTACCATGGAAAACTAAGTGTTCCGGAAAATGAAAATGCTGTTATTTTCCTGCTGAAAAATGTATTTACACGGATTAAAACGCCTTTTATAATAGCCGGCATGAACCCTTCAAACCGGATGAAACGGCTGGTCAGGAAGATGGATCATGTTAAACTTGTTCCCAATCCTTCAGAAGAGGAAATGCTGAAACTTATCCGTGAAGCACATATAAACCTTATCGTTACCTTTCAGGCTACAGGATTGAAACTTAAATTACTTAAATCGCTTTACAATGGCAGATTTTGTATCGTAAACTCACCTATGGTGAGCGGTACAGGACTTGAACCCCTGTGCGAAATTGCAGATTCTGTGGATGATCTGGTTAATACCATTGATGAGTTTATGCATGTCAATTTCAGTGAGGATCACATCAAAATCAGGCACCAGAATCTTATGCTTATGTTTGATCCGGTAACCAATGCAAAAAAATGGACAGCCTTGCTTTTTCCTGAATCATAACAACCCACACTTCCTTTATTTCCTTTATTCCAATCCACCATTTCGGGGCTGCAATCTTCGCATAAAACCGGAATCACTTTTAAGTGCTTAACCTATATCAGGTCCGTACAAATGTCTTGTGTCTTGTGTCTTAAGTCTTGTGTCTTAAGTCTTGTGTCTTATGTCTTGTGTCTTATGTCTTGTGTCTTGGTACAAATGTAAGCTTCCCCAAAAACTGGACAGTTTAAAAGTAGACAAAATAGTATTAATTTTAAACTGTAATTATGAAGAAGA